>CASDLT010000038.1 GCA_949281375.1 uncultured Nitrosomonas sp.
CGACGATGTAGAGTTCGAAATTGCGGTGACCATGCAGATTGGTGGCAAAAATGATGTATTTGCCGGAAGGATGGTAGAAAGGCGCCCACGACATCGCGTTCAGGCGGGTGATTTGTTTCTGGTCGGTTCCGTCGATGTTCATCGTGAAGATCTCGGCTTCCCGGCCGCTTTCGGTAAACCGGCGCCAGACGATGCGTTTGCCATCCGGGCTGAAGAACGGGCCGCCATCGTAGGTGTTGGTGTCGGTCAGGCGTTTCACGTTGGAGCCGTCGGCATCCATGATATAAATATCGATCAGCGCCGAGGGATTGGCCTTGAACAGCGCGGCTTCCTCATCGGTCAACTTATCGGCATAGGCTCTGCGGTTGGAAGCGAATGCGATCAATTTGCCATCCGGCGACCAGGATGCTTCCGCATCGTAACCCAGCGTTTTGGTCAGATTGCGAATGTTATTGCCGGAAAAATCGGTTTCGTAAATGTCGTAGAATTCATCGTAATCCCATGCGTACGATTGCCGCCCCCCTTCTTTTCGGCGCTCAATCTCGGCGAGCATTTTGTCCTTGGCCCCGGCATCTTCATGCGTGGACGAAAACAGCACCTTTTGCTGCGAAGGATGCACCCAGGCGCAGGTGGTTTTACCGGTACCGGGTGAAACCTGCTGCACGGCCCCGCTGTCGATGTTTTTCAGAAAAATCTGATAGAACGGATTGTCATCCGCCACTTCTGCCTGATAAATCATCCATTTCATATCCTGCCGGTAGTAGGCTTCGCCCGCTCTTTTTTCCTTGACAGACAGTTGCTGTTCGGCGGAGATGAAATCTGCCGCCTGCGCTGATGCGACAGAAATACTGGCGCTGACGATCAATGACAGGCTGCTGGAAAGAGGAGTTTTTAAAAAATTTCTCATGTGCTTAGACGTCTCGATTAAAGGAAAACCATTAGAACATAGCCGCAAAAGGAAAGTAAACACGCAATGTTATAGAATGCACGCTAGGAAAATCGCCCCCTGCGGGCTGTTCGCCATTCCATCAAATATTTCTCGACAAGGCTCGAATAATGCCAAGATTAATAAAACGCTCCGTTCTCTGGATCATTGCCCTTACCTGCTCGTTCATCAGCCTTCATGCCTACGCCGGTGAACAGACCGTTCATCACCGCATGGAAATCATCCTGACTCCGGCGACTTCAGAGCTTCAGGTCACGGATCACATCCGCATTCCCGAGCATGCCAGAAATCAGAACGGCAGCACCACGCTCGATTTCAGTTTGCATGGCGATTTGACGATCACGGACAGCCAGAACGTCCGCATCCTGGTGCGAGAAAATGATCGATCGTCGAATTCCGGCCAAATTCCGCTCAGGCACTACACACTTACGATAGCGCCTCAGCAGAAGGAATTCACAGTGCGTTATCAGGGAAAAATCCATCATGCCTTGAAAAATCCCGGCGAAGAATACGCGCGCAGTTTCAGTTATACCCCTGGTGTCATTTCCGACGAAGGCGTGTTTCTAGCCAATTCAAGCCATTGGTATCCACAATTTGAAGATGCGCTGGTGTCATTTCGGTTGACTATCGACATACCGTCCGGTTGGGATGTGATCAGCCAGGGCGCGCTGACCAATGAACAAAAGACCGCGACAAACCAAACCGTGACGTGGGAAGAAACTCATCCACAAGATGACATCTATCTCGTCGCAGGCCGTTATCATCGCTACACGCAATCCGCCGGCGCGGTGAATGCGATGGTGTATCTGCGCAGCGCCGATGAGGCGCTGGCGCAAAAATATCTCGATGTGACTGCGCAATACATCGGAATGTACAGCAAATTGCTCGGCCCCTATCCGTACACCAAGTTTGCGCTGGTCGAGAACTTCTGGGAAACCGGTTATGGCATGCCATCATTCACGCTGCTAGGCCCCAAAGTCATCCGTTTTCCCTTCATTCTGCACTCGTCGTACCCGCATGAAATATTGCATAACTACTGGGGCAACGGCGTTTTCGTCGATTACGCCAAAGGCAATTGGGCGGAAGGATTGACTGCATATCTCGCCGATCATCTGATAAATGAACAGCGCGGCAAAGGCGAAGAATACCGCCGCGATGTCCTGCAGAAATATGCCGACTTTGTCAGCAAGGAAAAGGATTTTCCGCTGATTCAATTTGTTTCGCGGCACAGCGCCAGTTCGGAAGCGGTTGGCTATGGCAAGACGATGATGTTCTTCCACATGCTGCGCCAGGAACTCGGTGATGAAACCTTCGTGCGAGCGTTGCGGCAGTTCTACAAGCAATTCAAATTCAGACAGGCGACGTTTGACGATTTGCAAATCACACTGGGCACGGCGACTGGCAAGGATCTTTCAAGAGATTTTGACCAGTGGGTGCGGCGCACTGGTGCGCCCAATCTGGTATTGCGTCAGGCAGACGTAGAAAGAACGCCCCAAGGCTTCAAGCTGAAGGCGCAGATCGACCAGACTCAGCCCGGCGAACCGTATGAGCTGACGGTGCCGGTTTTCGTTTCGTTGCAGGGCGAGACAACGGCGAACCGGACTGACGTCAGCATCGGCCAGAAAACCCAGACCGTTGAGATGAATTTTCCTGCCCGTCCAGTGCGCATCGACATCGATCCGCAGTTCGATCTGTTCAGGCGTCTTGATAGCCAAGAAATTCCGCCAGCGCTGTCTCAAGGATTCGGTGCTGAGAAACCACTGCTGGTACTGCCCGCCAACGCTGACCCGGCGATACTGCAAGGCTATCGCTTGCTTGCCAATCAGTGGCAAAAAACCCAATCCATGACATTGGACATCATTACCGATGATCAATTAACAATGCTGCCTCCGGATCGAACCATCTGGCTGATGGGCTGGCAGAACAAATTCAGCAACGAATTCCTGCAGGCGGCTGCCAAGCCGGGCCTGGCTTACCGCGATCATTCATTACACCTGGATCAGCAACAGTATGCACAGACTGAGCATGCCACCGTGCTGACCAGCAGACAGCCCGCTCACAGCGACAAAACGCTGTTATGGGTCGCATCCGACAGTCCGGCGGCCATCGGCGAACTTGCCAACAAATTGCCGCATTACCGCAAATACAGTTATCTGATCTTCAAGCATGGCGAGGAATTGACCAATATCCACAAGGGGCAATGGCCGGTGATCGATTCGCCGCTGACCCGGCTCATCAATCCCGACGGTAACGTAACCCCGCCCCCTGCGCTCAACATCAAACCGCGCAGGGCATTGGCAGAATTGCCGCCGGTATTTTCTGAAAACCGAATGATGACCGACATCACGCATCTGGCCAGCGAAGCATTCAAAGGCCGTGAACTGGGCACACCCGAGTTGGATACCGCGGCTGACTATATCGCCCGACAGTTTCAGCAAATCGGCCTGAAGCCGGGTGGCGATGGCGGCAGTTATTTTCAAACCTGGCAGCAGGACGTTGGCGCTACCAAAGGAAAAATTGCCCTTCGCAATGTCATCGGCATTCTGCCAGGAACCAATCCTCAATTGGTCGGGCAAAGCCTGATCATTGGCGCGCATTATGATCATCTTGGCTTGGGCTGGCCGGATGTGCGCTCGGCGCATCGTGGCAAAATTCATTATGGCGCAGACGATAACGCCAGCGGTATCGCGGTCATGCTGGAGCTGGCGCGTCAGATCGCGCCAAAATGGCAACCGGAACGCAGCATCATTTTTGTCGCTTTCACCGGCGAAGAAGCCGAACTGCTGGGTTCCCGGCATTACCTCGAGGCGCCGCCTGGCGCGTATCCTCGTGACAAAATCACGGCCATGCTGAATCTCGATACAGTGGGCCGCCTCGACAATAATGCTGTCACCGTGTTTGGTGCGGGCAGTGCACGGGAATGGGTGCATATACTGCGAGGCGCGGGATTTGTCACCGGCATTGCCGTCAATGCCGTGCAAGATGATTTTGGCTCCAGCGACCAGGCGGCATTCATCGAAGCCGGCATTCCGGCGGTGCAATTTTTTGCGAGCGCGCACGAAGATTTTCACGCACCGGGGGATACCGTCGATAAAATCGATTCGGCTGGGCTGGTCAAAATCGCCGCCATTCTGAAGGAAAGCACCGAGTATCTGGCTAATCGCATCGAACCGTTGACCGTCACTTTACCGACTCATTCGGCTTCGAAAGAACCGACTGCGCCCAAAGAAAAACGTACCGCCAGCCTCGGCACGGTTCCGGACTTTTCGTATCAGGGCGAAGGCGTGCGCGTGGACAGCGTCATTGTCAATTCCCCGGCGCAGCTCGCGCAATTACTGCCCGGTGACATTTTGATCCGGCTAGCGGGTCAGCCCATCAGCGATCTTGCAGCCTATGCGGGCATTTTACGAAAGCTGAAGGCAGGAGAAACAGTGGCATTGCAATTTCAGCGGGATAACGTAACCAGGACGGTCGAGGTCACGTTGACTGAACGATGAACCATTGAGTCAGGAAAATGGCAGTACCCTGCCATTTTTTCCTGGAGGTCTGCAAGATTCTTTCCTCTTTACGGCAGTTCCCCATCCACGAACAAGGTCAGAGGCGTGGTCGCCGGGATGGTCAGCGCAGCCTTTGACCAGGTTCCAGTAAAGGCGGCAAGGATGAATCTATTGACGGAATCGGCCACATCGACAAAAAAATGCTGCGGTGTATTCATGCAATTGGTGCAGGCAGGACAGTGATCATCGCAGAAGCTGCAATGAAAATAAACCGGCGAATAGCCGCACGGCCCCCAACTGTATTTCTTGGCGACGCGAAAAAATGCTCGATGATTCTGGCTCCGCAAATAGGCAGCTTTAGCGGCGCTATTCTTGTCCACGAAACAGGTCGTCACATCAAATCCCCAGTACAGTGCCGGTACGTTGACAAAACCGGCATTACTGACATTGTAAGGATCGATGCTGAATATTGCATCCGCCTGCGTCAGACTATTTGAAATGGCGTTTTGCGCTGCTTGTCCTCCGGCAGAATGCCCGCCCATCACCCAATGCGTCACGCTGCTACAGGCAGATCCGCTCAGCCAACTGCTAAGATTGACCTTGATGTCATTCGCAAGCGCTGCGAATTTGGCCGGATCCGTTTTTGTCATGTTGCCCGGCGCGTGATCCATGATGACCGCCACATAGCCGTGCTTGATCAATTCATCCGATAATTTATCGTAACTCGAGATGCTCATCGCGGTTCCCACGCCGAGCAGTATGGCATTGCAATTGGCGGGAGTTGCGGTCGAATGATGAACCCGCACTTGTCCCGTCGGCAATGTGTAGTCCACATAGCCTGCGTGAACTTTGCCTGACAGTTGCAGCCCGGCTCCCATCAACACCAGGAATAACAAATGTATGAATCTGAATTTGCGCATAATTGACCCTTTTCGATCCGGAAATATTTGGAATTTCTGCTTGATTCGGACTTTCCTCGACTGACGGTTTGGTCAGTGTGTCAGTCAATACGAAAATTGCCGATGTGTGTCGATGGTTCGTTGAGCATGATGCACCAGCGACTTTGCCATTGTAGGCTAGCCGGAAAGGCCGCTATGCAGAGAACTGAATGCTCTTTGGGGGGTTAACTAAGAAATGGAATTCACAGTCCGGTCTGACGGATTGAACCAAGCTACAGTTCAGTCAGCGCTGTCTTATCTTGATATTGATTTCCGGGGAGGGATATGATGAAGCTGAGTTCAACCGGTTGAGTCCGAGTACGGTCACTCGATGGCCAGCATTGAAACTGGGGCTGCCATCCAGATCGCGCAAAATGGACGATACTTTATACTCCATGCTTTGCGAAATGGGGTCAAAACGAACATCATGAATCCAGATTCCGGCCCGCTGCACGCGTTGCTGCCCGCATTCATAGGACAGATCCCAGCCCGTCAAAAGCGGAACCGCATAATCGTAAGGTAATTCTTCAATGCGAAAGGTCTGCGTGCGCACCACCCCATCTGAATTTTTACGGCAGTTACCAGCATTGCTGGACCGGGGATTCAATACCAGAAAATCAGGGCGTACTTTGATGCTGCTGCCACGAATCACGGCCGCTCGCGTTTTGACCCAATGCGTCTGCATGCCATTGTCCTTAAAAATGGTTTGAGTGACCCAGTGCGGGCTTCCATCCTGGCTGGGCGACACGCCAGTCTGAGAGAGGCTGTAGGCAGCTTGCAACAGTGGAGTATCAATCCGATCCCCCCATTTGCAGGGTGACAATCGAAATTCGCACTCGAAAGCATCGCCGTAGCGGAATTCGAATCCACGCGGCAAGATTGCCATCGCATCGTGACGCTTGAGCGTACCTTTGTTGCCGGTATTTTCCAGCGTGACCACCGCGCCTTGATTTTTCTTTTGCAGCACGGCGGCTTCAATTCCGTTGTAATCACTTTCCATCGTTGCATCGAACCATGTCGACGAATATCCGAAAGCTGTATAAAAAACACAAAATTCAAATGGCTCCTTGCCATTCTGGTCGTCTAATTTCCCCTGAATTTCGAACATCAGCATCGCTGATCCGGCATTCCTCACGAGTTTGCTGTGCGTGATGTCGGCACGCATCGAGTTGACTTCGCGTTCCTGGTGCAAATAACGCAAGTCCCACCCATTCAGTACGATGGAACCATTATCCACATAATGTGGCATTTCAATCCACGCAACGACAGTAGCCGCTTCAGCGCCGCTGTCGCGCTGCACGCATTTGGTTCCTTCCATCATAATAAATCGGCCGCTATCTTCGAATGCAGTCTTGGCAGTGGTTTTCAGTGAAAGCTGCTCAAACGGCGTGGGCACCTTGCTCAGATTCGACGGCTCCGCAGATTTCTTTTCTTGAGTCTTGGATGCACACCCTGCCAGTCCTGACAGGATACTGATTAATGCCAACAACCAGAGCACATGCCGAATCATTCATTCTCTCCATTGAAAAAACTCATGCGAAAAATTCACACCATACCGTCAAGCCTTGCCATGCAACCCTCTTGCGCTACTCTTTGACCCTACTGATCTTGGCAATTTCCTTGATGTGCCTCAGGCCACGCAGAATTTGAGCCAAATGCTGACGATTGTCGACTTGCAAAATAAAGCGCATCTGCGTGTAATCCCCATCGCTCTCCATCGCGATATCGTCGATATTCGATTCCGCTTTGGCAATTTCAGCTGCAACCCGAGCCAGCACGCCCTGCTTGTTGATCACGGTGACCTTGATGCACGCCTCGAAAGTGCGGGTGATCTCCTTACCCCAGGCAACATCGAGATAATTTTCGGCATTCTTGTGACTGCTGGAAATGACCGAGCAGTCATGCACATGAATAACCAAGCCATAATCCTTCTTGATCAATCCGACAATGGCGTCGCCGGGAATCGGACGGCAGCATTTTGCAAATTGCACGGTCAATCCTTCGGTGCCCAATATCGTAATCGGGCCTGCTGCCTGGTCGTTGGATATGGATTCGATCGGCGCTGTCAAGCGCTTGGCCACTATGGCGGGAAGCTGTTTGCCAAGTGCCATTTCGGCCATCAATTCGTTCTTCGATTTGACACCGCAGTCACGCACCAATTTATCCCATTGCGCTTCCGTGACCAAATCAGGATTGATTTTAAAAAACAGCAGCGCCTGATTTAGCATGCGTTCGCCGAGTTTGACCGATTCATCATATTGAATATTCTTCAGGAAATAACGAATGTGCGAGCGCGCCCTGCCGGTCGCGACATAACTCAGCCAGGCTGGATTTGGCTTAGCATATGGCGCCGTGACAATTTCCACGCGGTCGCCACTTTTCAGTTGCGTGCGCAAGGGCGCATGCTCGCCATTGATTTTCACAGCAACGCAGCAATTTCCGACATCCGAATGCACCGCATAGGCAAAGTCAACCGCGGTAGAACCTCTGGGAAGAGTGAGGATTTTTCCTTGCGGCGTGAATACATACACATCGCCAGGGAAAAGATCAATTTTCAGATGTTCCAGAAACTCCAGCGAATCGGTCGAACCACTGAGCGTTTCCAGCAAGCTTTGCAGCCATTGACTGGTTTTCAAATGCAGGTCATTGAAATCACCATCGGTTGTTTTGTAGAGCCAGTGTGACGCGACGCCGTTTTCCGCAATCCTGTGCATCTCGGCGGTACGAATCTGGATCTCGATCGGAAGGCCATAGGGTCCCAGCAAAGTGCTGTGCAACGATTGATAGCCATTGCTCTTGGGAATCGCAATATAATCCTTGAACTTGCCGGGAATCGGTTTATAGAGGCTGTGCAGCATGCCCAAGGTCACGTAACAGGCTGGAATATCCTTGACGATGACACGAAAACCATAGATATCGAGCACTTCGGAAAATGACAGATGCTTGTCCACCATCTTCGAGTAGATACTGTATAAATGTTTTTCCCGGCCGCTGACTTCAGCCTCTACGCCTGATTCCTTCAGTTTATGGTTGATGGCTTCAAGAATTTTTCCGACCACTTCCCGGCGATTTCCCCGCGCGGATTTTGTCGCTTTTACCAAAACCTTGTATCGGGTTGGGTAGGAATAACGAAAACCCAATTCCTGAAGTTCCTGGTAAATATTGTTCAGCCCCAGGCGATGCGCAATCGGCGCATAGATTTCCAGCGTCTCGCGTGCAATACTGCGCTGCTTGACAGGTTGCATCGCCTCGAGAGTACGCATGTTGTGCAATCGATCGGCCAGCTTGATCAGAATGACACGCACGTCGCGCGCCATGGCCAGCAACATTTTGCGAAAATTCTCGGCTTGCGCTTCCTCTTGGGTCTGAAATTCGATTTTGGTGAGCTTGGAGACGCCGTCGACCAGTTCAGCGACGGATTCACCAAATCGCTCACTGATTTCCGCTTTTGAAATATCGGTATCTTCAACAACATCATGCAACAGCGCGGCTGTCAGTGTCGGCACATCGAGGTGCAATTTACTCAGGATTCCGGCTACCGCCAATGGATGCGAAATATAAGGCTCGCCCGATTTGCGGAATTGTCCCGAATGCGCACCCTGGCCGAAAAGATAGGCATTCTTGAGCTGAGCAACATCCTCCGCTTTAAGATAATGGGATGTCTCAGAGAATAGAATTTCTGCTTCAGGCATAGATGAATGGCAATGTTCGAAACACTTTATGTTGACTGGTAAGCAGAGATCGTTAATGACGCATCGGCCTTTACAACGTCTGCCATTCGCTACAGAGTAAGGCGATTATATGCCGGGTTTTGGTTGTAATGAAAGCCGCCCATCCAGAAGATATCAGAAAGGAAGATCCAATGACATGCACCGGTCATTAATCGTATTGCTACGCTCGGCCCATATCGCCCCATCTACGCGAAAAAAATAATCGACGAATTGTGAATTTCCTAGAAAGTCGTAATGCAGCACAACGTTGAAATCAGGATGAAATGTTGAGTCTGATTTCAACGTTGCCTGATTAAGTACAGTTATTTTGCAGAGTTTCCGGAAAGGATATGATGCCTCGGCTTTACAGGCTTCTGGGATTGAGAATGTCTATCCCTATCTTACCCTGCGCCAATTCACGCAGCGCGATGACGGTGGGTTTGTCACGCGCTGGCTCCACCAGAGGAGCCGAGCCGATCGCCAGTTGCCTGGCCCGTGCTGTCGCAGTGAGCGTCATGTCGAATCGAT
The DNA here is from genome assembly GCA_949281375.1 of uncultured Nitrosomonas sp. Lineage (GTDB taxonomy): Bacteria > Pseudomonadota > Gammaproteobacteria > Burkholderiales > Nitrosomonadaceae > Nitrosomonas. The sequence goes on from CASDLT010000038.1 coordinate 9,620, forward strand.
TGGGAATTCTTTTCAAGCAGTCTTCAACGGTGATCCTTGCCATGGGTTAAGCCTCAAAAATTAAAAATTACGGATTGAACGTTCATGAAAGTCCGCATTATAAGCGAATGTCATGTTCTGGAAAATGTACAAAAGCTCTACAAGAACCAGGGAGTGCAGCAATGTTGCAGAATTCCTTACGATAACTGAGCCATCAATGACCGGTATTTAAGCAATTGACGCTCCCTCCTCAGGCGTTCGGCTTTGATGATGCACAGCAAATCACCAAGCGCTTCATCGAGATCATTATTGACGATGACGTAGTCAAATTCACGGATATGAGTCACCTCTTCTCGTGCGGCTGAAAGTCTCTTCTGAATGACCTCCGCATTATCCTGACCACGCATTCTTAACCGCGTTTCCAGTGCTTCCACCGATGGCGGAAGTACGAAAATCGCCACGGCGCGTGGAAAAATTTGCTGAACCTGATGGGCTCCCTGGCAATCGATCTCGAGCACAATATCCTGCCCTGCCAAGACCGCTTCGTTAATCCATTTTTGCGAGGTGCCATACAGATTGCCGTATACCTCCGCACTTTCGAGAAATTCTCCATTGCTGAGCATGGTCTGAAAGATATCCATACTCACGAAATGATAATCCCGACCATTCACTTCTTGCGACCTCGGCGGACGAGTCGTATGAGAAATTGATAAGCTGAGACTGAGACCTGATTGCAACAACGCTCTCACCAAACTGGTCTTACCGGCGCCCGATGGCGCACTGATGATAAATAACGACCCAGCAGTTTCTGTCATGTCATTTTCCGGTAGCCATCTTCATTGAGATCATTTAAATTTCAGTAGATACGCATCGAAATCAATTTACCGCAAAAACCGGCTTATTTTTCACTGCGGACTTTGGTAATCAGTGCATCCAGTGTTCTTATCGTATCCTGCGGTGTTCCACCCATTCTTCCACTGGTCACATATTTGCCATCAACAACCACTGCGGGAACACCGCTGAGCTGATACTGCCGTGTCAACTGGGTCGACCGAGATACCTGATTCTGAACAGAAAAGGAGTTATACGTGGCCTCGAATTTCTTTTTGTCGATACCTTGTTTTTCGATCCATTCAAATAATACGGTTTCATTATTCAAATCAATCTTGTCGCGATGAATGGCATCGTAAACCTTGTCGTGCAGATCGTTGATTATTCCCATCGCATCGATCGCATAAAATATTTTGGCGGCAGTAACCCAGTTAGGCCTCAGAACCGCCGGAACGTAGCGAAAACTGACATCACTTGGCACGTTGGCAAGCCAGGATTTCAGATGAGGATGCAAGCTGTAGCAATGGGGACAACCATACCAGAAAAACTCCAACACTTCGATTTTGCTACTGTCTTGGGTAGGCTGAGGATTTTTCAGAATAGTGTAATCTTTACCGTCGACAACCTCAGCATGGGTTACTGGCATTGTGATCCAGCTCAAACATACTATCAAAAAGAAAACTGCCAGAGACTTGCGTTGACTCATTTTAGCTCCTTTAAAAAATCATCAGATGGGTTAATGGATTTCGTGATCAATCAAAATTCAGCACTCCTTAAGTCAACCAGAGTTCTTCTCGCTTTATGCTTCATCTCATTCGCCGAATTGATCAGCATTTCCCTAAGGTGTCCGGACGAACTGAGCCGAAATGCCATTTTCCCGCAGCGAGGCGCTGGCTTCATCAAGCTCCTCCTTTTTATTGAAAGGTCCAACGCGAACCCGGTACCAAACGCCTTTATCCGCCAAATTGATCGGTTGTACCGAGGCATACATCCCCAGCAGCGCCAATTGCGCTTTGAGGTTCTCCGCATCATCATTGTTCTTGAAGGAACCGGCCTGAAGAAAATACTTTTCAGCGGGTTTGGCATGCTTGTTCTGCGGCGGCGAAGATGGCTGGGTCGAATCTGGCGGGATATTTCGCGGTTGAATTGAAACTGTCTGTTGCCTCTGGTCGACAGAACCAAGATTTGGCTGGATTACGACGGGATGTGGCGAAGCATCAACCGGTTTGTGGCTAGCTTCTGGAACCTTGGCATTGACGGAGGGCTGGACAATGGGACGTTGTTCCGTGGGCTTATTCGCAGAATCGATTTCTGGTTCATCGATACCTGGCAAGATTTTATAAAAATCGAACCGCGGTTTTTCTTCAACGACGTTGACAGGCTCTTCCTGAGCAGGTTTTACAGGCGCCTTGGGCTGCTCGGGCGCGGGACGGGCTTCGCTCTTCGCGGAAGGCTGTGCAGTTTTGTCAGGCGCCAGGAAAGGACTGGGCGCATAACTGATATACAACCAAATACCGATGGCGCTTATCAAACCCAGCGCATAGCCGACAAACCCCCCGAAGAAAGCTGAACCGCTTTTTCCATTGGCTGATTTTGAAGAATTTGGGGATTTATAATCGCGACTCATGAATATCCTTATGCGCTAATGGGATTACATTTTATCAGGTGCATTGACGCCCAATAGCCTCAATCCATTGCTCAATATTTGCTGAATCGACGCAATGAGCGCCAACCTGGCATGCTGGATTGAAGTGTCAGGAACCAGAAAACGTGTGGAATTATAATAACTATGAAATTCGCTCGCCAGTTCTCTAAGATAAAAAGCGATCAAATGCGGCGATAGTTCTTTCGCTGCGATTTCAATCACATCGGGATAGTCGATGATCTTTTGCAGCAACGCCAATTCAGCCGCCGTGGTCAATGCTGCCATACCTGCGTCGACCAGATCGGCGCGATCACCCTCCCACTGCGACAGTACGCTGCACACACGCGCATGCGCGTATTGAACATAATAGACAGGATTCTCATTACTCTGAGATGTGGCCAGATCCAGATCAAAATCGAGATGCTGGTCGCTCTTGCGCATAACATAAAAAAAACGGGCTGCATCCTTTCCCACTTCTTGACGCAATTCACGCAAGGTAACAAACTCGCCCGCGCGCGTCGACATCGAAGCTTTTTTGCCATTCCGGTACAACACAGCAAACTGCACCAAAGCAATTTCCAGTCTGGCTGGATCCAATCCCAGCGCCTGTAATGCACCTTTTACACGCGGAATGTAGCCATGATGATCTGCTCCCCAGATATTGATGACCAGGTCGAAACCACGCTCGAATTTATTCAAGTGATAGGCAATGTCTGAAGCAAAATAGGTAAATTGACCATTTTCGCGCTGCACGACGCGATCCTTTTCATCGCCAAAGCGGGTTGAGCGGAACCACGTGGCACCATCCTGCTGATACAGAAAATGCTTTTTATCCAGTAACTGAATCGTATGCGCCACTAATCCGTTATCGAACAACGACTGTTCCGAGAACCAGGTATCGAATTCCACCCCGAATTCCATTAAATCATTACGGCAGTCGCCCAATTGCTCCGTCAGCACAAAATTATGGATATACGCATAATCCTGCCCAAGGATTTTTTTGGCATTGGCAATCAACTGATCCAGACGCTCATCCGTATCGTCTGTTTCGCCATTCGTAGCGATTGGCAGATCCTGCAGCAAAGATTCCGGCTGATGAACGTAACGCTGCCCATGCGCCTGATGAATCAGCCCAGCCATGACTTTGACGTAATCGCCCTGGTAGGCATTGGACGGAAATGGAATCTCGATGCTGTTGAGATCGAGATAGCGCAGCCACGTGGAGAGGGTCAGTATATCCATCTGACGGCCTGCATCATTGACGTAAAATTCGCGCGAAACGGCATAACCGGCAGCCGTCAGTATATTCGACAGGCTTGCGCCGATCGCCGCACCACGCCCATGCCCCACGTGCAATGGACCGGTTGGATTGGCTGACACAAACTCAACCTGAATCCTTTTCCCCCCGCCCACATTGCTGGTACCAAACATGTCCTTACTACGCAATACGAACGTTAAATAGTGCTGCTTGGCGGCATTCTTAAGGAAAATATTGATAAATCCTGCGCCGGCCACTTCGGTTTTTTCGATATAAGGGGAATCTGGCAAATGATCAACCAATGATTGCGCAATTTCGCGCGGATTCTTGTGCAACGTTTTGGCCAGCTGCATTGCCAGATTACAGGAATAGTCTCCGTGAATGGCCTGTTTCGTGCGAGCGAGTTCAATACGCAGGGTCGGATCCACTGTTGTGATCGCGTTGGCAGCTTGGCGAAAAAGTTCGGCAAAATGCGTTCTAAAATTGGGAGGGATCAATAAATTCATAATTAAAATGATAACAATATTTTATAGCATGCATCGGTGGTAATGAATGTCAATGAAGCTCGAGAAAATTTTTTTCAGCACTTCGATTGCTGACGATGGGTTTCAAAAAAACATATCCCGACAGCTACTGAAATATTCAAACTCTCGATACTGCCAGCCATTGGGATGCGCACCAACTGATCGCATACTTCCCGCGTGAGTCGCCGAATGCCTTTCTCTTCGGAACCAAACACCCATGCCACGGGCGTATTGATCTGAAAGCAGGTTAGGTCGTTATCTGCATCCTCGGCAGTGCCAATGATCCAAATTCCTCGGTCTTTCAATTGCCGCAGGGTTCGAGCTAGATTGGTGACCGAGATAAAAGGAACTGTATCCGCTGCGCCGCTGGAAACTTTATAGACCGTTGAAGTCAAACCAACCGCCCGGTCCTTCGGCGCAATCACTGCATGCACACCGAAAGCGTCAGCCACGCGCAGACAGGCACCGAGATTGTGAGGATCCTGAATACCATCCAACACCAGCAATCGAGCCGGCTCCGTCAAAGTATCCAGCACATCGTCAACGACGATGTGATTGCGCGAGAAATCGACATTTGCCACCACTCCCTGATGGCGATCATTGCCAGCCATGCTGTTCAATTTCGAGCTTTCGCAGGATATCAGGCGAATTTTATGACTATCTGCCAGATTCACCAATCCCCGCGCACGTTGATCAGCTCGTGCGGCATCGATAAAGATTTCCTGAATACTGTCCGGGTTCTGCCGCAGACGGCTGGTCACTGCATGAAAACCAAAAATAAAGCGTGAGTTAGATGCCATTATTCTTCAGGAACTGGAAATTTTTGCTTGGCTATGCGTACTATAACGAATAAGGCCATTCTCGAATAAAAAAATAATCTCAGGCGTCGATGATTACAACGTCTGCTTCAATTCGTTATTGTAAAACAAATTAGCCGTTAAGAAGGATTTCAAAAATTACTGTGCTCGACCACACAATGCTGCAATCAAGCCCAGGAATCGCCAGTTATCAAATAAGAACTATGCTTTATCGCCTGTTATCGTCTGATTTCGCCTTACCCGATGAGCGCTTGCTACGTTTGCCCGCAGTCGTGGTCACAGTTTCTTTATCCTTCGCTTGATTCTGATTGCTCGATGATTTTCGTGTCCGGGTGGGACGAGCTGCTGTTGAGGAAGAATCAGCCAATACGAAATCGATCTTGCTGGTTTCCAGATCGACGCGCACCAATTTGACGCGCAATCGGTCTCCTAGACGATACTGCATGCCACTGCGCTCCCCCAACAGGCAATGCTTGGTGGCATCAAAATGGAAATAATCACTCGGCAATTCGGAAATATGTACTAGTCCTTCAACATATACATTATCCAATGCTACGAACAGCCCAAAACCGGTTACTGCACTGATGACGCCGTCAAAACTCTCGCCGATTTTATCCTGCATATAGAAACATTTTAACCAGGCTTCGACCTCACGCGTAGCTTCATCGGCGCGCCGTTCCGTCATGGAACAATGCTTGCCCAGTTCCTGCCAATCCCCAGGTTGATAATTCTCGCCGTTGAGCACCGCCTTGATGGCGCGATGCACCAATAGATCAGGATAGCGTCGTATGGGCGACGTAAAATGCGTATACGATTCATAAGCCAATCCGAAATGACCTGTAATGTCGGGGCTATAGATGGCTTGTTGCAACGATCTCAGCATAACGGTCTGCAATAATTGTGCATCGGGTCTGTCATAGATTTTCTGCAGGGTCTGGGCATAATCCTTGGCGCTAGGTTTTTCTTTGCCTCCCAGTTGAATGCCGAATTCCTTCAGAAAATTGCGCAATGCAATAATTTTCTCTGGAGAAGGATCTTCATGAATGCGGTAAAGCGTCATCTGATCGTGTTTTTGCAGAAAATCGGCCGCGCACACGTTGGCTGCCAGCATGCATTCTTCAATCAAGCGATGGGCATCAGTTCGTTGTACCGGCTCAATCCGGTCAATTTTACCTTGTTCATTGAAAAACATTTGGGTTTCACTAGTTTCGAAATCAATTGCGCCTCTTTTCTTACGTGTTTTAAGTAAAGCCTTGAATAATTTCTGAAGAATCAGTATATGCGGCAACAGCATTGGATACCGTTTGGCTTCAGATCCTTTGGGTTTGGCCAGCATCGCGGCAACTTCAGTATAGGTCAGACGTGCGTGCGAGCACATCACCGCAGGATAGAAGACATACTCAACGATATCGCCATTCTTCAAAAATTCGATCTCGCAAACCATGCAGAGCCGCTTTTTATCTGGATTCAACGAACATAATTCATTCGAAAGCGCTTCAGGCAGCATCGGAATCACGCGCCGCGGAAAATACACCGAGTTGCCGCGATTCAGTGCTTCCTGATCAATGAGATCATGAGGCTTGACATAATGGCTGACGTCGGCAATCGCTACGTACAATCGATACCCGTGGTCCTCCTGCTTGCAAAACACGGCATCGTCAAAATCGCGGGCTGTTTCCCCATCAATGGTCACCAAGGGTAAATGACAAATATCCTCACGCTCATTTGATTCTCTTTTTAGAACGCTTTTGGGAAATTTGGCGGCTAGTTTTCCAATGTCAGAGGAAAACACATGCGGAAGATCATATTTCCGTAATGCAATTTCGATTTCCATGCCAGGTGCCGAGTAATCCCCAAGAATCTCGACAATTCTACCGATGGGCTGAGAATATTTAGTCGGCTGTTGAATAATCTCCACCATGACTACCTGCCCTGCTTTCGCTTTAAGGGAGTGCTCGCGGGCGATTAAAACATCCTGGCTGATGCGTTTATTTTCAGCGACGACGAGCAAAATGCCATGATCAATATGCAATCGGCCCACCAAGCGCGTATTGGTGTATTCCAGCACTTCTACAATGGTCGCTTCCTTGCGGCCCCGGCGATCCACTCCAATCTCCCGCACCAGAACGCGGTCACCATGCAGGGCTTTTTGCATTTCCTTGGCGCTCAAGTACAGATCGTCACCGCCATCATCTGGAATCAGAAAGCCAAACCCATCGGCATGACCCTGGACGCTGCCTTTGATCAAATCCAGTTTTTCCATCACGCAGATGTCGCCTTTGCGATTACGAAAAATCTGCCCTTCGCGTATCATGGCTGCCAACCGGCGATTGAATAGTTCGTGTTCTTTTTTGGTAATGCCGAGCATTTTGTGCAAGCTACGTTCAGCAATCGGAACTCCCTCTTGCTGCAAAATTTGCAAGATAAATTCACGACTTGGCAAAGCATCCTTGTAGCGTTCTTTCTCACGTTTGAGAAAGGGATCCAAATTTCTTAGCTTTTGATTCTTCTTCATTGACAAAACAGTGGTTTCCTATAGAATTACGCGTTCTTCAGCAGTCTGAATCGACTGCTTCATCGCCCAGATGGCGGAATTGGTAGACGCGCATGGTTCAGGTCCATGTGCCTTCGGGTGTGGAGGTTCGAGTCCTCTTCTGGGCACCACGAGCATAAAGCATACTGCATCAAAACTCCACAGCTTCACGGAAACATTTAAATTCACTGATGTTTAAGTGCAGTTATATTTAATCTCCTTTTTTATTTTTTTGCCTTTCGACGGATCGCGATATTTGCGATACGAATTGAGATAATTGTTTTCCAACAATAAAACGATTGAAGCGTTTCGATAGTATCAGAAAATGAATGATCGATATTCAACAGAAAGCATGATTGTGGATTACCATTGAATAAAATCTTTGATGACAAGCATGAAATTCGTTTTACACCACTATTTTCACTAATCTCCCCCGTGCGACGAGGTATGTGAGAAGAGGAAAATCACACTGGGGAATCAGCGCTCAAACCAAACTAATCGGGAAACGGGAGTGGGCGACTAGAATTATTCGAGCCCATGCACAAGAAGCCATAAAGTATGTATCATTATATTTGGATTAGTTTTTTTTCAGTACGCAACCTACATAGTGACTATTAGGGAAGCGCTGTCCATTCACTGCAAAAGATTGGCTGAATTCAATAGAATTGTTGACCAGAAGGCCAGGAATTAATGATCAGGAGATATTCTGAAGTACATCTGGATTTTCAGATGAACCACTACTCTGACAGCATCAACTGCAGCAAAAAATAGCGCGTTGCTCTTACGAGGAACGCGCTGAAGGAATCATAAACATGAAATATACTCACAGTCATTCAGTGGAGGCAATTCAAATAACCGAGAGATCTACTTTATCAAAGGGAATTAAGCAGACGAGAAAAAGTATATCAACCCAATTATGAAGATTTTGTGATAAATCGAATCATGTAGAGAAATTATTTTAAAAAATATCATCCGATCCGTTTTGTCAAAAACTCCATAAATATATTCAGGCAAACAGAGAAAATCATTTTCATAGCTCACAAAACGAAGCACGCTATCCAGTAAATTTTCGTGAGCACGCTATCCATTTAAAAGCAAAGAGGATGTAACGAAAATACGCAGATATGAAAAGATACGTATCAAGCCATGAAATTGAGAGAAAGTGAATAAGCTGATAGGTTCTGAAGCAAAAAATATTACGACGTGAGGAATCGTCTATGAATCATTACTTCTTTCGGTTTTAATCTTCCATTTGATCGTCACGAAAGTACCAATATAGGCCCCCATAAAAGCTGCGGCAATGTAAATTTTATTTTCAACGTAATTGGTTACGGTAAATGCAGTCACTAGAATAATCATCGCTGACCAAAAAGCGGCAGGATGAGCTCTTCTTTCTTCAACATCAATGAAGTAGAGCGTCCAGCACACATCCGCGAGCGCCATCGCCGCCATGATGAGTAAAAATGTAACAATCGAAAATTCTGAAAAATCCATCTATTCTAAAACCTATAAAGTAAAAAGAGGTCATATGAACCGCATAACCATCTTACCAGTAATGTTGGTGATGCCTGTGGTCAACCGGGAAAATCGGTTTAGAATAAACAGTATTCACAAACCCGATGACCTTGCCTTGATAGCGAGTTTGACCTCGAATGGATAAGTGCCCACCAATTTCAGAAATTCTCAATCTTCCACCAAGTGAATGAGTAATAACCGGCAATGAAATTCCGAATACCTGAGTTGCCACAAAAGCACTCGCAGCACTGCCCGTGCCGCAGCTCAGCGTGACATCTTCGACACCGACTTCAAATGTTCGTACCGCAATTCCTTCCTGATCACGCCAAATAAAATTGACATTAACACCTTCCGGATGCCCCACCCACGCACATAACGATCTATCTTCGCGTAGGGATTTGCCCATTATTCGTGCATGTTCCAGAGTAATCTCGGAGCCAGTGACTACGATATGAGGAACCCCAGTAAATACAAAATACATATGATCGCTGATCTGCCGGTAATCACGCACCACACCTAAATCCACCTCCGTAAGGTCATTGATGACGCTGACTTCTTTGCGGCCATCGCCTGTAACGATCGAAAAGTTGTCATACGCTACGTAAGTATCGCGAAAATAACGGGTGGCACAGCGCAATCCGTTGCCACACATGGTCTCTTCAGTACCATCACAATCGAAGATTTTCATTGATGGCATTTTCTCTGATTGATCGACGTCCACATAAAGAATGCCATCCGTATCATGTTGGTTCGCTAGAGCCTTTGCAATCGCTGAGCGATCGAAGCCTGCCAGTGGCGTATTCATTTCATCCACTACTAGAAAAGAATTACCACATCCATCCATTTTTGTCGCTTTAATTCTCATGATTGATAGGTCTCTTTTGAGTTCATTAAAGAAGCCAGCAAACGGCATCACAACTACGGTCGGTATCCCATCCGTCGTGTGAGGTGAGCCTGAGCTACGCCTGGTATAAATTCATCCTGTACAATGCCCGTCAATGCGAAACCATTCCTCAAGTAAAATCGTAAACTTTCATTGGCATCGGCATCGGTCACAACATTGAGTATTTTCCCTCCTTGCTGTTCCATCTCTGCAAAAATGCTATCCAACATGCGGGAGCCAAATCCTTTACCACGATGCTGAATATCAACCGCCAACGTCAGCAAGTGATAAGTATCGACCGTTCGTTTGGCAACGGCATATCCGACGGGGCAACCATCTGCCATTGCACAAACACCGAAACTCTTGCCCTGCGAAATATCTTCAAATTCATCCTGAATCGCCGCTTGGTACATGGTTCCGATATCTTGCAGCGCAATATTCATCAGATCAGGATATAAATCTTTTGAGATCGGCACGATCATGATATCTGGGGTCCCAGTAGAGTATAGATACGATTACGATAAGTTAACGTACCCGCGTTGAGTGCTTTAGTTACGGCTTTATCGGTAATAGCTGTGAGCAATTCGGTTTTTTCGGCATAACGATCTAAATATCGACGGGAGAGGCGTTCCACAGCCGCCTGAACAATCAACGCGATCATATCGTTGTGCGCAATCTCGGCGTAACGGCACATGGTCGTCAAATCGGCTTCAGTTGGATGAAGTCCTGGTATTACATTAGCTTCAAGAAAATAAAGCTGACCATCGCGTTCCCGGAAATCCATGCGGTTGTAATCGCGCACCTCCAAAGACTCGTGCGCCGCTATCGCAATTTTTGCGTAATCTTTCGCTTTCTCAGTCCAGGCAAGATGCGAGATATATGGGTTTTCTATATCCTTGACATGAGGATCACGAACATGAGGCTGTCCCGGAATTTTAGCAAAGTCAATCTCCAGTACAGGCAGAACATATTGTCCAATCAATCCTATCGTATATTCTTTTCCCGGCAGAAACTCTTCAACCAGCGCAGCCTCGTTGAACTGTGCATCCACCAAGCTTACGGCGCGTTCGAGCTCGGCAAGGTCATGCACCTTGCTTTTTTGACTGATGCCAATGCTGGTTCCTTCGCTGTAGGGTTTGACCATTAACGGAAATGATAAGTCACTCAGTTGGTCTCCAGGATTCATGAGTTGAAATCGAGCAGTCGGCACATCATGGTAGGCTACGATCCGTTTTGCCGTTGCTTTATCCATTTTGTTGATGAATGTCTTGGGACTGCTGCCAGTGTAGGGAATATGGAGATGCTCGCAGAAGAAAGGAACGATCGCCTCACGTAATTCCTTTTCATCCAATCCTTCGGTGTTATTGAAAACCAAGTCGATGTGGTGTTTGCGCTTGTCGAGCTGATAATAGATATCGGGTCCGACATCGATCAACTCCACGTTGGCGCCAATACGTTCTAAAGCTACCGTTACGGCGTGGATCGTATCAGGGCCTTCAAATTCGCCATAACGCTCATCTTCCATCCACGGTTGCCTGACATTGCAGGTGTAAGCAATATTGAGCTTTTTCATTAAGGGAGGGTGATCAGCTGAATATTGCTTACGAAAATCAAGATCAGGAATTCAGTACTCATATAAAACTGCAAGCCTATCAATACCAGAAGCTGCAATAACGACGCGTCACTTGATTCGTTGACAGACTCGGCTCAGAAAATTAGTAATTACTTGAATTAACGTTAAACTGTTCCATCCGGATTTACTATATCTCAGCTTCAGATTCACCCATTCAAAACTTTTTTTAATAAAAATCTTCCATTCTTCATTCATATCAGCAAGCTTGATGGCAGGCAATTTCCAGGATCGCCCTGTCGTACGATGCGTCGTCAAGAAACCAGAATGTATTGTATGATCAGTTCGTGATCACAAGAAAATAACTCAGGAGTCGACATTATTATGAATAAACGAATAACAATGACATTCGTATTAGGACTCATGCTAGGCAGTGCACTCTCTCTGCATGCAGCACCCAAATACACATTTACCGATCTCTCATCCAATAGCTCTTTTGCGATAGCCAACGCCATCAATAATCAAGGACAAATTGCAGGTTATCAATCTATTCAAGTTCCGCTCCCCAGCATCCCGGGATCGACCGTTTCGACCTTCACCGCAACCCTATGGAATGGCTTTACAGGAAAGGGAACGTTGTTAGCACCTCCCGCTTTCGATGTCAGCTCGGTTGCCAATGATTTAAATGATTCCGGGCAGGTTGTCGGATTCACTTCTGATTTATCCGGAAAAACTAACGCAGTACGCTGGGAAAATGGATCTACCACTCTGATCCCGTCGATAAATGCTTTTTACGGCAATCCGCTGAGTCTTAATGAAACTGGAGAAATCGCCGGCATCATCGGACCGGATGATAGCTCGCGTTTTTTTGCTTATTGGGATAGAAATCTCACCCCGACGCTTCAAGGTCACAGTGGCGGAGATTATGCCATCAACGATTCCGGACACATCGCCGGAAGTTTTGAATTCAGTCCGGGTAATTTCCAGGCCGGCATATCGTCGAATGGCACCTTAACCGCAATCGGCACATTGGGTGCTTCGTCCGATACGCCACTGGATATCAACAACCAAGGCATGGTAGTAGGAAACGGCGTCACCTTGGCCAACAATATTCGTGCATTTTTATATGATGGCGAAACACTGAGCGCATTACGAATGATCCCAGGCATTGGTGGACAAACATTTGCCAATGCCATCAATGAATTGGGTCAAGTGGTGGGTTCTTCAGTTGCAGCGGGTGGTGCATTTGAGCACGCAACCTTATGGAATGGCTATCAAGTATTTGATCTAAATAATTTTCTTGATGAAAACAGCAAGAGTGCCGGTTGGGTACTGACGGAAGCATTGGATATCAACGATCACGGATGGGTCGTCGGGGAAGCAGAAAATTCCATCACCGGAGAAAAACATGCCTTTCTGTTTTCTTCTGACAATCCGATTCCTCCTGTTCCGGAACCGCAACTCTACTTCATGTGGCTGGCAGGCCTGGTTTTAGTGGGATTGATGTTACGCAACAAGGTCTAATTCCCGCATGCCTGGCGCGTTCGATACCCGATGCCTGATTGTCATTGAAACACTAAAACAAATTGAAAATGGATTGTTCCTGGCCGGACGTGCCTTAGGTAGAAAACCCATCCACGTTCACAGGCTCATTTACTCCGTTTACGCTGCGCTTTGACCTGATTTCATCTTATTCGGCCAAAGCCGTTCGCTATTTCAATGGGGTGCTGTTCGAGCCAGTTTACGTCATTGAATAATGCGTACTTATAAACAATCTACCAGCAAGCATTCAACGGAGAATCCACGCCAACTCATCCAGTCTGAATGCAAGTCATTGCTCATAATGCCGATCCTAGGCCAATCTGCGCTGTTTCGTCTGCACCAGATCCACAACGGCATCATCAACTTTAGATCTGAAATCATGCTGAATTGAAGAAGAAGCAGAAGAAAATTCAGAGACAATGCCGATGACGCTGCGTATCGACGAGGCAATTTCATGCATGGTTTCTCCGGCATCGTTAACCAGCTTGTTGCCTGTAGCAATTTTGATCTCAGAGTCATTCACCAGTTGTTTGATCTCACTAGCTGCTGCAGCAACCCGCTGCGACAAAGTGCGAACCTCACCTGCAACCACCGCAAAACCACGTCCTTCACTGCCGGCCCGTGCTGCTTCGACCGCAGCATTGAGTGCCAGTATATTGGTTTGAAACGTTATTTCATCGATGATGACAGTAATCTCAGAAATTTTGTTGGATGATTGCTTGATTGAATCCATCGTCGTCATGACCTGCCCTACGACCTCTACTCCTTTATCAGTTACAGGCGTCATGCCATTCGCTACATGCAAAATATCATTAAGATTATTATCGATAGAAATGGAAAGTTGATTGAAGGATTCTGCCAATGACCGGCTAAATCCTTGTTTGTTCTCAATATCCATCTTGAGATTGCACCCGTTCTTGTTGCTGGCTGCTGCATCAACGATCTGATGAATTTCTCCGACAATCCTGGTTAATGAATCAACAGTATTGTTCACGTCATTCTTGGTTTTTCCAAAAACACCAGGATAGTCTTCGGTAATTTTCTGAGTCAAATCTCCTGCAGCGAGGGCATTAGTGACACGCATCACATCATTCAGACCCACTTCTGTGGTTTGGGATAATTGATTGAGTAAGCCGCAGATTTTGTTACCAAAACCACTTTTATTGGATAAGTCGATTTTTTTGCTGAAGTCGCCTTGCACGGCTGCATCGACGATGACTTCAATCTCAGTCACCAATCTAGACAAGCTGTCTTGCATCGCTATCATGGATGTCAGCATGCCTTCCGATCCAGTTTCTTTTCCTCTGGCTACATTCGAACTCAGATCACCTTGGGTAATCCTTTCCGCCAGAAACGCTACTTTTGCTGCTTCAATTCCTTCAGTACGCAATTGCAACGCCAGATAAATCAGAATTACCGATTCGAAAACGACATAAGCGGCATGTAACAATACAATGCCAAAATCTTCACCATGATGGAAAATCCAAACATCGAACTGGCCTGCTTGCAGAAAATTACATACCACATGTTGAACAGCAATGAGTAATGCACCAAAGATGATCGGCCGCCAATCTCGATAAGCCAATAAGAAGGCCAACACCGCAAATAGGCCAAAATGCATTTCTATCATGCCATGACTCGCCTGAATTTGAATTGCAATAAGGGTAATCAATGTGCTTGCCATGGTTAATCTCGAAATCAATGTGCCTCTCATCAAACGCCAGATCACTGTAGAGACGATCAGCGTAGGGATGCCAATCGCGAGACTCAACACTAATTGATCGAACACTAGCCCGACGGCGATTGTGACCAAAAATAAAAGAGCCGCTGTAGCCATCATCGCTCCATCAATCCGGGCGCGCATCGGTTTTAGTAATTCTTCATGATCGTCTAGCATGTGCATTTCCATTGCTCCGCTCCGCAGAAAAATTCGAACAAAAAACCATTTCATTGATACCCATGAGCTCTGGAAGCTCATACAGAAGCTTTAGCTTGACAGCATTAGGGCATCCCTTGTGTCGCAGGGGTGATTTCAAGTGTAGGAAGAACGGTAATCGCCAATATAAATTTAGAGATATTTTTGAAGAAATAGCGATTAGCTGGAAATTACATTAAAACTTATTAAATCATATAATGTTACGCGATAAAAACGAACCTTCCAGAAGTGATGCCAGCTCAATACGTCATCGTAATAGCAGTAAAGAGAGCATAAGTTTTTTCCTACACATCTTAACGGTCAAGCCCTGACTTATCGCAATCGATGACTCACCCATAACGATGCGGCGAATAACAGCAACGCTCCTCCCTGATGAGAAGCAGCCAATGGCACCGGTACAACATGCAATAAGGTAGCAATTCCAAGACTGATCTGGACAGTCAGCATCAGCAATAGCGAATAACAAGCAATCCGAGTCGTGCCTGACAATTCAGCCCGGCGGGATTTGAACCAGAACAATGGCACCAGAAAGGCCAGTGTCCATGCAATCAAACGATGATCGAATTGCACGGTCGTGATGTTATCGAAAAAATTGCGATACCAAGGCTCGAGCACAAACAAATCGGGCGGAATGAGGTATCCGTTCATCAGGGGAAATGTATTGTAAGCCAGGCCGGCACGTATCCCGGCGACGAAACCACCCGACAGCACCATGACAAAGATGAGTGTCGAGAGACTAAAGGAAAATCGCCGCAAATTTTTTGTATTTTCAGTTGCATGGGATTTTTCGCGTTCAGGAGATAGCAATCCGAGCGCCACCCAGAACATCGCGGCAAAAATGATGAAAGCCAAACCCAAATGCGCTGTGAGCCGATATTGACTGACGTGAGGGTCATTGACCAGTCCGCTCATAACCATATACCACCCCATGAACCCTTGTAATCCGCCGAGGATGAATATGCCTGCCAGTTTCCATCCCAAGGTTCGATTGATCTGTTTCTTCAGTAGAAAATAAACAAAAGGCACAAAAAATGCCAACCCGATCAAGCGTCCCAAAACGCGATGAATATATTCCCACCAGAATATAGTTTTGAATTCATCGACGCTCATCCCTTTATTGACTTGCTGATACTGTGGCGTTGCGCGATATTTTTCGAGCAGAATATCCCAGTCAGCCTGAGTAATTGGCGGCATCGTGCCGACAATCGGCTGCCATTCGACAATTGAAAGCCCGGAATCAGTCAATCGTGTAACGCCGCCAACGACCACCATGGCAAATACCATGGCGCAACAAATTAACAACCAAATAGCAATAGGTTTTTGCATAATCATTTACTGTAAATAAGTGTTGAATACCACGGCCTGCCTAGAAGATCATTTGGAGCGCAGGAGCCGCTGCTTGGTGCGTTCCCATTCTTTCGATTTTTCGGATTCCCGCTTGTCATGTTGTTTCTTTCCTTTGGCCAAGCCGATTTCCAGCTTGATTCTGCCTGATTTATAGTGCATATCCAGCGGCATCAGAGTGTATCCGGCGCGCTCAACCTTACCGATGAGCCGCCTGATCTGCTCAGCCTGCAACAATAGCTTGCGCGTCCGGACTGAATCGGGATTGATGTGCGTCGAAGCAGTATTGAGCGGACTGATGTGCGATCCGATCAAAAATAACTCGCCATTACGAATGATGACATACGCTTCCTTTAGCTGAACTCGGCCTTCACGAATCGCTTTGACTTCCCATCCTTCCAGCACGATTCCCGCCTCATATTTTTCCTCGATAAAATAATCGTGAAAGGCTTTTTTATTTTGTACTATACTCATATAGGAACGAAAGCGGTGGGATTGACTAAACGTGGATGCATTTTATCAGTTTTTCGATATTGCCTCATAAGTACGAGGTAATTTACAGTTATGGCAGAAATAGAAAAATCAGTCTTGGTGGAATATTCAGCAGCACAGATGTTTGCATTGGTGGACAATGTCGAGGATTATCCAAAATTCCTTCCTTGGTGCGGTGGTACGTCAGTCGATCCGCAGGATGAAATAACGACACACGCAACCGTCAAAATTGATTATCATCATATTCAGCACAGCTTCACCACGATCAACAAGCGTTTTTCACCCGACCTGATCGAGATGAGCCTGTTGAACGGTCCATTTGAACATCTGGACGGTTATTGGCAATTCATCGCCTTATCCGACCATGCCTGCAAGATCAAATTCAGGCTTCATTACACCTTTTCCCATAAAATTCTTGAGAAATTGGTAGGCCCGGTATTCCATATGATCGCTAACAGTTTCGTCGAATCGTTTATTGAGCGAGCCGAAACGATTTATGGCAAGCCGCAGGACAGCGATGTTCCCAGTTGAAGTCGTCTATGCATTACCGGACGTTCACATCCTTAAGAAAATTACGATAACACCTGGATGTACGATCCATGAAGCCATTCTCATCTCGCAAATTCTTGATCAGGTACCGGGAATTGATTTAGCAAACCAAAAAGTCGGTATATTTGGCAAGCTCTCGCCACTGGATACGCCGTTGCATCCGCACGACCGGATTGAAATTTATCGCCCGCTGATCATTGATCCCAAGGATGCCCGACGCCAGCGCGCAGCAATTAAATTGCGCCGCGGTCTGATCTGAATCGCATCGCACGGTTGCTGTGCTATCACAGCAATAACCGAATGACCTAGACACACTCCGTTAATTTGTATTACATTATTAAGTACTTAGAATAACTCAGCAAATTACTTTGCATTTACATTGACACTGAGACTTTAAAAAAATGGGAGAATCCCATTTACAGAGCACCGCTGCCTTGCAGCGGCTTTGTTTATTCCAGAACATTGATGAGTAGCCCAAAAACAAAAACAATTCAAGTATTACTGATAGGATCAAGCAGCATCGTGCAGTTTGGTTTGCAAACTCTAATCAATCAACAAAGACCAAAGATGGAAGTGATCGGCAGGAGCTCGAGTTGCATCGATGTGCTGTCGAATTTCAAAAATTTATCGCCGGATGTGATCGTGCTCGATCTGATTCATGATTCCGAAGACGAATTGCAAGCAGTATTGAACCTAATCTCTTCCACTTCGGCCAAAGTGATTTTTTTCAAATGGTCGGAGAATACCGAAATTTATGACAAGGCCATTTTGGCAGGCGCTAAGGGCATCATCGAAAAAGAGGCGACCCTGGAAACCATCTTGAAAGCCATCGAGAAAATCCATGAAGGTCAAGTCTGGTTGAATCAACCCACCATTGAACGATTGATCAATCAGTTATCGCAACATAAATTCAAATCAAGCGATGTTCATGCAAGAAACGGGATCGATAAGCTCACACCGAAGGAAAAGAAAGTGTTTCTTACAATGATAGAAAATATCGGCATACCTGCAAAAGTGATCGCAACCAAGTTACACATCAGTGAGAGCACGCTACGTAACCATCTGACTGCGATTTATGAAAAACTTGAAGTCAACAGCAGGTTAGAATTGTGGAGTTATGTGCACAAGCACAAACTTAAATAACCTCGTCACACCGCATCGACAATCATCAGGCCCATTTTTAAATCTATTTGGAGAAATTGATCAATGACTTCCCTAAACGACGCTGATTCCCCCGAATCGCCTGCAAAACGAATCAATATTAAGATGCATCAAGGAGAGCATGCTCATCAGCTCCTCTATTCAAATCTAACTCACGTACAAGGCGACCATGGCGTAGTGATCATCGATTTTGGTTTTCTCGATCCTCAAACAATCAATGCAATCAATCAGCTCGCCAAAACCGGCGACAAGGTGCCGGATACCATCACGGCGCGGTTGTCATGCAGGATGGCGATCAGCAGTGAAGCAGCCAATCACCTATACCAGCAGCTGAATCAATTGATGCAGAAAAAAGGCTAGAACGCAGCAAAATGTTTACAGCCTGACCAAAATTCATATTGAATTCATCATTTCTGAGGGACGGATATCCAATGACACAGGACAATGACATTTCGACACAGACTACATCAAGCTCGTCTTCATCCAGTATATCGCCCATCAGAATTACACTGCAGCAGAGTGAACAGGCCGGGCAACCTGGATATGCAAATTTTACTTCGCTAAGCCAGGGTCAAGGTGTCGTAATCGTCAATTTTGGTTTCATCGATTCGCAAGCAATTCAGATATTGCAACACAAAATCAAATCTGGCGAAGAACAATCTGGTCAGATTACTGCGCATACGTCTTGCAGAGTGGCGCTGAATTCTAATGCCATCCAACAGCTTACTCAACAACTTGGGCAACTGCTCAATCCTCCCGTAAAAGCGCCAGTAGGCCTTGAGCAACAAAATTCGACTCAACCGCCGCAGGAGCAACCCTCAACAATCCCTCCACCCGAGAAAACAACAGAAACACCGAGTTCCTCAGGTGGATTCAGATTTCCCTGGTCGAAAAAATAGCTTCGAATAAAAAACCAATCAGAAGCATCCCAACTGGGATTCCTCTGATTGGCGCATGTTCTCTCAGAACCAGCGTTCAAATCCTTCAAAGAATGCTGTCAAACGCCTGATTCATAGAGGTTCCTTGAAGCCGGATTGAAAACCTTACATTAATTACCTTTGTTTCCGAAAGCGACGGCTCTTATGATCGGAATACACAACAATCCAATCAATGCACCGATTGCCATCATTCCATAATTGCGGAAGTTATTGTTGGTAAAAGCAGTAATTTGCCGCATTACTGCATTCGGCTCTGCTTTGTCGGATGGTTTGGGCAAATTCTCCGCCTGATAGCTATCATTGATATTATACGGCGTCACGCCTGGAATACTTGGTATGTCATCACCGCCCTTGCCCACCACGAGCTGCGCTTTCATACCTTTTTCCATGTGATGGGAAATATCGCAGTGCACCAGAAAGGTATCATCGGATCCTGGAACGATGATGGTTCCCGATACCGTTTTTGGTCCAGTCACTTCAAGGTGAAACATGCCATATTTGTATAAATACTTAGGCAAACCATGCATCATGAATTGATGACGAACATTATCTTCGTTGACGAAGTGCCAGGTGACCTTTGCGCATGGTTTGACATGCCATTGCTGTTGGTCGAACGCAAAAGCGGTGCCAGGGAATTTGGCAGCATATTTCCTGCCAGCACGAACGGTGATTTCGACCTCTTCCGAGATACTTTTACAGCTGCTTGGAAGTTTATCCAGATTCTGTCCCATGATCATGGTGCCTTCATGATCCATGATGTGATCATGATCCATATGATGATGATGGTGCAGATCGCCATGTTCTGTCGCCTGCGTATCATGCTGGCTGTGATCGATACTGTGATCATGACCATGATCGTCAACCGCGCCATGTTCCGCCGCATGATCCACGGCCGCCCCGCTTTGCTGGCTCATGCTGTGACCGCTATGATCATGTGGATCCATGGCATTGTCACTATGATCGTGTTCATCATTTTGAGTCGCGGCATGACCGCTGTGATCATGTGCGTCTTTTTGCTTGCTAGGTTCCTGCGCCATTGATTGAAGGCTAATGGCCATCAAAGCGGCGAGCAGGAAAGTGAATGTCATCTTTGTCATTATTCATTGCTCCCTTTTGGGCTTTTCAGACGTGAAAAAGCTGCGCTGAAACCTTTCTTGATACGTTCACGTTTGGCAAAAACAAAATAAATCGTCAACCCTATCAGCAACCCATACAACGCATTCAGCAGCGAAGTTTGCGTTGCAGGGTCAAATCCCGTCTGGCCTGCCGGTGAACCAAGACTTGCCCATTCATCCAGATCTTGCCATACCGGGTATCTTCTTTCGTAGTATTCCTTGGTGAAAAATTCGCTTAAATCAATACCAAAGTGGCTCACCTTGGGCATGCCATCCTCGCCGAGATAAGATTTATACACGATCGAGCTCATGCTGCCGCCTTCTGCCATGCCATTTGTAGTAATGCCCTTCTCGCGATGATCGTGAATCAACCAGTCGCCTTCGCCATAGCTATGTTTTCCATCATTAACGGTTTCCAGCTTCAAATCCAGGCGTTGCGCCGGAGCCATATCAAAGACATCCCGCATGATTTGCGCCATCGGATTATGTTCTACGCCATCATAATGGGTGATCGTGGCGTGGTGACCATGGGTATGAATGGCGATCAGTTCACCGCCACTGTTCAGCAGGCGCAGTTTTATTTTCTGATCCGGCTCAACCAGAATCAGGGATTCGCGCAATGTGTACGGAAATGAAAGGCCATTCAGCGTAAAGTAATCCTCGGTGGCGTCGGTCAGGTCATAGCGCTGATTCATATCGCGAGCAATCAAACGGGGATCATTGTATTTCTGAACAATTTCGCTGAGCTCCTTATCCATGGCATGATAATGAAAATCATATTCCTGATCGAATTGCTCGCGAACGGCCACCGACGGGTGACGAACATGACCACCGCCGATATTGAGGGTTTGCAGCCAATTGTTTGGGCGATTTTCTTCTATCACGATCATCCCTGCCAAGCCCATGGCCAAATGAGTATGCGTCTGTACGTGGCAATGATAAAACATCGTGCCGGGCTGACGCGGCTGGAATTGATAAACCCGCCGACCGCCTGGCATCAATTCAACCTCACTGGTCTGGGGCACTCCATCCTGGCCGCCATGTTCGCCATGAGAAAACGGATGATCTACGCCATGTAAATGAATGCTATGTGGAAAATAATGGGTATTTTCCAATACGATCTCTACGATATCGCCCACTTCAACCCGGATGACCGGAGAAGGCAGACGTAACAATGGGTTGGCTCTGACGCTCTCAAAATTTTCAGTGGACATGCCACTGGTTTTTGGGGCAAAAACCCAAGCTCCTGGTTGAATGCCCGGTGCAATGTCAAATGTGGGAACAATGCCGGGGAAATCTGGAGATTTGCCGTTGAGTTCCATGATTTCAAGCTTGATGACAATGCGATCAGGATCCCCATCGCCATCAAGATCGTCAGTCTTGATGATGGCGTCAGGAGAAAGACCTGTCTTCATCAATGTGTCCATCGATATGTGATTGGTACCTTTGACGGCTGCTGCAACCCAAGCAGGATTATCCGGACTGCATCCTGGCGAAGCATCAATTTTGACACCTTCGATTTCTTGAGCTTCCCTCCACGCAGGTGAAATCTTCGGATCACACATGGGTTCGGAAGTTAACGCAGCCCGATCGACTTTCACCGTTTCAGGCAGTTTCAATGACGCCTGCGCAGATCCAGCAAACAGCATTGAATAGACAGTCAATAGGGCAATGACAATATGAGTAGGCATATTAACGCACCTTTAAAATTTATCTAAAAAGTAATTCAAAATATGAATTTGACTAAATCAACGAGTTTTTGTTGCGATCAACATCTTTCATCAATGACAACATCTATCTCATGAGAAACATCTATAGATACAAAAATACAGTCGCCTGTATCTCTGTAGATCGGTAAAATGATGAAAATAATTTTCTCCATATGCTTACAGCATTATTATCCGACTTATTATACCGAACCCTATTTCCATTTTGGGGTTTTTCCATGAGCGGATTATATTGGATGATCAGCATTACGAGTATGTAATAAAATTCTTTCAATATAACCAGCCTGACCCATTTCTCATTCAGCCAAGAACGATGTCAGCTCTGCAATTTCCCTGCCGATTTTTCACTACTGCGCTCTTTTGCGCACACTTGATAGCCTGCGGAAACAACCAGCCGCCTTCTTCACGTGTGGCTTCCTCAGATCAGCCGCTTGCGGTTAGTGTATTGGCAGCCAAACCGATCCAACTCCCGGTCAGCCTGGAAACCATCGCACAAACTGAAGGAGCCAAAGAAATCGAAATTCGTCCTCGTGTCGGCGGAATTCTACTCAAACGCTCTTATTCTGAAGGTACAGCGGTTAAAGCGGGTGATCCGCTGTTCTTGATTGATCCTGAGCCATTTCAACACGCACTGGCGGAAGTCAAAGCCCAGCTTCAGGAGCACACAGCCCGAGTAGCGCAAACAAGAATCAACGAGAACCGTCACCGCCAGCTTCTAGCTAAAAATTTTGTCAGTCAAAGCGCCTATGATCAAGTCAAAGCCGATCTGGCCATTGCCGAAGCAGCTTTGCAAGCCGCCAAGGCACGCGTCCGGCAAGCAGAACTCAATCTATCCTATACCATCGTCAAAGCGCCAGTCAGCGGCATTACCGGCCGATCATCATTTTCGGAAGGCGCTTTGGTATCCGCGAACGCCAGTTTGTTGACGTCGCTGATCCAGTTGTCACCGATATGGGTGCGATTCAGTTTCTCCGATAATGAACTGGCGCAGCTCGGCGAACATTTGAATGAGAAAAATGTGCATCGCGTAACCTTGATTTTGCCGGATGCATCGGAATATCAGCAAGAAGGCAAAATCAACTTTGCCGCCAGCGCCATTGACCCCGCCCTGGGCACGCAACAATTGCGCGCCACATTTGAAAACACCGATCAGCGTATCCTGCCGGGTCAGTTCGTGCGCATACGAGTCACGGCTGGAAAACCACGACAGGTGTATGTCATACCTCAAGTTGCCGTGATGACATCGGATTTTGGCAGATATGTATATCTCGCCGATGAGAACAACACCGCGATACAACGTCCGGTTACAGCAGGCAACTGGATCGGCACGGACTGGATTATTCTCGACGGATTGAATCCTGGCGACCGGGTGGTGATCGATAACCTCATCAAATTGACACCCGGCAAGGTGGTTGAACCTTCACCAGCAACGGCAAGGCCATCTCCGGCGCCATGATTATCCATTAATTGCCGCCGACACTTCACTATGGCCCACTTTTTCATTGCGCGACCCATTCTAGCCTCGGTCTTATCGATCATTATCGTTCTGGCCGGCTTGGCCGCTGCCCTGCAATTACCAATTGAACAATATCCCAAGATTACCCCTCCCACGGTTATCGTTACAGCGACGTTTCCGGGTGCAAACGCGGAAACCATGATCAAAACCGTCGCCGCTCCAATCGAAGAAAAACTCAGCGCCATTGAAGGTTTGCTGTATTACAGCTCAAGTGCGGACTCGAGCGGCAAATTAACGATCACGATCACATTTGAAATTGGCACCGATATCGACCGCGCCACCTTTAATGTCAGTAACGAAGTCAATAGTGCCGTGGCTCGATTGCCCGATGAAGTAAGACGTACTGGCATTACTGTGCAAAAACGCTCCAATGATCTGTTGCTAGTCTTTGCAGTCACGTCGAGCGATCCTAAACATACACAGATATTCATCAGTAATTTCATCACCAATAATCTTCTGGATGATTTCAGGCGAGCGCCGGGGGTTGGCGAAGCGCGAATTTTTGGCGCCCAGGACTATTCCATGCGCATCTGGTTGCGACCTGACAGAATGGCGCAGCTTGGCATCACCACCAGTGACATCACGAATGCAATTCGAGCGCAGAATGCACAACCTGCCGTTGGAAAAATAGGCCAGGAACCGGCTCTGGCCGATCAGCAACTGGTCTATACCGTAACCGCCAAAGGGCGATTACTGGAGCCCGAAGAATTTGAGCGCATCATTCTACGCTCCGATGGACCAAGCGGCGTGCTCTACTTGAAGGATGTCGCGCGCATCGAATTGGGCGCTCAGGACTATTCCACACGTACATTGCTGAATGGCGAACCCGGACTGGGCGTCGGCATTTTCTTGCGAACCGGCGCCAATGCGCTCGATACGGCTGAAGCTGTCAAAAAGAAAATGCGCGAGTTGGAACATTTTTTCCCTGAAGGCATGCAATATGTCATTTCGTATGATACCAGCGTATTCGTCAAAGCTTCGATTTTCGAAGTCGTCAACACACTTGGAGAAGCGATGCTGCTAGTTGTGCTGGTGGTATATTTGTTTCTGCAGAGCTGGCGCGCTACGTTAATACCGATCATTGCTATTCCGATTTCACTGATCGGCACTTTTGCCGGTTTATGGGTGCTCGGCTATTCGATCAATACCCTGACGCTGTTTGCTATGGTGCTTTCAATCGGCATTGTCGTCGATGATGCGATTGTCGTGCTGGAAAATATCGAACGGCTGATGTCGCAGGAAAAGCTCCCTCCGATCGATGCAGCCATCAAAGCCATGCAGCAGGTATCCAGCGCGGTTGTCGCGATGACCATGGTATTGGCCGCCGTTTTCATTCCGGTAGCGTTTCTGGGTGGCATTGCCGGAGCGCTTTATCAGCAATTCGCCGTCACAGTCGCGGTGGCTGCAATCATTTCCGGCATCGTGGCGCTGACGCTGACGCCAACCTTGTGCGCCATGTTGCTCAGTCCTTCACATCAGCATTCTGCGTTTTTCACGTGGTTCAATGCACACTTTGAGCGCACTCGCAGGTTCTATGTTCGCTTGGTGGGTATCAGCCTACGGCATGCGGTGCGTAGTACGATGATATTCATCGCCATGATCGGCAGTTTAATTTACCTGGCTAATCACATTCCCGATAGTCTCGTGCCTCCGGAAGATCAGGGATACGTCATCGCAGCAGTCATCCTGCCGGATGGTGCGACGTTGGCGCGTACTATCAAGACCGCTGATGCCATCACGACAGAATTGGCCAGGGATTCCGCGCTGACCTATCAGTTTGCAGTCAATGGACTGGATTTCATCGGCGGTGGCAATAAAACCAATGTTGCCACTCTGTTCATACGCATGAAGGATTGGTCGGAGCGAACCACGACCTCAACCGAGGTTGTCAGCCAACTCTTCCTGCTCGGTTCCCAGCAGCCTGACGGCATGGCGATCGCGTTCAATCCAGCGCCCATCCGCGGATTAGGCAGTACCGGCGGTTTTGAATTTTATGTGCAAAGCCGTATTAATTCCGATGTTACGCAATTGGCGGGAGTCGTCGGTGAATTCATGCGGACTTTGAAAAACGAACCCAAGCTCGCCACCGTCAATTCCTTCTTGCGCTCATCTGTGCCGCAATATTACATAGAAATCAATGAGGCCAAAGCCATCGCGCAGGGGGTATCCATTTCTGATATCTATGCCACATTGCAAAGTACGATGGGATCGTTTTATGTGAACGACTTCAATCGCCTGGGACGTACCTATCGGGTGCAATTGCAAGCTGAGGCAGCTTACCGGATGAAAGCGGAAGATCTTGGAAAGGTCTACGTTCGGTCGGAATCAGGTGTCATGATCCCTTTATCCGCGCTCAGCACGGTCAAGGATATCGTTGGCGCAGAGCAACTGGATCGCTTCAATGGTCTGCTGTCTGCAAAGATCGTCGGCAGTGGCGCCAGCGGCATCAGTTCCGGAGAAGCCATCGAACTGATTGAACAGATTGCAGCCGATACCCTTCCGGAAGGGTATCAGATTGCCTGGACAGGCACTGCGTTCCAGGAAAAAAGAATGGGGTCAGCGGCGATTTTTGCATTCAGTCTCGCAATTGTGATGGTTTTTCTGATTCTCGCGGCCCAGTTTGAAACCTGGGCACTGCCACTGGCAGTCATCCTTGCCATTCCATTTGCGATGGTGGGCGCGCTGACGGCCATTTTGCTGCGGGACATGCCAAACGATGTTTATTTTCAGATTGGCATGGTCACGCTTATCGGGCTCACAGCAAAGAATGCCATCCTGCTGGTTGAATTTGCCAGTCAGAAAATGAAGGCGGGCGCTGGAATGACGCAGGCTGCGTTGCAATCCGCCCAGCTACGCTTCCGTCCCATTGTCATGACTTCCATGGCTTTCATTCTGGGCGTCGTTCCACTGGTGGTCGCTACCGGCGCAGGTTCTGCCGCGAGGCAATCAATGGGAACGGGGGTGTTTGGGGGAATGATCATGGCGACCACGATCGCCACAATCTTTGTGCCATTATTTTTTTCCTGGCTGGTGAGAAAACAATCAACCACACAATCTTCTGCTCCGCTCACTAAAGATCAGTAAATGCCGGAATGGCCAGCCCAGCGGAAAATTCAGCTACAATCTCATCTATGACCATAGCTAAAACAAAAACAAGGCACCCAGCACAAAAAAAATTGAGTGACGTCAATATTATTCTGGTTGGGATGATGGGTGCTGGAAAGACCACCATCGGTAAAGCATTGGCCAGTACCCTGGGGAAAGAATTTATTGATTCAGATCACGAAATACAGGAACGCACAGGCGTTAAAATTCCAGTCATCTTTGAAATCGAAGGCGAAGTGGGATTCCGCAAACGCGAATCCGAAATACTTGTGGAACTGGTCAAGAAAAAGAACATTATTCTGGCCACAGGTGGTGGAGCCGTGCTGAATCAGGAAAATCGCCTGCTGTTGAGAGACAATGGCATGGTGATTTACCTGCGCGCATCGGTGAATGATTTGTACCGGCGCACCCGCCATGACAAAAATCGCCCGTTGCTGCAAACTGACGACTTATTTGCGCGGCTGAATGAACTTTATATCCAGCGGGATGCTCACTACCGGGAAACCGCACATGTCATCATCGACAGTGGAAAGCAAGGGATACGGCAGTTAGTACAAAAACTCCTCAATAAATTAATATCGACTGATCTTGATTCCCTCAAACAAACCCACAATCAACATACTATGCACACCCTTTCGGTAGATTTCACTCCTTCATCGGAAAAACGCAGTTATCCGATCCATATTGGGCACGGAATCTTGGAACGCGTTGAATTGATCATTGCCTGCTTGCCTCAGAAACGCGTTGCGATCGTGAGTAATACCACGGTGGCATCGCTTTATCTGGAAAAATTGCGCACTGCACTGGAAAAGAAATCCGTCACCTCCATTCCAATCATCATTCCCGATGGAGAAATCCACAAGAACTGGCTGACCCTAAATGTTATTTATGATGCGCTGTTGAAGAACCATTGCGAACGCAATACCGCCGTATTGGCTTTGGGAGGCGGTGTGGTGGGCGATCTTGCCGGATTCGCAGCGGCTACTTATTTACGTGGTGTACCCTTTATCCAGATACCAACCACTTTGCTCGCTCAGGTTGATTCATCGGTGGGCGGAAAAACGGGTATCAATCATGAACTGGGCAAAAACATGGTAGGTGCATTTTATCAACCCCGCATGGTATTGACCGATAGCGCGACATTGGATACATTGCCGGATCGTGAATTTCGGGCCGGTCTCGCAGAAATCATCAAATATGGATTGATTCGGGATCCGGCTTTTTTCGATTGGCTGGAACAAAACATGCGACGTCTGCTTGCACGCGATCCGATCATCTTGAATGAAGCGATTCAACGCAGCTGTGAAAACAAGGCTGAAATCGTCGCTTCGGATGAAAAGGAAAAAGGCATCCGGGCATTACTGAATCTTGGCCATACATTTGGCCATGCCATTGAAAATGGCATGGGATACGGCGTCTGGTTGCATGGGGAGGCCGTAGCAGCAGGTACTGTATTGGCAGCCGAACTGTCGCGCCGCATGAAACTTATTAGTGAAACGGATGTAAATCGCATTCGCAAAATTTTCAAGCAAGCTGGATTACCGGTGTCGGCACCAAAAATGCCAGCAGAGAAATATTTGCAATTGATGACGCTCGACAAAAAAGTGGATGCTGGAAAAACCCGTTTCATCGTTCTCAACCGGATTGGTGAAGCCATGATGCGCGCTGACATCCCCCCTGCGATGCTTACCAGCACCATAGTTGCTTGCATGGCCGATGAGTGAACTGGCCTGTTTCGCTGTATCCTCCAGTAATTCGCGTGGGCGCAAGATTCATGAACCCCCCCCCATCGCGCGTACGGAATTCCAGCGCGACCGTGATCGCATCATCCATTCTGCAGCGTTTAGGCGGCTGGAATACAAAACCCAGGTTTTCGTCAATCATGAAGGTGATCTGTTTCGGACCCGTTTGACACATAGTCTGGAAGTCGCTCAGATTGGACGATCAATTGCAAGAACACTGCGTTTGAATGAAGATCTGGTAGAGGCTATTTCACTGGCGCACGATCTTGGCCATACCCCATTCGGCCATGCCGGCCAGGATGCATTGAATGATTGCATGAAAACCCACGGCGGCTTTGAACACAATTTGCAATCGTTGCGCGTGGTTGATGTTCTTGAGGAACGCTATGCCGATTTCGATGGCTTGAATTTATGCTTTGAAACGCGTCAGGGCATCATCAAACATGCCGCCAAGAAAAATCTGCAAAAACTCGGGGAAATTGGAGAGCGTTTTTTACAAAATCAGAGACCTTCCCTGGAAGCGCAGTTGGCCAATGTCTCGGATGAAATTGCCTATAACAACCATGATATCGATGACGGTTTGCGATCGGGCCTAATCACCCTACAGCAATTAGAGGATGTTTCTATATTTTCGCGCCATTTGTCCATGGTGAACAATAAATATCCCAGACTATGTGAACGCCGCAAGAAATACGAAACGATACGCAGCATGATCAATACGCTCGTCACTGATCTCGTTCAACAAAGCACTCAGAATATCAAGGAATCAGGAATCGATAGCTTATCTACTGTACATGCTGCACCGCCTTTGATCGGTTTCAGTCCGCATATCAGGCAAGAGCAGCAGGAATTGAAAAAATTCCTGTACGATAACCTCTACCGACATTATCGGGTGGTACGCATGAGCAATAAAGCCCAGCATACCATTCAGCAATTATTCTCAGCCTTCAGCGCGGAAATTCGTTTGTTGCCGATCGAATATCAGAAAAAGTTTGATCAGGAAGGTCATCAGGTGATTGCGGATTATATTGCGGGAATGACAGATCGCTACGCTATTAAAGAATATCAGCGATTGTTTGCAATTGCCGAAAACTAATCAAATCAATATCCTCAGGTATATTACGAATAAATGTGACGCACACAGCGATGAAAGACTACAGCTCTGGCGATATACGCGCCACCTATTCGCTGGTAATATTGGGGTTTGGTAAAAGGTTACTATTACTGGTTAGAATGGCCTTTTAAAAGAACAATAACACTCAGGCTTTTTTTGAATGACAACACTTAAAAATGATACGCTGCTGCGTGCACTGTTAAAGCAACCTGTTGATTACACCCCCATTTGGTTGATGCGTCAAGCCGGCAGATATCTCGCCGAATATAATGCCACGCGGGCGCGCGCCGGGGATTTCCTTGCGCTTTGCAAAACTCCGGATTTCGCCACCGAAGTCACACTACAACCGTTGGCGCGATTTCCGTTAGATGCGGCCATCCTTTTTTCGGATATCTTGACCATCCCGGATGCAATGGGATTGGGGTTATATTTTTCCCAAGGTGAAGGGCCAATGTTCAAGCATCCATTGCGTGGTGAAAAAGAAATTCTTGCCCTGACGGCACCTGATCCGGCTGATAAATTACGTTATGTGCTTGATGCTGTTTCACAAATTCGCAAGGCACTTGATAACTGCGTACCTCTGATCGGTTTTTCAGGCAGCCCTTTCACGCTGGCATGTTACATGGTCGAGGGCCGGGGCGGCACCGAGTTCCGCGAAATAAAAACCATGTTGTATCAACGTCCAGAGCTGTTGCATCACATTCTTGATGTCAATGCACAGGCGGTTACGGCTTATCTGAATGCACAAATAGAATCCGGAGCACAGGTAGCCATGATATTCGATACCTGGGGAGGCGCATTATCGCATTCTGCTTATCAAGAATTTTCTTTGCACTACATCCAGCAGATCCTCAGTGGATTGAAGCGCGAACACGATGGCCAGCGCATCCCTAGCATCGTTTTCACCAAAGGCGGCGGTTTATGGCTGGAGGCCATCGCGGCGAGTGGCTGTGATGCAGTGGGATTGGATTGGACTATCGATATCGGCGAAGCTCGTCGCCGGGTTGGAGATAAAGTTGCATTGCAAGGCAATCTTGACCCGTCGGTGTTGTTCGCATCACCTGATGTCATCACTGCAGAAGTTGAAAAAATTCTTTCGAGCTTTGGCAATGGCAGCGGTCATGTATTTAATCTTGGACATGGCATTTCCCAATTCACCCCGCCAGAAAACGCTGCCGTTTTAGTAGAAGCCGTACATAACATTAGTCGAAAATTTCATATGACAAGCAGCTGAGAAAGCCGGGAAAAATGGAGCGGACATGCTTAGACAAGGCAAAATCAAGTGGGACAACATCGGTAAAAACATTAAATGAGCATATCAAGTACGATTTTATGCTGAATGACCGGGCGCATCAGTTTGTCATAACTCCTAAGACATTATTGCAGATAGTTTTATGCACATATTAATCATTGAAGACGATTTGGCCATAGCAGCCAATCTTTACGATTTTCTGGAGTCGCGAGGACATAGTGCGGATGCCGCAGCGAATGGCATTGCCGGGCTTCATCTTGCCGTAACACAGCGATTTGACGCCATTCTTTTGGATCTTGGATTACCGGGTATGAATGGTATGACGCTGTGTAAGAAACTGCGCCAGGAATCTCAAATTGACACCCCCATCCTGATGCTGACCGCACGAGACACACTGGAAGATAAATTAACCGGTTTTGAACATGGCGCTGATGATTATCTGATCAAACCATTCGCGTTGAAAGAAGTCGAAGCTCGGCTGCTGGCTTTGCACAAACGGCATGTTGGTAAAGTAGCCAACCGTAAATTGGAATTCGACAAACTTTCTTTTGATCCTAAAACACTGACCATTCGTTTCGAGAATAAGGATGTCAAGCTTCCCCCCAAATGCATCCGTCTGTTGGCATTGATGATGAGCGAGCCTGGTCGGGTGTTCAGCCGTGAAGAACTCGAGTTGGAGGCGTGGGAAGACGTTCAAGAAACCAGCGACACCTTGCGAAGCCATATGCATATTTTAAGGCGAGCACTCATGAAGGCTGGCGGCTACGATCCCATCGAAACAGTGCATGGTCTTGGCTACTGTCTTACGTCTCGTGTACCGTCCTCCGATTGAACATAACCTGCGCTATCGCGTTGCGGTAGCGCTGGCAACCTTCAGCATCTTTATTGTCGGAACATTGTGCATCATTCTCTATTTCTCTTCCGATAACATTGAAGAAGCTCACATCGAGCAAGTGATCGAAATGGAAATGGACCATCTCGTTCACCGCTATCAGAAACATTCCGATTTTATTTCCCAGGTAGGCTCGCACTTAAAAACCTATGTCATCCACACCATCGATGACGAATTGCAGATCCCGGCCTATTTACGCGGTATTTATACCGGTTACCATCGCGTCAGTTATGACACGGCAGATTTCCATGTCCTGGTACGCACGATCGATGGCGTGAAATTTCTGGTCGCCTACCGGATCGAACTGCACCAACAACGATTAAAAAAATTGAGGTTACTCATTTTGTTGACCTGGATTGCCGTCATCGCCATTTCGTTCGTAGTAGGTTATCAACTTGCCAAGATTCTGGTCAAGCAAGTTACCGATCTGGCCGAACGGGTCAATTTATTGACACCCGGTGGCGACATACAAAGTGGATTATTAGCCCAACCCGGCATGGATGAAGAGGTGGCGCAGCTAGCCACCGCATTAGATGACTACCAGAACCGCATCAAGCGAATGCTTCAGCGTGAACAAGAATTCACCGCCAACATCAGCCATGAGCTGCGCACGCCGATTACCACGATTCTAACCAGTTGCGAATTATTGATATCCGAGCCCAACTTGCCCACTCGCGCTCATCAGCGAATCAAAATGATCGAATCCGCTGCAACCCGTATGGGTGAGCAATTACAAGCATTATTATTTCTTGCTCGTGAACAGGCCCTTGGAATTATCGAAACCGTGGCTGTAGCTGAGTGTGTGCATGATGCAGCCGATCCATTAATGGCTGAAATCACTAAAAAGAAACTGATCTTTGAAGTGCTCATTGCACCCGATGTCACGTTGACGGTAAATCGTCAAGCACTTCATACCGCGCTGATGAACTTGATTCGAAATGCAGTGCAATATACCAAGCGCGGGTATATTCGTATTAAATTCACTCGACGACGACTCTCAATCGAAGATTCTGGCATTGGCATAGAACCGGCTTACTTGCCTCTGCTCTACGAGCGTTTTTTTCGGGGCTCTTCGCAAGGCGAAGGACTGGGAATCGGTCTTGCCATTGTAAAACGCATATGTAATCACTATGGTTGGCTCATTGAGGTTGATAGCACTCCCGGAAAAGGAACCACTTTTCATATAATTTTCCCTTAATTTCTTGTAGATAGTATTTCAATTTCTTCACGGATAATTCACGAATTCTTCACATTTCCTATGTTAACGTTTTGACGTGAAGGGCAATCCAGTCACAGGTTTTCGGATTTAAGAATCATTTTGAGTTTTTTATTGTTGTGCACTTCCGTTGGATTGATGGATATTATAAAACCACGATCAGAGTCTCAGGCCCTCGCATTTGAAGGCAAAGAATTTGGTGCGGAATTATCAAACCGGCCGAGGGACGCAATAATAAAGATAGGATTAAAAAAATATATAATTATTAAGTGAATAGGGAGTTTTGTATGGCAACTATACAACCAGTCGTACTGTTTTTTGTGTTCGGAGTGTTGGCAGGGGTAATTAAATCGGACTTAAAAATACCTGAGGCTCTATATAAGAGTTTGAGTCTTTTTCTGTTGATCGCCATTGGATTCAAAGGAGGGGTTTCAATGGCCAAATATGAAATCATGGAAGTGCTGCCCATAGCCCTATCTATGGTCGTCCTGGCTGCATTGATTCCATTGACAGCATACCCAATCTTGAGATTTATCGGTAAATTCACCCAGGCTGATGCGGGTGCAATTTCAGCCCACTATGGTTCGGTGAGTGCCGTGACATTTGCCGTTGGTGTCGCCTTTTTAGCTGCGAAAGATGAACCCTCCGAAGGCTATATGGTACTCATTATGGCGCTGATGGAAATCCCCGCTCTGGTAACAGGCACCATTCTGGCACGTGCTGGAGCAGGTGGTGAAAAAACCAAGTGGGGCAAACTGATGCATGAGATTTTGACTGGCACCAGTTTGTATCTCTTGATCGCTGGCGTGATCATCGGCTATTACGCCGGTATCGTGAAACTAGTTTCTCCACTGGACAAAATGTTCATGGATTTGTTCATGGGCGTGTTGGCTTTCTTCTTACTGGAAATGGGATTGCTTGCGGCTTCAAGGTTGTCTGCAGTGTTAAAAAAAGGGGTATTTATCGTTTCATTTGGCATACTTTTTCCCCTGACCGCAGGATTTTTTGGTGCATACCTCGGATGGTTATTCGGCTTATCGGAAGGTGGCACGATGTTGCTTGCTGTCTTGTATGCGAGCTGTTCCTATATCGCTGCTCCAGCAGCAATGCGAATTGCCGTCCCAGATGCTGATCCGGCGGTTTCAATTGGTGCTTCACTAGGTGTTACCTTTCCTTTTAACATATTCATCGGTGTACCGATCTATTGGGAAATGTCACATTGGTTCCACACTATTGCAGTATAAAGACCAACATATTTAGAATGATTTTTACGGGAAAAGACTTATGAATAACACAATTACAATGAAACGATTCGAAATTGTCCTCGGAATCGAACAACTTGAAGATCTCATGGATTTACTGGAGAAAAGCGGAGTTCGCGGTTATACCGTTGTCAAGAATGCTGGCGGTTATGGATCTCGAGGAGCGCGGAATCCCGATGACGTGCTGATGGAACAGGAAAATATCGTCGTCATCTTGGCTTGCAAAGAGGATCAAGCTCAACGCGTTGTCAACGAATTAAGACCCGCACTGAAGAGCTTCGGCGGCATGTGCTTAATTTCAGATTGTTTATGGCTTGAAGGCCCGGCCATTTCTTATTAAGCCAACATCTCCTGTTCAGTAATTGCTCTGAAAACCAGCAGAACGTGCATAAAGTAAATGTACGTTCTGCAAATAAAATCCTATTCCTCCGTATGGATCTTTACTGCTCAAAACCTATCGCAATGATTGCGCGTAAATTGCAATTTGAAATCAACGAAGTTATTGACTGAAATCAGATATAGTCTAAGCAGAATAGTCAGTTTTATTTTTATTCAACTGGATTTTAAAAATTATCGATTCAATCACCGTTGTCGAAGAAATAATGATGAATCGAACGCCCATCAGTCTTAAAAAAAATTTTTTATCAAAATTTCATAATCAACATTACAAAGTCATTTGTATCGGCCTTTGAATCAGGTATAATTCCGCGCTTTGGGTCGTTAGCTCAGCCGGTAGAGCAGCGGACTTTTAATCCGTTGGTCGGCAGTTCGAATCTGCCACGACCTACCAATTAAAAAGAAGGGGTTAGTTAAACACTAACTCCTTTTTTCTTTTTGAACGTCACAGATTCACAACATTTCCGCCACATTCATCCCCGATTCTGAGAATGCTGCAACCTTCATATACGCGATTTTATATATGAAGCTTTTGAGAAATACCGCAGATGTATTCATCCAGATG
This sequence comes from uncultured Nitrosomonas sp., assembly GCA_949281375.1. Taxonomy (GTDB): domain Bacteria; phylum Pseudomonadota; class Gammaproteobacteria; order Burkholderiales; family Nitrosomonadaceae; genus Nitrosomonas. Next base: position 45,040 of record CASDLT010000038.1, read on the forward strand.
TATTAGCGCTCATTTGGGATCGCTGACCGCTTTATCTAGTAATGATCGGAATCAACCCATCGTTTCCTTTGAGCTTGAGCAATCATTTTTATTCAAAGCTCGCACTGAGGCACCATCGGTAAAAAAATGAACCATGACAAGAATGATGAGTGAATCTGATAAAAAAATCATCGATAGATGGCTAACGATCAATTGACTTAAATTAATGTTCTACGGCAGAGCAGAAATCAAACTTCTTTTATAAACTCGGCGCACGCATAATTGCCGCCTACCTGGAGAGATACCGCAGTGTTATCGTCGCCATCTAAGGAAATTGCATCAGAATACCTAACGCATCGTCAAAGCTCATGCGCTTTGATGTAATCCTCAATATAACTGAATTCACTATAGGTAATTTTTCTCAGCCGCATAAGTCGTAATGAGATTCGTCGCAGCTTTTGAATATGAGCATTGAACAGCATGGAATTAGAAGTACTTGCAAGTCTCTGTGAGCGCCCCATGATCAGATCAATGGTGGTCAAGAGCCTGTACACGCGATAGTTTCTGAAGAATTCCATCAGCATGACGTATGACGCATAAATAATCGAGAAATAAGCACCAATGCCTGTTAGCATGGCCACATCCAGGAAAAATGGCGGATTGTGCGCAAAGAATCTGCGCGCGCCGTCATGAACCGGATAAAACAAATCTTTGGAAGGATCGTTATCGGAAGTGCGCGCCAGGTTCAGCGGCACATCCCACAGCAGATCCTGACTATGCGCAGTTAATTTCTTGGCAATTTCATAGGCTTCAAATTCTCCCAAAGCAGTCGAGGCCACCAGAACAGTATGAGTGCCTATCGTTTGAATCTCATTCTGAACACTCGGATAAATTGCCGACGGAATGGTCAGAGATTCCAGATAGGGAAAGAGCGTTTTCAAACTGGCCGTATTTGCAATCGACAATAACTGGAATTCACTATTTTGATGCAGCAAGGACCTCAGTACCTCGGTATGAAGTCCCGCCAGAAAAAAAGCGACGTCAAACCCGCCATTAAGGAGCTCCTGGGCAGCCTGTTCAAAATCCAGTGCCTCCCCTTTTCGTTCGATATCCAGATCAAAATGTTCCATGATCAATCGGCTGATGAAGTGGGTCGAACTCCCATCGCCTCCAAGATAAACCCTCAAGCCAGGTGGCATTTGTTGAAGGTCGTTCAAACCTAATTTTTTACGGACGACAATATGGAGCGGAGATTTGTACAAACTCATCAGCACCCGCATCTTTGTACCTGCACCCATATTCTTGACATCCTTCTGACGCAGTTTTGAAGCCGATGAGCAATGTGTCGGCGAAGTTGAATCTCCAAAAAAGCCATCCTCAGCGAACCCCAAATGCGCCATCCCCGCATTGATCTGCGCGTTCGTATCCAAACCGCCACACGAAGGCCGCAACTCAAAGTCTGGAACGATATTGAAGTGAAGAAACTGTTCAATAAATTCAGGCGCATTCAGAATCGACTGAATGCGGGGAGCGATATAAGCGGTAGTGCTTCCTGCCGGTCCGGTGAGAAAAATATACTCAGTGTTGGCGCGACTGATGAGATAAGTTCCCATGACGATGACCGGGATCAGCAATACAAAAATCATCGTAAAACTCATCACGCTGATCATCGGCCGGCGGAAAAAACGCCTATGCCTCAGCTTGATCGCTCGACGATTTAATGTCTTGAGATAGCTGTATAACTTTGTCAGTTCTTCGGGAAATTCATCGCTCATGGTGCATACTCCTGCAATCCCCGATTGCCCCAATTATAGGAGCACTGCTCAGTGTGTGATCTGAAGTAATATACATGATTTTGGCTAACGACCTATCATTCCCTCCAACTAAGAATACTCCAGAAATCCCAATTACTGTGCTTCTTCACAGGATTTTGATTTTTTACCATTAAATCAGAGATCAGATTGAAGAGACTCGAAATCCAGCCTTTTCAAGTTAACAATTGAAACGGAAAAGAGGGGGTTATTTAACGCATTGTATCGGAGCCATCAGTGCAACAATGTCCATCAGTTCCCGCTAAGGAAATGCTGATTAATTCAGTGAACGAGATGATGCGCAAGGTATACGTGACACGGCAACCGAGACCTATCCTCACGATAAGCAAGGAGACAAGTATCGCGCAACAAAGCGATTCTCTTGTGCAGCGAATTAACCGGCAATTTACTAAGCGTATTTTTGTCCGGAATGCATTACTCCTCAAATGACTTCATACGTAGTCTGATCAACTCATAACATTCGATGAAACGAACCAATGGAAGCCAATCGACCTGATACCAAAAACCCGATATGGGTCGCTAGAGAAACCTTAAAGCATCTTGCCACTCAGCGTATTGCCCCTACGCCGGATCAGTATGAAGCCATCTATTACCAAATTGCCGGCACAAAACCGCCAGAGCAGACGGCTACGCTGTCGCTGGCAAATCAATTATTAACCACTCTGCGCGCGCTCAGTTTGCCGCAAGTGGCAAATAACTATCTGGTCGATATCAATCTGGCGGCCAGTAAGCAAAATTGGCCGATGGTGGCGCAATCACTTGGCCAATTGATTCAATCGCAAGCAACACCGGAGCAACGGATTGATCGGCCTTGGGGAGAATTGCTGTTAATGCTGTGGGATACCCGGGGAAAAGCGACTGCCGAATCTGCTCGTCGGGACGAATTGGCTGATATCGTACGGTCGTTTTCACATCGGCCGGAACGGCTCAATAGCGAAATCAATGCGATGCTCACCCAATGGCGGGCAGAAGCACATTCAAATCAATCGCTAACCAAAGAAAATTCTGCGATCGAAACAATCGGTCAGGATGTGGCAACACAAAAAGAGCAATCGGTTGAAAATACATTCTGGCGCCAATGGCAAACGCTGCTGCTGCTAACATTGCGCGATGCGCTCATGCCTCGTCTGGCCAGTCACCCACATTGGATTTCCGAAGTCGAGTTCCTGATCCAGGCAATTGAAAACATAGAACAGCCACAAAATATCGACGGGCTGGAAAAAAAAATACGGCAATGCTGGATCCATATGGCGTTACGTGTCGATCAAGAACAGCGATTGATGGATGGGTTGCTGAGCATGCTTGATTTATTCATCGAGCATATGGCACTACCCGAGGATCTGGATCCATGGATTACCCATCAACTCGATCTAATCAAGGAAAATCTGGTAAAACCCTTGATACTGCATCGCGTCTATAACGCTGAATCGATCTTGAAAGAGCTCGTCTATCAGGAAGGCTTGTTGCAGCATACGTTCTCCGAAGCACAGCAAACGCTGAAAGCCATGATTGCACTCTTTTTGGAGCGATTGGGCATTGTGACGGAAGCAACCGGCGAGTTCCAGCAAAAAATCGATCATTATACCGAGCGCATTCAACAAACGAATCACGCAGTTGATCTGAAAGATCTGCTGGAAAATTTGATGGAAGACACCCGCCACATGCAACTTGATATGATGCGTTCCCGGGATGAATTGGTAAAGACACAGCAACAAGCTGACGCATCGCAACAACGCGTCGATGAACTACGGCATCAATTGCGGCAGGTCAGTGAACAGAACCGGGATGATCGGCTGACGGGTGCGTTGAGTCATCGCGTGCTGGTCGAGACCTTTAGCGATGAGCAACGACGGCTGATTGAAAGTGGCAAGCCATTATGTCTGGTATTGCTCGACGTGGATAATTTCAGCGAGCTGAGCTCACAACTCGGTCGTCAGGCCGGCGATGACACGCTTTCTGATCTGGTGCAGGTCATTAAATCTGTCATTCGCGAAGATGACAGCGTGATTCGGTATGGTTCAGAAGAATTTCTAATTCTGTTGCCAGATACCCTGCTCTCTGCCGCAGCGGATTTAATGCGACGATTGCAGCGCGAATTGACTAAACGGTTTTTTATGAATGACAACAAACGCCTGCTAATAACATTCAGTGCCGGTATCACGCAATGCCTCGCCCACGAAAGCCGTGAACAGGCGCTGGATCGCGCCGATTATGCTGTATTTGTTGCTAAAAAACAGGGTAAAAACCAGGTGGCCATCAGCGAAGCGCCTGAATCACCGGTCACTTGAGGTCAAAAAAGAACGTTACCGTCTTGGACTTGATCCGGAGCCTGATCAGACTGAATATCGGTAACGTTCAAGGAGGAATGTGAAATATGATGAATCTGCTTCCGCTCTTGCTTCATTCAGCAGCGGATGGTGAAGGTAGGTTCAAAATTCTTCCCAAGTGCTTCCACCGGCAACTGCCTTTTTGCGAGGCTGCGCGGAGGATTCTCCCGCGTCTTCGTTGAGCGTCGCAGATACCGTTTTTTTCGTTACCGCTGCACGCTCCGGAATTCTGGAAACTCCTGTAGGCAGATGGTTTTTTGCCGTGTCGGCTCGTGGAACAGCTTGATTAACTGCCGACAACTTGAATCGGCTGACCACTTGCGTCAGAACGTGCGCCTGATCTTTCATGCACTCAGCAGCAGCAGAGGCCTGTTCTACCAATGCAGCATTCTGTTGTGTTGCTTCATCCATTTGAGTGACTGCCTGATTGATCTGCTCGATGCCCGAGCTTTGCTCTTGAGAGGCAGCAGAGATTTCACTCATGATATCGGTTACGCGTTTTACCGCCGTGACGATTTCTTCCATCGTGACACCCGCTTCATCCACCAGTTTCGTACCTTCATCCACTTTGGCCACTGAATCATTGATCAATTCCTTAATTTCCTTGGCCGCTGCTGCCGAGCGCTGTGCCAACGTGCGCACTTCAGTGGCTACTACCGCAAAGCCTCTGCCCTGTTCACCTGCCCGGGCAGCTTCAACGGCGGCATTCAGCGCCAGGATATTGGTCTGGAATGCGATTCCATCGATCACGCTGATGATTTCGACGATTTTCTTTGAACTGTCGTTGATCGAGCTCATCGTTTGCACCACTTGGCCCACTACAGTGCCACCTTTGTACGCAACTTCGGAGGCACCGACTGCCAGTTGATTTGCCTGACGCGCATTATCCGCATTCTGCCGCACAGTCGAGGTCAATTCTTCAAGTGATGACGCCGTCTCTTCCAGACTCGAAGCCTGTTCTTCAGTGCGCTGGCTCAAATCAAGATTGCCTGAGGCTATTTCACTAGATGCGGTCGAAATCGACTCGTTACTATGGCGTACCTTGCCGACCAGGTCGAGCAGGCTGTCGTTCATTGTTTTCAATGCCTGCAGCAAGCGGCCCAATTCATTGGTCGAATCCACTTCGATTACGCCGGTCAAATCTCCCGAAGCGACTCTGTTTGCTGCCGCAATAGCCTTGTCCAAAGGTCCCACGATGGCTCTGACCAATAGATATCCGATCAGCATGGCCACAAGCACGCCTGCCACCAATGCAGTGATCGTCATCGTGAGCGTTTGTTGAAACTGACTTTCAGCGTGCGCATACTCGGCAGCAGCTGAATCACGGCGCAACTCGAGCAACTTAAACAGCGAAGCATGAGCTGCATCAAACTTCGGCGTAGCGACGACAGTGGCATTCTTAATGGCCGAATCAAATTCCCCTGACGCAGCAAGTACCATAGTACGATTGCGTTCATCAACATAATCCTTCCATTGACGGCCAAAATCCTCAGCCAGTTTTTTTTCTTCATCTGTTAGCGTGTTGGCAAGATATTTCTGCCAGGTATTGGCAATCTCGACATCCCGCTGATCATTTAGCGCCTGACGCTGTTTGACTGTTTCAACATTTCTGCCATATGCAGATATCACCGCATTTAAACGTGCCCGTTGCATGCGATCCGCGATCAGCCCTAGATCGCCCAGTGGAATCGCTCCTTTAAAGGCATCATTGCTTTGACTCAAGCCTGAGATTCCCAGAAATCCTACACCAACCAGCAACATCGATAACAACCCGACAACCAGGATCACTCGGGATTTTATTGTCATATTCTTAAACATTCTTGGCTCCTTTATAGTGATAAGCGCAAACACCTTTCATCAGTGATTGCTCGATTCGATCAGGCCAATTGCTGTTTCATTCATGATCTTCACGATTTGAAAATCCGGATGAATCAAAGTTGGCCCACTCACGGAGCTCACTATAAGTCAGACGCCCTGCAAGATTGTTGCGTGAATGTAAACTCTTTGTGAAATGTAAGTCATAGTCTGGAGTTCAGAATGTACGTTGTCAGCGTTGGCTCAGGAATCCTATGGGGCATGAATGGGGTTGTTGTCGTTGAGGGAAATGATGCGCTATCCGTTGAATAGCAGTTTTTCGATCATTCACTTAGTAATGTAAGATGCTGAATTCAATGGCACGCTGTTTCCCATTCAGCTTCATCGATACTGCCAGCGGGGACTGGCTCCCATTTCTGCGGTTGACTGTAGGAACGGACAAGCTCTCCGCCTTCCATGTTCCAACTAAATAGCGAGAAGGCCAACTTACGCATCTGCTTCTCTTTGCAATCATATTCGCGACGTATTTTTTCAGACAAGAATTCCGCTCCCGAGGCCTTTTGAACCTTCTCATAATCAAATAACACCCACATTTTTGCTCTGTCACCCACTTTGCGTTTGGATGCCAAATCCGCATAGGCAATAAATCCGCCTTTACCTTCGCTTTCACCAACTTTATTCCACTCAGCTAAAGCCGGGGTGCCCATACCGCTCAGAAGTAACGTTATCAGAAGCCTCTTCATAATCAGTTTTTCCAATCCTTTCGTCAGGGGTGAATTAAATTCGGATGTTTCAAAAAATAAGCTGAACATGCCATCGAATCTTGCGTTCAAGGACACAAACATGGGTTCGATTTTCTCATTTTTGCCGCGCAAATAAAATAATATCCAGAATTAAAGAAATAAATTACCCATAAGATTTCAAAAATCTGAGATAGAATATCTAAAAAAAAGAATAATTGGAGCAGTACCATGATTTTCTATCAAGCGACCATACCTCCTCGCGTCCCAACAATTGATGAATTAAACTCGGCAATTCCGCTGACATTTATCCAATGGGTGCCCCCCTTCAACAAGGGAAATAATTTACCAGCTTGGGATTTCAACGCATTTTTTTCAACGTCGATTGCTGCTGATACGCCGCAGCAGTTGTTTGCGTTTGAGGCGATTGCTGGAGCGACCTATGATATTTTCAGCGAAAGTTACTTCGACCCCTCATCGTTGCAACTTTTCGATCAACAAGGAATAACCATCGTTCTGGATGACCAAAGCGGCTCTCCCGGCATAGATCACATCAAATTTATTGCACCCGAAGACGGGCGGTACTATATCGATGCTTCCTGGCGTCAGGGACTCGCCGAAGCAACGCGGTACGCATCGATTTCAGTATATGAAGATCTTGATACTGAACCCCCCATTTTTTCCGGATCGATCCCAACGGTCGAGACTTTCAGCCCTGCCAATTTATCGACGGAAATTCCGGTAAGTAGTGATGTCACTCTGATTTTTAGCGAATTGATTCAGAAAGGCTCGGGGTTTGTTTCCATAAAAAATACCGTAAATGACTTGATCGAATCCTTTAACATCGCAAATAGCGCAAATATCACGATATCGGGCAAAACACTCATTATCAATCCGACCAACGATTTATTGAGCAATACTCAATATTTCGTGACTATCGATTCCGGCGCCGTCGAAGATCTGGTCGGCAACAGCAATGCTCAGATAGGAACATATAGCTTCACAACCGCGACAACTCCTGCCATATCTTTACCAAATGTTGAGCGAGTGTTTAATTGGGGAGAAAATCACCACACTGCATTACTCCCTGATCATCCTGCCTCAATCGATATTTTTGGGTACCATGCCCGACTCTATTCAAACGGCAATGCGCTTGGTGAGCAAAACGATATGATCTATTTTTATGATGGCGGGCCGGACGGATCAGGAAACATCATTCTGGTCGGGGCAACAGTAGAATTGTTGCCGCTGGCCATTGCAGATGGATTTTAACTTCAACTGCCAGATCATTCCGCTTGATCGATTTTTACACTTTTAATATTCCTCAGTGCGTGTGCTCAATTGAGCATAGACACTCGTATCACTTTCGGATCATTGGCGAATTCAACTAACAAACGCCTTACGCGCTCTTGCCAGGCTTCAGCAAAGTCTTTTTGCTGGGACGCATCCGCACTATCGTGCAGTATGGCCATCAACCGTTCACCTTGAGCCGGATCGGCAGGAATCCTAGAGATATCCAGCATGACTGCCACACGGATTCTATTGTCGAGCCGCGTAAAGATGATGGCCTCTCCTTCCCGGTGCGTGGCGAAACTGAGGAGCCCCTTGCGTTTGTAACGTCCGCGCATGCCTTGAAAACCATTATCCGCGGCCGCTCCAGTCAGTAATGTCAGTACCTGCGCCATGACACCGGTGACGCCGTCATCTTCTGGCGCCGGCATATGCACAGCAATATTGCCCCGTTCAGCGGGCCCATCGGGATAGAGCGCATTCAAGGCTGCGCGTCCCATCAGAAATGCGCCCGCCACTGTTGGACAGGAGTGCCCGGCCAGCCGCACCGCATCGGTATAATGATAATCAATCTTTCCTTCACGCGCGGCGCCGAGCATGGCGGCAAATGGATCAACGGTATGCACAACGGGAGCTTGTTCAAAGAAGTCGGGAAAATTCATGAAAAATCCTTTTTAACGCTGTCGATTGAATGAAATGAAGTGTCGGAAGTCATGGAGAGATGGGCTTGTAATTGAGGAAACAGTACGCGTTCCTCATAACGAACATGCGCAGCGATGAGCTCGGCAAAACGGAGCAGGCGATCGGTCAGCGCCATTGGGCAATCTGTATCGGCCAGGCTGCTTAATTCGGCGTGCTCTGCACGTATGCGCTCAATAGCACCAGCATCAAGCATGGCTGCTGCGTCATGTATGAGGTGTTCTTCTTCGTCGAAATGTGCCGCCAGCAAGGTAAGCCAATGCGTTTTGATTCGTTCCGCCATTGCCTGATGAGCAATGGAGTCACCATCTTCGAGCACCTTTTTGATGGCTCGCGCTAACACCAGCGAGGTGTGATGCTCACGCGATAAGGAGAGTAAAGCACCGGTTCTGGGCATACTTTTGAGAAATCCTGAAAAACTAATGCCTGCTGTGTTTCACAGAGTATTCTTGTCAAAAAAATGAATCAGAATTGAATGAATGATAACAAGACGCCACCACCGAAGCTATTTGTAGCAAACGTTATTCGCGTGTTTCGACTTGCATCAAAGGACCGGTATCCGTGATGCTTTTGTCTTTCAGTTTTCTTCTTGGCCGTTTCGGAATCATGATTTCAGTGTTAACTATCTCGACTTTTTCCGGGGGTGTTTCAATCATCACCAGTCCACTGGTTTTAAAATCCGGAGGTTCTTTAATGAAGCTCGCATCCTGAGAAGTATGCAAAGAAACAGCACTTGCTGCGGATTGATCAGCGCTAGTCACGTCGAAGCTATTATCGGCTTGGGTTTCAGCAATCATTTTTTTACTGCGGTGCTTGCTCGGTTCAGCTTCTACAACGGCGTCGACAATGATTTTCTCTGGAATATCCTTTACATTGACAGAACTGGACGTATTCACAAATGGATCGTCAGAATTTGCGGTGGCATGTGACGAGTCATCCGCTTGGTTCTCTGGAATCATTTTATCGCGAGCTGACTGATCCCGGTTTTTACTGCTACGATGCCTGCGCACACGCCGGCGGCCATCCGGTCTGGCAGCAGTCTCATGCTCAGAATTCTCTTTGTCGAGCATGGGGGATTCAGCTGAGGAAACTCCCGACGAATCAGAAGTCAAATTGTCTGCCGATTGAGTTCTATTATTTTTTTGCGAAACGGTTTCCAACCCTGAAGAAGATTGCTCTGACAAAGATGGATTATGATTTTCATCGTTATCAATGAGATCTGTCGGTTTGCTTAACCGTTCTTTTGATCGCTCGTTTTTATTCCTTCCTCCGCGCCGGTTGCGAGTACGTCCACGTTCTTGAGAAGCTTTAGGCTTATCGGTAAGCGGTTTCGACGGACTGTCAGATCGGGTCGTCTCGACATGACTGGCAGGTTTAAACCAGCCAAAGAACTTATCCAGCAATGATGAATCACGCGATTTGTCCTCTCTTATAGGCGCGGGCTGCGTTGGCGTGATGCCTTGAACAGCTGCCTGCGGCCGTACCGGTTTGGTTTTTTGTTCAGTGAATACCATGACGTTCTCTTCGGTATTCTTCTCAACCATCTTATAGCTAGCTAGGCCTTCAGTGGACTTGATATCCTCCTGACGTAAACGCGTAATGCTGTAATTGGGTGTTTCAATGTGAATATTGGGTATCAGAATGATATTGATGCGCTGACGCAATTCAATATCATAAATCTCAGCGCGTTTCTCGTTCAGCAGATAAGTGGCCACGTCAACGGGTAATTGCACATGCAAAGCGCTGGTATTTTCCTTCATGGCCTCTTCCTGGATGATTCTCAGCACATGCAACGCCGAAGAATCGGTGCCACGGATAAAACCCGTGCCATGACAACGCGCGCAGGCAATGTAATTGCTTTCTCCCAATGAAGGGCGCAACCGTTGGCGCGACAACTCAAGCAGTCCAAAACGCGAAATCTTGCCAACCTGGATGCGAGCGCGATCTTGACGCAGTGCTTCATGCAATCGGGCTTCGACTTCGCGCTGGTTGCGCTGAACATCCATATCGATGAAATCGATGACGATCAATCCACCCAAGTCACGCAACCTCAATTGACGAGCAATTTCATCGGCTGCCTCGAGATTGGTGTTCAAGGCGGTGTGTTCGATATCCAACCCACGGATAGCGCGAGCTGAGTTCACATCCACCGAAACCAGCGCTTCAGTATGGTCGATCACAATCGCTCCACCGGATGGCAGCGATACCTGGCGCGAATAAGCGGTTTCTATCTGATGCTCAATCTGAAAACGTGAGAATAACGGAACGTCGTCATTATAAAACTTGAGGCGGTCGACATTTGCCGGCATCACATGAGCCATGAATTGACTGGCCTGCTCGAAAATGTCGCGACTATCGATGAGTATTTCACCAATTTCCTGATTGAAATAATCGCGTATGGCTCGAATAACCAAACTACTTTCTTGATAAATCAGGAAAACGCCGTCTTGATTATTGGCTGCTTCTTCAATGGCAAACCAAAGTTGTGTCAAATAATTCAGATCCCATTGCAATTCTTCGGTGCTACGACCTATTCCTGCAGTTCTGGCAATGATGCTCATGCCTTCCGGGACTTCAAGTTTCGCGATCACTTCGCGCAAATCATTTCGCTCTTCACCGGTAATGCGGCGTGACACTCCGCCACTGTTGGGATTGTTCGGAATCAGCACCAAATACCGTCCAGCCAGTGAAATATAAGTCGTTAGAGCGGCGCCTTTGGTTCCTCGCTCATCCTTGTCAACCTGAACAATGAGTTCCTGGCCTTCCTGGAGCAAATCCTGTATGCGGTTGTTGGCTAAGTTGACATCACTTTCACTAAAACAGGATGAGGAAATTTCTTTAAAGGGTAAAAAGCCGTGACGTTCACACCCATAATCAACAAAAGCAGCTTCTAAACTAGGCTCTATGCGAGTAATGACGGCTTTATAGATATTACTCTTGCGCTGCTCTTTACTGACAGATTCAATATCGAGGTCAACAAGTGTTTGACCATTGACAATGGCAACTCGCAGCTCTTCGGGCTGCGTTGCATTAAATAACATTCGTTTCATTCACAAACCTTACGCGTTCTATTGATTAGTACACTATCCAATAAATGATCAGATAGAATCTTTCGGGCTACATAGCTGAAATGGCGAGGCTTGAATTTGAAAATTTGTTTATAGTTTTCGCTTATCAATTATATGTGTCTAAATTTTTCTTATTTATTTTGTCGCTGATGTGCTTTCTGTTGGTAAAGCGTAATACTCATTGAATCAATGGCGTTTCGATAGAACTTGCTTCTTTAAGAAATAAACTCATAAAGGAAACTCTGAAAATTACTGCATTCAAACATACTACGTTGAAATCAAGCCCGAAATACCTACTATATCTCACAAACTCATTTTCTTAGCTTAATTTCGACTTGCCTGCTGTTACATCTACCACTTCCAGAGATTTTCTTTATTAAGTTAGCAGATTTTACATAAAGCTCAAAATGGAACTTTGTGTCAGATCAATTTTTATGATGCAACAATTAAAAAAATAAGCCATGACGCTCAGTTAGGAATTTTACAGTAAGGATTCCAAAAAAAAAATATAGAATGCTAATTTAGTAAGAATTTATAAAGAGAGTGTGTGCAAGATCACCCACAAAACTGATGATATGGCCAAAAACACAGAGTATTCCATGACAGGCGTAGAAAAATGGCATGTCACGGAAAATGAAAATGATCAGCGAATTGATAATTTCCTGTTCAAGCATTGTAAAAACATTCCGAAAAGTCATATCTACCAACTTTTGCGCAGCGGTCAGGTTCGCATCAATGGCAAACGCATTTCGGCCAACTACCGTCTCAAGCTCGATGACATCGTTAGAATTCCTCCGATCAGAACAGCTTCGACCGATCTTCGTCCGATCAAGCCGATTGCCGCATCAAATTTTGTTGCTTTCCAAACATTATTCGAAGACGATGCATTACTAGTGCTCGATAAACCTGCCGGGATGGCGGTTCACGGTGGAAGCGGCATTAGTCATGGGGTCATCGAACAATTGCGTGCGCAGCATCATTCTTGGAAATTTCTCGAACTGGCCCATCGGCTGGATAAAGAAACTTCTGGCGTATTGTTGCTGGCAAAAAAACGCAGCGCACTAACGGAATTGCATCGCCAAATACGCGAGGGCTTGACCGAAAAACATTATTGGGCAATGGTTCAGGGTAACTGGCGCAACCCAAGGCAGCATGTCAAACTCGCTTTGACTAAATATGTCACAGCGGCAGGTGAGCGGCGCGTTGCGATTGCGAAAAATAATCCTGATGCATTGGAATCTCATACGATTTTCAAACTGCAAAACTCATGGGAAGTCTTTAGCTTGCTAGATGCTGAATTGAAAACAGGACGCACGCATCAAATTCGAGTACATCTGGCGCATCTGGGCTTTCCGATCGTTGGAGATGACAAATACGGCGATTTTGAATCCAACCGTCGGCTTGCAAAAGCAAGCACACGCACGAATCTGGCTCGCATGTTTCTGCATGCGCACACGGTGCATATCACCCACCCCGTTACTCGCGAGCGCATGAAACTGCAATCTCCGTTACCTAGAGATTTGCAACAATTCATTGATGCGCTGAATACTTCTTCAAACAAATAAAGAGATCGTATGTGGCACAATTTGACCAGATCTGGACAGTCAATGTTCGGCGCGGGCAGCAATCCGAGCATCGTCGAGCATGATTTGCAGGACTTCCCAGATATTCTCCACGATTTGGTGTTGCGCCATCTCGTTGGGATGAATACCATCGGCTTGGAAAAATTCATGCTTGTCACCGAATCCGGCCAATAAGAATGGAATCAATTTAATCTGATAATTTTCAGCCAATTGCGCAAATACAGCTTGGAACTTCTGTGTATAGGTAATGCCATAGTTGGGAGGTAATTGCATCCCAACCAGCAAAACCAAGGTATTATTTTGTCGGCATATTTCAATGATGGTTGCGAGATTATCATGAATGGACTTGATCGATGCACCGCGCAAACCATCGTTGGCGCCGAGTTCCAGAATGATGATGTCGGGACGATGTTGCTGCAGCGCTTGCCGGATCCGATTTCGCCCCCCGAGCGCAGTTTCTCCACTGATGCTTGCGTTTATAATCTGGTATTCAGCAAATTTGGACTGCACTCGTTGTGTTAGCAAATAGACCCACCCAGATTCTGCCGGCATGCCGTAACCAGCAGATAAGCTATCACCAAACACCAGGATGGTTTTCGGTGCTGCAAAGCTAACCGGGGGCATCAACATACCCACAATAATTAAAATGATCAGGAAATTTTTTTTCATGGCGAATAATGATTTAGAACAGCCCATTGTACGTACTCACGCATTGACTAAACAAGTCAACACTGGCGACCAGCAATTAACCATTTTACAAAACATCGACTTAACCATTCACACGGGTGAGGCAGTCGCTATCATCGGCGCATCGGGCTCAGGCAAATCGACATTGCTGGGCCTGCTTGCCGGATTGGATTTGCCGACTTCCGGGAAAGTTCATCTCGATGATATCGATATTTTTGCGTTGGATGAGGATCAGCGCGCAGCGTTGCGCGGGAAAATCCTGGGGTTTGTATTTCAGTCCTTTCAATTGCTGCCAGCATTGACAGCCCTGGAAAATGTCATGCTGCCACTGGAATTGATGTCCGTTCCCAATGCCGAAATCACCGCCCGCCGGCTACTTGATCGCGTTGGTCTGGCGCTGCGGTTGCACCATCATCCCAAGCAATTATCGGGCGGAGAGCAGCAACGTGTGGCCATTGCACGTGCGTTTGCGACAGCCCCCAAACTATTGCTGGCGGATGAGCCCACGGGCAATCTCGATTCTGCGACTGGCGTGCAAATCATAGAACTGATGTTCGAACTTAACCGTGAACATGGCACGACATTGGTACTGGTTACACACGACGAAACGCTTTCCAGGCGATGCTCCCGTCAACTTCGCATGGCCGACGGCAAGCTGATGCAATAAGTGCACATTAGGATCACCAAACTGAACACGCTGCCATAAAATCTTTATTTGAAATAAATTTGATAACATAAACTATTCTATGAATCACTATTTGCTCTCTCTCCGGATGCTGCGCCGTGATTGGCGCGCAGGCGAACTCAATGTACTCGTGCTCGCTCTCGTCATCGCCATCAGCGGGTTAACCACGGTAGGATTCTTTGCTGACCGGGTGGGAATGGCGCTTGCCCGTGAAAGTAATCAACTATTGGGCGCAGATTTACTCATCATGTCCAGTAAACCTCTACCGCCCCATTTTGCTGAAGAAGCCGGAAAACTGGGCTTGACCATTTCCTCGATGACCAAATTTCCGAGCATGATTTCAAATGGAGATGGCAATCTTCTCACTGAAATCAAAGCTGTGACCGAAGGTTATCCGCTGCGAGGGAATATTCACGTGACCAGTCAGTCATCAACGCTTGCCTCTGCTTACCCGGAAATGCGCTTGGCCGAGGGTATTCCGACGCCGGGCACGATTTGGGTCGATGATAAAGTCATGACACGGCTTGATCTAAAAACAGGCGATATGGTCGACATAGGTGCCATTCAGTTAAAAGTGACGGAGCAGATAACCCGCGAGCCTGATCATTCAGTGGGATTCATCAACATGGGTGCACGCGCCCTGATCAATGCGCAGGATCTGGCCGAAACCGAGCTGATCCAGGAAGGCAGCCGGGTATCCTACCAGTTGCTGGTGGCAGGCGAAATGAAGGCCGTGCAACAGTTTCGCGAATTGGCGCAAGCCAGGCTGGCAAAAAATCAAAAAATTGAAGGTATACGAGATGCCCGCCCAGAAATCAAAGCTGCGCTGGAACGCGCCGAAAAATTCCTGAGCCTTGCCGCGCTGGTCAGCGTCGTATTGGCGGCAGCAGCCATCGCGCTGGCAGTCCGGCGCTTTACGCTGCGCCATTTGGACGGATGCGCCATCATGCGCAGCCTCGGCGCCAGCCAGAAACAACTGCTTAACATGTATTTATCCTATTTCGTGCTGTTGGGCCTCATCGCCAGCAGCATCGGCTGCCTGATCGGTTTTGCCGCGCAGCAGATTCTCGCCCATTGGTTGACGGATATCGTTGAAACTGCATTGCCGTGGCCGACCTGGTGGCCAGCGGTACATGGCATGCTCGTCGGCTTGGTACTGCTGGTGGGCTTCGCGCTGCCACCGGTCTTAAATCTGCGCAGTGTTCCGGCATTGCGCGTGCTGCGCAGAGATGTCGGTTTACCGAATGCTCATAGTCTCTGGGGCTATTTCTTTGGATTGACCGCCCTGTCGTTATTGTTCATCTGGAAAGCGCACGATGTAAAACTGGGTCTGTATATCGTGACGGGCTTTATCTGCGCCATCGCTGTGTTTGGCGGACTGGGCTGGATATTGATCAAGCTATTGTCGAAACTACGCCATCAGGCCGGTGGCGCTTGGCGCTATGGTCTGGCCAGCATTCACCGTCGTGCTGCATCCAGCATCTTGCAGGCCGTCGCACTGGGACTCGGCTTGATGGCCTTGCTGGTTCTGACGTTGATCCAGGATGATCTGATCAAAGACTGGCATGCCAGTTTACCGCCCGATGCACCCAATCATTTTCTGGTCAACGTGCAAACAGATCAGTTACAACCGCTGGAGGAATTCTTCCAGCAATATGGAATGAGTCAACCGCCTCTATATCCGATGATCAGGGGACGCTTGATCAAAATTAACGGCAAAAACGTTTCGCCGCAGGATTATGCAGAAAACGTGCAAGCCGAGCGGCTGGTTCGCCGAGATTTCAATTTATCGTGGACTGACAAGCTGGCGAGGGATAACACCATCGTGCAGGGAAAGTGGTGGAAGGAAGATACCCAAGCGGCGGAGATGTCGATCGAGGCGGACATCGCCAAAACCCTGCGCATCAAACTGGGCGACGAGTTGACGTACGACATCGCGGGTCATCATTTCTCTGCCAAAATCACAAGCCTGCGCAAAGTTGACTGGGATAGCTTCCGAGTCAATTTTTTCGTTGTCGTTCCTCCCGGATTGCTTGAGGAGTACCCTGCCAGCTATATCACCAGTTTTTATGTACCTCCCAAGGAAGGTGCGATGATGCATGAATTGGTGCGGGCTTTTCCCAACATTCTGGTCGTCGATGTCGCGATGGTGATTGGTCAAGTGCAGCAGATGATCCAGCAAGTTTCCGAGGCAATTAAATTCGTATTCATCTTCACGATGCTTGCCGGTTTTGCCGTACTGTACGCTGCGATTGCAGCGACTCAGGATGAACGCATCTATGAAGCTGCCATTTTCCGCACGCTCGGCGCCAAACGCGAACAGTTATCGCGCGCATGGGCGACTGAATTTGCGATATTGGGCGGTTTGTCCGGCTTATTCGCATCCGCCGGCGCCAGCGGTCTGGGCTACGTCATCGGCAAATATGCCTTGCATCTCGATTACGCATTCAATCCGTGGATCTGGCTCACCGGCACATCCATCGGTTTGATCGGAGTGCTGACGGCTGGATTGCTGGGCACTCGTGCAGCATTATCGACGCCGCCCTTGCTGACATTGCGAAAAATTGCCTAACACTGCCATGATTACAGAGACTCCTTCATCAGCTCCTCGCGCTCAAGCGCCCAGACTCAAGGCTTTGCCGCCGTTGAGTTTATACATTCACATTCCGTGGTGCCTGAAAAAATGCCCCTACTGCGATTTCAATTCCCATGAAGTCCGCGGCCCGGGCGGGCAAATTCCCGAGGAAGCCTATGTCGCCGCATTGATTCGCGACCTCGAATCAGCATTGTCGGACGTGTGGGGACGGCGGCTCAGCAGCATCTTCTTCGGTGGCGGCACGCCCAGCTTATTGAGCGCGCAGGCGGTCGACACGATTTTGACGGCAGTTCGCACCCTGTTGCCGGTCGAGCATTTTACCGAAGTAACACTGGAAGCCAACCCTGGCACCTTTGAAGCGAAAAAATTCGCCGATTTCCGCCAAGCGGGCATCAATCGCTTGTCCATTGGCGTCCAAAGTTTCAATCCCAAGCATCTGCGGGCATTGGGGCGTGTCCATGACGGCGAGCAAGCGCATGCCGCATTAAAGATTGCGCGCAAGAATTTCGACAATATCAACCTTGACCTGATGTATGCACTGCCCGGTCAGACACTGGAAGAAGCGCGGCAGGATATTGAAACGGCATGTTCACAAGGCGTTAATCACATCTCGGCGTACCATCTGACGATAGAACCGAATACGCTGTTTTATCGTTTTCCGCCCCAATTGCCGGACGACGAACTGTCCGCCGCCATGCAGGACATGGTCGAACAGGTGACGGCCAGCCAGCATTACCATCATTATGAAACCTCGGCATTCGCGCGCCCTGGCAAGGAATCCCGCCACAACACCAACTATTGGCTGTTCGGCGATTACCTTGGAATCGGCGCTGGTGCGCATAGCAAAATCAGTTTTGCCGATACCATCGTGCGACGAATGCGCTATAAACAACCCAAAGAATACCTGGCCAAATCGCAAACTCATGAATCAACTGTTCAAACCGAACAGATCCTGGCGCCTGATGACAGGAGCTTCGAATTCATGATGAATGCGTTACGGCTGACCGGCGGCTTTGACACCCCTCTTTTCACCGAAAGAACCGGACTGCCGGCTTCCGTGATCCAGCATCAACTGGACGAAGCCGAGGAACGCGGCTTGTTGGTGCATGACCGTTTTCGCATTAAGCCCACCATCCTCGGCAAGCGCTTCCTGAACGATTTGTTACATCTGTTTTTGACGGAAAAAAATCCTTCCGATGATGCGCTACAATCACCGGCGTCGACTTAATCGTTCAAGGAGCATGTCGTGGCCTATGTAAAACCGGAAGAAATCGTTGAGAATATGCTGCAGGCAGGCGCAAAAAAAGCGAATCTGCCGGTGAAGCAATTGTTGATCCGGGGATTCTTATCCGGCGCTTTTCTCGGCTATGCCACGACGCTGGCAATTCTGGCGGCAACCCAGACTGGCTGGGGCATTGCTGGTGCTCTGGTGTTTCCGGTCGGTTTCGTGATGATCATATTGCTTGGATTGGAACTGGCGACCGGGAATTTTGCATTGCTTCCGATCGCCGTAAAAGACCGCCGCATTTCGATCGAGCGGCTCGCCGTCAACTGGAGCTGGGTGCTGATCGGCAATTTGCTCGGCAGCGTTACCTATGCCTATTTATATTGCATTGTCGCGACCAAGATGGGCTCGATCGATCCGGCGACGATTCCGACGTTGCAACGCACCATCACCATCGCGGAAACCAAAACACTGGAATACGCAAAATTGGGATTTGACGGCACCATCACGGCTTTTGTCAGCGCGATGCTGTGTAACTGGATGGTGACGCTCGGCGCGGTGATGGCATTCACCTCGTCCACCACCATTGGGAAAATCAGCGCAATGTGGCTGCCAATCATGACGTTCTTCGGCCTCAGTTACGAACATGCAATTGTCAACATGTTCGTCATTCCCGCGGGCATGTGGCTAGGCGCAGATATTACTGTTGCGGACTGGTGGCTCTGGAACGGCATACCCGTGATTGCAGGTAATCTCGTCGGCGGCATGCTATTTACCGGCTTCATGCTGTATTGGAGCCATCATCAACCAACCCATCCACTCAAGTAATGACCAATCCACAGCACTTCTCAGATGAATCAAGACGGCAGCTTCAAGAAAATGAGGATTGATTGAACGAACGAAATGATGGATGACGTGCACGGAGCACAGCAATATGGATATATCACATCGATAAACGAGGACGCGATGACTGCGCAACGAAGCAATCCGCTCGGGCAGCGAATTACTCAGCATTTCCCCGATCAATCCATAGCGTTTCCCTAATGCGCCTGGTCCCAGTTATCGCCGTTCCCGATTTCGATCAGCAAAGGCACATCGAGCGGCAGCACGCCGCCCATGTAGTGAGGCAAAGCCTCTTTCACCAACGCCAGTTCACTGTCGGGCACTTCCAGCACCAGTTCGTCATGCACTTGCATGATCAGTTTGCTTTTCAATTGTTGCCCGTGCAGCCAGTCACGCACCGCAATCATGGCGAGCTTGATGATATCGGCGGCGGTGCCTTGCATCGGCGCGTTGATAGCTGCCCGTTCCGCGCCCTGCCGCCGGTTGCCGTTGGGACTATTGATTTCCGGCAACCATAATCGTCTTCCCAATACCGTTTCGACATACCCCAGCCGCCGGGCTTTCTCGCGAGTCTCCTGCATATATTTTTCCACGCCGGGGTATCGGGCAAAATACCGCTCCATATAGGCGCGCGCGGCGCTGCGCTCGATGCCCAATTGTGCTGCCAGTCCGAATTCCGACATACCATAGATCAAGCCGAAATTGATGACTTTGGCGTAACGGCGCTGCTCCGGATCGACCTGCATCAACGGGATGCCGAAGACCTCTGCCGCGGTCATGCGGTGTATATCTTCGCCGGCGGCAAATGCTTTCAGCAATCCGTGATCCTGTGAGATATGCGCCATGATCCGCAGTTCGATCTGCGAATAATCCGCTGACACGATGCAGCAGCCGGGCGGCGCAATGAAGGCTTCGCGGATCCTGCGGCCTTCCGAGGTACGGATCGGGATATTCTGCAAATTCGGCTCGGAACTCGCCAGACGGCCGGTCACCGCCACCGCTTGCGCGTAATTGGTGTGAACCCGGCCGGTATACGGGTCGATCATTAGCGGCAGTTTGTCGGTATAGGTCGACTTCAGTTTGGCGAGGCTGCGGTAATCGAGCAACAGTTTTGGCAATGGATAGTCCAGCGCCAGTTGCTGCAACACGTCCTCATCGGTCGATGGGACGCCGGTGGGGGTTTTTTTAAGGATAGGCAATTTGAGCCGGTCGAACAGAATTTCCTGAATTTGCTTAGGTGAATTCAAATTGAAAGGCTGGCCCGCGATCAGATGCGCCTGCTGTTCCAAGTGATGCATTTTCTCGCCCAGTTCGCGGCTTTGCTGGTGCAACAACTCAGCATCCAGCAGAACGCCATTCCGTTCGATTTCAAACAGCACGTCAAGAATGGGCATTTCGATTTGCCGATAAATGTGATTCAAGCGCTCATCCTGTTGAATGCTGGGATATAAGGTCTGATGCAAGCGCAAAGCGATATCGGCGTCTTCGGCGGCATATTGAGTGGCGATATCGATGGCGACTTCTTCGAATCCGATACGGTTCACTCCCTTACCGGTGACATCATCATAACTGGTGGTTTTGAAATCCAGATGCCGCAGCGCCAGATTGTCCATATTGTGCGGACGATGTGACTCGAGCACATAGGATTGCAGCAGCGTGTCGTGGGCAATGCCGTTCAACTGAATGCCATGGTTTGCAAAAACATGCTTATCGTATTTGAGGTTCTGGCCGACTTTCGGTCGGGCGGCATTCTCCAGCCAGGGCTTCAATTTGCTGAGCACGCGATCGATTGGCAGTTGCTGCGGCACACCGGCATAATGATGCGCCAGCGGCAAATACTGCGCATGAGGGCTATCGATGCAAAAGGAAATCCCCACCAGCTTTGCCTGCATCGGATTCAGACTGGTGGTTTCGCAATCGACCGATACCAATGGCGCAACTTCGAGCCGCGCCAGACATTCATCCAGCTCAAGCTCGGTCAGAATGACCTGATAGGCTCCGGCGGGAATCGCACCAGTAAATCCGCTGTTTTGCGCCATCCCGGCCGGATCGCCGGGCGCAAACAACTCGGATTGCTGCACTCCCATTTGCTGACGTAGTTCACGCAGAGCCGTTTTCATATCCAATTGTTCATACAACTGGATCAACTGTTCCCTATTTTGCGGTTGCACCGTGAGGTCCGTTATCTTGACGGGCAAGTCGACATCACATTTGATCGTGATCAGTTGCCGCGAAGTATCGAACCACGCCAGTGCCTTGCGCAAATTATCGCCAATTGCACCTTTGATCTCATGAGCATGGGCAATGATGTTTTCAAGCGACTCATACTGCGCCAGCAATTTAACCGCTGTTTTGGGCCCGACTTTATGCACGCCGGGAACATTGTCGGAGGCGTCACCCACCAGCATCAGATAGTCGAGCATGCGCGCCGGCGGCACGCCAAATTTCGCCAGCACATTGGCTTCATCCAGCACATCGTTGGTCATGGTATTGACTAACTTGGTTTTGCTATTGACCAATTGCGCGATGTCCTTGTCACCCGTCGAAATCACGCATTGCATATCTGCCGCCAGCGCCTGCTTTGCCAAAGTGCCAATGACGTCATCCGCTTCCACGCCATCAACGATGAGCATCGGCCAGCCCATCGCCCGAATGCACGCATGCAGCGGTTCAATTTGACAAGACAGCTCGGTGGGCATCGACGGGCGGTGCGCCTTATATTCGGGATATAGCGCGTCCCGGAAAGTTTTACCTTTTGCATCAAACACGCACACGCTATAATCGGCCTGATAGTCCTTGTGCAAGCGCCGCAGCATATTCAACACCCCATGAATGGCGCCCGTGGGTTCATTGTTACGGTTACGCAGATCAGGCAACGCATGAAATGCGCGATAAAGATACGATGAACCATCCACTAATAACAATGTTTTCATTTATACGATATTTCCCATGAGCTTACTTGATAAATCAGCGACGCAGCCTCGACTCGACAAACCGTGGTCAGCAAAGGAATCCTGGCGCTTGTTCGGAATTATGGCAGAGTTTGTGGAAGGAACCGAACGTCTTGACGCCATTCAACCGGCGGTCAGTATTTTTGGCAGCGCACGCACCAATCCCAGCAACCCGCATTATCAGCTGGCAGAGCAAATCGCCAAACGCCTTTCCAATGCTGGTTTTGCAGTGATCTCCGGCGGCGGGCCAGGCATCATGGAAGCGGCCAACAAAGGCGCTTTTTTCGGCAAGTCGCCAAGTATTGGACTGAACATTCAATTACCGCATGAACAGCACCGCAATGCCTATCAGGATATCAGCCAGACATTCCGGCATTTTTTTGCCCGCAAATACATGTTCGTCAAATTTGCGACAGCCTATGTCATTCTGCCGGGTGGTTTCGGCACGCTGGATGAACTTATGGAAGCGTTAACCCTCGTACAAACAGGCAAGACCCGAAAAATGCCCATCATCCTGGTCTATTCCGAGTTTTGGAAAGGACTGCTTGATTGGTTTCAAAACATGCTGGTGACGGAAGGCTTCATTTCGGCGGATGACATGAACCTGATTCAGATCATCGACGAGCCGGATCAAATCGTGAACGCGATCTTTCAATATTATGAAAGTAGCGGGTTCGAGCCAACCGACGCCGAGCGAGAAGTTCAACTCAATCTGTAGCTTGGGTATGACAAAGCACCGATACACAATGCCCAGGAACATGGTCAACCTGATGCTTGAATTAATGGGTAGCATGACCGTGCATGGCCCATTTCAGACTTTCCTTAACCGCCACTTGCAATTTTAGGTAGAATATTCAATCACCCTGACCCACCGGGAACCGACATGCATCAATTACTGATTATATTGTTGTTAAGTTATTCAATGCTGGCCGTGGCGCAATCCGATGAGCCCAAACAATCGCAAAAGCCTTCGCAGCCGGATAACTTGATACCACTGCCCGATATTCCTGAATTGCCACCGCTATCAGATCCAACCTCGACCCCACCCGATATCCAGGCGGATCCGGAACTGGAAACGCAAGTCACGATCATCAAACGGGGAGAAGATTCCATAGAAGAACATCGAATCAACGGAGAGCTGCTGATGATCAAAGTCATTCCGCGTATCGGTCCGCCGTACTACCTGAAGAAAAATACCATTGCCGACAATCCTACTCACGCGGGAGAACCAGGGATTAACGTGAGTCCGCCGATGTGGCAACTTCTTAAATTCTAATATTCCATTCAATGTGAAAAACTTCGTCGTGTTTTCGAACAAACAGGTATTGTTTCGCGTTTTTATCCCTATCTGACATGTCAGTTTTTACTCCCGTCACCTTTGAACAACTAGCGGTTTGGCTTGAGAATTATGCGCTGGGGGAACCTTTGAGTTTGCAAGGCATCTCCTCGGGGATCGAAAACACTAATTTTTTCGTCACAACCACGCAGGGAAAATTCATATTGACGCTATTCGAGAAACTTACCCGGCGCGAATTGCCTTATTACTTGAACCTGATGGCGTATCTATCTCAACGGGGAATTCCTTGCCCAGCACCGATTCCGCGCTTGGACCATTCACTATTGGGTGAACTGAATGGCAAACCGGCGACCATCGTCACTTGCCTACCCGGACATTCGATAGCGCATCCATCACCAGAACATTGTGGGGAAGTCGGCAGTGTTCTCGCCAAATTGCATCACGCCGGGAATGATTACTGCGACACCATGAAAAATCCGCGCGGCTTGTCTTGGTGGCGAGATAGAGTACCTGAAATTACGCCATTTCTTTCTGACGATGAAAAAGAATTGCTGCAATCGGAAATTGATTTTCAGGTGATTCATCAGACCGCGACATTACCGGTTGGCGTGATCCATGCAGATTTGTTCCGCGATAACGCGCTCTTCACAGGCAATCACATTGGCGGAATCATCGATTTTTACTTTGCATGTAATGATGCGTTTTTATACGATCTGGCCATTACCGTAAATGATTGGTGCATGACCGAAGCCAAAACACTGGATGAATCCTGTACACTTTCGCTGTTGCATGCCTACCATGCGATACGCCCGCTCACTGCGGATGAGCATGCAGCATGGCCTACCTTGCTGCGAGCTGCTGCTTTGCGGTTTTGGATTTCGCGACTGTATGATTATCACTTGCCGCGCCCCGGCGAACTGACGCACGCTAAAGATCCCCATCATTTCAAGGATATATTGCATAACCACATCGAAAATGCGAGCCGTTCGGCAAAGCTCTGGATTTAACGCATATTGCCCATTGTTGTACCGATTTAATTGGAGAAAATGAATGGAAAGTCATCAAGTCAACGCCAAGCAAGGATTGCAATGGATCCTAAGCGGCTTCTATCTGTTCCGCAAAGCCCCGCTGGCTTGGATGATCCTGTGTTTCACGCTGCTGTTGATTGGCCGATTGATGTCCCTGGTGCCGATGCTTGGAATGTTCATATTCGTTCTTATCTCACCCGCTTTTCAAGCTGGACTAATGCACGGCTGCAAAGCACAGGAACAAGGCAAGCCCCTCGAGATGGGACATTTATTCAGTGCATTCCGCACGAATGCAGCACCATTGATCACCATTGGGGGGGTGTCCTTGATCGGCCAGATACTCATCCTGGGATTGGCGATGCTGATTGGCGGATCCCAGATGACCGACATGATGTTGTATGGCAAACGAGTCGATGAAAGCGAACTGATGGGCGTCATGAGCAGCTTTCTCACCTCGTCTCTATTGATTCTGACGCTCTCGATCCCGCTTGTCATGGCCACGTGGTTCTCTCCCTTGCTCGTGATTTTTCATGACACTCCACCGATCGTGGCCATGCAGAGAAGTTTCTTTGCATGCCTGAAAAATTTTATTCCGTTTCAGATTTATGGCCTCGCGCTCATCATATTGACGGCTCTGAGCCTGATACCTTACGGGCTTGGGTTGATCGTGCTGATTCCGACCATGTTCACATCCATTTATGTCAGTTACAAGGATATATTTTTGGGCGAACCGCTGCGCTTCAGCAGTCCTGAATCAGAATTCGATTATCAACA
Organism: uncultured Nitrosomonas sp.; assembly: GCA_949281375.1. Lineage (GTDB taxonomy): Bacteria > Pseudomonadota > Gammaproteobacteria > Burkholderiales > Nitrosomonadaceae > Nitrosomonas. The sequence goes on from CASDLT010000038.1 coordinate 70,459, forward strand.
GGCAACCTGGGCAACTCCCAGTGATGAAGAAAATTCTGCTTCTCCTCAAAGCGAGGCTGCACCGTCTTCCCCAACAAGCCCCGACACAGTGCAATGCGCTTATTGCAGCACCTTAGTGCCGCGCGATCGCGCCATCAAGGACGAGCATAACGACAAGGACGTTTACTATTGCAGTGAAGAACACCATCAGCGGCATGCCGTGACTGACAAACCGGAATCAAGCCAATAGATCCATTGCCGGCGTAAACGGAATGCCCAGATCCCGCGCCACCGCTTCATGGGTCAGTTTGCCGTGAAAAACATTCAGTCCATTGCGCAAGTGCGGATCGTCCAGCAAGGCTTTGCGGTAGCCTTTGTTGGCAAGCGCCAGCACAAACGGCAATGTTGCATTATTCAAAGCAAAGGTTGAAGTGCGCGCCACTGCGCCAGGCATGTTCGACACGCAGTAATGTACTACGCCATTGACGGTGAAAATCGGATCAGCCAGCGTTGTCGGCCGGGAAGAAGCGAAACAACCGCCTTGATCAATGGCTACATCCACGAGCACCGAACCGCGATTCATCCGGCTGACCAGTTCCCGGCTGACGACTTTCGGCGCCGTGCCACCCGGAACCAGTACAGCGCCGATCACTAAATCTGCGGTTGACACATGTTCTTCAATGGCATCGACGGTTGAAAAAACAGTATTGATCCGTGAACCATAGTGAGAATCCAGATTTTGCAGACGATGAATTGATTTATCCAGTACGGTGACATGCGCTTCGACGCCCATCGCGATGCGCGCAGCATTGGTACCCACCACACCGCCGCCAATGATCACAACCCGTGCAGCAGGCACGCCCGATACGCCCCCCAGCAGCATGCCACGACCTCCCTGATCCAGCTCGAGCGCATGCGCACCGGCCTGAATCGCCATGCGTCCGGCGACTTCACTCATCGGAGAGAGCAACGGCAACCCCCCGAAATTATCGGTCACGGTCTCATACGCGATCGCGATGCAGCCGGACTTGACCAGCCCTTCAGCCTGCGCTGGATCAGGCGCCAGATGCAGATAAGTGAACAGAACTTGATCTTCGCGCAGGAACGGAATTTCCGATGGCTGCGGTTCCTTGACTTTGACGATCAGATCGGAGTTAGCATAAATTTCCTGAGGCGTCTCGACCACTTCGGCTCCTGCGCTGAGGTATTTGTAATCCCCCAGATCAATCTGGAATCCAGCATTCTTCTGAACCATCACCTGATGGCCATTGGCCACCAGCTCCCGTACCGCAACCGGGGTCAACCCAACGCGGGATTCATGAACTTTTATCTCCTTAGGCACGCCGATACGCATTCAATTCTCCATTGCAATTTGCTAAATAATTCCACCATTCACGCCAATCGTCTGGCCGGTAATCCAGCGTCCTTCGTCACTGACCAAAAACAGCACAACCTGCGCGATGTCATCCGTCTCGCCGATGCGGCCCAGCACCGACATGGCGGCCATGCGCTCAATATCGGCTGCAGTCTTGCCGGAACGAAACAATTCGGTATCCACGGGGCCAGGTAAAATGGCGTTGGCGGTAATTCCCCGCTTCCCGGCTTCACGGGCAAAAATACGCGTCAATTGCTCCACCGCAGCCTTGGTCGCAGCATAAACACCATATTTGGGCAACATCACGCGGGTCACTGTGCTTGAAATGTTCACCACGCGGCCCTGATCGGCAAGTCTGACAGCTGCTTCACGCAAGGTGTAAAAAACACTCTTGAAATTCACCTCAATGCACTGATCGAACTCCTCGTCCTGAATATCAGCGATTTCCTTGAATAGAAGAATGCCGGCATTGTTCACCAAGATGTCGATCTGCTTGAAATGCTCCAATGTCGCTTCAAACAACTGCCGCACCTGCACCGGATCGCTGACATCAGCCCTAATCACTCTGCATTCGCCACCACTGAAGGAAATTTCTCGTCGCACCCTCTCTGCGGCAGTATCATCATGAACGTAATTGATGATCACTTTAGCCCCTGCCTTCGCCAGCGCTTTGGCGATATCGGCGCCAATCCCGCGTGAAGAGCCGGTAACAATGGCAACTTTTCCATGCAATGCTGGCATCAGCAGACTCTCCCTGAAGCAATTTTCAACGAATACAGTTTATTCTGAAGCGCCATGACTGCTGAGTATTTGAACAATGCGCGGATACTCCCATTTCTTTGCCCAGTCCAGAGCACTTTCCCCCTGCTCATTCTTTCTGCGCACATCCGCGCCATGGCTCAACAACAATTGCACCGCATCGGTATGATTGCCTCTGACGGCCATCATCAGCGGGGTTGTGCCATTATCGGAAGGTGTGTCGACATTGGCTTTTTCATTCAAAAGCCAGCGCATGGTGGCCACATGACCATTGGTCGCGGCATACAATAAAGGATTCCACCCGGCATGGAGAATGTCTGCGCCGTGGCCATGCAACAGTTTGACCATATCGGTCTGGCCATGATAACTGGCAAGCATAATCGCTGTTTCCCGGTATTTGTTGCGAATGTTCACGTCTGCTCCTTTGTCGAGCAGAAGCTTCACCAGTGGGAGATTATTGGTCTTTGCAGCCATCATCAATGCCGTATACCCTTCAGAATTGACAAGATCAATACCAGCATTCTGCTGCAGTAATTTGGCCGCTTGCGAAACATTGCCCTGATCGACGGCCCAGAAAAAATCCTGCTGGACATCCGCAACAACAAGGGGTGACGCGCAGAATGCTATCAACGCAATGGAAATTTTTCCGGAAAACACACTAGCCAGCCAGATTCTCATCCTGCGTCACCTTAAACAGTGTGCAGAAATTAAACGTTGTTGCCCGCGCAATTTCCTTGAGATCCGTCGCGCGCAGGCGGGCAATTTCTTCCGCCACATGACGTACGAAAGCGGGTTGATTGAGTTTACCGCGATGCGGCACGGGCGCCAGATACGGCGAATCTGTCTCGATCAGCATCCTATCCAGCGGGATATTCTTTGCGACTTCCTTCAATGCCACTGCATTTTTAAAGGTTACGATACCCGAAAACGAAATATAAAAATTCATCGCCATGGCTTGCTGAGCAACGTCCCAGCTTTCAGTAAAGCAATGCATGACGCCACCCACGTGATCAGCCCCCTCCTCTTTCATGATGCGTAACGTATCTGCCGAAGCGGAACGGGTGTGGATGATCAACGGCTTATTGACGAGTTTTGCGGCGCGGATGTGCTGGCGAAACCGCTGGCGCTGCCATTCCAGATCTCCTTGCAAACGAAAATAATCCAGACCCGTTTCACCGATGGCGATGACCTTGGGATGATCGGCCAGCGCTGCAAGTTGATCGGCCTGCGGTTCAATTTCATTTTCATAATCCGGATGTACTCCCACTGATGCATACAGGTTTGCATGCGCTTCCGCCAAAGCTCTCACTCGTGGAAAATCCGGCAGGTTAACGCTGACGCATAATGCATGCGTGACTTGATGATCCTGCATGTTATGCAGCAGTTTGGGCAAATCATTTGCCAGATCAGGAAAATCAAGATGACAATGTGAATCGATGAACATAGATAATTTCAATCAAGGTTATATGGATTTACGAACTGCATCGGCCCAGCAATTGGGGGTTTCGAACAAGCGCACGTGTTCCAATCGCAGATGATTACCATAGCTGTCCCGATACGCTGCGTCGAGAATTTTGAACGCAATGGAAACCAGATTCTCGGCAGTGGGTTGCACATCCAGCACCACTGTTTTGTGACCTTCGATGGATTGCAAAAATTGAAATACCCGAGTATCACCCGAATATACCAGAAATGCATGATCCCATTGATCAACCAGCACTGACTTGGCAATGCGCTTGACTTCGGAAAAATCCATCACCATGCCTTGCTCTGCCACGCCCTCGTCGGAGATAATATTACCAGATAGCGTAATTTCGATCACATAGCGATGGCCATGTAGATGCCTGCATTGACTGTGATGGGTTGAAATTCGATGCCCCGCATCAAACTCCAGTTTGCGTGTGATTAACATACCAACAAATTCGCGAGTGCCAAATAGGTGGAATTGTAACATTGCAAACAAAGTCTGAACGATTGAGTACTACCGATCATAGTCGCGACAGCGCTGGGCTTACCTATGTGTATCCCGTAATCTCACGTCGCGCAGGCGGAGTGTCGATAGGTATCAATCTAAATCCCAACAATGCCTGCAACTGGCGCTGCATCTACTGCCAGGTACCGAACCTGAAACGCGGCGCCGCCCCACGGATCAACCTCGACAGGCTCGATACCGAGCTGCGTTATTTTTTGCGGGAAATAATTCATGGCGATTTCTTGGAACAGCATGTGCCACCTGAAGCGCGAAAAATACGCGATATCGCTTTATCGGGCAACGGCGAACCCACTAGCGCCAAAGAATTTGAACAGGTTATTGACATGATTGGCGCTGCAATGAAAGATTTTGATCTGCCAGACGATATCAAATTGGTGCTGATCACCAATGGCAGTCTTGTTTTCCGCTCAGCAGTTCAAGCGGGTATACGCAAGATGTCGCAACTGAACGGCGAAGTATGGTTCAAATTTGATCGTGCGTCGACGGCAGAACGGCAGCGTGTCAACAATAGCCGCATCAGCTTGGACAAAATTCGCAATCATTTGCGCATTGCAGCGCCTTTATGTTCAACCTGGATACAAACCTGTGTATTCCAAATCAATGGTGAACCGCCAAGTGACACTGAAGTCCGAGCTTATTTGCAGTTTCTCAGCAGCCTGATCGTTGAGAGGATACCCGTCCAGGGCGTTTTGCTATATGGAATAGCACGTCCTTCATTGCAACCCGAAGCACCCGAATTATCCCGCGTCAGTACTCCCTGGCTTACTGCGTTCAGTGAAAAAATCCAGTTGCTGGGACTGTCTGTCCGCCTCAATCCTTGAATGTACGTTCTTCACTTTCTCAACGACCAACAAAAAACAACACATGACTATAGATTTGGAATCGCACGTTCAGCAGATCTTTTGTAACAAATTTACAACAAGCGGTTCTTTTTTGATATTTATCAATATGCGCAGTATATATTACTGATATCTAATGCATTTAATTTCAACATGTTAAAAATACTGGCAAGCGCACAACATTCCGGCTTAATTCTGCGCTTGGAGATAAATCGTTATCTCTTATAATAGCGGCCTTGATCATCTTGAAAAACAATGTCATACCTATTCAATAGTTTTTAATGAGAGAAAAAATTATTGCTGTTCGGTAACGCCAGTTGCATTAATTTTACGTTTGATACTCATCCATACCACAGGAGTTTTTTAATGAATTCACGTAGCCCTTTTTCTTTTTCAGCAAACTCGATTGCTGAATTAAAAGTGCATTTGAACAACAACTTTCGTCACTGGCGACTCAGGCTCGGCTTAGGGTGTATCGGGACGCTGCTGTGCTTGACTTCTCAAGCCCAAAGCACCAGTCCATCACCGGCAACGAGCGGCGCCGCTGCTGCGCCTTCTACTCCTGCGGCTGCATCAGCCCCGGCTGCCACATCTGCAAGTCCAACCGGTGATTACGATAAGACCAAAGTACCTTTCGTCAGCACTCCATCACGCCCTGGTTTATTCATGCTGCCACCTGCAGGGCCAGGTTATTACTCACTGTGGGATCTGATTACCAGCAATAAGCGGGAAAAACCACCAGTAGCGCCTTATGCACCCTTCGCATTGCTCACCACACCGGCTTATGACATTGATTTTCGCTATCTAGCTACGCCTGGACATGAAAAAGATTTATTCGATCCTGTTAAAAGGATCGAACTGGGCAGCGATTGGTTATTGTCGTTTGGCGGTAGTTTTTGGTATCGCTACACGCATGAAACCGACAGCCGTTTAAATGCAGCAGATGTTAACAATGACTTCCATTTGCTGCGGACTCGCTTCCATGCAGATTTATGGTATCGCGACAAGGTCCGCTTATTCGCCGAATTACTGGACGCTCGCGCTTTTGGCACTGAACTGCCGCCTTTGGTGACCGACCGGAATCACGCAGACATACTGAATATGTTTGCCGATATCAAACTAGCGAATATCAATAATGGCCCGGCCTATATTCGTGTGGGCCGCCAGGAATTGATGTATGGTTCGCAACGTTTGATATCAACCCTGGACTGGGTCAACACCCGCAGGACGTTCCAGGGTGTCAAAACCTTCTGGCGTACGCCTGAATGGGATGTCGATGCATTCTGGGTAAGACCGATGATTATTGAAAAAGGCAATGTTGACAATTGGGATACCCAACAGAACTTCTTCGGTCTATGGGCTACCAACAAACCCAAGCCTGGACATACCATCGATCTCTATTTCCTGAGCCTTATCAATGATCGCACCGTGACCGCAGCCAATCTGCAAGCGGGCAATATCCTGCAAGGCAATGCCGACACCCATACCCTTGGTGGCCGCTTCGCGGGTAATTTCGACAATCTGTTGTATGAATTGGAAGGTATGTATCAGTTCGGTAAACGTTCCAACCTGGATGTATCCGCTTTTGCGGTTGCCACAGGGGTGGGTTATCGATTACCGCTGCCGATGAATCCACAAGGCTGGATTCGTTACGATTTCGCTTCCGGCGACAGCAGTTCAACCGATGGCAGAAGCAATACCTTCAACCAGCTTTTCCCATTCGGACATTACTATCTTGGGTTTCTGGATCGGGTTGGACGGCAAAATATTCATGACATCAACGCCCAATTCACGATGCAGCCGATGCCTTGGATCACGTTCATTACCCAATATCATCGGTTCTATTTAGCGAACAATCGGGACTATCTTTACAACGCCGCTGGCGCAGCTACGTTGCGTGACGTCACCGGTCAATCTGGCAGCCATGTCGGTGATGAGCTTGATTTCCGCTTGAATCTGCATGTCAGCCGACATCAGGATGTATTGCTTGGTTATTCCAAAATGTGGAGTGGTGAGTTTCTGGAAAAACTACGCAGAGGGGCTGATCCCGACTTGTTCTACGTTCAATACAACTTCCGCTTTTAAGGTGTTACGCCTATAAATGCAGCAACGGCAGCGGAGACACGCTGTCGTTGCAGTTTTTACAGTGCCTCAGCACTTGAGTGTTCACGCTGATCCTTACTGATTCAGAATAAAATCCCGTACGATATTTATTTGCACCTCATCCATCAGCATCGGCGCATGTCCAATACCCGGCAATTCGGCGATGCGAGCTTTTGGGCCACGAACCTTCATCGCTTGTGCAGTTTCAACCGACAATATATCCGATTGCATTCCCCGCAATACCAAAGTCGGTATCGTCAGTTGATCCCATTGCTTCCACAAATCTATATCCTTGATTTCATGGGCTTTAAAACTAATGGAAATTCTTGGATCATAACGAAAACCAAACGACCCATCGTCATATTCCCGCGCACTATGAACCGCCATATGATTCCATTGCTCTTCGGTCAACGGGCCAAATGATATCGAGATCATTTTCATATATTGCTTGAATTCTTCGAAATTATTGAAGCGCATATCCTTACCGACATAATCGGCTATCCGCGTCAGCGCTATTGCTGGTATTAACGGACCGATATCGCTCATTATCAGCTTGCTGATGGAAAAAGACTGATGAGGTTGAATGGCTACAAACATACCGATCAAACCACCCAATGAAATGCCCACCCAGTCGAATGTGACGGGTTCTTGATATTGGCTTTGAATATGTTCCACCAATGACATTGCATCGGAAAGATATAATCGGTAATTGTCATAATCCTGTGCCTGACCCAACCAATCACTCTGGCCTCGTCCGACGATATCGACACAAATAACCCTGCAATCCGTCTCCAATGCACGCGCCAGATAGTCAAAGTCGCGGCAATTGCGGGTCAGCCCATGCACGCAGATGACGACATGCCGATTATGCCGATCCCCCCAATCGGTATACGCAATATGGTGAGGTTCTTTTTGCTCGCCATCGTCGGATGGCGTAGGTACTAATAGTCGATGCACAGGTATTTTCATAATGAATACTATCCTGGTTCAATGGGAGGGCATGATGTGCTCCTCATGGAATGCTCATAAAACCCAAGCAATTTTCGCCCAGACAGTTACAATAAATCAAATTCTCCTTGTTGCATTGCTGTCACATATAAATTCTTATGCATTAAATTAGACGTTTATACGAATGGTCACATAGAGGAAAACGCTGATTAATTCAACGAACGTAATGAAGTGCCACGCGCACGGAACGCAACAACCGAGACATATCAATCTGATAGGCCAGGGAGTGAGCACCCGCACCACGAAGCAATTCGCTCGCGCAGTCAATCAATCGGCGCTTCCAAAAAGGAAATGATGAAATATTATAACGATCACGAGGTCGGCACCCCACACCGAGCCTTAAAATGAAACTGTCGGAACTCTATTGGCATCGCATTACACCGCTCCACTTGATTTTGTGGCCCCTTAGTGTCGTGTATGGCTGGTTTCTGACACTCAAAAAATTATGTTATTGGCTGGACATATGTCCTTCGGTTACCCTGCCTGTGCCGGTTGTCATTCTGGACAGCATCAGTGTCGATGATGGCGGTAAAACACCATTGATCATCTGGTTTGTCGAAATTCTCTTCAAACAGGGATACCATCCCGGCATCATCACCCGCGGCAATGCGGACAATCCAGGATCTCCGGCTGCCGTCAATGCCTCCAGCGATCCTGGAATAGTAGGAGCCAGAACAGTTTTTCTAGCTCAACGGTGTGGAACTATTTGTCCGGTCTGGATTGGAGATGACCGTGTCGCGACGGCACAGGCGCTTCTTGAGGCCCACCCTGGATGCGATATCATCATCAGTAATGATGGCCTGCACGATTATCGCTTGAATCGTGACCTTGTCATCGTTACCGTCGACTTTTCCGAACAAAGCATTGGAAATGGCCTGGTCATACCGGCAGGCCCGCTACGCACTCATCCACGTTCATTGAAGACCATCGACTTCATCACCACGAGCGGCAAGAATCATCATCAACTCGATACTCGCCAGTGGCGTCAGACTTATCCGGTGAAACTGATCAATGAGGTGGCTTACAATGTACTCCAGCCGGATCGTCGAACCTTAATTTCAGAATTCAAGCACAGCAAGATGCACATCGTAACCGATGAAAATAATGCGATAAGAATGTTTGATTTGATACAAACACAAAAATTAGATGCAGATCTGCACACATTTCCAGACAACCATCGCTATATCTCTGCCGACCTTCATTTTCCCGAAGCAGAGGTCGTTTTGCTACCCGAAGAAAATGCAGTTCAATGTCGGCAGTTTGCGCCGCAAACCTTATGGGCGATTCCGAATGATATTTGGGCAGATGGCGCTCTCCACGCTGCTCTGTTGAAGAAGCTCAACAATGAAAAACATGAACTGAACTGAGTTTACTTGTAATTTTCTTTCAAAATACTTGTTTTATGCTCCTCAAACTCCTGTTCGGTGATCGCGCCCTTTTCCCTTAATTGCTGCAATCGCTCCAACGCCGACAGCTGACGCTCATTGCCAGCCTCAGCGACGAATACCTCAGCCTCATTTTTCGTCGGTTGAGTCAGCCCCAGAAAGCTGCCTATCCTTCTAAACACTATTTTGATGAAACGCCATAATCTGGGCAAAAACCAGATCGAAAAAACAATGAACACCACAAACAGCACCAAAAATACTTCGGGGTATTTGAGCGCAGCCCAGAGTCCTGAAAACACCAAAGCATCTCCAGTCAATGACGCCGTCCAGTTTGAAACTGGCTCGGGAGAAGTATTGATCAGCAAACGTGCCCCCGCTTTGGTAGCATGAGTGGTAGCAGCAATTCCGCCCCCCAGGATCCCTGCGGCGATTTCGAGCGCAGGCGTGACATCACCGACCGCGCCGGCTGCCAGCATCGCACCTGCCGGAATGCGAATAAAAGTATGGATCGAATCCCAGGTCGAATCCATTCCGGGTATCTTGTCAATGAAAAATTCGATGAAATACATAAGACCCGCTGCCGCAATGACCAATGGATCCTGCAAAACCGTCAATTCGGCTGGCAATGTGATATGCCCAGCCGCTCCTCCCCAGCCCAGCACCAACAGAACCGCGTACAGATTGATACCGCTTGCCCATGCAGTACCCATCATCAAGGCTAGTGTAGCTAATAAAGTCTCATACGTTTCCATAATGTTCTACGCCTCTAATGTCATCTATCGATCGCACTGCCACGGATAAGAAGAATAGGGATGTGGGCGGTTCGAACCACGCCTTCCGCAACACTTCCCATCAGCATGCGGTTAAAGCCTGTCCGGCCGTGAGTGCCGATAATGATCAAATCCGCCGATAGATTTTTCGCTGCAGTGCTGATCACGTTAGCAGTTCGCTCTCCATGCGCCTCGAGCAGGGTACAGCGAACATTCAGTCCGGCCTGATTCAGTTTTTGCTGCGCCTGCGCCAGTATTCTTTCACCACTCGATTTCATCGAATCGCGTAATTCGACATAATTGAGGAAATTTTCCTCATCCACATACCCCACATCTTCCAGAACATGCACCAATTCGACCTCAGCATGCTGGTGTTGCATAAATTTGATGGCCTCGTTCAGCGCATGTTCGGCAGTTGAGCTGCCATCTACCGGAACCAGAATTCGTTGATACATGATCTCCTCTCAATAACGTTTATCGTGCAAGAACAAATCCAGCATTCTCACGATAAAATATCTTAGTCTCAATTCATCGTTTGCACTGAACTATTTTCGACTTCACCCCCCCAATCTCAACAGCCAGTTCAACGGGTTGATGATTACCATATCTACTGATATGTTTAAAAGAGCGGTTTAACTATAAAAATACCTTTCATGCGGCGGTTTGTATCACGTCGACAGGTTTTGCTTTAAGCAAATGTATTTACGCCGTTATTGTCAGTGTTTCCGACATCTTCAGGCTCAAGGGTGAATTATATGGCTTTCATTGCAGAATCCATCACAACTTTTTATGACCCGCAACAAGACCGGCTCAATTTACTTTTCGTCAACAAAGAAAAAAAGCAACTTATCGGCGAGATGGTACGGCGGCTTCTGAAAAATTTATTGACCCACCTTCCCGAATGGCTGACGCTCCTGCACCACAGTAATTCGTTGCCGCAAACCGCTGAGCAGCTATGGCACATTCATCATCTGCACCATCAAGTTTCTCAGCAATCGGTTGCAGTCACCTATGATAAAGTGCGGCCTCATGAACAATTCGAGTCATTTCTCATTGATACCATCCATTTTGCGAAAGCCCATCGGAATACTGAAGATCCCAAGATCAGGCTCGCCTTCGTGAATGCAGCCAAAACCATTGAAGTGGTTTTTATTCTTACCCCATCACAGTTGCATAAATTACTGGGAGAGATTCTCAAACAGGTCAAAACATGGGATATCCACAATCCATGGGAAGAAAAGACCACATACCCTGTTCTCTCAGCCCCTAAGCGTGAAATTTTGCATTAATGGGCTTAAGCCGGCGAGGTTTCGTCATGGAGCCCGTCAAAATTAAAATCAACGTTATTATATTTTTCCATGATCTGTGATATAACTAAACCATGTACTGATCAAGGAAGAAAAAAACAGTATGAGAAAGCCTCTTCCTGAGTAGATAGTTGATTAGTACAGTTTGCAAAACATTCGCATTTTTAATGGATCAGCATAATAAAAAGGAGTAACTGTCATGCGAGCTATATCAACAACAATCGTAACCGGAACGTTAATTTTATTTCTAAGCACCTCAGTCATGGCTTCAGATGCTGGACATACTTCAGAAGCCATGGAGCATGCTGGTAAAGCTCAGGCGCACGGAGAAATGGGACATGCCAAGGATGCTTTACAGCACGCCAAAGACAGTCTGGCACATGCCAAATCTGCAGGCAAAGAACACGCTGATGCTCATAAACACATGGACGAAGCCATCAAGCACCTCGAAGAAGCCATCAAACATGCCGAAATGGGTCATGGCAGCGAATCAGCCAAGCACTCGGAAGAAGCGATGAAACACATGCGCCAATCAGGCCATTAATCAGCTTTAATCGCTCAATTAGCTCTCGGGTGTTAAGAAGAGAGCTAATTGAGAAAATCCTTTCGTCATAATCTACAACTCCATTGCTTTCTCACTGTTTTCAACGATAAGTCTCTTCGGTTCAATTATTTAAAATAACTTGAATTCCGCAAGCAAAGGCGTGTGATCTGACAGACGCCGCCACGGTTGGCCTTGTAAATGCGTGCAGTCGATGACGTCTAGACCACGAAAATAAATTCGATCCATCGTCAGTACCGGAAACCAGGCAGGAAAAGTACGCGCATAGGTACCGTGCATATTTTTGAAAACTTCCCTGACGCCCAGATCATGGTGCAAATGATACTCGGCCCGCCCACGCCAATCATTGAAATCACCGGCGATGATCAGCGGCTCATGATCCGGAACATGCGATTTAATGCGCTTGACCAACGTGGACAATTGGCGTTCTCTTTCCAGCGCAAACAAACCAAGATGAACACAGATCATATGCAGCTTCTGATCAATTCCGGGAATTTGCAAAGTACCGTGCAATAAGCTACGACTCGCAAAATGCAGCATCGACACATTAATGTTCTCCCAGTCGACAAAGGGATATTTGCTCAGAATGGCGTTGCCGTGATGTCCAGACTCATAAATAACATTCTTGCCGTAAGCATGATGATGCCATACTTGATCTGCTAGAAATTCAAACTGCCGGATACTGGACTCAGCTTCGAAACCACTTCTGGCTAACGTATGTTCACCGTGGACCTCCTGCAGAAACACCACATCGGCATTAATATGACGAATAGTTTCTTTTATGTCATGCAGAATATACCGCAAGTTCGTCGCGCTGAATCCCTTATGGATGTTATAGGTCAAAACTCGTATCGAAGTGCCGGACATGGGAATTAAGAATTTTTGCGTTATTTGCTCGTCATACTATACAAATTTCTTTTAAAACGCGCTAAAAAATAGCTGGGGCAGTCATAAAAATAGAAATTGAATCAAATACCGGAGCTGGCAACAACCAATGAACGGTTAGAATGCAATAAAGAGCAGAAGGCCGGAGTAAAGGAGTTTTCAGAGAATTTATGGAAGATATTGAAAATAATAGCAAACATTCCATAATCGTTCGTTGAGATTCAACGATTGAATTTACACTAACACGACGAGCCAAGATAATGAAATCCTCTAATAATCCGATCGTCAATGCACCCAACGGTATTAGCCTGATTCGAATCTGTCTGGCGCCGCTACTGTTTTATTTTGCGCTCGCTCACCAATCGGGTTGGTTTTTCATCGTGCTGGGGGGGGCTATCTTTACCGATGTGCTGGACGGATTTCTAGCACGTAAATTCAATCAAATCACCCCGCTCGGCTCACGACTGGATAGCTGGGGAGATTTCATCATCTATTCAACCATGGCGATCTGCGCCTGGATATTATGGCCCGACGTCATACGCCGCGAATTCCCTTATTTCATTGTTGCAATACTCAGTTTCACGCTGCCTGTTCTGGTAGGTTTCATCAAATTCCATACCATCATCAGCTATCACACCTGGAGCGTCAAAATTGCCGTTGCCCTCACTGTACTCGGCTATATCCTGCTGTTTACTGGCCTGCTCGACTGGCCTTTCCGCATTGCCGTCATGGTCTGCGTTTATGCTGCCATTGAAGAAATCACCATTACCTTATTGATACAGAAGCCATTAGTGGATGTCAGAACGGTATGGCAAGCCCTTAAATTCAGGCGGCAACAAAAAAACGATCACGTATGACGATCGTGCCGCTGACCATGACTCCGCAATCAAAGTGTTTTGCTATCATCGCAGCCTCAAGCCAGTGTATGATCGAACTCCACTTTACCTCATAAATAAAAAAATAAGTCATGCACAGCGCCTCGCAAATCAATATCCTCATTCTTGACGACGATCCTTTCATACTCAAGATGCTGACCAAAATGCTGGCAAATCAAGGCTTCACCAAGGTCAGCACATGCGATAACGGCCGTGATGCCCTCACATTGATCGATCACCCCGATACGCGCCCCAACCTCATTATGCTGGATCTCAACATGCCCGATATGGATGGCATTGAATTCGTCCGGTATCTGGTTGAGCATCAGTATCAAGGCCATCTTGTCCTTGTCAGTGGAGAGGATGAGCGCATGTTGAAAACCGCTGAAAAATTGGTTCACGCCCATCAAATACCGATGCTCGGGTATCTGCACAAACCCGTTACACCGGATAAACTCGCCGCTATTTTGAACACCTGGAAACCACATGCGGCAGAAAATCCATCACCAACCAATCACAAACTGTACAGCGCTGAAGAACTTCGCACGGCCATCGAGCAACACGAACTGGTCAATTATTATCAGCCCAAGGTATCGGTCAGAACCGGCGACGTCATTGGCGTCGAGACCCTGGTCCGCTGGCATCATGCCACCGATGGACTGATATTTCCCGATCGCTTCATTCACATCGCGGAAGAAAATCACCTCATCAATGAACTGACCACACTAGTGTTGACAAATGCCTTGAATCAGGCCAAATCATGGCATCAAAGCGGCCTGATGCTGCGCGTCGCCATCAATGTTTCGATGGACAATCTGGCGTCACTGGATTTTCAGGATCTGGTCGTGAATCTGGTAACTGAGGCAGGTCTTTCGCCGCAGAGCATCGTGCTTGAAGTGACTGAAAGCCAGGTCATGGGGGCGGATGCGCGTGTTCCGCTCGAAATCCTGAGCCGACTGCGACTGAAGAGATTTCACTTGTCGATTGATGATTTTGGTACCGGCCATTCCTCGATGGCGCAATTGCGTGACATTCCATTTGATGAACTCAAAATCGACCAGGGCTTTGTGCATCGCGCCTGGGCGGATGCCACGCTGCGCGCAATCTACGATGCCAGTTTATCGATGGCCAAACAGCTCGACATGGAAACCGTGGCGGAGGGCGTCGAAGATCAGCAGGACTGGGAGTTGCTCCGACAGACCGGCTGCGATCTGGCGCAAGGCAATTTTGTTTCAAAGCCGCTTCTGGGTGCAGAATTCCCGAACTGGGTGGCAAGCTGGAAGCAGCGGGTACGCACCGAGCTACTCCTTCAATCCGGGAATTGACTGGCCATCCTGTAAGCATAGCCTGATGGCTTCACTGTTTTACCTGCCGGGCCGTCAAGAAAGTATCTACCTTGGCAAGCTCCGCATCAAAACGCGGCAGTAAAGCTGCCAGCGCGTGCGCATCGTTGTTCTTTCCAGCCACTTCCATATCGGCGCACAATTCACCCAGCGCGAGCGCGCCAACCGAACGTGACGATGACTTCAGCTTATGCGCAATCGAACCTACCGATGGGTAGCGCCCGGACTGGTAGGCCTCTCTGAGTTCCGCAGCCGCTTTCGCCACACTGGCCTGGTAGTCCTGCAGCATTTCATCGATCGTTACCGGATCATCGCCGACAAGTTCCTCCAGTACATGAATATCGACCGGCAATGCGGTCAGGTCTTCATGCTCGACTGAGCCTAGGGCTGGGGTGGTTGGCTTAGTTTCGGCAGCCGGCTTGGGAACAGCCAGATATTTCTCCAATACGAGCCGCAGATCTTCAAGCTGAGCCGGTTTGCTCAAATAATCATCCATTCCGACGCTCAGGCAATGCTCTTTTTCACCTTTCAACGCATTCGCGGTCAATGCAATGATGGGTATATGTTTCTGGCCAGCTTCCCGAACACGAACATTCTTGGTTAATTCGAAACCATCCATTTCCGGCATATGCAGATCAGTGAGCAGCAAGGCATATTCACCATTCTGCATGCGTTTCAGCGCTTCGCTGCCATCATTTGCAATATCTGCTGCGTAACCCAATAAATTCATCTGCTGCTTGATCACCTTTTGGTTGATATCGTTATCTTCGGCGATCAGGATCAGCTTACCCTGTCGTATCGCATCATCGCGTGAAATCGCCTTGGGCGCAGACTTGTTCACCGTTACCGTTGAGGCTTTTTCGTCGCTGGCATCGACCCTGCCCGCTGCAATCGCCATGGCTCGCAGTAGCGATTGACGATACATGACGTCCCCATCCAGGGTAACGATGTCGATGCCTTCGATACGCGCTTTGCGGCGGCGTCCACGTTTGATGATGACGAAGTGCGGTTCAATATCGGATTGCTGCGGCGCTTGCTGGGTTCCTGTCAATGCCTGAGACCGAGTCGCGAAAATTTTTCGCAGTTCGTCGATGGATGGCCCGTCTTGTCCTCCATCGATGACCACCAGCCATAAACCGGGAACCAGCGTCGGAATGAGCTCGCGCAGTGAATTGAGATCTTCTGTCAGCTCCACGGCTGCACCGGCGCTTTTGAGATACACCGCCAGATCACTGCTCAAGTCCTCGGAATTACTCAGGATGATGCTATTCAAACCGCTGAGATCCTCGATCTTATGATCTGTCACCGAAGATGGTGGCAATGGTTTGAAAGGCATCTGGATCATGAAAGTGGATCCTTGCTGAGGCTCGCTCTGTACCGCAATCTCGGCATCCATCAGCTCAGCCAGATGATGTGAAATTGCCAGCCCCAGTCCGGTGCCGCCGAAACGCCGCGTGGTGGAAGGATCGCCTTGCGAGAACGACTTGAAGAGCTTTTCCTGTGTTTCCTTATTCATGCCGATGCCATTATCGGTCACCTGAAAACTGATCACGACTTCATCCGGGCGCGTTTCCGTCAATAATACCCGCACCGATACTTTTCCGGGCTTATCCGGTTTGTTGCTGGAAAACTTGATGGCGTTATTGATGATATTGACCAGCACTTGACGCAAACGCAGCGGATCGCCGAGTACATTGTCAGGAATGGCTGGATCGATGAATAACGTCAGCTCGACTTTCTTGCTGAGCGCCAAGTGCGCCAGCATCCCGCACGCGTTCTCGACGACGCTGACCAGGCGCATTGGAATTTTTTCAATCTCCAGCTTACCGGCTTCAATCTTGGAAAAATCAAGAATATCTTCAATAATCGCCAGCAAGGCATACGCCGAATCACGGATCAGATTGGCCATTTCCATCTGATAGCCGCTCAGACTGGTCTGCCGCAATACATCGATCATGCCGATCACGCCATTCATCGGTGTGCGGATTTCGTGACTCATGGCCGCCAGAAACGACGATTTGGCTCTGCTCGCCTGTTCGGCGTCGATTCTGGCTTGCTTGAGATCGTTCATGATGCGCACATGTTCGCGAATGTCGCGCATGACACCGGTAAAATGGCGCTTTCCGCCGACAAAATATTCGCTCACCGCCAGATACAGCTCAATGCGTTCGCCATTCTTGCGCACGCCTTCCACTTCGCGCCCCAGACCGATGCCATGCGAACCCGACAGATAGGGCCTGCCGACATATTCCTGACCATGCCCGGTGCGGCAATAATTCTGCATGTAACCGATATGCTTGCTGCGGTCCGGTTCGGGCACGATAATGGCAATGTTCTGTCCGACCATCTCATCGCGGTCATAACCGAACAATTTTTCCATGACCGGATTTGTCGATAGAATGATTCCGATTTCATCGGTCGTCACCACGCAATCGACCATATGTTCAACGATCGAGCGGGTTTCTTCTTCTTTGACGGCCAGCGCGCTATTGACGCGCTGCAAATCAGCCGTTCGATCCTCCACGCGCTGTTCCAGCTCCTGATTCAGTTGTAACAGGTTGTTTTGCGCCTTGTTCCGTTCCTCATTGCTCGCACTCAAGCGTTCAACCATGGTATTGAAGGTCTGCGCCAGTTGCTGCATCTCATCCCAGCCCGTGCTGGCCACCCGCTGATGCAAATTGCCTGCCGATATTTCCTGCGCGCTCTGGTTGAGCTGATTGATGGGTTTGACCACGCGGCGGTTAAACAAAATTGCGCCAATCAACGCCGCCATCAAAGTGATCATCAGACTCATGAGTCCGACAAAATGTACTTCATACACAGACGCGAAGGCTTCGTCGGCGTCGATGTGCACGACGATTCCCCACTTCATGCGCGGCAGATAGCGCCACGCCGCGACCACTTCCTTACCGCGATAATCCATTGTCAACGCACCGCCTGATTCACCGCTCAGAGCGCTTTTGATGGCATCGGACAAGGGCGGCTGGTTCAACGGTATTCTTCGTTCCAGCGCAGCGTTGGGATCGAATTTCAGCGGCGCCATGACTAATGCGTTTTGGTCGTCTTCAACACGAGCCACGACCGTTTCGCCGCTATCGGTCAATCCGACATTATTGGCGATCACGGTAAACACGCGCTGGCTGAAGATTTGCAGCGCCAGCACGCCTTTGAGGTCTCCATTGATGATGATCGGGGTTGCCACGAATGCGGCAATGGCACCTTTGGAAGGCCCATAACGCTCAAAATCGGATATGGTCTCTTCCCGTGTGCTCAAGGCATGGCGCGCAACTTTGCCCAATCCGGTATTGCTGTATGTCCCAGTAAATAAATTGGTCGCAAAATCAGATTCGTGCGCCTGCGAATAAACGATATCTCCGCGCGGGGAAATCAGGAACAAATCATAATATTTCGCTTCATTCACGAAACGCCAGTAATTCTCGCGATAACCGGCATCCAGACGACGATATTCGTCAGAATCGACCCCTTTTTCTTCGAAGACGCGCGAGATGTTGACCATGGCCTCATGCGTCGTGCTGGCGTCACGCAATAATCTCGCGTCCAGCAAGCGTTCTTTAAGATAACTGTCAATTTGCTCGACTTTTTTATCGGCAATGGCAGACACATTGCGAATGGCGGATTTCTTGATTTCTTTTTCAAACGAATGCAGCAATGTGTTACCTATCATCACGATAGGCAGCAGTGAAACCAACGTGAACCAAACGGCAAAGCGCTGCGTAAGCGACGTAAATTTCATCAGTTCCTCCTTTCAACCTGAACAACGGAACAGGCTGACGATTCAGTGGGAACGCTGTATTTTCAAGGAAGCGCGCTGAAACTACTGCACTCGCTCATTCTTCAGGACTTCCTGCAAGAGCTTAGAAAGACGGGATCCAGCGTATCGTTCGACCTATCATATCATGCGGTCGCCGAAGCAAAACACAGGTGTTTCCCGCGTGTGCAATGATGCTTAGCAGGAAAGTGGCATGAGAGTATGAACTGATTACCGCGGATAAAAAAAGAAAATGATGAGATGGGTTTACCGTCAGCGATGGCAATCGCTCATTGGTCTTTGACCTGAGTCCATTGCACGTTCATCGGCAGAATCCCTTTCACAATCGCCTGCCGGCCTTCAAATGCAATATAGCTCTGCCGGCCATAATGCGGCAATGGTCGCTGCAGTGCCTCTAGCGAGGCAGCATCCTTAGCCGATATCAACATCAGCGGCGCGCCTTCTTCACGCATCTGAGCCCAGGCCTGGGCCGTGCCGGTCGCACGGATCTGCTCAGGTTTTGGGGGCAATTTCCGGTTGACCAACCAGGTATCGATGTCAGCTTGGAGGCCAATAATCAACAGTGGCGCTGTGGAAATTGACGCTTTGTCATCTGCTATGAATGGCACGCGCTGTTGCATCTTTTCAGCAAGCGCTTCAGCAATTTTTCGAATTTCGGCGTCATCCGCCAAAATCATGGTTTGAGTGGCTGGGTTGACCATGGCTTCACGCAAGATCGGCGGCGCTTCATGATGGCTCAATTGACGAAAAAGCCGTGCGTCCGGATCAATCGCAACCGACAATGGTTTCTCTGTAAGCGACAGTGTGAACGTTTGCTGGGCATCGTTCAGATCCAGCCAATGCATGTCGGTTTTTTTCTCGCTTTGTATCGCGACAGGCACGCGCAGCCGGTAAGTGGGCATTGATTGTTGCACGGCAAGAGTTAATTGATGACCAGAACCTGCCGTGCGGCGGATGGCGTCAGTGATCGCGATGGCTGGCGCGCCAGTACGCTCGAGCCATTGCGAAAAGAATGGTTGCAAATCACGCCCCGAAATCATCTCAAACAATTTTTGCACATCGTGCCAGGCAGTCACCTTGAACTGTCGCGTCATCCACAACCCCATCAATCCGCGTTGAAATAACGCTTCTCCCAATTGATCGCGCAGCATGAAAAAAAACATGGCCGCTTTGTTATATCCAACGATTTTCGAAGCGCTATGGGTGCGTGAGGTAAATGCCGTCAATGGCGCATCCTGTCCCGGCTGCAAGGCGGCAAAATCGCGCAGCCAGCCAATCCGCATTTCACGAGCCGCTTCTGCGCTTTCCTGCTCTTTATAAGCGTAATCGGCCATGAATGTCGTTAATCCTTCCGACCAGTTGCCGCTGCGATAATCCGGATAAACACCATTTCCCCACCAATTGTGCAAGACTTCATGACCCAGCGAGGTCGCTGGGATGAACGGCAGCTTGAGCACATCGATACCGAGATACGTCAGCGACGGCATGCCAAAACCCGTCGGCGTCGGACTCGATACCACGCTAAATTCGGTGAAGGGATAATCACCAATCATCGACTCGTACATGTCCAGATATCGCTTGACCGAATCCAGATACGTACTGGACAGGTCACTGATCTCCGGATGGAAATAGGTGCGCAGTTGAATTGCCCGTTGTTTGTTGCCCTGATGCACCATGGATTCAACGACGTAAGGACCTGCCATCAGGTCGATCCCTTCTGCGGGATGCGGAAATTCGAACGAGGCGCGATAGAGCTGCTCCGTTTCGCTTTCCGCCGTCAATCGTCCGGCAACTAGGCCTTTCTGACCTTTGGGTAATTCCAGACTGACTTTATAGCGCGCTTGCTGACCCGCCACCCGCGGATACCAATTCGATGCATCGGGCAGGAAGGTGCCTGCCTCGCCCGCCACAGCCACCGGTCGTCCGAGCGTTTGTTGATGATCGAGTGAAGTGTCCAACGGCATCAGCGGCCCGCGCCAATGGATCACAAATTCAAGTTGCTGCCGAAAAAGCACGGGGATGTCCCAGACATGGGGTTGACTCGGATCCAACCGGCCGCTTCCCAATGGCCCATCATTGAAGATTGCCTGAGTCACTTCAAACGCTGGCCCGAGCATCAACCGCAATTCGCGAGGCTGCTTGACGGTAATGGTAGTGGTGCCTTCCATCATGCGATGGACGGGATCAATCTTTACCGTGATGTCATAATCGGTATCATTGAACTTTACCGTCACCGGCGCCGAAAAAACTGGCGCGGCGATCAAGCTGGCGAATGCCAGCAAAAAGCAGTATTTGATAAAAATGAACATGGTGAATGACTGCAATTTTAATCAGGTTCGTTGAGCAGGAAACTTGGCGATGATCAGCATTTCTGCGCTGTCGCGGATAATCTTGATCGGAAGCCAGGTACCCGGCGCCTGCCGCCGCACGATGGCAGTCACGTCATCCATGACTTTGACCGGCGTGCCCGCCATCTCGATGATCACATCAGAATCCATCAATTTGGCGTCATCGGCGATGCTATCTTTTTCGACTTGCAGGACCACCGCGCCCCCCCTGCCCATTTCATAGCGAATGCCCAACCGCTGAAACTGTGGCCGACTCGATTCGGACACATGCGGCAGTACCCCGAACACGGCATCGGCCACGCCCGTCACCAAGGACTTGCAGGATTTGTCGTTATCCCAGGGCAACAAGGCCGCTACATTCTTGACCCCAAGGTGCTGCAATTGATGCGCCACGCCAAAACCATGCAAGACATGTCCAGTACCCATGACGCCAACGACCAAGGGTTTATCCGGCCCATCGAATTCAACCGTTGCCTGTTGCAGAATCTGCGCCATGGCGCGATCCCACAACTGCTGCCCGGCGATGAAACGACGGAAATCGGGATCTTCGGCCGTCATTTCTCCCTCACTCTTGTGTTTCCGGTCATGTTGCTTATAAATCGGAAATAAATAATCCACATAGGCCTGGCTTGGTTCAGCCGGATAGGTCAGACCTTCGCGTTCCTCAACGGGAACGCTATAAAAGCCTTTCTCCGCCACTTGCCGGCGAAGGCTGGTCTCGATATTCAATGCCCGCATCGGAATGCGGTTCATGCGCGCGAAATGAAATAACGGCAGATACAAGTTTGCGTCAGTATTCCAAACGTGATCCCAATCCGACGCCCGCAAGAATTCCTTTTCGGTCAACTCGCCCGCCACCCATTTATCGAGTGCTGACTGCACCCGGCGCGGAAACATCTCAAAACCGATCACCATATTGGGACGCATGACATGCAATGCCGCCAGCGTTTGCAGTTGCCAGCGATGATGATCGGCATTGATATGGGTTTCCCCTAACAGCACCACCGAAGCCTTGGCTGCGCGCGCAATGACATCGCGCTGAGTGGTTTCGCCCGCACCTGG
This sequence comes from uncultured Nitrosomonas sp., assembly GCA_949281375.1. Lineage (GTDB taxonomy): Bacteria > Pseudomonadota > Gammaproteobacteria > Burkholderiales > Nitrosomonadaceae > Nitrosomonas. The sequence goes on from CASDLT010000038.1 coordinate 92,842, forward strand.
CGTGACCCAACTGCCCAGCGAAACACAATTTTTGGGCACGGGTTTCTTGGCTGGCAGGATTGTTGCCGAGGCACTACCCCAACTGACGCCCACCATCAGCAAAATTACCACCGCCACGTCACGAACCCGGTCTACGCTAAAATTTCTCATGTTAATCGTTCTCTCAAAATTCGATTAATGATCGGATCATCCCACCCATCGCCGCGCATTTCGGAACAACCGTATCCACGGCCCATCGTCGTGGGTACGGGATCTCGATTGCTGCGGATGCCAGGAATGCTGTGCGATCCTGAAAACACGTTCCGGATGCGGCATCAGTACGTTGAAACGCCCATCCGGCGTCGTTAATCCGGTGATGCCCTGCACTGAGCCATTCGGGTTATACGGATATTTCTCTGTATGCTGAGCGGCGTGATCGACATAACGAACGGTCACCAATCCGGCCGCATTGTCAGGCGAACCCGCCAAAAATTCAACCCTGCCCTCGCCATGAGCCACCGTGATCGGCATCCGGCTGCCGATCATGCCATCAAAGAACAGCGAAGGGCTTGATTGGATCTCGACCATCACAAAACGCGCCTCGAATTGTTCCGATACATTGCGCCTGAACCGCGGCCAGCTCTGCGCACCCGGAATGATGTCCTGCAGATTGCTCATCATCTGACAACCATTGCATACCCCGAGCGCGAACGTATCGGCGCGCTGGAAAAATGCCTCGAACTCATCCCGCGCACGCGGATTGAACAAGATTGACTTGGCCCAACCTTCGCCCGCACCGAGCACATCGCCATACGAAAATCCGCCGCACGCAACGAATCCCTTGAATTCGGTCAACGAAATGCGCCCCGCCATGATATCGCTCATATGCACGTCTATCGCGCGAAAACCGGCGCGGTCGAAAGCGGCTGCCATTTCGACATGACCGTTCACGCCTTGTTCCCGCAATACCGCCAAACTCGGGCGCACGCCGGTTTGAATGAAGGGTGCAGCGATATCTGCGCTCGCGTCATAGCTCAACGCGACCTGGAGGCCAGGGTCGTCAGCGTCGAGAATCCGGTCGAATTCCTGCTGCGCGCAGGCAGGATTATCGCGCAACGCTTGCAAGCGATAACTGGTTTCCGACCAGGCGCGCTGTAAATTTATCCGTGATTCCGCGAAAACCAGCTTGTTGTTGCGCAGCACGCATAGGTCACCGCTCGTGTTCGGATGGCCGATGACGAAGCTATGGTCGCGCAATTGCGCTTGCGCCAGCACGGCCATCACGGCAGACCGGTGCTCCGATCTGATCTGAATCACCGCGCCCAGTTCTTCATTAAACAGTACCTCAAGCAGGCGTTCGAGGAAGCGGCCGCCCAATCGTTCAGGCCGCAATTCCGAACCATCGATGTCGGAGCTTTGCGCATCGAAGCATAATTGGTCGGTATTCACCGTGATGCCAGCATGCCCCGCAAATGCCATTTCGCACAGCGTCACGAACAGCCCGCCATCAGAACGATCGTGATAAGCCAACAGCAGATTTTCCCGATTGAGTTGCTGTATCGCGGTAAAAAAATCCTTGAGTCTGCGCGCGCCCGCTTCACCATCGATGTCGGGCGCGGTATTGCCCACTTGTTGGTAGACTTGCGCCAGCGCAGATCCGCCTAGGCGGTTGCGGCCTTGTCCCAAATCGACCAGGATCAACTCGGTTTCCCCCCAATCGGTGCGCAATTGCGGCGTCAAGGTATTGCGCACATCGGTGACGGTCGAAAAAGCCGAAATAATCAGCGATAGCGGCGCGGTCACTTCCTTCTGCCGCCCTGATTCCGTCCAGGCGGTTTTCATCGACATCGAATCTTTGCCGACCGGAATGCTGATGCCGAGCTGCGGGCATAATTCCATGCCAACGGTATACACAGCGTCATATAACCCGGCATCTTCTCCCGGATGCCCGGCAGCCGCCATCCAGTTCGCCGACAGCTTGACGGCCCCGATCCGATCGATCGCTGCAGCGGCAATATTGGTAAGCGCTTCGCCGACCGCCATGCGGGCCGCTGCCCTGGCATCGATCAACGCCAGCGGCGCGCGCTCTCCCATCGCGAAGGCTTCGCCCAGATAGGTGTGGTATCCCATGCTGGTGACGGCGACGTCGGCGACCGGCACTTGCCACGGCCCGACCATTTGGTCGCGGGCCGACATGCCGCCGACGCTGCGATCGCCGATCGTAACCAAGAAGGTCTTGTCAGCCACCGCGGGCAAGCGCAACACGCGATAAGCCGCTTCGGTCAGCGTCACGCCCGACCAGTCGAGTGGCGGCATTACCGGCGCATTATGCGCAACGTCGCGCGTCATCTTGGGCGGCTTGCCGAGCAGAACCGGCAACGGCATATCGACCGGCGACTGCGGGGATTGTTGATCCGTTACCACCAGTTGCTCATCGTTCGAAGCTTCACCGACCACTGCGAACGGGCAACGCTCGCGCTCGCAGATGCGCTGGAACAGCGGCAGCGATTCGGGCCTGATGGCCAGCACATAACGCTCCTGAGCTTCATTGCACCAGATTTGCATCGGCGACATGCTGGTTTCTTCCGATGGGATAAGACGCAAATCGAAACGCCCGCCTCTGCCGGCATCATGCACCAGCTCGGGAAAAGCATTCGACAGCCCGCCCGCGCCAACATCGTGAATGAACAGAATCGGATTCTCGCCACCGGCGCGCTGCCATTGCCAGCACCGGTCGATCACTTCCTGAGCGCGCCGCTGCATTTCCGGGTTGCCGCGCTGCACCGAATCGAAATCCAGCGCTTCGGTATTGGTGCCGGTATCCATGCTCGACGCCGCGCCGCCGCCAAGACCGATCAGCATACCCGGCCCGCCCAGTTGAATCAGCAATGCACCGGCGGGGAATTTTTGCTTGTGCACTTGCGCATCGGCAATTTGCCCAACGCCGCCCGCCACCATGATCGGTTTGTGGTAGCCGCGCATATCACCGCCCACACGCTGCTCGTAAGTGCGGAAATAACCTGCCAGATTGGGACGCCCGAACTCGTTGTTGAATGCTGCGCCGCCGATCGGACCTTCAAGCATGATCTGCAGCGCCGACGCGATACGGCCAGGTTTACCATAAACCGCTTCGCCATCCGTGGCATCGCGATCGCTTTCCCAAGGCTGAAGATAATCAGGAATTCTAAGGTTGGATACCGAAAAACCGCATAGCCCGGCTTTCGGTTTTGCGCCGCGGCCGGTTGCGCCTTCATCGCGAATTTCGCCGCCCACGCCGGTAGCCGCACCTGGAAAGGGCGATATGGCAGTGGGATGATTGTGTGTTTCCACTTTCATCAGCACATGCGTCTTTTCCAGCGCATAGCCATAATGGTGCTGCTGACCCGGATAAAAACGCTCGATCTCAGCGCCTTCGATCACGCTGGCGTTATCGGCGTATGCCACCAGGGTTCCTTGCGGATGCGTCTGGTGGGTATTGCGGATCATCGAAAACAGCGATCTTTGCTGCGGTTCACCATCCACGATCCAGTCGGCATTGAAGATTTTATGGCGGCAGTGCTCGGAATTGGCTTGCGCGAACATCATCAGTTCGACATCGGTCGGATTGCGCGACATCTGGCCAAAATGATGGGCCAGGTAGTCGATTTCATCGGGCGACAGCGCCAGGCCCATCGCCTGGTTCGCATGCTGCAACGCAGCAAGACCATGCTGCATTAGGTCGATGGTACTCAGCGGTTGCGGCGGGTAATGATGAAATAATTGCGCCGCATCGCCAAAGGACCTAAAGACGGTTTCGGTCATGCGATCGTGCAGCAAAGGCATGAGCCGCGCGGTATCCTCAGCCGATAAAGGCGATTCGCCCTGGAGAAAATAGGCCACGCCGCGCTCGATGCGCTCCACCGCTGACAATCCGCAGTGATGCGCGATATCAGTGGCTTTGGTCGACCAGGGAGACAGTGTGCCTGGACGGGGAAGCACCAGAAAGAATCCGCTCGATTGATCGGAGTCGTGCTGGGCCGGCGTTTCATTCAATATCTGACGCAACACGTCTTGCTCCGGCGGCTGCAAATCCCTCGTCACGGCGCAAAAATGCCAGTATTCGCTGGCAATGCGCGTGACGGGTAAATTCAGATTCTTTATTTCATTGAGTAATTTTTCCAGACGAAACGGAGAAAGCGCACGTCCACCACAGAATTGGAGCATCGAAGAAAATAAGGCGGTTGATTTAAAGATTGCAATTTTACACGAGAAGATATAAACATCGCTGATCATCCCATGACTAAAACGCTATGACCTCTACCGATGCAGTTTTTTTGACTGCGCAAATTCGAGACATCGAGCATCAGGCAATGAGCTTGCCCCACCCTCCTCGATTGATGGAAAAGGCCGGACTGGCGGCCGCTCAGGTGATCCGTGCTCGATGGCTAAAAAAACCCCCTCGCTCGGTACTGGTACTCGCCGGGCCGGGAAATAATGGCGGAGATGCTTTTGTCGTCGCCCGCTATCTGAAGGAATGGGGCAATACCGTTACCGTGGTACTCAATGGCGATCCCGGTCGCGTTTCGGCCGATGCAAAGCAGGCATTGCAATCATGGCTCGACATCGGCGGCGACATTCTTGCCGGCATACCCAATGGTGACAGAACATGGGATATCGTGGTCGATGGCCTGTTCGGCATCGGGTTGGATCACGCCCAGCATCGACCGATTGAAGGCATCTACCGTGAATGGATAGATACCGTCAATCAGTGGAATGTGCCCATCATAGCCCTGGATGTACCCTCTGGCATTGGCAGCGATGACGGATGCGTTCATGGAATAGCAATCCGCGCCGCCGTCACAGTTACGTTCATTGGCCTCAAGCCCGGGCTGTTCACCAGCGATGGCCCGGAACACTGCGGTACGGTGATTTTGCGGGATCTGGATGTGCTGCCGCAACTCCGTGCAGCGCCTCAACCCCAGTGCTGGCTGCTGAATCAACCGCTGGCGAAATCACTATTGCCAGCCCCGCGCCGGGCCAATAGCCATAAAGGAAGTTTTGGTAATGTGGCGATACTCGGCGGTTCATCAGGCATGGTCGGCGCGGCGCTGCTGGCTGGGCGATCAGCCCTGCATCTGGGAGCAGGCCGCGTCTATGTGAGTTTACTGGACGACACGGCGCCTTCGGTCGATTTCTCACAGCCTGAACTCATGCTGCGCGCTGCGTCTGAGGTATTTTCGATCCCATCGCTCAACTGTCTGGTGATCGGCCCAGGCCTGGGCCAGTCCGTACAAGCGCTGGCCTGGCTGGAAACTGCGCTTAGCAGTGAGCTAACGCTGGTGCTGGATGCCGATGCGCTCAACCTCGTCGCGCAGCAACCCCGTCTGGGCCAGCAACTCAACCAGCGCAGCGCCGCAACCCTTCTGACCCCGCACCCCGCTGAAGCCGCCCGGTTACTGAATACCGATACCTTGTCGGTGCAAAACGACCGCATGACCGCGGCGCGCCACATTGCGCAGCAATTCAACAGCCACGTGGTATTAAAAGGCGCTGGCAGCATTTGCTGTTTCCCAAACGGCAACCGCTACCTGAACACCAGCGGCAACCCCGGTTTGAGCACCGCGGGCACCGGCGATGTACTCAGCGGCATGATCGCAGCGTTAACCGCACAAGGTCTGACCCCGCCGCATGCATTGTTGCTGGCCGTTCACCTGCATGGCGCTGCCGCCGACCGATTGCTGCAAACTCAGCACGGCCCCGTCGGCATGACCGCATCGGAAATCATCATTGCCGCCCGGCTGTTACTGAACGACTGGATTTATCACGCTCCAGCTGCATAAATACATTTATAATTCGGCACAAATTTTGATTATTTCCTGGCTGCAAGGACCATCCATGATTAAATTGCTTCAACCCAACACACTGTTTTTTGCCTGTTCATTTTCGATCCTGTCGACCCTTTCTTCGGCACCGGCAGTATCAGCCGATCCGTCCGCTGCGGCATCCTGTTGCTCATCCTCCAAATTGATCGAATTGCCGCGGGAAGCTACCGAGAAATTAAAAATTGACGCCGGTTTCGGCTGGGGAATTTTTAGTGGCACCATTTACAATGGCAATGACCATTATCACATCGCGCAACTGGTCGTCAGCATGGCGCCAATCCACGGCCACCACCACGGCGACATGCATGCAACGATGTCGCATGAGCCAAAGATTCACCACATCGACCTGGACTTGCCACCGAAATCAAAAGGTGCATTATCGATGCCGCTGGCGAACGAAGACAATCATATTCACGACTTCGACTGGACCGTCATCAAGGTGATGGGTTACGACGTGCAGTGATCTTCTCACCGGCACGAATAATTAAGCATCCAATGGCAGAAATGTCGCAGGCAACGTGACCGAAATCGTAAATTCAACGACAACCCCACCGGCTAACAATCAAAATTTGTCCACTGGCAGCATATTGACGATCAGTGACGCTGATGCGGGACAATCGCAATTTCAGACCACAGGCATTACCGCCAGCACTGGCGCATTGAGCAACCTGAAACATTGATGTCAACGGCAACTGGAACTATAGCGTCGCAAACGATGCAGTGATGTATCTGGAGTAAGGTGAAAACAGGGTAGAAACCTTCACGGTCAAAAGCCTGGATGGAACCGCCAGCAAAAATATTAGCGTCACCATCAATGGACAGCACAATATCGACCCCAATAATTTCGACAATCTGTGAAGCTCAGGATCGCAAATTTTGAACGGAGCCAATCCGCTCTATGGTGGCGGAGGAACAGATACCTTGAATGGCGAAACGTATGCTGATGCGCAACAGATCGACCTGCTGGGCACGACGACTCTTCCAGCGTTATTGTCAGATGATTTTACGAGCATAGCGTAATTTTTGTGGTGCGAAGGCACGCAGAAAAGAGCAAGCGTACCTTTTGGCAAACATCTTCAGATAACCCGTTCCCGCTTTCCTTTGGAGGCGGAGGCGGATTTTTGCTAACTCGCAAAGCCCATCGCTTACTCCATCGATTTCTTAATTCTTGAGGTTGATTGCTACCTTTCAGCCTTCCTCCGGTCAGAAAATTCAGCGCAAAACGGCAAGCGTCAAAATCATGCAAGTTCAAATCAGTTATTGATTAAAGAATATCATGGCGTTATGCACGAAAACTTACTGAACACAACCGCTTTTCCAGTTCTGATGAAACAAAAAATTAGCAGGTATTTCCATCGATCACTCAATGATCACGCCGCCACCCAGGCATACCCTGCTTTCATAAATCACGACCGACTGGCCTGGCGTAACAGCCCACTGATCCTGCGCAAAATCGACCTCACACTGATCCTGGGAAAGCTGCACGATCGCGCACGGCGCATCGGCCTGCCGATAGCGTGTTTTGGCGGCGTAAACCCAATTGCAGTGCGGCTGTCTGCCGCTGATCCAGGTCAGATCGGTAGCTTTCAACGATGGTTTTAGCAAATCCGGATGGTCATGGCCTTGCACCACCCGCAGCACATTTCTGGTCATATCCTTTCCCGACACGAACCACGGTTCATCGTTGCCGTCGCGCGTGCCGCCGATTCCGAGGCCCTGCCGTTGGCCGATGGTGTAATACATCAGCCCGAGATGCTGCCCCACGATTTTGCCATCCGGCGTTTGGATTTCGCCCGGCTGATGCGGCAGATAGCGATTCAGGAATTCCCGGAACGGCCGTTCGCCGATGAAACAGATGCCGGTACTGTCCTTTTTGGAGAAATTCGGTAATTTCAATTGTTCGGCGATTTTCCGGACTTCTCGCTTATAAAGATGTCCGACCGGGAACAAGGTACTGGCAAGCTGTTGCTGATTCAGGCGATATAAAAAATAACTCTGGTCTTTGTTGCCGTCCTCGCCCTTGAGCAACTGAAACGTGTCGCCCACTTTACGCACCTGGGCGTAATGGCCGGTGGCGATATAATCGGCGCCAAGCGTATGCGCGTGATCCAGAAAGGCCTTGAACTTGATTTCCGCATTGCACAACACATCCGGATTGGGCGTGCGTCCAGCCTGATACTCGGCCAGAAAATGCGAAAAGACCCGATCTTTGTATTCGGTTGAGAAATTCACTACATCCATTGGAATGTCGAGGACATCCGCGACCGAGACTGCATCGAGAAAATCCTGGCGGGACGTACAATAGTCATCGGTATCGTCGTCTTCCCAGTTCTTCATGAACAAGCCGACGACGTCATATCCCTGCTGTTTCAGCAGATAAGCAGCGACCGATGAATCTACGCCGCCCGACATGCCGACCACTATCCGTTGATTCTTCATCGCGTCAAGACTCATGGTGACTCAATATCGTCAGTGGGTAACGCTTGCCGTCGATGTGGTCGCGAATGCACTCCATCACCAGCGGGCTGCGGTGCCGCTGCGCTGCCTGCTCGATTTCTTCGAGACTGAACCAATCGGCGCGCAAAATGCCCTGATCCAGCACTCGCGCCGGATCGTGATAGGTCACCCGACCACAAAAAGCAAACCGCAGGTACGTGGTATCCACGCGCCGGGAATGCCATTGATAAATGCCCAGCAAATGTTCCGGCACGAAGGTATAGGCCGTTTCCTCCAGGGTTTCTCGAATCGCGCCTTGAATGATCGATTCTCCCGGATCGAGGTGGCCCGCCGGTTGATTCAGAAATAAGCCCACACCGGCTTCTGGCTCTTCTTCGACCAATAAATACTTTCCATTCTGTTCGATCACCGCGGCAACTGTGACATTGGGTTTCCAGATCATAATTTCCTAAATATAAACATTCAATGACCAATGCGCAACACCATCGCTTGGCTCGGCCTTTGGCCTTACAAGGCGTTATTATCGCATTGCCGCCAGTGAATCTGCTAAGGAAACGCTGATGCATTTACTGCACGGGCGAATCGCTTCGTTGCGTTATATTCGCTCCTTCGCCTATCGGATTAATATGTTTCAGCTGCTGCGTTCCGTGCGCGTTGCGTTTCATCGCGTTAGCGCAATTAATCAGCATCTCTCCAGGGATTCAGCGCAACCTGGTTCATAGCGGGTCGAATACAGGAGTTTTGCAGCTTCCCTAGAGCTTTGAAGAAAGTTCCTGCATAATACGGGGCTTGCCAAATTATCGATGCTGCATAACCTTGGCGAACATGAACCCTGCCACTCAATCGCACGCTTTTCCTATTTTTCCTAAAATCATGTTTCTGATAGATTTCATTCTTCACATCGATCGCCACCTGCAGGAACTCGCCTCGGAATATGGGTTGTGGATTTATGGCATCCTGTTTCTAATTGTTTTCTGCGAAACCGGACTGGTCGTATTACCGTTACTGCCTGGCGACTCGTTATTATTTGCGGCCGGCTCCTTGGCATCGCTGGAAAATTCCCAACTTAACCCGCATGTATTGTTCGGCGGATTATGCATCGCCGGAATCCTTGGTGACAGCGTCAATTACTGGATTGGAAAGACTGTCGGCCCCAAGGTGTTCAATTCGCAGGATTCACGTTTCTTCAAGCGCGAATATCTCGACCGAACCCATGCGTTTTATCTTAAATATGGCGCAAAAACGATCATCATTGCGCGTTTCATACCGATCATCCGCACCTTTGCGCCTTTTGTCGCCGGCATTGGCACGATGCCCTACAAAACCTTCATCACCTATAACATCGTCGGGGCGATTCTATGGGTCGGTACGTTCGTGTATGCCGGATTTTACTTCGGCCAGCTTCCGTTCATTCAACAGAATTTCAAACTCGTTATCCTGGTGATCATCATTCTATCGATCATGCCACCTGTGATCGAGTATCTCAAGCACCGCAGAAATAAACATCATGATCAACCGCATGAATGACATGGCATCCATGCAGCCGATGCAGATGATGATTCAGCCTGTGATTCCAATTTTCACCTGAAGGATAACCGCTCTCATGCAAGCTTCATCCAGCCGAATTCACGACATCTTTGCGCAATGGACCGACATTGCTTACCGGCAAGCCGCATGGGTTCTGCTGACGGCCTTGCTGACTGCTGTCGCCTGCGGCTGGTATGTGGCGGAAAACCTGGGCATGAATACCGATACCGCCGAGATGCTGTCGGAGGATTTGCCGTTCCGCGTCAATCTGAAACACTACAACGAAACCTTTCCACAGGATATCGATACACTGCTGGTGGTTTTGAATGCGCCAACGCCGGAACAGGCCCGCTCGGCCACGCAACGCCTGGCTGCGCGCTTGAAGGAAGACAGCACGCACTTTCTCGATGTTTATCCGCCCCGTGTAGATGATTTCACCGCCCGCAACGGTTTGCTCTATCAGAGCATTCCAGAACTCGAGCGCATTACCGATAGCGTAGCGGCTGCGCAACCATTGATCGCACGCATCACCCGCGACCCGGCATTGACGTCGTTTGTAGACATTCTGACCACGGCAGTCGATGAACTTCACCAGGGGCGCAACATGGAACTGCGGCCGGTGCTCGGCGAAGTCGGCACGACGCTGGACGCACGACTCAACGGCACGCCGCGTGCGTTGTCCTGGCAAACGTTATTTGGCGGCGAGACGCAAAAAAATACCTACCAGGAACTGATCATCGTAAAACCGAAACTTGATTTCACCCAATTATTGCCGGGCGAGCAATCCATCAACGCGCTTTACCAGGCCGCCGAAAGCATCGGCATCACCGCGGATGGGCCAATCCGCCTGCGCATCACCGGCGAGGCGGCATTGGCCGATGAGGAACTCAAAAGCTCGCTGAGCGGCATGGAATACGCCGGTATCATTACCTTCGTGCTGGTTGGGGTGGTGCTGTACTTTGCGATGCGCACCGGCGGATTGATCGTGAATGTGCTGGTGTGCCTCCTGATGGGCCTGATTCTCACCGCCACATTCGCCACCGCGGTAGTCGGACACCTGAATCTGATTTCGATCGCATTCGCCGTGTTGTATATTGGCCTCGGCGCGGATTTTGCGATCCATTTCCTGCTGCGCTACCGCGAAGTGCTGGAAAATGGCCAGTCGCCCACCGAAGCGATTCATATTTCCGGCGGCGATGCAGGTGCGGCATTGACGGCCTGCACCATTACCAATGCAATCGGTTTTTATGCATTCATGCCAACCGATTACAGCGGCGTGGCGGAATTGGGCATCATATCCGGCACCGGCATGATCATCAGCCTGTTGGTCACGCTCACCATTGGCCCGGCGTTGCTGCGCTATCTGCCTCAAAAAGATGCGCAGAAGTCGGCCAGAACGAGTTCTGTCGGCAAGGTGCTGGAATTCTCGCTCAAATGGCATCGAATGACGTATGCAATCACTTTCGTTGCCACGATCGGCGCGCTAATGCTGATGCCGCAAGTACGGTTTGACTACAATCTGCTCAACATGCAGGATCAAAAAGGCGGCGCGGTACAAACGTTCCGCGAATTGCTGACGGAACCCGATCTTTCACCGTGGTATGTCTCGGTATTGGCTCAGGATCGCACCGAGGCGGAGCAACTGGCCCAGCGGCTGGCTAAATTGCCGGAAGTCGACCGGGTGGCAAGCATTCTCGACTTCGTGCCCGGCGAGCAAGCAGAAAAACTCGCGTTGATTAATGAAATGACGCTGACGATCGGCACGCTGTCTCCTTCCATGCAGGCTCCCAAGCTCATAGCGGATGAAGCGGCGATGCTGGCAAAGCAGCGCCACGCGCTCGCAACGCTCAATGCGGCGCTGGATCGCTTCACGAGAGACAATCCCACGCATGCCACCGCCGATAAGGCGCGTCAATTGAAAGCGTCGGTGACGCACTTGTTCGATCAGCTCGGACGCCTGAACGCCAGCGAGCAAGCTGCGCTGCTGCATGCCGTCGAGCAAGACTTGCTGGCCATGTTGCCCCTGGCCTTGCAGAGCTTGCACACCGCCACGCAAGCCGTTGCATTCGAGCAGAACGATCTTCCAATACCGTTGAGCCGCCGCTGGTACAGCGAAAATGGCGAATATCGGCTGGCCGTCTATCCTGCCGAGGATCTGAATGACAATGCGGCATTGCGGCGTTTCGTGCATGCCGTGCAAAAAATTGCTCCGAGTGCGATTGGTACGCCAGTCATCAGTCTGGAAGCAGGCGAAGCGGTCGTGCAGGCGTTCATTCAGGCTTTCTTGCTGGCGTTGGGCGGTGTTGTCGCCATCTTATTGATACTGCTGCGCAGCGTGAAATATACGCTACTGGTGTTGTTGCCGTTGCTGCTGTCGAGCTTGTTCACCGCCGCGCTTACGGTCCTGCTGGATGTGCCGTTCAATTTCGCCAACATCATTGCACTGCCGCTGTTGTTGGGTCTGGGCATCGACAGTAGTTTGCACATGGTGTACCGCAGCCTGAACAACGAGCTGGTCAGTGAAATTCTGATTCATACCAGCACGGCGCGAGCAATTTTTTTCAGTGCACTGACCGCGCTGGTGGATTTCGCCAGCTTGATGTTTTCTTCGCACCAGGGAACCTCGAGCATGGGCATCATGCTGACGGTCGGGCTGACCTTCACGTTGATCTGCACCTTGGTGATATTACCTGCGCTATTGCGCGGACCCGTAGCTTCCGGCCGTTCGTAGACTCGGGATTACCCAATGGCATCGCTGCCGACAGGCCACTTACTGCCTGTCGTTGCCATCCTGATTCACCAGTGATCGAACCGGGCTGATCACATTCTCACCGCCACTGGTAGTGCCCAGGCCGAGCGCAACGTGGCTTTTGCGATAACCATACATGAAATAAAACATCAATCCTATTCCAGACCACAGTGGAAACACCCATTTGGCATCTGCCGGAAGGAACAAAAACAGCGTAATGCAGCCAACCACGGCAAGTGGTCCTACCAGCCAGATGAAAGGCGCTCGAAACGGCCGCGTACGCGAGCCATCCCGGACGCGCAAGATCATGACGGCGCAAGCCACCACCATGAACGCGAACAACGTACCGGAATTGGAAATATCCGCCAATTTGCCGACCGGCAGAAAGGCAGCGGCCAGCGTGACACCCAGACCGGTCACGTACGTGACGACATGCGGTGTTTTGAATCGCGGATGAATCCGGCTTAACGCTTCTGGAAGCAGCCCATCGCGCGACATCACGAAGAAAATACGCGTTTGTCCAAACAGCATCATCAAAATCACTGATGGCAACGCCAGAAAAGCCGTCAGGCCGAGCAGATTGCCAAATTTTTCCCAGCCGATTTCCCGCAACACCAGCGCCAGGGCTTCGCGCGAACAGACCAGCGGCTGCTGGCCGGCGGCTACCAGCGATTGGCACTGCTCAGCCAATGCCAGCGACCCCGGAACCAGATTGTGACCGGAAGCATCGAGCACCGGCTGTGCACCGATAGCGCCGATTGCGCCAATCGAAATCAATAAATAAAACACGGTGCAAATAGCGAGCGAACTGATCAATCCGAGCGGGACGTTGCGTTGCGGATTCTCGGTCTCTTCCGCTGCCGTCGACACCGCATCAAAGCCGACATAGGCGAAGAAAATCGACGAAGCCGCCGCAATCACGCCGGTTTCGCCCAATGGCAGGAACGGTTGAAAATTGTCCATATTGATGACTGGCAGCGTCAATGCGATGAAAAGCGTCAACGCAGCAATCTTGATCGCCACCAGCACCGCGTTGAAACGCGCGCTTTCGCGCGTTCCAATGACTAATAATGTGATCACCAGCAAGCAAATGAAAACCGCGGGCAAATTGATGATACCCCCGGCAAATGGGCCGTTCACCCAATCAAAGGGTAATTTGACGCCCAATGAATGATCGAGCAACCCTACAAAATAACCCGACCAGCCAACCGCCACCGCGCTGGCCGCAACGGAATATTCCAGCATCAGCGCCCACCCGACCAGCCACGCGACAAATTCGCCCAGCACCGCATATGAATAAGTATAAGCAGAGCCAGAAACCGGCACCATCGACGACAATTCGGAATAACACAGTGCCGCCACCGTGCATACGAAGCTGGCGATCACGAACGACAGCATCATTCCCGGCCCAGCTTTCTGCGCGGCTTCAGCCGTCAGCACGAAAATCCCGGTGCCGATGATCGCGCCAATTCCCAGCAGCGTCAGTTGCCATACACCCAAGGATCGGTGCAAGCTTTTCTTTTCAGCGGTAGCCAGGATGGCATCCAGCGATTTCACGCGCCAGAAGATCATATATTTCTCCCTAAATTGAAAACGAATCGCGCTAAATGATACCTTCAGCGCGCGCATAGTGCATCAGAAATGACGCTCCAATAACGATTCGATGCGCTGGAGCAAGGCAATCCAGGATTTTTAGAATTCCGGGGTTCCAGTGACCTCCGACGCTTAAACGCAATAAGTACGGTTCAAGTGGGAGCGCTGTCGTTTTTTTAAAACCCTACGAAATAACAGCAGATTAGCAAGTTACTCGTGCCTCAAAATGTCGTCCAGGCAATGACAGGGTCAAACATGAATATAATGAACTGTCAGAATGGCAATGCTCAACTGACATTTCATGGCAATACCCACAAGTATTCAGCAATCAGGCCAACATGTACTCAGAATTGACAGCTTCAGTATGACAGTGGCATTGCTTCATACGGCTTAACCGAGAAAACACGGCAGCTCGGGCAGTTTCCTCGTTGTCTGTGAGCGATCTCGATCTATTGGCTGTTTTTGCCTGCTGCGGCATTTTTCCATGATCATTTGCAAATGCATGGCTGCAAAAGCCGCACAAAAAAACGCTCGAGACGGTCAGTCCAAGCAGAATCCGTAAAAAATACAAAGTTAACGACGTGTAAAAATGAGCATTTCAAACATGATTTCACACAGCATGACCGAATACAGAAATTTTTCGGAGCCAATTAGCCAAAATCGATGGTCAGATTCGCCCCGACCAGTAACACTGCATCGTCATGGATATAGCTGTGATAAAAACCCTTCACGCCGCCATCGACCCAGCCATCGTCTTGCACCGTCACATGATCGCCGGCATTGCCATGCAATATCAGCGTGTTGGAGGTATCCGAGAGATCGAGCACGCTATCGGCTGTCAGCGTCAGGGTATTGTCACCGCGACCAAAGAGGCAAATTGTTTCGATGCCGTGAATTTTGTCACCCAGGTTCGCCAGATCCAGATGCAGATCCTTGCCGTCCAAGTGCAGGATGTCGGCACCGGTTCCGCCGTCGATCGATGCAAAATTGAGGTCAGGCACCTTGATCTGATCAACGCCAGCGCCGCCACTAAACACATCCGCACCACCGCGGCCGATCAACAGATCGTTGCCATCGGCCGCATCAAAAATTTCTGCCGCTGCCGTGCCGCGCAGCACATCGTCGCCGGTTGTGCCCGGGATGGTTGGCAACAGAACGCCGCCGCCAAAATCACTACTGCCGAATACGATATAGCTGGAACCGTTGGAATATAATTCTGGAGCACCAATAATCAAATCATCATAACCATCGCCATCCACATCTCCCGCGCCGCTGACTGATGTGCCTGATTGGTCACCAATTACTGCTCCATCCAGCCTGATGCCGGTGCTACTATCGAGATTGGACAAATCCAGCGCAGCAGAAAAACCGGAAGCCCTGCCAAATATCATGTAACTTGAACCAGCACTCGGGAAAGTACCACCAATCGGATCGGCGCCATATGCGCCTATAATTAAATCATCAAATCCGTCACCGTTGATGTCTCCGGCACTGCTAACAGAACAACCTAGTTTATCATCGGCATTCAACCCATCTACACGAAAACCATTGTTGCCGTCGAGATTTGTCAAATCCATCTCGGCAGAAAATCCCGCGGCCTTGCCAAATACTACGAAACTGCTTCCGGATGAGGTCCCGTTTGGACTCGATCTCGGCGCACCAATAATCATATCGTCAAATCCATCGCCGTTCATGTCTCCGGCAGTACTCACTGAAAGACCGAAATAATCAAATGTATTCAACCCATCCAAGCGAAATCCATTGCTACCGTCGAGACTGGATAAATCCATCGTGGCAGAAAAACCCGAAGCCTTGCCAAAAAACACGTAGCTGGTGCCGGAGCGATAGCCATTTGAACTGCCATCGGGAGTACCAACGATTAAATCAGCAAAACCATCGCCGTTTATATCCCCAGCATTGCTGACCGAAAATCCTGCTCCATCCAGGCGAAAACCATTAGTGCCATCCAGTCCGCCCAAGTCTATAGCTGCCTCAAAACCAGTAGCTTTTCCAAACACTACATAGCTGGAAATATTTGAATCATTTCCTGAAGCGCCTACAATCAAATCATCAAAGCCATCAGCATTGATATCGCCGGCATTGCTGACCGAGCGCAGAAGTTGATCCATCTCTGCTACACCTTCCATGCGAAAGCCGTTGTGACCATCGAGATGAGATAGGTCTGTCACGGCTTCAAAGCCTGAAGCCTTCCCAAACACTGCGTAGCTTGCGAATTCAGCAGCAATAATCAAATCATCAAAGCCATCACCATTAATATCTCCTGCAGAACTAACTGAGCTGCCTAAAAAATCCTTCTCTTTCACACCATCCATGCGAAAACCATTGTGGCCATCGAGGCTGGATAATTCAAGCGCAGCATTAAACCCGGAAGTTTTACCAAACACTACGTAGCTGGAGCCGGAAAAATCGCCGTTCGGGCTACTCGCAGATAAAGCGCCCACAATCACATCATCCACACCGTCGCCGTTGATATCCCCAGCATTGCTCACTGAGCTGGGCTGGTCACCATTATTTACGCCTACCAGGCGAACACCGTCGCTGCCATCCAAACTCCCTAAACTGATCGCATTGCGCGCCGAGAAATCCGTGCTCACGGCTGAATTCACTCGAAGGGTAGTACCGGAATTAGTAAAGATTTCAAAATCACCATCTTTCCCTTCATCCACCCAGCCATCAGCGAGCCCGAAAATATGATCGCCGTCATTTCCATTCACGGTAAACGTATCGGTCGTGTCTGAAAGGTCGCGCAGGTCCTGTAAGGTTAGGGTTAAGGTATTGGCACCAGTTCCTGGAAATTCTACCCCTGTTAAATCAATGACTTCTATATCCTTGATGGCACCTCGAACTTCAGCCAGATTCAACTTCAACTTGGGACCTGCTAATTCCAACGTATCGGTACCTGTTCCGCCATCCACCGATTGAAAATTAAGGTCACGCACAAAAATGCTATCGTCGCCGGCATCGCCTTGGAACGTATCTGCGCCACCACGACCAATCATACGATCATTGCCATCGCCTGCCTCAAAACGCTCTGCTGTGGTCGTGCCAGTAAGAATGTCATCATCGACTGTTCCTGTATAGACCGTCTTAGTGGTAAATTCGCTGCGACCAAAAATCACAAAACTGGAACCGGATTCATCGCCGTTTGGGTCAGCACCGGAAGCCCCTACGATCAAATCATCAAAGCCATCGTCATTGATATCACCGGCGGTGCTCACCGTCCCACTTGGTTCGCCTTCCAGGCGAAAACCATCAGAGTCATCCATGCTGGCTAAGTTTATTACCGCATCAAACCCTGAAACTTTGCCAAACATCACATATGAGGCGCCGAAAATACCTTGGCTGTCATAGCCGATAAAAGGCGCGCCAATAATCAAATCATCAAAGCCATCGCCATTGACATCCCCCGCGGTGCTGACGGAGGTACCCACCCGACCAAACTCTACTCCACCATCCAAGCGAAAGCCATTGCTGCCATTCAGACTGGTCAAATTGATCGCGGCATCGAATCCCGAAGCCTGACCAAACACGACGTAGCTTGAGCCGGATTCATTGCCATTCAGATCGGCACCGGGAGATCCGACAATTAAATCATCATAGCCATCGCCATTGATATCGCCCGCGGTACTGACCGATTTGCCTAAATTATCATACTCAGCTGCGCCATCCATGCGAAAACCATTACTGCCATTCAGACTAGACAAATCGATCGCGGTATCAAAACCCGAAGCTTTACCGAACACGACGTAGCTGGAGCCGGAATTCTTGCCGTTCGGATTAACATAAGGAGCACCGACAATCACATCATCAAAGCCGTCACCATTAACGTCTCCAGCATCACTAACTGAAGAACCTGCTCCATCAAGGCTGTATAAATCGATTCCTGCATCAAAACCGGATGCTTTGCCGAAAACGATGTAGCTGCTGCCAGCACCAGGAACACCGATAATCAAATCATCAAAACCATCCCCATTGACATCCCCCGCAGTGCTGACTGAACTGCCCAAATAATAACCTACTGACCCGCCCTCTAGTCTAAAACCGTTATTGCCATCCAGGCTGGATAAATCCAAAGCAGCTTCAAAACCTGAGGTTCTGCCAAATATGACATAACTGGTACCGTATCCTAACGGTCCGTAACGATAATAACCTCCACCCGCCATTGGATCGCCGACAATCAAATCATCAAGACCATCGCCGTTGATATCTCCAGCCGTGCTGACGGAGGTACCTGCACTACTGGTCTGACCCGTCGGTGAATGGCCATCGAGACGAAAACCGTTACTACCATTCAGATTGGACAAATTCATCGTGGCTTCAAAACCGGAAGCTTTGCCGAACACCACATAACTCGCGCCTGAAAAGAGCCCGTTCGAATTGTCCCGAGGCGCGCCGATAATCAAATCATCAAAGCCGTCCCCATTGACATCCCCGGCATTGCTAACGGATGTACCTGAATGATCATTCTTTGCTACTCCATCCAGCCGAAAACCGTTGTTACCGTCAAGATTAGCAAGACTAAGCACTGTCATGGTTGAAACCTCCCTTAAAAATTCTCTGCTAGGCACTTATCGCCGCGTTCCTGCTAGCGCAGGATCTCCGTACATTTCAAGTTTAATCGATATCCGTGGATGGATGCTGCCAACGTATCGAATGATGCGATGAAACTTATCGCTCGATTCACGCACAAAAAATACACACCAGTGGGATAAAATAATATCCAGCTATTTTCACATTTGTCATTCATCATCGAGGAGTCATTTATGCGCATTATGCTAACCGCCATCGCCATTCTATTGGCCAATCCCGCATTTGCCTGCAACAGCACGCTGTTGGATCAGAATTTCCGCAAGCTCGCCGCAGAAGAAACGGTCAATCTTTGCCAGGCTTATGCCGGCAAGGTCGTGCTGGTGGTCAACACTGCCAGCAAATGCGGTTACACACCGCAATACGAAGGACTGGAACAATTGTTTGAAAAATACCAATCCAAGGGACTGGTAGTTCTGGGCTTTCCCTCCAATGATTTCATGGGTCAGGAGCCCGGCACCGAAACGGAAATTCAGGATTTCTGCCGGCTCACCTATGACGTCAAATTTCCAATGTTTGAAAAAACACCGGTAAAAAAAGACCATGCGCATCCTTTTTATGCTCAACTGGCCGAATTGTCGGGTACCTATCCAACCTGGAATTTCCAGAAGTACCTGATCGGGCGCGACGGCAAGTACATCACCTTTTTTACGCCGCATACCAAGCCTTCTGATCCGATGGTGATCACCGCGATCGAACAAGCATTACAGCAATAAACCCAATGAAAGAGTCATCTTCTCAGCCACCCGCCGCACCTGATTCTTCCGCTGAAGAAAAGCCGGAAATCGGCTTGGGATCGATTTTCGGTCTGGCGTTATTCTTAGGGTTAATGATAGGCGCCGCGACCGACAAATCGCATATTCTGCCGGCCACAGCGATTTGCGCCATCATTCTATATACCAATCGGCATAAAATCGCTGCTCAGGATATTCCTAATCCGGCAAACCCCGACGCTTCTCCCGCCCCAAAGATTTATTACGCTTGGCCAGAGTCCAAACAATATGCGGTAACCATCTCGGCGGTTCCCTATCAACAAGCGATCCAGCAACTGGCGCATGAAAATCCGGTTAATCCGGATTCCACCGGGACAAAAAAACGTTATTTTCTGGCGCTGCTTGAGCCGGTCAACGATAATCCTTACGACGACAACGTCATCCGCGTCGATATTGGCGAACATACCGTGGGCTATTTATCGTATGATCAGGCACAGCGTTTTCGCAAATTATTGAAAAATCATCAACTCTCGAATCAAATTACTACCTGCATGGCTGTGCTGATCGAGAATACTGAACCCCAGACTGACCAGAACGTGCGGTATGGGATCAAACTAGATCTTGCGCTGCCATCATGACAAGGTTGAGCGATGATCATCGCCTTAGCCTTAGCCTTAGCCTTAGCCTTGCGGTTTAAATAGTTTTTATCCCATCCGTGTTCATTTCATTGACCAATCGGATCGACGCGGAAAGTCTCACCGCAATTGGATTTGCCCTGTATAGGCGCATTCACGATCAATTTTTCGAGATCGGCATCCTGTGTTAACGCCATCGTCAAGCTCAATTGAATTTCCACCAGCAGATCCTGCTGGCAGGTCAGCTTGATGCGTTCACGTACCGATGGTCCCAGCACCGCAGCGGCGCGATCCAGGAAATCCGCCGTACGCACCGTTTGCCCGATCCGGCGATTCATGAAGTAAGCCATACCAGCGTCATTGAACTGACGGGTTAAATCCACGGCAAAATCAAAATAATCATTCACCGGCCGGGTCTGGCAGACGCCATGTTTATGCCATTCGTGCCGTTCCAGACAGGAACCCGCAGTCACACTCGGCATGACCTCGGCCAGCGCAGCGCGTGACGCTGAATTTAATGACAGTTGCGGATAATCGCAGAAATTCTGCTTCTGAGCTTTGACCTCGCCACAAAAACCATACTGTATGCCGCAGGTTCGTTTATTGGGCCACAAGCCATGCAACGTGAAATGCCGCGCCTGATAGACGTGCGGATCTTTATTCGCGCATTCGGGTTTGTCCGGTTTGGTCTCACAAAAAGCAGGCTGCCAGGAAAGTGCCAGCACGTAACTATCCGCTTCCCCGGCAACCCCGCATTGGGTATCGCCGCTGGTCGCCTCGGATAACTTTACTTGCCCGCAATCAGCACTGACCCAGCGTTCGCGCGGATGAGCCGATGGGACGATGACACGGTACCAATCCGGCTGTTTGGGCCGGTTGGCTTCCAGAAGGGTGTAATCGCTACCGGCTTGAATCTGGAGGTTGTCCGGATTGGTAAGATTATTTTTTGAGACATACGCAGGGCAAGCCTGCTGCGCTGACAATACGCCTGTCGCTTTGGCAGCCCACGGCGTTTGAGCATAACAGATCATCAATACGAGAATGACAGTATCCCGGACACATGATTTTTTTGAATATGGCATTGATTTTCCCCTCCTTGGCAAAGTGATTTGCCTGCAAGACTGGCAGCTTACCATTCATGGACATGATGAATAAAGCTGTGACACTCAGCGCTCTCCAGCAGGTACAAAAATTCATTGCGTCAGGATGATGAAATCAGGCAACAAGAAAAACGCAGCGTCAGAGCCTTCCAGCAGATTGTATGATCCGCAGACATGGCTGGCAGCGCATCAACGTCATGAAACGAATGCTCAGTGGTTTTTTTGAGCTTCCAGATCGAAAATATAGTGATACAGCAGTTCGTATTCTTTTTTGGTTTGATGGGCAAATAATGGATCATTTCGGACCTTCACGGCCTTTTCGATCGCATTCCATTCCTGATCGGAAAACACCTTGTTCATCAGAGGATAAATGTATTCATTTTCCTTATGAATATGCTGTTTCTGCAATGCAATGTAATGACGAGCGGTTTCCAGGAGCTGATGGGCTGGCACGATGCAATCTTCCGCCGCCATATTGAATAATTCATAAATAGTATTTGTGGCCTGAAGGATTTGTCGATGTTCAGACTTGAGCTGCTCAATCAGCGGGCATTCTTTGACATCTTTCTGTTGCAGCCTGCAAAAAATGACATCTTCCGTCGGATGATGCCATTTGTCCGGATAGTCGTGAACATAATCCAGCGCACTCAGGATCACGGTCAGATCGGCATCCTCGCGACTGTTATGCTCATAACATTCGATTTCATGACTCAGGCAATTCAATAAGCGCTGCAGATGATAATGATCGGTATGAAGCTGACGTTGAACGGTGTGCATAGCATCCTCCATGACTCAACCTTGATTGACAGACCATAACAGAACTTAATTCATGATTTATTGCGAATGATCAAAGAAACCGAAACGGGAGTCTCAGCTCCCGTTTAGACGTTCTGCAATGTAAAATTATGCCTCCATTTCTTTTCTGCGTAGCGTTACAAATCCCAACAACCCCAAACTGGCTAACAGCATGAGATAGATTCCAGGGTCGGGAACGGACCGTGGAGGCGCTTCCAACGATTTGACCAGAATCATTGATACCTTGCGCACTGTTTGACGTCCCCCCCAAACTGCCCAATCCTTGAATTGACCAATCGGCGTGTGCCCTGAAGGGAATTGATAGCAAAAAAACACTAATAAGAAAAATAACGATATGACTGCATCCTGATCGCTGAAAATCATGATGACCTCCCCAAAATTTGTTTTTTGAATGAACGGCATGATGAAAAGCTAGGCCACCCCTCGGGTATCCATGCTTTTTAAGCACGGATAATTGCTAAATAGGGTATGAAGAAAGGAGCTACTAATGACTGAGACATTCCAGGAAACTATTTTAAAAAGCAGTGAAAAAAGATTCTATAAAAAGCCTAATCAAGGGACGGCTAACTGTTAGTAAGAAATACTGGACTCGTTTCCGGAGGATTGCCGTTTAAAGCAACCACACTATTCTGATCTGGAATTGGTTTGATTATTCCATCGCCGATGGAAAGAATTCTGTTTTACTCATTTCAAAACAGGTCTAGACAGATGAACGTTGCCTTTCATTATCAAATGAGTTTCTTGTACAGAAAGCGCAATATCACTCACCAGACTTCGAATGATTCCCCACCAGCAACCGCAGTGCTTCCTGATATTTTTCCACGGTCTGTCGCAAAACGTCTTGCGGCAATTCGGGTGCAGGCGCTTTTTTGTTCCAATCCTGCTGCTCGAGCCAGTCCCGTACGAACTGTTTATCGAAGCTTGGTGGATTCTGCCCTGCCCGATATTGACCGGCGGGCCAGAAACGGGAGGAATCGGGCGTCAGCACTTCATCGATCAGATACAGTTCACCTGCTTCATCCAAGCCGAATTCAAACTTGGTGTCGGCAATGATGATTCCGCGAGACAAGGCATAATCAGCGGCTTCGGTGTAAAGCTGGATGGCTTTGTGGCTGATTTTGTCCGTCAGCTCCTTGCCGAGTTGTTTTTCTACTTCATCCAGAGAAATGTTTTCATCGTGTGCACCCGCTGGCGCTTTGGTCGAAGGTGTGAAAATTGCGCCTCCCGGTAATTGTTCTGCGAGCTTCAGTCCCGGCGGCAATGGAATCCCGCAAATCGCACCGGTTCGTTGATAATCCTTCCATCCGGAGCCGATCACGTACCCGCGTACGATGACTTCGATCGGCAAGGGCGTCAGGCGTCGAATGACAAAAGCCCGATCAAGCACTTGTTCACGCTCGTCAGCGGCAACCACAGACGCCGGTGCAATACCCGTCAAATGGTTTGGCATGATGTGCGCAAGCCTGTCGAACCAGAACTGCGACAGCGCAGTGAGGATTTTTCCTTTTTCAGGTACCGCGGTCGGCAGAATCACATCGAATGCCGACAGGCGATCGGTTTGCACGATCAGCAGTTTATCGGCGTCAACGGCGTAAATATCACGGACTTTGCCGCGATGCAAAAATGGCAAGCTTTTGAGTGTGGTTTCGAATAATGCGGATGACAAGGTCATGGATTTCTGAAATTAATGGCGTTGTAGCTGTTTTTTGATGAGAATGGCCTGCTGGAGCGCTTCGTCAACGTCAGTCCCCAATACGGTGAAATGTCCCATTTTGCGCCCCGGCCGTGCGTCGGTTTTTCCATAGAGGTGCAGTTTTGCCGTGGTACATTGCAAAATCACGTTCCAGTCGGGCGTGCCATTTTGCCAAAGTTCACCCAACAGGTTGACCATTACCGCGGCGCTGTGCTGTGTAGTTTCTCCCAGCGGAAGATTGCATAGTGTGCGAACTTGCTGCTCAAACTGCGACGTAATGCAGGCGTCGATCGAGTAATGCCCGCTGTTATGTGGCCTGGGTGCGATCTCATTGACCAGAAGTTCATCATCCTGCAAGACGAAAAATTCCACGCAGAGCACGCCCAGATAATTCAACCGCTCAGCCACCCGACAAGCAACCGCCTGAGCCTGCTGCGCCAGAGCAGGGGGAATTCGCGCCGGCACGATGCTGATATCCAGTATGCCATTGACATGCTGATTCTCGGCAACGGGAAAGTTCTTGATTTCGCCATCACTGCCACGCGCCACAACTACTGAAATCTCGCGCTGCAACGGCATGAATTTCTCCAGTACGCAGATCGGATGACTCAACTGCGCATATGCTGCCGTTAAATCTGCCTGATGATTCACCGATTTCTGGCCTTTGCCATCATAACCAAACTGGCTGACCTTCAAAATGCCCGGCAGTAAACGGGTGATGGTCTGATCGGCATGATCGGATGGCTGCTGAATGACCGCAAACGGCGCAACCGCGAAACCGTTATCACGCAAAAATTGCTTTTCCAGAACCCGGTTTTGCGCAATCGACACGCTACGGGCATCAGGAGTCACCGCACAACGCTCGCTTAATCGACGCAGCGATGCGGCCGGAATGTTTTCAAACTCGGTGGTAATGGCTACGCATTTGTCGGCCAGCCTGCCGAGCGCCGCCTCATCGTCATAATCGGCACAGATCGTGTAGTCGGCGCTTCGTCCCGCTGGATTATCTGCGGCCGGATCCAAAACGGCAACCTGATATCCCATGCGCTGCGCAGCTGCCACAAACATGCGCCCAAGCTGCCCGCCTCCCAGCACGCCGAGCACTGCTCCGGGCAGGACGCGCATTATGCTGGTAACTCAGCAGACAGTACCGATTCAGTTTGTTTTTTCCGGTAATCGTCAAGCTGTGCGCTCAATTCACTGTTACTGATCGCCAGCAATTCAACCGCGAACAGCCCGGCATTGGCTGCTCCCGCTATTCCGATCGCAAAGGTCGCGACAGGAATTCCCTTCGGCATTTGCACGATGGACAGCAATGAATCCAGCCCTTGCAGATGCTGGGAATTAACCGGAACTCCAAGCACCGGCAACGTCGTCTTTGCAGCGATCATTCCAGGCAGATGCGCTGCACCGCCGGCGCCGGCAATGATGCATTTGATGCCACGCGGTTTGGTCTCTTCGGCGAATTGAAACATCAGATCCGGCGTGCGATGCGCAGAAACCACCTTGGTTTCGTAAGCAATCGAAAATTCTTCCAAGATAGCCACCGCATGTTTCATCACATCCCAGTCACTTTTGCTGCCCATTACTACGCTAATCAGTGGTTTAATCATTCGAGTCTAGTTCATCAGAGTTTGTCAAGGCGAGCGCCGCGAGTGATTACATCTGCATCGCACGACCGATATTTTATAAGACCGCGCAATAATTGTATTATTTTTTCGTCAGGTTTTAATAATAATCCTCATCGATCGTATTATACTAACGGGCGCTTGACATTGCGTTAATGAGTATTCAGCATTTCTGGGGCGTGATTTTCTTTCATTGATATTTCTTGAGAAACAGCGATACGTGCTATGAACTTTCAACGAGGTAAACAAAACGACGAACCCGAAATCAATTTGGTTCCGATGATTGATGTATTGCTCGTCATATTGATTTTCCTGGTCGTTACGACAACGTATTCAAAATTTGCCGAACTCGAAATCAATTTGCCGCAAGCCAGTGGAGAAGAAGTCGACAAGAATACTCAAAAACCTGGCAGTATCGACATTACCGTCAGCGCCGGCGGGGACTATACCATCAACCTGACTCCCATCGCATCCGCCAGCATCGAAGCCTTGCGGGATTCGCTCCGTTCCGCTGCCGAAAATCTAACGGATCCGTTTATCATCATCAACGCCGATGCCAAGGCCACTCATCAGTCCGTTATCACGATCATGGAAGCTGCCCGTCTGGCAGGATACAATAAAATCACCTTTACGACAGAGACTGACCGCACTGCCCAGCCATCAGCCAAACCAAAATAATACCATTCATAACCCAGGCGAGCATTGATGGCCAAGAATTACATTCGCCGCGCACTTTATTTACTCAACACATTCCTTAAGGAGAACATCATGTCCAATTGCAATCTTGATAATTTTTCGAAAGCCGCTCAATCAGGCCCGCAATATATTCTCGCCCCGCTGCCTTACGCCAATAATGCACTAGAACCCATAATCACCGCCAATACACTGAGTTTTCATTACGGCAAGCATCATAAAACATATGTCGACAATTTGAACAATCTGCTGGCCAACAGTGATCTGGCAGGTCAATCGCTCGAGCACATCATCAAGGCCACGGCCGGCCAGGCCGATAAGGCGGCCATTTTCAATAATGCCGCACAAGTATGGAATCACATGTTCTATTGGCACAGCCTGAAACCAAATGGCGGCGGCGAACCTTCCGGCACGCTCAAGCAGAAAATCGATACGTCGTTTGGCAGTTTGGATGCCTGCAAAAAAGAATTTGCTCAAGCTGCACTGACGCAATTCGGCAGTGGCTGGGCCTGGCTCGTCGCGGATGGCGATAAGATCACCGTTGTAAAAACCGGCAACGCCGAAACCCCGCTGACTAAGAATGTCCGGCCATTGCTGACCATCGATGTCTGGGAACATGCTTATTACCTGGATTACCAAAACCGGCGTGCTGATTATGTCAACACGATACTCGACAAACTGATCAACTGGGATTTTGCCGCGGCTAATCTGGGATAATTTTGATCGATGACTGACATTACCATCGCCCTGTCAAAGGGGCGAATTTTCGAAGACACGGCCCCGTTATTGAAAGCAGCGGGCATCGTTGCGCTGGATGATCCAGAATCTTCGCGTAAATTGATTCTTGCCACCAACAAAGCCAGTGTTCGCCTCATCATCGTACGGGCATCCGATGTGCCGACCTACGTGCAATATGGTGCAGCGGATCTGGGCATCGCCGGGAAGGATGTACTGCTCGAACACGGCAGCGCAGGATTATATCAGCCGCTGGATCTCAACATCGCCCGCTGCAAGATGATGGTAGCGGTGCCCGAAGGTTTTGATTATGATTCTGCAGTCCGTCAGGGCGCGCGGTTACGCATCGCAACCAAGTATGTGCAAACTGCCCGCGAGCATTTTTCTGAAAAAGGCGTTCATGTCGACTTGATCAAGCTGTATGGCTCAATGGAACTGGCGCCTCTGGTCGGACTGGCGGATGCCATCGTCGATCTGGTATCGAGCGGCAATACCTTAAAAGCCAACCACTTGGTGGCCGTTGAGGAAATCATGCCGATTTCGGCGCGGCTGATCATCAATCAGGCTGCGTTGAAACTCAAGCGCGACATCATTCAGCCGGTTCTGGAGGCTTTCTCCCAGGCCATTCCGCGCTAGATAATCAACCCTGGCATCCTTTCGATTTTCAACGTTACCCATGATCAACATCAAACGTTTTAACTCAGCAGATTCAGACTTCAAGACTCAGCTTGCCGCATTATTGGCTTTTGAAAACGCACAGGATGATGCGGTTGAAACTACCGTGGCGCGCATCCTTACAGACATCCGCTCTCGCAAGGATGCGGCGCTGATTGAATATACCCGTCAGTTTGACCGGCTGGTGGCAACGTCAGCCGCCGACCTGACGCTGACACCGCAGCAACTTCAGCACTCGCTCGACACCTTGCCGTCCAATCAGCGGACGGCCTTGGAACAGGCAGCCGAGCGCGTGCGCAGTTACCATGAAAAGCAGCTAATGAACTCCTGGCAATACACCGATGCCGATGACACGCTGTTGGGTCAGAAAGTCACGCCATTGGATCGCGTGGGTTTGTATGTGCCCGGGGGTAAGGCGTCTTACCCTTCATCGGTTCTGATGAACGCCATTCCTGCTAAAGTAGCTGGTGTCAGGGAATTGATCATGGTCGTTCCGACACCGGACGGCGAACGGAATGACCTGGTTTTGGCAGCGGCTGCAATCAGCAAAGTCGATCGCGTCTTTACCATCGGAGGTGCTCAGGCTGTCGGAGCGCTGGCCTATGGCACCGAATCCATCCCGCAGGTGGATAAAATCGTAGGACCGGGCAATGCGTATGTAGCGGCCGCAAAACGTCGGGTTTTTGGCATCGTCGGCATCGATATGGTGGCAGGCCCATCGGAAATCCTGATCATTTGTGATGGTGGCACCAATCCGGATTGGATTGCCATGGACATGTTTTCACAGGCTGAACACGATGAGCTTGCGCAATCCATTCTGTTGTCGCCGGATGCGCAGTTTCTGGACCAGGTTACGGAAAGCATGCACCGCCTGCTTGCCAAACTACCGCGGCAAAATGTCATTCGCGCTTCCCTGGAAAATCGCGGTGCCTTGATTCAGGTCAGAGATCTGGATGAAGCGTGCGACATCGCCAACACCATCGCTCCCGAGCATCTGGAATTATCCGTTGAGCAGCCAGAGCATTGGGTCAATGCCATCCGTCATGCCGGAGCCATTTTTCTCGGCCGCAACGCATGTGAAGCGCTGGGCGATTATTGCGCCGGCCCCAACCATGTTCTACCCACTTCCCGCACCGCGCGGTTTTCCTCTCCACTGGGCGTTTATGATTTTCAGAAACGCAGCAGTTTGATTCAGGTTTCACAGCAAGGCGCTGCAAAACTGGGAGAAATCGCATCAATACTGGCTTATGGTGAGGGCTTGCAAGCGCATGCACTGTCCGCAGAGTATCGATATAAGCACCGCTAGGTCTCGCGTGGCCATGGCTCAGCGATAGGTGCAGAACACTATCATGCCGGTGATCACATCACGTCAGCACTCCTTGATCAAGCTATTGATCAAACTGGAAAAATCATCACAGCATCGTAAAAAATCGAATCTCACACTATTGGACGGAATCCATCTGATCCAGATTTACAGTTCGGTACTGGGAACGCCGGAACATCTGGTTGTCAGTCAATCCTACATCGATGATACCGCCAACAGACGATTCATCAGTATGCTATTTGGCGACGCGCTTTCGGAAGTCATCGTCATCAGTGATGCCCTGTTCAAGCAAATATCGCCGGTGAAGAACCCCACCGGCATCCTCGCGCTGATTGCAATTCCTGACCTGACGCCCGACGTCAGCATTAAAAAGGAAAGTTTCAGTGTTTTATTAGAAACCATTCAGGATCCGGGCAATCTGGGCTCGATCTTGCGTTCAGCTGCGGCTGCAAATGCCAGGGACATTTATCTATCCCCTCACTGCGCCGATGCCTGGTCTCCGAAAACCCTGCGTGCTGCGATGGGCGCGCATTTCTTTCTCCGTATCCACGAAAACAGCGATCTGCAAACGGTTGCTGCGCAATTTGCCGGCATGGTCATTACCACATCGATCCAAGCCAGCAAAAATTTATTTGAAATCTCCCTCGCCGGGCCCATCGCATTTGTATTTGGAAACGAAGGAGCCGGCCTCTCGAAAGAAATCATTAAAGCCTGCGATGAAAATATCTCCATCCCCATGCCCGGCAAAACAGAATCATTGAACGCCGCTGCAGCCGCCGCCATCTGTTTTTTCGAAAAAGTCCGACAAGACAGCGTTCATACTATCTCAGGCAAAGTTTGAAAAAGAACAGGGTGAGCTATGAGTTTCTATTGAATCTGATTACATCACTCCATGTCAGCCACAGTGAATTCTCCGAGTTTCCTCGGATGGAACAAAATCATGCAGCGGTGTATGATACCGCACCCGGTCAAACCGCATTTTTTGGAGTGTCTATGAAAATCTCTGCTTTCTTCGCCGTCCTTCTCGTGGGATGCCTATCATTGAACATCGCCCATGCTTCTGCCTCTGCTCAAGACGCCTCCAAGGCAACTCAAGCCGCCAAGTTAGCGGATAACGAGGGCATCGTCGTTTCCCATATGGACGCTGGCGGTTATACCTATATGGAACTGGACAACGGCGGAAATAAATTCTGGATCGCTGCGCCAACCACCACGGTCAATAACGGCGATCATGTCCGTTTCGTCGAAAACATGGTCATGACGAACTTCACCAGTAAAACGTTGAATCGTACCTTCAGTACACTTATTTTTGTGACCTCCACTGAAATCAAAAAATAACAAATCTAAAAACTTCGCAAAACACTCGCGCTCGCCGATCTCACCCAGGCTTGACGGTCTGATGATGAGCTAATGCGCTAAAAAAGTCATTTTACGCAACGTTTTTTCGAATCGTTCTCCGGAAATCCTCTCGGAAAATACCGATTAATCCGGCGAACGAGAGGAAGCGTAAGGTGCACGGAACGCAGCGACTGAAACCTATCAACATGATAGGCAAGGGGACAGTACCGTCGCATAGCGACGGGAGTTGCTCATGCTGCGAATTGATCGGCGTTTAACCAGCATCGACAAGGCATCACGAATTCGGATCCCGGCACTGCTGGAGGCAGAAGTTTTTTCGACTATCTTGAACAGCAACGAATTCAATCACGGCGTCCAACACCCATAGGTATCTCTGCAAGCTACGGTCATCTTATTCCATGTTTTGAAGTAACCTACGCCTGCGTCGTTCATGCGACGGCACAAAGCGGTATCACCATGAACCCGTATCAGATCATTGAAAAGCGTCGTTGCTCGATCATGGCCTGATTCGTTACTCACTGTCGGGCAATATCTAAATTTTGATCTATCACCCAGACTTCAATTAGGTTACTATGAATTTTAATCATCGATTGAAAACAGTTTGAGTTTTAAACGTCAGACTATGAGTTTAGCCTGGCATAAAGAGGCGATCACGACTATGTTTAATTTAGGTTCCATGCTGAATCTAGGTTCTACCGAACCTGTTTTAGGCAGCGCATCAACAATCGTTGAATGCACTGCCGCCGAGCTGTTTGAATTTATCGGAGATAACCTATTTCAAAATTATCCGCTCTGGTCTCCGGAAGTGAAAGAGCTTGAGAAAATCACGCCTGGTCCTGTGCAATTAGGAACAATCGGACGACAAGTACGCGTGGATCAGGGACGCCGCTCAGAATCCCGTTTCAGAATATCCGACTTCATTCCTGAACAACGTTTAACATTTTCCGGCATCTCCGATCCGTATCGCTGTTCATATGAATTGCAGGCTGGGCATCTCGAGAATTCGACAAAATTAACATTTACATTTGAGTTACTGGAGTTATTGATAGTGATGCGTCCTTTTGAAGCGCTGGTTCGTGCTTCCATCAAGGATGGGGTTTCCAAAACGGTTCAGAATATCAAACAACTGGCTGAAGCCGAGAAATTGAAGCGCAACTGATATGAGTGGCAGCATAAAGCAATTACACAAACCAGCCGTTCATAAATAAGAAAGAAATCAGTCACGATTGGCTTAAACATATCACTGTGACCAAACAATCGTTTAATTCGCAAAATTTATCCGTAAAAGGTAATCATATGGCACAAGACAAATTTTCCGATATTCAGATACCGCAGGTAGACGATCGTCCGGTTTGGGATGTAATTTTTGCGATTTATGGTTATCCTGCGCTGCTTCTAGCGCACCGACTCAAGATTTTCACCACTCTGGCTCAGAAAAGCTGCACAGTGTTGGAAGTCTGTGAAGCGCTTAATCTTAAACCACGTCCAGTTGAAGCATTATTGACGACGGCGACCTCACTGGGATTTCTATCTCTCCATGAGGAACGCTACAGTCTAACGCCCGTCACCGAGGTCTATCTACTCGAGAGCAGTCCGAATTACTTTGGATTTTTCTGGGACATGATGACGAATAATCATCAGGTGTCTTCGATTGCTAGCCTAGAACAAGCCATTCTCACGGATAAGCCTCAAGTGTATGGCGGCAATAATCTATTCAAAACCCATGAGGAACAGATCGAATTACTGCAACGATTCACAGCCGGAATGCACAGCATCAGCATTACTTCTGCGTTGGTGTGGCCGACAATCATGGATTTTTCCAAACATCGGATTATGCTTGACATTGGCGGTGGCTCTGGCGCGCATTCCATTGGAGCAGCCATTAAACTGCCAAACCTGGAACTTGCTCTAACAATGGATTTTCCTCAGGTATGCGAAGTGGCCGAAACCTATATTGCTCAGTATAAAATGCAGGATCGCGTTAAAACACATGCCGCGAACATCTGGCAGGACCATTGGCCGGCTGCTGACCTCCATTTTTTCTCTAATATGTATCATGACTGGATGCCCGACAAATGTCATTTCCTGACCGTCAAGAGCTTCAATAGCCTAGAACCGGGTGGAAGAATTGTCGTTCACGAAATGCTTTACAGCGACGACAAAACCGGTCCGTTTGCGATGGCCGGATTCAGCATGGTCATGATGGGATGGACAGAAGGAAAAATGTATTCTGGTCGGGAATTGACCAGGATGCTGGATGAAGTTGGATTTGAAGACATCCAAATTCATAAGGCATTTGGCTATCACAGCATTGTGACTGGTATCAAACCCTAGCCTTTTCTGTTTCTGGTGTACTGAACATCAGTTAACGCTTCTTTCGATTATGGGATGTTGCGGGCATCGAAGGGATAATGACGCGGCAAATGCTGAACACTGATCCACTGATCAGTCGTGAAGGCTGCGACAGCCCAAGCGCCATTGAAACGGCCAATGCCGGAATTCTTTTCACCGCCAAAGGGACTGTAGGGCAAATCGTTGACCGGTTGATCATTGATATGCGCCATGCCCGCTTCGAGTTGTTGCGCGAAGCGCAGGCCACGCTCGATATCTTGCGTAAACACTGCCGCAGCCAGTCCAAGATCGGTGTCATTGGCGATAGCCAGCGCCTCGGCTTCATTTCGCGCACGCATGATGGGCACGATCGGCCCGAACGATTCCGTTTGAGCCAGCGGCATCTGATTCGTCACGCGATCGAATACATGAGGCGGCAGCACCCAGCCACTCGCTTCGCCGCCAACCACCTGCTGCGCGCCGGATGAAACCGCCTGCTGAATCCGTTGCTGCAAGCCTTTCAATTGACTTTCATTGATAATCGGGCCGACTAAGGTATCGGGGGCATCGGGATCACCCGCTTTCAATTGCCGCACCCGTTCCGCAAAACGCTGCACGAAATCATCGTGGCGTTGTTCGTCGACGATGATGCGGTTGATGCTCATGCAGGTCTGGCCCTGGTGCAGAAATTTGCCAAACACCGCCGCCTCTACCGCCCGCTCCAGATCGGCATCATTCAACACCACGAACGGGCTATTGCCACCCAGCTCCAATTCCAGCCGTTTCAGCATCGGGCCTTCGGCGGCCAGCTTGGCAATATTGCGGCCCACCGGCGTCGAACCGGTAAATGAGATGACACGGGGAACGAGATGGGTGACAAACGCATCGCCGATCTCGCTGCCTGCCCCGACAATCACGCTGAGTACCCCTGGAGGCAGTCCCGCCTCTTCAAGGATTTTTGCAAACAGCAGCCCGCCTGTCACGGGCGTATCACTGGCGGGTTTCACTACCACCGCGTTACCGACCGCGAGTGCGGGCGCGGCGGAACGGGCGGTGAGCTGGAATGGCCAATTCCACGGACTGATCACGCCAACCACGCCAACAGGTTTACGATACATGCGGCTTTCCTTGCCGGGAATGTCGGCCGGCAGAATCCGGCCTTCCACCAGATAAGGCAATGTGGCTGCTTCCAAAAGCACGCCATTGACAGCGTGCCATTCCAGATTGGCTTTGATGCGCGTGCCCCCGGCTTCATGAATGATCCAGGACACGATTTCTTCACGACGCGCTTCCATGATTTGCGCGGCTCGGCGCATGACGGCGGCACGCGCACCGGGAATCAACGCCGACCACGCCTGTTGCGCCCGGACAGCGCCGCGATAGGCTTCGTCCATGTCCTCGCGATTGGCATGAGGAATTTCGACCAGCGTACTGCCATCGTATGGATTCAGATCCCGTAAAACCTTGGCTCCCTTACCGTGCCGCCATTGACCATTGATCGGCAATCGATCGAAGTTCGAATATACGGGCGGAGCTTCTTTGTTATTTTCCATAATCTTTTGTTCCTATTTGGTTTCCCAGAAATCCAGTTACCGTTGCCCGGCGCGATGTTGATGAATTTCTTACGTCAGCCGGATGATCGGTTTGATCGTGACGCCCTTCTCGCTGTCTTCAGCAGCTTGATTGATCTGGTCGAGAGAATAAAATTTCACCAGCCGGTCGAAAGGAAATTTCCCTTGCTGAAAAAGTTGAACCAGCATCGGAATGAAAAGATCCGGCTTGCTATCGCCCTCGATGATGCCGATGATGCGTTTTCCTGTCGTCATCACGCCGTTCACATCGAAGCTGGCCTCGGTGCCCAACGCTGGTGCGCCGACAATGCCACATGTTCCCCGGATCGCCAGCGCATCGATGGCTTGACGCAATACCGCCGGGCGTCCGCTCGATTCCAGCGTAAAATCCGCGCCACCGCCGGTAATTTCACGAACCACTTCAACCGGATCGACTTCCCGGCTGTTGATGGTGTGCGTAGCACCGAGTTCCATCGCCAGCGTCAGGCGTGCAGGCACCACATCCGCCGAAATGATGGTGGTAGCACCGGCAGCGCGCGCCGCCATCACGGCGCTGAGTCCCACTGCGCCGCCGCCGAAAGCGGCAAAACTGCTGCCAGGGGTGATTTTAAGCGCGTTCATGACCGCACCCGCGCCCGTCTGAATGCCGCAACCCAGCGGGCCAAGCAATTCCAGGGGTGCATCGTTAGGCACTTTGATGACATTACGCTCGTGCACCAGCGCAAACGTGCCAAAGGATGACTGTCCAAAAAAATGATCGTGAATCGGTTCTTGCGTACCGTTGTCAGAATGAGTCGCCATGCTGCCATCTTCACGCGCGCCGCCGAAATTCAACGGGTAAAAATGCTCGCAATAGGTGAAATTCCCCTGCAAGCACGATCTGCAATGCCCGCACCACATGAAAGTCAGCACGACATGATCGCCCACCGCGACTTTCTTGACAGCGCTGCCGGTCTGCTCGACCACTCCGGAACCTTCATGCCCCAGCACCACTGGCAGAGGCACATCATACAACTGATCGCGCGCCACCATATCGGTATGGCACATTCCCGCGGCGACGATGCGGACACGGACTTCATCAGGGCGGGGATCTTCCAGCAGCAGGTCTTCAATTTGAAAAGGCCCGCCTTTTTGACGAATGACGGCTGCTTTGATTTTTACCATGTTTACGTCTCCGCATTGAGTATGGCAGTTTTCCGAAATCCAAAAGTCACTAAAGAATCTTGAGAATACGCTGAAGAAATGAACAACGCGTCCGGAGCGAATTGAATGCAGGCCTTAAAATCCTGTCATGCCTCTCAACACAGCTTTCCCGCCTGAAGCCGCCTGCCTCGATCATCGTCAGCGCTCTTTCTCAACGTTTTGCCCAGGACGCACTGATCGATTCAATCTACGGAACGCAGCTCCGAGACTTATCAATACGATAGTCAAGGAAGGAGTCCCCCGCAACGAAGCGATCTGCTGGTTCCAGTCGATCAGTCAGCGTTTACCTAACGAATGCCTGATTTCCCGGGCGCGATGATGCCATTGGGATCCAGCGCTTTCTTGAGCGTACTGTGCACCTTCCGCTGCACCGGGCCATAGGTTTCGGCAACTTTGTCCATGAAGGCGGTATTGACGCGATAAGTGCCATACCCTCGCGCAGAAAATTCCGCCAACAATTCGTCAAAACACTGATAAGCCGCCTTCGTCTGTTCGGGATCGGTCTTATCGTACAACACGTCGACGATATGATGCATATCGCGCATGCCGACGATGAATTCCCCCGAATAATCCAGTCCGTATTTCGCCAGAATCTGCTTGGTCAGCGCCATCTGTTTCAGCGTTTCACTGCCGCGAGCTTGCGAGACCGGCGCAAACCACATCGACCCGCCACCTCCGCGCCAGTTGTACAGTGAAAACTCCGTCAGCGTCATTTCTCCGCACATGAGCTTGGCGCGATACTCAAAGGCAGGATCATTCGCCGCTTCCTGTTCCGTCAGTATTTTTGCCTTGCCGGATTTGCCGAACGCCTGTGTCACGATATTCCAGTTCACATCGATCTGTTCCTGCGTGCCGTAGAGCGCCGCATACACATTCCAGATCCCCAGTTTATGGTCTTTCATGATCCGGTAGACGGCTTCATCCGGGATTGAGCCCGGCCCGGAGACATAATCGCTCCGCTTGGCTTTTACCGGTGCCTCATACAGCGCATGGGCGATGACCACGGCATTGGGGATAACCCCGCTGATGCGTAATGGCCGGATCGTTTCAACGATCTCGACGATGTCTTCTTCGTCTTGATATTGAATGACAAACGGCTTGAATGCCGGCGGTTCGGGCATTAACCAGAACCCGAATTTAGTCACGATGCCATAATTCGATTGCGTGAAAATCCCATCGAGATAAGGGCCATATCCCCATTTGAAGACCTGCCAGGTGTTGGAATTTGGCATCGACCCCATGCCGGTGCGCAATACCTCGCCATTCGCCAGCACCACTTCCATGCCGCAGGCAAACAAAAAGTGCTCGCCATAAGGCGTGTAACCCACGCCCCGATCCAGCGTATTGCCCACCGGCCCGGCGATGGCGGATGGCGCGGGCATCGATAACCACAGGCCCAACTTGTGCTCTTTGATGTAATCGTAGAGTTGCTGATAGGTCACGCCCGGTTCAACCAAAGCAAAGGCCAGATCCTTATCCACTTCCAGGATACGGTTCATGCGCTTGAGATCAAGCACCACCTGGCCCCGTTCTGCGGGTGCAGCCGAACCATAGCCCAAATTCTTGCCAGTGGAAATCATCCAGATCGGTACTTTGTACTGATTGCAAATCGCCACGATTTTCTGGATTTGCTCGACGGTGGTGGCCAGTAATGCCGCGGATGGCGTATGGTCGCCATCAGGAACCGGCATCATGGTCTTGATGTAAGGCGCAAGCTGTTCCGCGCTGGTGAGTACGGAAGCATCGCCCAGAACCGTGCGAAAATCACGGATGGCGGTATCGAAATCTTTTTCCAAAACCCCTTTGGGTAAGGCAATATATTGACTGGTCATGCTGTGTTCTCCCTACACGTCGATGACAAATGAAACAAATTGTTTTCCCGCCAACCCATCATGATCCCGATTGCGGTTATCCGGCCGGTGCACAAAAGCGCGCTGCGCACAGGATTCCTGGTGCATTCTCATCCCTAGCGCAGCGGCCACCACCGCGTAACCCGTGGCTTCGATCCAGTTTCCAAGGGGTGGGGGTTCAGCAAAAGCGGCAACCGATGAAGCAACTAACAAATCCCAGTTTGCTGATGTTTCCCAGCCCGCTAATTGGCTGGCTTCTGCCGCAGGCATACGAGCGCAATGTAAATGCAAGGTAGGCTGATCAGCCAGCCCGTAGGCAGAAAATTGTGGTAACGCTGCCGCGGTCACGCCCGTGTCAGGCAGTACCGCCTTCAGAAAATTTTCCACGATCGAGAAGCTGCGGCCAGTCTGAGCCAGCGTGGATGCCAGCAAGCCACCCGCGCCGTATACCGGCGAAGCGGTCGTCCATCGGTGCCGAAGCGAGAGCACCGCATCCGCATTGGATGCCGACGCATGCGAACCCAAAGCCAGCAAACGTCCATCGGCATCGCGCACCAGTTCGGTAAAAATTGCGGCATGGGCGTAATCCATGACGGCAACCCAACGCATGTTGTGAGATCGCATCAAAAGATCGGCAATGGATTGAGGACTGATCAGCAACTCATTTCCAAGTTTAAATGTGGCCAGCTCGCCTTGACCGGCATAGCCAAAGTGAGCACACGCGGCTCGTGCCCCGGTTGCGAAGGCTTCGTCGATGACGGTGCTGCCCAGCAGCAACTGGCAATCGCGCGTATGGCCTGACAGGGCCGAGGCGGTTGAAGCTGCCTGGGTTATGCCCGGAATACCCAGCGCCAGCAACGTTCCGCCGGTGAGCATGCCCTTGATGAGGTTACGCCGTGTTTCATCCATGACGGGGTCCTCCTTAGGGTTGTGTTGAGCGGTGGGAAATGAACTCCGCCAATTTTGCCAGCGATTCATCATCGATTTCCGAAGGACGGAAGGCCGGCATCGCCCGGTTGCCGTTGCGCACCATGTGCCGGATGTAATCTGGTGACAATTCCCGATTGCGAATCGGCGGCCCGACTTGGACATCATGGCAATAGGCGCAGATTTTGGCATAGATTTCCGCCCCATCTTTCCACGCATGATTAGGAGATGGTTTGCCGTCCTGCGCCGCCGATACCCAGCCTGATACGAGGAAAAAAACCATCGACATGACGCCGAATGTGATTAAGGGGGTTATTTTTCTTGCTTTCATATTGATCCTCCGAAGAATTTCAGTGATTAATATAGAGGCTGGCTATTCTTTCAAAAAATTACTGCCACAGAAAACTCGTCACTTTTTTTCCCATGATTTCCGCATTGAACGCGACCTTGGCTTGCGGCGTGTCAGCACAAGCGATGCCGTAGCAGACGAGCAAAGGCATTAAATGTTCTTCTCTGGGATGGCAATAACGCGCTGCCGGCGCTTGTTGCCATTCGATCAGCCGCTGTTCACGTTCCGTTGCCGATATCTCGTCGCCGGCACAGGTTTCCAGCAACCAGTGATCAAATGCGTCGTTCTCGGCATCACCATCATTGCCTTGGGTAAAGAATCGTTTCAAATTATGAAAGGACATTCCAGAGCCAATGACGAGAATGTTTTCCTTTCGTAGAGACTGCAAGGCTTTCCCGATATCAATATGCTGCTGCGGATTTAAATTCTTCAGCAGGGATAGCTGAACACATGGGATATTCGCCAATGGATACATCAGCATCAGCGGAATAAACATGCCGTGATCGAACCCACGCTGTCCGTTTTGCTGGGCGGCGATGCCTTGAGAAATGAGCAGTTCGGCGATTTTCTTAGCAAGCTGGGGCTGGCCGGACGCAGGATATTGAAGATGATACGCCTCAACCGGAAAACCATAGTAATCATAAATCAATTCAGGATGACTGCCGCTCGTGACCATCGCATGATCTTCTTCCCAGTGCGCGCTGATGATAAGTATCGCTGCAGGTTGATGCCAATCTTGGACGATCGCTTTTAGGAAAGTGATCATGTTTTCATGAGCTTTATCGCCTAGAATGGGCAAAGGACCTCCACCATGCGGTATATATATGACCGGCGCCAATTTATCTGATGATTGATTATCCATGTGCTCATGCTTCTCCGGAATCATTGCTCAGTTAATTTCCTGGCTATGTGGGCAACATGATTGCCCTGAAAGCGAGCGACCTT
Source organism: uncultured Nitrosomonas sp. (assembly GCA_949281375.1). Taxonomy (GTDB): domain Bacteria; phylum Pseudomonadota; class Gammaproteobacteria; order Burkholderiales; family Nitrosomonadaceae; genus Nitrosomonas. The sequence goes on from CASDLT010000038.1 coordinate 132,163, forward strand.
CAATTCATTTTCTGACGGTTTCCGGCTACCGTCGCCACCAGCGAGGGTACTGGCCCCATAGGGAGAACCACCCGTGATTTCGCTCATGTTCATGATTTCCTGGCAAGAATAGGGAACGCCTACGATGATCATGCCGTGATGAAGCAAGGTAGTATGAAATGAAGTGATCGTGGTTTCCTGGCCGCCATGTTGAGTGCCGGTCGAAGTAAATACGCTGCCTACCTTGCCGATCAGTCCGCCGTTCAACCATAACTTTCCGGTCTGATCCAGAAAATTCCGCATTTGCGCGCACATGTTGCCAAAACGGGTTGGTGTTCCGAAAATGATGGCATCGTAATTTACCAGTTCATCGATTGACGCAATGGGCGCTGGCTGATCGAGTTTGGCCCCAACTCTCTGCGCCACTTCGTCGGACATGAGCTCGGGAACGCGTTTAACGGCAACCTCGGTATTCTCGACGCTCTTGACGCCTTCGGCTACAGCATGGGCCATGATTTCGACATGGCCATACATGCTGTAGTAAAGAACAAGAATTCTGGTCATGCCGTACCTCCTCATTTATCAACGAAAATGATGTGAGTGCATTTTTTATATTGTGACGCCTGACAAGATCAAATTAAGTTTTACACCTCAATTAATTTTAGAGCAACCTATTTACAGACCCATCGGACAATTTATGAAAATTCTCAGCAAGAGCTTTTCGAACATAAAGCAATGTGAAAGTTGAAGAATGGCAACGCATCAAGACATTCGATGAACTAGACGCTCATGACAGCATCGAAGGCTTATTTGAATCCTGACCGGAGCCAATGATGAAGTCGATGTTGAAAATCTGGGAACGCTCACCGCTCCAGTTCATGCTGACGCCATCTGTTGCAGTTGTGCCTGCCCCTCCAAATCTGAAACTGCATTCTGGACATGCTTCAAACGCCAGCTACAAAATCCATTCATTGACTAAGATTTTTATCATCGCCATCGTTCATTTCAGTTTGACCGGCTGCGCAACGGATCATGTGTACCACCCATCGGAAAACAATGACCGCTGTGCCTTGGCTGGGCGAGCATTCATGTACTCCTGCCAACAACGGGGAAAATTCTGATGAACTGCCTGCTGTGGATAGTATGAAGCAGTCGGGCTTGACGCGCGGCTTGCGGCTTCTTGCGTAATGAGAAATTGTAGAACGGAACGCAGCAGTTTCTGGAGTTCATTCAAGTGACATCTGTAAAGCCGATCAGCAGCTTGTTCTTGAGACTTTTCAGTTCATCGCGATATTTTGCAGCTTCTTCAAATTCCAGATTCTTGGCGGCGCTGAGCATTTTTTTCTCGACGCGCTGGATTTCCTTGGTCAATTGCGTTTCGCTCATGGCGTCATAGCGTGCCTGAGCCTGTGCCGCTTTGAAATCCTGCTGGGCGGATTCATAATTATAGACGCCATCGATCAGATCCTTGATCCGCTTGTGCACCGAACGCGGCGTAATGTGATGCTTCAGATTATGCTGCATTTGCTTGTCGCGCCGCCGATTGGTTTCGTCGATCGCCACACGCATGGATTTGGTAATGGTATCGGCATACAAAATGGCCGTGCCATGGATATGCCTGGCGGCGCGACCTATCGTCTGAATCAAGGATCGTTCCGATCGCAGAAACCCTTCCTTGTCGGCATCGAGGATCGCCACCAGGGAAACTTCCGGAATATCCAATCCTTCACGCAATAAATTGATACCGACCAGCACATCGAATTGTCCAAGACGCAGATCTCGAATGATCTCCACGCGCTCAACCGTATCGATATCAGAATGCAAATAGCGGACTTTGATGCCATGCTCCGAAAAATAATCGGTCAGATCTTCCGCCATGCGTTTCGTCAGTGTGGTAACGAGCACGCGCTCATTCTTGGCGGTGCGGAGATTGACCTCGGACATCAGATCATCCACCTGGGTGGTCACTGGACGCACCTCGATGACAGGATCGATCAGGCCCGTCGGTCGCACCACCTGTTCCACAACCTGCCCGCTGTGCGTTTTCTCATAATCGGCCGGCGTGGCCGATACGAACACGGTTTGCGGCATTCTCCTTTCGAATTCTTCAAATTTCAGCGGTCGGTTATCGAGTGCGGATGGCAAGCGAAATCCATAATTCACCAGATTTTCCTTGCGCGAGCGATCGCCTTTATACATTCCGCCTATCTGCGACACGGTGACATGACTTTCATCAATGATCATCAGGGCATTATTCGGCAAATAATCCAGCAAGGTGGGCGGCGACTCGCCGGGTTTCTTGCCTGATAAATGGCGCGAATAATTTTCAATTCCCTTGCAGAACCCCAGTTCATTGAGCATTTCCAGATCAAACCGCGTGCGCTGCTCCAAGCGTTGCGCCTCAACCAACCGGTTTTCCTGATAAAAACATTCCAGTCGCTGGCGCAGTTCGGCCTTGATGGTTTCCATCGCTCGCAGTGTCGTGCTGCGGGGCGTCACGTAGTGACTGGAAGGATAGACGGTGTAGCGGGATAATTTTTGCAGGATACGGCCGGTCAATGGATCAAATAAAGCCATGCTATCCACTTCATCATCGAACAATGACACACGTACGGCTGCTTCGGAGCTTTCCGCCGGAAAGACGTCGATCACATCACCGCGCACACGAAATACGCCGCGCTTGAATTCAATTTCGTTGCGGTCATATTGCATTTCGGTCAGGCGCTTGATGATGTCGCGCTGCGAGGTTTTTTCGCCCTGCCGCAGATGCAGAATCATGCCGTGATAATCGACTGGATCACCGATACCGTAAATGCAGGATACCGTCGCAACGATGATGGCATCATCGCGTTCCAGCAGCGACTTGGTTGCCGATAAGCGCATTTGTTCGATATGCTCATTGATGCTGGAATCCTTTTCAATGAACAGATCTCGCGACGGAACATAGGCTTCGGGCTGATAATAATCGTAATAGGACACGAAGTATTCCACGGCATTTTCAGGAAAAAACTCACGCATCTCAGCGTACAACTGGGCTGCCAACGTTTTGTTTGGCGCCAGCATAATGGCCGGCCGCCCGGTTCGGGCGATCATATTGGCAATCGTATAGGTTTTGCCGGAGCCGGTAACGCCCAGCAATGTCTGAAAGGCAAGGCCATCGTCGATGCCTTCAACCAATTGGGCAATTGCAGCGGGCTGATCTCCCGCCGGTTCGAATGCTTGATGTAATTTGAACGGACTCTTGGGGAAGGTTATGATCACGAGTATAATTCCGCGAAAGAATGGCTTTATGATGTCATTCTAACATGCTGATCTACTCATTTTAGTGCGAGGATTTTTGTGAAACTTTCAAACCGCGTTCAAAGCATCAAACCATCCCCTACCCTTGCGGTAACTGCCCGAGCCGCAAAACTGAAGGCGGAAGGAAAAGATATCATTGGCCTGGGCGCCGGCGAGCCCGACTTTGATACGCCTCAGCACATCAAGGATGCCGCCATCGCCGCGATCAACAAAGGATTGACCAAATACACTGCGGTAGGCGGAACGCCGGGTTTGAAAAATGCCATCGTGGCCAAATTCAAACGTGAAAACGACTTTAATTTTGAAGCCAAGCAGATTCTGGTCTCTTGTGGCGGGAAACAGAGTTTCTTCAATCTGGTGCTGTCGGTCATCAATCCCGGCGATGAAGTGATCATTCCAGCACCCTACTGGGTTTCTTATCCTGACATTGTTCTGATCGCCGAAGGCAAGCCAGTGTTCATTCCTACCGGGATCGAACAGAATTTCAAAATTTCCGCCGAACAACTGGAAGCGGCGATTACGCCCAGGACCAAGATGTTCGTCATCAACAGTCCCAGCAATCCCTCAGGCGGAGTATACAGTGTGGATGAGCTCAAGGCGCTGGGAGCGGTTCTGCGAAGATATCCGCAGATTTTGATCGCCACCGATGACATGTACGAACACATCCTGCTATCGGATCAGAAATTCTGCAACATCGTCAATGCCTGTCCTGATCTCTTTCCGCAAACCGTCGTGCTGAATGGGGTTTCCAAGGCATATTCCATGACCGGCTGGCGCATTGGCTATTGCGGTGGTCCGGCTCACATCATCACGGCGATGGAAAACGTGCAGTCTCAGAGCACGTCCAACCCGAGTTCAATTTCGCAGGCAGCCGCCGAGGTCGCGCTCAACGCCGATCAGTCCTGCATTACGCCGATGGTTTCTGCCTTCAAGGAACGCAATGTTTACGTGACGGAACAATTGAATCAGATCCATGGAATCCGCTGCCTCTCGTCTGATGGTGCTTTTTATGCATTTGCCGACGTGCGTCAGGCGATGGAAGATGTATACAGGAAGAACTTGATCGAAGCAGAGAATGACATTGCATTCAGTGAGTACTTACTGGAAAGCGCCGGTGTAGCCGTCGTTCCAGGCTCTGCATTTGGATGTGAAGGTTACATGCGCTTGTCGTTCGCAACGTCGATGGACAATCTTCAGCAAGCGTTGGATCGTATCAAGCGTTTACTGAAATAACCAGCACTTATTCCTCAGTCGTGTTCGAACGCGTATTCAATGAAATCCAGCAATCGCGGCTTTCTTGGTTTTCCCTGCGCGTGAAGGAATATTGCATAACCCACAGACATGATTGGAATGAATCTCCAGCGAGTGCACGATAAAATTCCCGCGACAGCTTACGCAAGGGGCGATGCATAATACGCCGCTGTCGACGAATCGTATCAACGTCCATGCCCGGGTCAGGCTCAGGACTTTTTCCAGCTGATGCACTTGAATGTGTTCCAGATATAACCGGTAACTCTTGATCAGCGCATCGATGCCGGCGGTTCCGGTGTTTTTGATCACAAAATTATAGATATTGATGAACAAGGACGAATGCATGTTGGGTTGCCAGCTCATGAACCAGTCCTCTGAATAAGGCAGCATTCCCTTGGGAGGAGATACGCCACGAATTTCCTTGTACAACTTCACCAGTCGCTCACGGCTCAAATCGGTATTCATCTCCAACACTTGCAAACGAGCGCCCAGGCTGATCAACTCGGTTGCGAGCTGAATTTGTCTGGCTTCGGTTAAAATGCTCCGGTTACGCATGCTGTTACCCCTTCGTAATCAATTGGATTAGACAATCGCTTCTGCTGGTTTGCCTGCCATCAAAATGGCCGCGTGGGATTTGGTAACTGATTGCTCGCGGGTATCATTCGATAGCATTTGAGCAATCAAGCGATCATCAAAGCGAAAACGGCAGAGCAGCATATTAGAAGCCGCCATTTTGACAAGTTGCGCAGAGGTCAGCTTGTCAAGTATTTCGGCGATGTCCTGGTTGATACCCAGACGATACATGGCAGACACCCGATCGTCCCGCAGCATTTGTTTGGCCAATAACAAATAGGCTAAGTTAATGTCTTTGATTTCATCAAGCAATTGATCTGCTTCCATTTTCTTACTCCTTTAAATTAACAAATCCACCAAAATCGTATGGAGAGATTTTCAATCATGCTGAAGTGGAAGTAAATGGAAGTTAACCTAAACAATGCTAGGTAATCGTCTCATCAAGGTGTAGGAATTTGCCTTACAGCTCGGACGGGCCGTTCTACCTTATTTTTTAGATGTTCCGAATCAGGCAGGCACTCTGGAAATCCGAAGGCACATCGCTAGACAACGTAGTAAAGTTTGACTTGCAATTGATGACTGGTGCTAAATATCGGTACACTTTCGGAATTCTTTATAGATATCTTGAGTTTCATCAAACCATCTTTTCAAAGATACGCTATTGATACGCTTGCGGGTTGGGTTATTGATCCTCAAACAGTTAGAAAATTTGAGCATGCCCGGAATCTGAAATTATGACTGCTGATCATTTATTGGCTGTTTTTTTCGAGGTGCAGCAAAATCCTCAATCTTTCAATGAAAATTCAGCTAACGAAAACAATTTTCCCAATGAAAGGAAATACCGGATTCGATTCTTCAATGATAAGTATTGGGCGCGTTTTTCAAGGATGGAGAGGCACAGCACAACGAAGTGATTTACTTGTGCAGTCTTCAATCAGCATAAAGCATGCACCTTGCGTCATCTATGTGCGAAACAAGATAAGTATCATGAAATAAATGATGTATGCAGCAACGAATACGACACCTTCGGTGCGTGACACCATTCGTTCGCTGTTGAACACCGGCAGGCAAACAACAGCAACCATCGCCGCCAATGGCAAATCAATCCATAAAATATCGTTTTCAACATCGATTCCGCTAGGAGCGACCAGCGTAGTCACACCCAGAATGACCAGAATATTGTAGATACTGCTACCAATCAGGTTACCGATTGCCACGTCCCGGTCATTTTTGTAAGTTGCTACCAGCGTGGTCACCAGTTCCGGTGCGGATGTTCCTATGGCAACAATTGTCAATCCAATCAACGCATCAGTTACACCGTAAGCCTTGGCAATGTTCACCGCTCCCGCGACCAGCAGGTTCGCACCTAATATGGTGAGTGCCATACCTGTCAGCAACAGTAATGACTGTATAGCGTATTCCGGATAGCGGTGGGTTTTGGGAATGAACCCTACCCCGAATTCCTCCGAAAACTCTTTCTTGGTTGCCGCGCTCTCTCCGCGACTTTCCCTAATCAGCACGATCGTATAAAACACCGCCGCAAGCACCAATAGCGCCCCTTCGGTTCGAGACAGGACACCATCAAGCGACATCAGAATCAGCATAAAGGCCGAGCCAATCATCACCGGCACATCGATTTTGATACTCAGCAGACGAATTGGCAGAGGATGAATGATGGCGCTCAGGCCTAAAATGAACAGAATGTTGAAAATGTTAGTACCAGCGATGTTGCCCACGGCCAACGAACCCTTGTCCTCCACCACAGCCATGATGCCGACAGCCAGTTCGGGCGTGCTGGTTCCGATCGAAACGATGGTCAAGCCGATGACGATTGGACTGACACCCAGCATTGCCGCCACCTGGGCAGCGCTGCGCAGTAGTATCTCGGCGCCAAAAACCACGACCACCAAACCACCGAGAAAGATGATGCTCGGATGTAATTCGATCATTCGTTCTATGTATTATTTGTTGCGGGAATAACGAGTACATCCGAAGAAATCCATTGCAAAACCTGGCTAAGGGAGTTTCTGAACAGCGCACTAAACAAGCCGCTATTCTCATTTGAACCCATCACCACCAGATCGACTCCATGTTGGCGAACATAGCGGGTAAGCGAGGTCTCAAGCACTTCGTCAACGCATATGATGTTCCTGATTCGCGAGCGAAGAACACCGCTGTCGGTTACGAATCGTTCACACCGCTCATGAGTCGCTGCATCGGCAGGCTTTAACGTTGCGCTGCCCGGTATGGAACCCAGTGCGTTGGGACCTTTATCTGCGTAAAACACATCCACGACCGATTGCGGAAACCATTGTGTGGCAGTCAGTAGCGCAGTGCGTGAATTCTGCGATAAATCGCTGGCAACGACAATATTGCGATAAGGCCCACGGACGCGGTTACGAACGATCAACAGTGGTTGCTCCAGGCTCTGCGATAATTCCTCGACATTGGATCCTAACAGAAAACGTCCAAGTGGCTCATCCCGAGCTACTCCAGTGATCACTAATCCAGCACAGATTTGTTCAGTCGCGAGACGGATCGAATCAGCGGGTTTGTTTGAACGGATCAATCGAATATCGGCATGAGAGCCCATACTCGCAAGATCCTGGCTCAACTGATGACGCGCTTCATGTTGCAAATCAAGTAATTTTTCGCCCGCAGCCCATGCTAAAACTTGATCTGGCGCGCTGGGCACATCGAATACGTTAAGTGCCGTCAGATGCGACTGCCAGGTCTTGGCCAGCTGGAGTGACCGCTCGAGCGCACGATCACATCGTGGACTCAGGTCTGTCGCCAGCAGCAGATGTGCGGGCTGCGATGAGGGCGGCGGAGCATTTTTTTCTATTCCAGTTTGGCCCGAAATGCTGCCACCGGTCTGGATTCCGTCAACCGCTGCAAGCCAAGGGTATCGTTTATCGACGATCGCCAGCAGATCCACTTGCGCTTCGTCCAAAACCCGCTTGGTAACGCTCCCCAGCAGTAATTCCTCGGTAATGTGAGTACCATGCTTGCCCATCACGATCAAATCGCAACCTTGACGTTCAGCCTGATCGAGAATCGCTCGGGTAGCATCTCCGCATTCTATTTGGGCGTCGTACTGATCATGCGCCAGACCGGCTTTCAGGGCCAGCGTGCGTAGCAAATGCCTCGCTTTCTCACACGCTTCATGCCGATAGTGTTGAATATTGTCCTCGGTGACACCTGCGTGATTCAACATCCCTTCAAACGGCACATCGAAAGCATGGAACAGTACGATTACGACGTCCGGGGCAATTTCACGGGTTATCCTGATGGCAAGTTCCGAGGCAGGTGAAAAATCGACCGCTACCAAGGCTTTTCTGTATGAATTGCGAACATCGGATTTCACAATCAATACCGGGCACTGGCTTTTGCGCAGCAGATGCGATGCAGTTGAACCAATCAAAAGCCGGCGCAACATACCATCCCCATGAGAACCGACAACCACCAGGTCTGCACATGTAGATGCGGCATGCGCAGGAATGACCGCGCTGGCCAATCCCTCTTCGACAAGAATTTCTGCTGCGACACCGCGATTGCGAGAAGTATCCGAAATAATTGAATTCAATTCATTGCGCTGCTTATCGATCAGCTTACTTGTGACGCTATCAGCCTGCTCCCCAAGGAGATCCTGCAGTGGACCCAATGCATTCAACCCAAGAGCATGCATGACGGTATAGCGGGCCGAAGTTATTCGGGATATATCGAAACCCCGTTCTACCGCCATCAACGATGCGGATGACAGGTCAGTTGCAGCAATGACATGCTTAATCAGTTTCATCAAAAGTTCTCCTTTGCGTATGGAATGTATGCAATCAGCTCTTCACAGTCGGCCGACTCGTGTTATGCGCAGAATGGTTTTTTCCGCCTCGACGCACAGAAACAGCAGAAATCCTAAGCTGAGTATGGCTACCCAAGAAGGAATATCGAGTGCAGCGCTCTTGAAAATATGATTCATCGGTGCCGTATAAGTGAAAACCAGTTGCAGCAGAATCAGAATGCCGGATACCAGTAAAACCACGCGGTTGCCAAGCAGCGTTTCCAATCTGAAGGCATGCCCCGTAAAATGCCGGACATTGAACAGATAGAACAGCTCACACATTACAATCATGTTCACGGCGGCAGTGCGCGCATGTTCCAGGCTGCTGCCGCGCTGCAATTCCCAGTTAAAAATCGTGAATGTTGCAGCCACCATCAAAGTGATCACAAATAAAATCCGCAAGCCGAGCGCACGCGTGATAAGTGCTTCACCGGGCGGACGTGGAGCATGTTCCATCACGCATCGCTCTGCCGGCTCAAATGCCAGTGCCAATGCCAACGTGACTGATGTGACAGTGTTCACCCACAAGATCTGACCAGCGGTTACCGGCAGCGGTAAACCGGCAAAAATCGCCAGCAGAATGACGCCAGCCTCTCCCCCATTCGTGGGAAGCATGTGCATCAACGATTTCTTGATATTGTCGTAAACCACGCGTCCCTCGCGGACGGCAGTGGCTATGGTGGCAAAATTGTCATCCGTCAGAACCAGATCGGAGGCTTCACGCGCTGCATCGGTGCCTTTCAGTCCCATCGCAACGCCAACGTCGGCTGCTTTCAATGCTGGCGCATCATTGACACCGTCGCCGGTCATTGCCACCAGATGGCCTTGAGATTGCAGGGCGGTGATCAGCCGCAGTTTGTGCTCGGGCGTGGTGCGGGCAAAAATGTCGGTAGTGAGCACCTGCTCACGCAATGCATCATCATTCAGGTTGTCGATAGCATCACCCGTCAGGGTCGTTTTAGCATCCAGGCCAAGTTGACTACCGATCGCTGCTGCCGTTACCGAATGGTCGCCAGTCACCATCTTGACCCGCACCCCCGCTGATTGGCATTCGGTCACTGCCGCAATGGCTTCCTCCCGCGGTGGATCGATAATACCCACCAATCCTAACAGCTCAAAACGGGGGATGACATCACTCACTTCAATATTTTGCCGATTCTCTGCCCATTGTGCCCGTGCAAGCGCCAGCACGCGTTCGCCGGCCTGAGCAGCCCGAATGACCGCAGCTTCCCAGTAGCCACGATCGAAAACGGCACCCCCCGATTGTGTTTTGCAGAGCGCAAAAACGCGCTCCGGCGCACCTTTTAGAAATAATACCTGATGTCCGTCATGATCGTGATTCAACGTCACCATATACTGCCGCTCGGACTCGAAGGGAATGGCATCGACGCGAGGCCATTGTGATGCCGCAGCCGATGGTACCACGCCGGCTTTATGAGCCAGCGTCATCAGGGCGCCTTCCGTCGGATCGCCCGTCAGTGTCCAGCTACCGGTGGAATCATGATGAATTCGGGCGTCATTGCAAAGCAGGCCGCAGCGAGCCAAATCTTCGAAACCGCAAATTGCTGACGGATCCACGCTGGTTCCATCAATGTAAAAACCGCCGTCCGGCGCGTATCCCGTTCCTGACACGGTTATCTCGTGATCGGCCAGCACCATCCGGACAGCGGTCATCTCATTCCTGGTCAGCGTGCCGGTTTTATCGGTACAGATGACCGAAACCGAGCCAAGCGTCTCGACAGCTGGCAGACGCCGGACAATGGTTTTCTTGCGCGCCATGATCCGGGTACCGATAGCCAGCACGATGGTTACAATGGCAGGCATGCCTTCGGGAATTGCAGCGACTGCCAGACCGACAACTGCCAGAAACAGATCGGACAAAGGAAGCCGGGCAATATAATAGCCATATAACAACGCTACTGTCGCTACGACCAGGATGAAGACAGTAATTTGCCGGGCAAACTGATCCAGCCGACGCGTCAGCGGTGTTTCCAGGCTTTTGACATCACTCACCAGCGTGCCGATCCGGCCGATTTCCGTCTGCGCACCGGTAGCAATAACCACTCCCTGACCCTGACCAAAACTCACTAGCGTTCCGGAATAGCACATATTCACGCGATCTGCGAGATTAGCCTGTTGCGGTACTGCTGCAGTCACTTTCTCCACCGGCGCAGATTCACCGGTCAGTGCAGATTCAATAACCTGAAGATTCTTCGCGCGAATCAGGCGCAGATCAGCAGGGATCTTGTCGCCCGATTCAAGCAGCACCAGATCACCGGGAACCAGCTGTGTCGCATCAATGTACTTGCGCTCGCCATTGCGCACCACAGCAGCTCGTGCCGCCAGCATGCCACGAACGGCTTCCAGCGCCCGTTCGGCTTTACCTTCCTGGACAAAACCAATGATAGCATTAATGATCACAACGCCCATGATCACCACGGCATCGACGAATCCATCCAGCGCGAAAGCGACTGATCCAGCCGCCAGCAAAACATAAATCAAGGGATTGTGAAATTGTAGCAGGAACCGCAACCAGGGTGCCTTGCGGGCAGGTTCCTGCAACCGGTTTGCGCCGATATGATGTAATCGCTGAGCAGCTTCTTGTTCAGTCAAGCCCGTTTGCTGAGCAGTTTTCAACGCAGCAACAACCTCGTCAGGCGGCAACGCATGCCACAACAACGGGTTTAAGTATGTATCGGCGGATTTTCCGTTATGAATCTGAATGTCATCGTTCATTTTATGCATCGGTTCTCAATGGGAGCATCGATTCCTCTCAGCGCACATCGTTGACCCCTAGTTCGGTCATCGAACTAGGCAAGTGTGCACGAGCAAGATCGAAAGTAATCTTGCAATCATCAAGCATACGCGTTTTGTCGACATGAATAGTGAGAATACCGGGCATCAGCTCTCGAATTGATTGCTCGTTGCGGTTGGAGTCTGATCAATCAGGATCATAAACAAACTCGCCTCACTATTTACTTTAATCCCGATTATTGAATATTCTACTCTTCTGATATCAGACTATTTCAACACAACGGCGACAATCACTGATGATCCTCGAATGATAGGCCAATTTGTGTAGACTCTCAGATCTCACATCCACCACACTTATTCGAAGGAAAATAGCATGCGAAAATATTTTCTGGATTTAATGGGATGGTTCCAGAATTACATCAGCATCCTTGTTCTGACTGGATTTGCCATATCAATCGCACAGGCTGAGAACATGCCCTGTGCAGACAACGTCGCAGCTTACCTGTGGGTTTCACCACGACAACCCGATGCCAGCGCACCTGTTCGACTCATGACCGTTTCCACGAGCCATGCGTTATCGGAAATAACTATCTTCGATCGCGAGGGCAACCGTATACCTCTGCAATCCAGCCGCCGCGGCGGCCCGCCCTGGCGCATCCAGACCGCTTTGGGACAGCTCGAAGCCGGGCGATATCAGGTTGAGATCCACAGCGATGGCAATCGCATTGCCTGTCATACGCTCGTCATAGGCAAATCCCATACACAGCCGGCAATGAATGAATGGAATCAGGCCACCGAAGCGTTTTATGCGGCCTGGATCGAAGAATTATTTGCTGCGCCATTTCCTGAAAGCCTGAGTTTTCCTTCGCTCGAACCTCTGCTACGCAATGCCGAACATAACTTTCTGCACAATTACCTGGGGCTCAACGAAGACGCCGCGTTGCCTTTGACGCCGGATTGCGCTGATTTGCCGTATACCTTGCGTAGCTATTTCGCCTGGAAGATGGGCTTGCCCATTGCTTTCCGTCCCTGTGGACGCGGTTCGGGAAAAGCACCGCCGCGATGCAGCGCTCCGACGCTGATGACGGAATTTACCCAGCGCATCGGCACGCCCGACAGTTTTACCCGATTCAGCCGGAAGCTAGCCGATGTAGTGCATTCCGGATCTGCCCGCACCGGCCTGGATGATGAAGCAACCGACCTGTACCCTATTCCCTTGCATCGCGAAACGTTGTGGCCGGGAACGGTATTTGCCGATCCGTATGGCCATATTCTGGTGCTCGCCGAATGGGTGCCGCAATCCACCGATCAACCCGGCATGCTATGGGCGGTGGACGCGCAGCCGGACAACACCATCACCCGCAAACGCGTATGGGAAGGCACGTTACTGTTTACCGATACCCCCAGCGCCGGTCCCGGTTTCAAAGCCTTCCGTCCATTGATTGCCAATGGGCCCAACCAATGGAAAGTCCTGACGAATGCTGAATTGACCCATTCCTCGGAATTCATCCCGTTTTCCCTGGAACAGCAGCAAATGACGCCGGATAACTTTTACGCCACGCTGACCAAGCTCACCAATCCGAACGGCCTTGAACCGAAACAGGCGTATGACTCGATGTTTGCTGCATTGGTCGAGCAGATCGAAACGCGCATCACGTCGATCGACAACGCTGAAGCCTATTTCCGCAAGAATCCGCGTGGCGTCATTGCCATGCCACGCGGCGCTGCGATATTTCAAACGGTCGGACCCTGGGAAGATTATTCGACACCATCGCGCGACATGCGCCTCCTCATCGCCATGCATGTGCTCGATGATCTGCCTGCTAAAATCATGCGCCACCCGGATCTATATCACCTGCACGGCAAGGCTCCACAAGCCGTCAAAACCGAAATTGAACATTATCATGTCCAGCATATCCATCAGCAGGCCATCCGCTACACGCGCTCCGATGGCAGCGCACAGGTGCTGTCAATCGCCGAGGTAGTGGCGCGGCAATCCGCTTACGAAGTAGCTTACAATCCGAATGATTGCGCCGAAATACGCTGGGGCGCAAAACCCGGTAGCGAAGAATATTCCACGTGCCGACGCCGCGCACCACCGGAACAACGTGAAAAAATGGCGCAATACCGGCAATGGTTTCAGCAAATGCGCCGGCCGGTGCCGTAACGTTTACAAAATAAATCTACGCTGTGGAATGGATAGGATTAAGATAAAGCATGAATGGCCGGCGCGCATGACTGGCCATTCGGGAAACTCGATAAACATCAATTTCTAAAGGGTGGTAGCAATGATAAAAATTACGATGCTGAGTTCCTTGGCTTTATCCCTCATTCTGTACGCTGTCTTCCTCTTCACGGACGAAGGCGCCGTGCTGGCGTTCGTACTGCTGGGACTGTTGGTTTCATTTACCATGGCCATGGTATCCCTCACCGAAAAATAATTGATCAATACGGTGTTTGAATCAAAAACTGCCGCGCGCCTCAATGAAGGCACTACATCATAGAATGTAAAGCACGGCAGCATTCGCCGCATTCTCTTTCCCAACGAACAATCTCTGATCTATGCAAACCAGACTTCAATCGCTGCTCGAAGCATGGATAAACGTCATCATTGGATACTTCGTCGCGCTGGCCGCTCAGATCATCGTGTTCCCGTGGTACGGCATCGAAGTCAGCATCAGCCAGAACCTCCAGATCGGCTTGATCTTCACCATCGTATCCATCGCCCGAAGTTATGTAGTACGGCGTTTGTTCAACCGCTTGCACAAACTCGAACAAGTAAAACGCCTGCCGTAATCGAAAATAAGCACTCTCTCTTTTTACCGATTACGGCAATGCCGATAACGGCACAGACCGGTTTCAGGCACCCGTCTCCAATCCGCGTGGTATTTCATCGCGGTGATACGCGCAATGCCTGTTTGATTTCGTCGCTCGTCAACGCGTCATAACCTTTACTGACGGTCATCGGCGACCGGCAATGGCGTGACTCCTAGAGAAGCCAGCTGGAAACAAGATGCGGAGTGCAATGACTGTATCAGTTCCTCCGCGGAAGGCGTCAGATTGGACAATCATTCCGGGCCATTTACCGATCAACGGCGACGGGGGTATCAAGTTTCGAAAAAGCAGCATTGGGATCGAACAACGCGTCGAGTTTGCCGCAGAAGGGCAACACGAGCGTGCGTTCAAGCAAACAGAACGGCAACACCCAAAGCCGCAAGTTCCCGGGTTTTGGGAACTCAAACACCGGTAGCGCCTTCTTAAACTCGTCCGTTCCGGGATAGATCAGCACCATATCTCCTTCACCATTGAGGTACCTCTGACCGTAAGCGTACAGTTGATAGAAATCAGCCTGACTCAATCCATATTTGTCGGTGCCATTGGATTTCTGACCATCAATCAACTTCCACTTGGTATCCATTACGAGACAATTAGTACCTGATGACAAAACGAGCAAGTCCGGTTTCAGGCGAAACCAATCCTGTTCCTGGTGTCTGACCAGCGAAAAGTTGCGCGCTTGCGTTTTGAGTGCGTAGCCGGAAGCTAACTGCCGGGCAATGTTTTTAGCGACAAAAGCTTCAAATACGGCCTCCATCGGAAATAGCAAAGACGGTGCCAGGTGACCGCCCGAACCAGTGAGGGGTGATTCTTCTTCCAGAATCAGCCTCGCCCACGCCAAAGCATCGGCGTAATGGGTCATGCCGCGATCCAATTGTACTTTCTGTAAATCCAGCGACGTATGGCTCGACAGGGGCACATCGGCGAACACGAAACACAGTTCTCGGGCAAGTTGCTGGTTGGCGTTCGCTACCGTCCATGTCAACACGCGCCTGAGCGCCGTATGCAACAACCTGTTTTCAGGCCGATCAGTGGAAAATTCATCGAATTCGGTAAAAAATCGATCACGCCGGCACAGGTTCTGCCGCAGATGCGCAGCCATCTGCAACTTGCCACGGAGCGTGAACATGTTATCTCGCCTGCTGGCGTAGTCGCCACGTATTCCACGCTTGACCACGTGCTCAACGGCAAGCAGAAATTCGCAGATAAAAACTTCCAGCAGAGGCATTCGCTTAGCCGCGAGCTTTGCTCGGTCGGTCACAATATGACGAAAACCGCCCAGGCAGCACAACATGTCGATCAGCCGTTCCCGAGCCTCATTTTTTCGAGCCTCATTCTTATCATCGCTCGATTTACCGATCTTGGGCAACACCTCGATCTGGAAGCCATCCGGTGCCTGGATCACGCCAACAAAACTGGTGACTTGAATCGCTAGCTGACCGCGCCATTGCGTCAGACGCAACCAAGCGGGTTCACCTGCTTCAGCGGTTTGCCGTATTTGCGACTGCAACCAGGAGAATACCGGCTCGGGAACGAAAGGCGCTTTGACATCATCTCGCTTGCCCAGCACAGAAGCCACCAGCACATCGAATTCGTAAATTGTAATACCGCTCACTGATACTCCGAACTTCAGCTTGCTAGGGGTTATAGATACCAATATAGGCCAGAGGCTTGGAAAATGCCTCATCCTGTAGGCTATAACGACGCTGGGTGGCGTAGCTGTCAAGCCCGTGATTGCTTCCAAACAGAGCAGCTAAGTCTTGTTCGTGCGTATCGCTCTCACTGACGAATTGAATTTTCAGATCTTGCTTCTGATTGTCGCCCAGCACCAGCCGGATTTTGCCCCAGTCTTCAAAGAAATATTCTTCAAGCAGCGGGAGGATGCGGGTGCGGAATATGGCTTGCAGGGCTTCGAATCGTGCCGACTCCTCTTTCGTGCCGATGAGCTCGGTCAGATAGGCATGACCGATGCAATGATCCCGGTCTTACAGTACTTCGATACGTTCGTTGATACGTTGCAACATTCGGCACACATTGATGTCACCCTCGGCAGTAGTCACAAAAAACCCAGCCAACGGCGCTCCTGCTTCATCACGAGTATCGGGCATCATCTGCACGAATTCGAATCTACGCCGCAAGGCCGTGTCGAGCAAGGCCAGCGATCGGTCGGCAGTATTCATAGTACCGATGATGTCGATGTTATCTGGTACCAAGAAAGGTTTGCGAGAATAAGGGAGTATTAAGGGCACGGCATTCTCTTTTTCCTCGCGCTTGTCGGGTTCGATCAGAGTAATCAATTCGCCAAAAATCTCGCTGATATTACCCCGGTTGATTTCGTCGATTACCATAGCAAATCGTTGATTCGGAGATTTTCGTGCTCGATCACACAGCTCTTTGAATACACCCGATCTGATCTCGTACTGAACCTCATTTGCATCCCCAGCTTCTATCTCGCCGCCGAGCACTGGCCGAAGCCCCTCGACGAACTCCTCGTAACCGTAGGACTGATGGAAAGTCGCAAAGCTGTAACGCTCTTCGTTATCGCTATTTTCCGAGTTCTTTTTCCCATAAAATTTTTTCAGCAATTCATTCAATATGAAAGTCTTACCTGTCCCCGGTGGACCGTAGTAAATTCGGTTAAAGCAAGTGGCTGGCAGATTGTCCATTAACGTCGAAGTGGTCGTGAATGCATGCACCGGTGGCGTTTGGTTGCTCATCACCTTTATTTGTTCCGAGGCTCCCCACACTTGAGGTCCGAACTCAAGGATGCCAAGATCAGCAGGTTTTTTGGCGATTGCTGCACGCTGCAAATCAGCCATGCTTTGATTATCAGTTCCACCTACATATTTCGCCAGCATTCCGCGGTTGAAAACATTCACAATCGCCGGAGATTTTTGATTCTGATAGTGGAAAGCAATCTTCCATTTGACTGCCCTACCTAATCTAATAGTTTCGATACCGTCCAAATCACCTTGATCAGCCAGTCTCGCGACCTCCATCACATTGTTGCGTACCTTTTCGAATGCTTCCTCGACTGTCTCACCTAACGACGTATACCATCCATGAGTTTCTGAGTAGCTGCGTCTAGTGCTGTTTACCCTGCTCTCATTATTCCCTCGTGAAAATACACCAAATTTGAACGCCGATCCGCCCCGGATACTGCCCATTTCGTCGAGATGTGATTCTATCCAGTAAGTGAAACTATCCTTCGAACCTACTTTGGTGTATTCATCCAACTTCATCTTGGCCAACCTCGATATGGGCCATTTATCTAAAAACTTTTTCCATAACTTGTACTGCTGCTGAAAATCGCTCATCAGGTATTTTCCTTGGGGTATAGGCAAAAAAATTCGGAGCTGTTCAAGACAATGCATGGAGTGCTATAAAAAAACATACCGCCTACCTCAATGTTTCTTGAAGAACTTGTCATGAATCCGGCGGGTTGCGCGCCAAACGGCCCACAATACCACTGGCACCAGCGCCCCGGTCACCATCTCCGGGTGAATCGGCAAGCCCGCAGCTTTGCCCGCCTTGGCCACATACAGCAGCAGACTGATGACATAGTAGGAGATGGCCGCGATCGACAATCCTTCCACGGTGCTTTGCAGGCGTAGTTGCAGTTCTTGCCCGTGCGTGAGTTTTTCGAGCAGTTGCTGATTCTGCGCTTCGGTCTGAATATCGACGCGCGTGCGCAACAACGAGCTGGTCTGGGCAATTCGGGCTGAAAGATAGCTCATGCGCTGTGCCGTTGCATCCACGGTGGCAATTGCCGGCGTCAGCCGGCGTTGCATGAATTCACCGATCGTCTGGGTTCCCGGCATGGCTTTTTCCCTGATTTCCCCAATGCGCTGCGTAACCAGCTTGCTATAGGCTTGCGTCGCCGCAAAGCGGTAGGCATGTTCGACCGTGGCGCGTTCGACCCGCGCCGCCAACGCGATGAGGATATCCAGCAATTCCTGATCGGAGGCGGCCTTGTTTTCAAGCCGTGCGGTGATATCTGCCAACAGTTGTTCGGCGCTGGTCAGTTCTGGAATCAGCTGTTTGGCAACTGGCAGACCACGCAGCGCCATCAATCGATAAGTCTCGATCTCGAGCAGGCGCTGCGATACCCGCCCTGCGCGCGTTTCCGAAGTATCCTCAGGCATGATCACCAGCATGCGTTCAAAACCGCTGTGGCGCAGCATGAAATCGGTCACCGCCAGCGAATACGCCTCTCGGCCAATCAGCGACGCAACCACCGGATTTCCGCCAAACCACCGGCGCGCTTGCGCGAGCAAATGCTCGGGTTGCTGGATGTCTCCCGGCACCATCGCCAGCTTGATGGCCGCAAATGTGCGTCCTGGAATATCAGCCAGCCAGCTCTGCGGCAAGGTCAGGCTGGACAGCAATTCGGGATCGGTTGCACCTAACTGGGCAATTTCCGGTAAATGTTGCACCAGCGAATAGCGCGTGAATTCGGAGTGTCGCTCCCATCTCAGCGTGTAGCCCGGTAACCGCAAACGCAGAAAATTATTCTCCAGTTGTTCGAGCATCAATGCCTGCTGCCCCGGCAATTGACGCAAATGCGCACATTCTTTTTCGCGGGTAACGCCGTCATTGATGACCACCACGTAAACGATCAACGCCGGCAGCCGAATGCGCGGATTCGGGCGGGCATGCACTTCATTATGCAGCGCCACACGCTGCGGATCATTATCGGGCAATAAATCAGTTAAATCGTAAGGAATGTTTGTAAGCATGCGCGTAAACAGAAGATGATTGATCAAGAAATGAAATATAACAAGGATCGGAATTCGGTTAAACGTATCGGCAGCAACAAATCCATGTCAGTGACGGCCGTCGCTCCGATTTCCAGCTTGGCATCGGAATGCCCCTCGTGAACGACTTTACCTTCTACATTCTCAAGCATGAGACTCGCTGCCTGATTAATTCTGCCTGTTAAGAAACGGCTTTTCACTAAATTCGCCCAACCATCCTTCCACATGCTGTAATCGATGCGCGTCCGGCATTAAGATTATTTCAACAATCTTTTTAGATTGATAAAGAAAATTACCGCGCCCAGCATTGCAATCATGGGCAAGAATTGAATCATGCCGTCATACCATCGCATCCCGACGGTGATCGGGATTTCGAGCGTAAAAACGGCTTGGCGATCATCCTGCCCGGAAAGAGACAACTGGTATTCTCCGGTTTCGCCAATGCTCAGAATTTGTGAGATCGTGCCTGCATCGTAAGTTTTTGCAGGAATGGTCAACAATGATTTGCTGGGCTTGCTGCCTTCTATTTTGGTGAGCGTCAGTGCGATCAGCCATTGACGCGCCGTTTCGGGATACAAAAAGTCAATCGTGATATCCAGCATGCCCGGACTGGCCATTTTGTTGCACAGCGTTGGCACCGGCATCGCCTTCATCGCATCGGCTGGAATTTCATAATCTTCTGGAATGAAATATCCCGAATAACCGATCAGCAGCGCGTCAGATTCTATTGTGCACGTGCCGCCACGAAATCCTTTGGGATACGTCGCCGACATATCACCTTGCGAACTGACATGGAACTGTAAGCCCATCACGACAACAGCCGTCACAGATCCTGTCAGTAGAATGAAACGCTGCATTACAATCGATAAATTGGCCCAGATTTTGGTCATGATGGCACCATTAAGGTGATTTTAAGAATTCA
This sequence comes from uncultured Nitrosomonas sp., assembly GCA_949281375.1. Lineage (GTDB taxonomy): Bacteria > Pseudomonadota > Gammaproteobacteria > Burkholderiales > Nitrosomonadaceae > Nitrosomonas. Next base: position 152,372 of record CASDLT010000038.1, read on the forward strand.
AATGATCGACTTCGCAACGTATCGCGCGACATTCCCTCGCTTTGGCGCTAATCGCGTTAGCGGACCAATTGCTGATAAATACCCGGCAATACCTGTGATAAACGATCCGGGCGGGCGACAATCGCATAACCACCCGCGCCGAACAAGTAGGGAAAATAATCCTGCGCGGTTTTATCGATCGTGATTCCGAAGACCGACATGCCCGCTCTCCGCACCTCAACGATGGCCTGGCGCGTATCTTCGACACCGTAACGGCCTTCGTAATAGTCGAGGTCATTGGGCTTGCCGTCCGTCAGCAATAAAATCAGGCGATGCCGTTCCGGACGGTTGTTCAATATTTGCTGGACATGTCGAAGCGCCGCTCCCATGCGCGTGTAATAGCCCGGACGCAACGCAGCAATGCAACGCAATGTGTAGGCATTGAACGGTTCCGCAAAATTCTTTACTTCTGTCACCGGCACATAGGCGTTCTTGCGTGAAGTAAAGGTATAGATGGCGAATGCGTCGCGGCAGGTGGCAAGTCCCGCCGCCAGCGTGATCAATGCTTCCTTGCCAATATCGATGATGCGGCGGCCATGAACCCAGCTGTCGGTGGACAACGATACATCAACCAGAATCGCCACGGCCAAATCGCGCGAATGCTGCCGCACAGTGCAGTACAGTCGATCGGATCCGTTGCCGGTCGCGCGAAAATCGCAGGCAGCACGCACCACTGCGTCGGTATCCAGCTCGGCGCCATCGGGTTGTTGACGCAGCATCTCTCGTTTCGGTAATAATGCTTCAAATTGCCGTCGAATCTTGCGGAAACGCTTTCTGGCCTCCAGATCCGGCGTCCAGTGCTGATCATGTTCAGCCGCGCGTTGAAATACCACGCGACATTTCCCCGGATGATAGCGCTTGCGGCGAAAATCCCATTCTGGGTAATCGTACTGTGAAATCAGTCTGGCCGGATCGACATCCTCCGGGGAAAGATCGAGATCGAACTTGAGTGCAACCGCAGTGTTTTTTTCATGCCGACTCAGGGTAATTTCCTCGAGGGCTTGCGCTGCCTCGCTCGCGGATTCCTCATCATCGTCCTGGACTGCGCGATTGACATTGACCATTTCCGCCCAGCTCAGCATTTTTTCAAAGCGGTTCAATAATAAAGGATCATCGCGCGTGCTCTGATCCTGATCCCGGCGGCGGCTGTTTTTTTTGTGGTGATCTTGCTGATTCTCGCTTCCCTGATGACTATCGGGATCCGCTTCAACTGCCGTGGCAGCAGCGCCGGTCGGGTGCGTAAAGTGATCGCCCCATAACGGCACCGGCAAAAAAGTTCGATAATGTTTGTCAGCCTGCCACGATTGGAAATCGGGTGATGGCTGCGTAATGGCTTGCAGATAGCGACCCGCTAGATCATCCGTGCTGGGTGTTGCTCCCAGCAAGGCCAGAATTACCGTTTCGATGGCCTGTTCCTGCTTCGTCAATCGCCGTTGCGGCCGCTGCACCACGAGCGCCCGGCAGAGGTGCTGATACTGCCTGGCCAGTCCTGGATAGCGGCTGCAAACGTCTGTGCTGACCCCATGAACGTGATGAAGGTAGGCGAGATCGACTTGCAACGGATCGCTCCGTTCGCCGTTCACGCTGATACGGCGCTGGCACGCTACGGCGAAAAAGGCCGCCAGCCAGAAATAATGCTGCCGGTTTAGCACCGCATCGGGAAAATACCCAAACCGTTCCGGCAACAGCATGCGTTCATGATTGCATTCGATGGGCGGCAACGCTTCATCCATCAAGCCCAGGCGCTGGCGCCATCGCAAGCGATGACCCGACGATTGCGGCGTTCCAGTGACAAAGCTTATGCCAGGCGATCCACCCAAGCCGCGAAAAAATACTCCCAACGCCGCGCGAACGTCCGCCAGCGATACTGCCGCATTCGCATGAAAAGGGTAACTGCCGGTAGATCCGGCGGCGTGGTGCCAGAAGCGCCCGATGTTTTCTTCAAGTTCAAGGAACGCCAGCCAGTTCATTGCACTAGCCGTAGGTAGCCTGTATCAAATTCAGCAAGCCTTGCTTGACGTCGGCATCGTCGCAGAGCGGCTCGACCAATGCCGCCTGGGCCGCCTGGTAGGGATCAAAACCACTGTTTATCAGCGTGGCGCAATAGATCAGCAAACGCGTTGAGACGACTTCTTCCAGATCGACATCTTTCAGCGCGCGCAATCGTTGCGCCAGACTGATCAATGGAACGCAATCGCGTTCCGGTAGACCGCTCTCGGTCGCGACAATGGCAATTTCGGTTTCCGGCGGCGGAAAATCAAAGCTGATCGAAACAAAACGCTGGCGGGTGCTAGGTTTAAGCGTTTTGAGGATGCTCTGATAACCCGGATTAAACGAAACGACCAGCATGAATTCTTCCGGCGCCGTCAGCACTTCGCCGGTACGTTCCAAAGGCAGGAAGCGCCGATCATCGGTCAACGGATGCAGCACTACCGTCACATCCTTGCGCGCCTCGACGATTTCATCGAGATAGCAGACGCCGCCTTCACGTACGGCGCGCGTCAACGGACCATCCATCCACACAGTATCTCCGCCCTTGAGCAAATACCGACCGGTAAGATCGGCCGCAGTCAGATCATCATGACACGAAACAGTATGCAATGGCCGCCCCAGCCGGGCAGCCATGTGCGAAATGAAACGCGTCTTGCCGCAGCCGGTCGGGCCTTTGATCAACAACGGCAACCGATGCCGGTAGGCGGTCTCAAACAGTGCGCATTCATTACCGATTGGCTGATAGTAAGGAATATGCTCGGCAGCAGATGGAGTACCCACCTTGCTGCCAGAGGAAGTACCGGGCACAGCGGTGCCATCCATCATCACCGGGCGGCGGCCGTGGCGCGCTCGGAGATTGGTCCTAGCGCAGCGTAAATGAACATCAATGCGCCGACGATGAAAAATCCGCCCGCGCCGAGCCGCAGCCAATAGAACAACTCAATTTGCGACTGCACGTTCATGAAGCCTAATTCCATCACGCGCTGCAAATGAGTCTGCAGAATACCGGCAAACACCAACGCAAAGGTGATTCCCAGCATGGCCGCATTCATGAGCCAGAAACTCCATGTGTTCAGTGTTTGATTGAACGGCTGGGCTTGCCGCAATGCCGGCAGTGCATACGTAAAAAAAGCCAGATTCAGCATCACATACGCGCCATAAAAAGCCAGATGGCCATGCGCCGCGGTCAATTGCGTGCCGTGAGTGTAAAAATTGATCGATGGAAAACTATGCATCATCCCAAGCAAACCGGCGCCGATGAAGGCCATCACTGGACAACCCAGGCTCCACAGAATGGCGGCCTTGTTCGGGTGATCTCGACCGCTTTTTTTCACCAGATAGAAAGCCCACAGGATCATCGCAAAAAACGGCACGACTTCAAGAAAGGAGAACACGACGCCGATCCAATGCCAATATTCTGGCGCACCAATCCAATAATAGTGATGACCGGTTCCCAGCAGCCCGCTGAACAGTGAACAACCGACAATGACATAGAGCCATTTTTCGATGACCTCACGATCGACGCCTGTCAATTTGATCAGCAGAAAAGCGAGCATCGCGGACATGATCAATTCCCAAACCCCTTCCACCCACACATGCACGACCCACCACCAATAGAGCTTGTCGATCGCCAGATTATCAGGGTTATAAAAGGCGAACATGAAGAATATCGCCGCTCCCCACAAACCCAACAGCAAGACGATTGAAACGACCGTTTTGCGGCCTTTGAGCACCGTCATCGTGACGTTGTAGATGAATATCAAGAATGCGATCACCATCAGGATCTTGATCCAGAAAGGCTGCTCGAGAAATTCACGCCCTTCGTGAATGCCACCAAGGTAGCCTGCCACTGCCGCCAATGCAGCGAATACAAACAGGCCCAGTTGCAGCCAGGCCAGTTTGGGACTGTGGATTTCCTGTTCACTTTCTTCCGGAATCAAAAAATAACTGGCGCCAAAATAGCCCAGCAACAGCCACACCAGCAATGCATTGGTGTGAATCATGCGCAGAATATGAAAAGGCACCGATTCAGCCAGAAAATTCGGAAATACATAGACCGTGCCGGCGAGCACGCCCGCAACGATCTGAACCAGAAACAAAGCAAGCGCCGCCACAAAATACGGATAGGCAAGCTGCTGGGTATGATATTTCATGACAAGTCTCCATCAAAAGCCATGTTGAACAACAAATATAAGCGCAAACTGCAAAATAACCGTTAACCCGAAATATTGGGCGGCCATCCCAGCGTGTTGATGCGACTGGTCCATTCAAGGAAATCGATCAGATCGTCGAGTTCTTGTTCAGTAAGATTGAACTGGGGCATTTGCCTGCGTCCTTCAGTCCGCGTCGGCTGAGCCCGCATCCATGCTTTCAGGCCCGCACGTGCGCCTTCAGGGCTTTGCTTGCCGCCGTAACGAACCCAGACATTACCCAACTCGGGTGCAAAATACGCGCCTTCACCCAGCAAAGAATGGCAGTTGATGCAGGAATGCTTTTCCCAGACATGCTTCCCGCGCGCAACCGATTCGGTGAGGGTCGATTCATCAGTCGCGACATTCTTCATGTAGTAATGGCTGTGAACCGTCAGAACCGCGAACGTGATCAGGAAAAAAATGGATCCGCCGTAAAAAATGTTGCGTGCGGCTGACTTCGTAAAATACTCTGCCATAGACTTCCCCCTTATTTACAGGCAATTAGAAATTACACAATGACCCTATTACCATCACAGATTTTAATTATTATTATCAGATAGATACCTCATTTCCTGCACCTTTGACCCGATTTTAGCCCAGCCAATTGAGAATTGGAAGTCGAACAAAATAACTTCATGATTTACCGAACATTATGGTTCATAAACATTAGGACAGCGTGATTTGGGAAATTTGATGAGTCATATGCAGCAAGATATAGATAGCATGTCCTGTCTGCTGGCATTCAGATGTGGAATTGGCGTCAGCCGCTCGGATATGGCAGCTATAGTCTCAAATGAGTGAGATCGGGATTGTAGATTTTCCCATCAACAGCGGATGTACTGACTGATCGATCTACAACAATTGATTGGCCAGATTGGCGAGGTGGGATCGTTCTCCTTTTTCCAGACGTACATGGGCATAGATTTCATGATGCTTGATCTTGTCGATCAAATAGGACAATCCATTGCTCTGGGAATCGAGATACGGCGTGTCGATCTGATAAATATCCCCAGTGAAGACAATTTTGGTATTTTCCCCGGCTCGCGTGATGATCGTTTTCACTTCATGTGGCGTCAGGTTCTGCGCTTCATCGACAATGAAAAATACATTGGAGATACTGCGCCCGCGGATATACGCCAACGGAGTAATTTTGAGCTTTTCCTGGTCAACCGCATCGGTGATCTGTTTATATTCCTTATCTTTTTCCATAAACAGGCTTTTGATGAATTTGAGATTATCCCAAAGCGGCTCCATATAGGGATTCAGCTTTGAGATTACGTCGCCGGGCAAAAAACCGATATCCCTGTTGCTCAATGGCACCACCGGACGTGCCATGTAAATCTGCTTGAAATGCCTTTTCTGATCGAGCGCGCCAGCCAAGGCCAGCAGCGTTTTACCGGTTCCAGCCACCCCCTGAATGGTCACGAGCTTGATATGCGGATGAGTGATCGCATGCAGCGCGAAGATTTGTTCCGCATTGCGGGGGGTTACCCGGAAAGCGGATTCCTTTTGGATGCGTTCGATTCTGTGGCTTATCGGATTGTAGAATACCAGCACCGACGCGCGGGCATTCCTCAAAATAAAATAATGATTCGGGATTGGATCGTTAATTCCGATGTCGGCAGGCAAGCAAAAATTATGGGTACAAATACTCTCGATAGCTTCTTTCGGTACGCCTTCGATCACGGTTTTGCCGGTATATAACGAATCGAGATCCTTGATCTTGCCGGTTTCAAAATCCTCCGCCGGAATATTGAGCGATTTCGCTTTGAGCCGCAAATTGATATCTTTCGAAACCAGAATGATTTTATTGTCGGGATGGTCTTCACTCAAGGAAATGACCGCATTCAGTATCCGGTGATCGGCGTTATTCTCTCCGAATACAATCGTGGCATCCAAGCCGTGGGTTTTCTCGTGCATGCACACCTTGAAATGACCGTGGTTCGGGCGATCGATGGGAATCCATTTCTGCAGTGAATGATTGGCCGACAGTGCGTCCATGATGCGTATGAATTCTCTCGCTTCGAAATTCTTTATGTCGTTGCCCTTCTTGAAATGATCCAGTTCTTCCAGCACTGTGATCGGAATAGCCACGTCATTGTCCTCGAAGCTGTAAATCGCGTTGTGGTTGTATAGGATGACCGATGTATCAAGGACATATATTTTCTTTTTTTGCTTTCTTGGCATGAGTGGAGGAACCTCCCGAAAATACTGATGTTGATCGATTAACCAGAATGGTACTGTTTGGTCATGCAAAATGTACGCTATTCTCAGCAATGGCGCTACTCGTGCATCACGAAAATCATTGAGTGAAAATCGAGCTAGAAAATCGCACCTCATGATCTCTGCATAAATCGGTACAATGCCATTCTCATCGCCATCATCAATTCAGAAAAACGATATGCTGAACAATGCCACCTTCCCCTCACTGCAACAAAGAAGCCTGCATACGGTCTGGCACCCGTGCACGCAGATGAAGCAGCACGAAACCTACCCGCTGGTTCCGATCCATAGCGGCAAAGGCGTCTGGCTGTATGACAAGGAAGGCAGGCGCTACCTGGATGCGATCAGTTCGTGGTGGGTCAATCTTTTCGGACATGCTCATCCGGACATCAATGCCGCGATCCATGATCAGCTAGAAAACATCGAGCATGTCATGCTCGCAGGTTTCACGCATGAACCGGTGGTGTCACTATCCGAGCGGCTCGTCCAGTTGTCGCCGGGATCGTTGGGACACTGCTTCTACGCCAGCGATGGCGCATCTGCGGTTGAAATCGCTTTAAAGATGAGCTTTCATTATTGGCAATTGTGCGGGCAAACCCAGAAAAGCCATTTCATCAGTCTGCAGAATGATTATCACGGCGAGACGCTTGGGGCGTTATCGGTCACGGACATCGCGATTTTCCGTGAAACCTATGCACCGCTGCTGCGCCCATGCACGCATGTACCAACCCCCGACTGGCGTTATGCTCGTCCTGGCGATGATCCCGAAACTCACGCGCTGCGGACTGCCAGCATGCTCGAAGCCCATCTTGCCAAGCATCATGCCCATATCGCAGCGTTGATTTTAGAACCGTTGGTTCAGGGCGCAGCCGGCATGGGCATGTATCATCCGGTGTATTTACAGCGCGCCCGCGAACTCTGCGATCATTATCACGTACACTTGATTGCCGATGAAATTGCGGTGGGTTTCGGCAGAACCGGAACACTATTCGCCTGTAACCAAGCCGATATCACACCCGATTTTCTCTGTCTGGCCAAGGGATTGAGCGGTGGCTACTTGCCCTTATCCGTCGTGATGACGATGGAAACTATATTTCAAACGTTTTATCACGACAAGACTGCACACGCCTTTTTGCATTCACATTCACATACCGGCAACGCACTCGCCTGCCGTGCGGCATTGGCCACGCTGGACATTTTCGAGCGCGACCATGTATTAGAAACCAACACCCGCAAATCAGCGTATTTCAACAGCGCCGCAACATCGTTGCGCGATCATCCAAAAGTTGAAAATTTCCGCCATTGCGGCATGATCTGGGCGTTTGAAGTCAAAACCTGCGACGCCGAGTTTGCTGCAAACTGTTTTCAGTTAGGATTGCAGCATCAGATCGTTCTGCGGCCGTTGGGCAAGACGATTTATTTCATGCCGCCGTATGTCATCAGCGAAACCGAAATCGACCTGTTGATCGATGCCACGCTGGCAGTACTGGATAGCATTACGCACTGACAGGACAATAATTCATGCGACTGACTTTTCTTGGAGCAGCCGGCGAAGTCACCGGATCGTGCTACCTGATTGAAACTGAAACCGTGCGATTTCTGGTCGATTGCGGCATGTTCCAGGGCGGGCGCGAAGCCGACAAAAAGAACCGCACCGCGTTTACGTTTGATCCCAAGGCCATCGATTTCGTTTTACTGACACACGCTCATATCGATCATTCCGGATTATTGCCGCGGCTCAGCGCCTGGGGTTTCAGAGGCCCTGTCTACTGCACAACCGCAACCGCGGATTTGCTTCAGGTCATGCTCAAGGATAGCGCCTTCATTCAGGAAAAAGAAACGGAATGGCGTAACAAATCGCGTCCCCGCAGCCGCTCCAGTCAGGATTTGGCGCCCCTATATACAGTCACTCAGGCTGAAACGATGTTAAGACAACTGCATCGCGTTGAATATGATCAAGACGTGAAACCTCACCGGGCGATCCGTTGCCGCTTCCGCGATGCCGGGCATATCCTGGGTTCTGCGATCATCGAGCTATGGGTCAAAACTCAGGGCGGCGATAAAAAAATCGTCTTTTCCGGCGATCTGGGGCAACCCGGCCATCCGATAGTGCGAGATCCCTGCTACATTGAACATGCGGATATCGTGTTGATTGAATCGACATACGGCAACCGCATGCACCGCAACTTGCAGGAAACCCTCAATGAACTGGTTCATGTCATCACTGAAACGCTGGTTCATCAGCGCGGCAATGTCATCATTCCTGCTTTTACGGTGGGACGCACCCAGGATCTGCTGTTCTTGCTGATCGACCTGTATCGTCAGGGCAAATTACCGGTAATGGATATTTATGTCGATTCCCCGATGGCCCGGGCGGCCACTGAAATCACGCTCAAGCACATTGCATTGCTTGACCGGGAATCATCGGAAGCGCTGCGGTGGATGAATGACACCGCCCAAAAACCGCGCATCCATTTCGTGCAGGATATCGAGGAATCGAAGCAGCTCAATCATAGGAACGGCATCATCATTATCTCGGCGAGCGGCATGTGCGACGCCGGGCGAGTCAAGCAGCACCTGAAATACAATCTCGACCGGCCTGAATGCAGCATCGTGATCACGGGATTTCAGGCTCAAGGCACCTTGGGACGTCGGTTGGTCGATGGCGCCAGGCAGGTACGCATCTACGGCGAGGAAATTCGCGTCAGAGCCACCATTCATACCATCGGCGGACTTTCTGCTCACGCCGACCAGGCTGATTTGATCAATTGGTTGAAGCATTTTCGCGCGATGCCCGAAAAAATCTTCGTTGTGCATGGCGAGCCTGAGAATGCCGCTGCACTCCTGATGGCCATCGAACAGCAATTGAATTGGCACGCCATCGTACCCGCGCAGCTATCGACCTGCTCTTGCTAAGGAAATGCTGATTGATTCGGCGAACGAGATGAAGCGCAAGGCGCACGAAATGTAGCAACTGAGACATATCAACATCATAGAAGAGAGAGTGAGTACCACGCAGCAAATCAATCAGCATTTCCCAAACGAACAGGAAAGTTCACTGGTACTGTTTCATAGTTCATGAACCGTTATATTTGCTCAGATCCAAGCGCCATTTGACGGGATCTTCAATATTCTCAATGCTATCCGTGCTTTTCGATAAATCGACGATTTCTATCGGTATATGCGCATTGGCGCGTGTCGAGAAAAAAACCTGGATGATCGGCGTAATCAGGTTTTTTCTGGATTGTTCGATCACGACGCCGAGCCGTCCCGATTTCAGCTTCAGCAAGCTCCCATTTGGATAAATCCCGATGGTCTTCACAAAGGCATGAAAAACGGTTTCGTCAAAATGACCAGCCTGCCACGACGCCATTTTGTGAATCGATTCGGCCGGCCCCCAGGCTTTTTTATAGCAACGATCAGAACTGATGGCGTCGTAAACATCGCACACTGCACCCATGCGCGCAAACAACGTCAATGCTTCCCCCGATATTTTGTCCGGATAACCCCGACCATCGATGCGCTCGTGGTGATGCAGGCACACATCCAGTGCGATGTCGCTGACCTGATAACAGGATTTGAGGATTTCCCAGCCACATTGCGGATGTTGTTTGATGACGTTGAATTCATCATCCGTCAGTTTGTCGACTTTATTCAGCACACCACTGGGAATTGCCATTTTCCCGACATCGTGCAGTAACCCTGCAAGACCTGCTTGCCGGATCTGATCTTCACTTAAATGCAGTTGTTTTGCCAATGCCACCATCAACATGCACACCGCTACCGAGTGCAGATAGGTGTATTCGTCGGCATTCTTCAAACGCACCAGGCTCAGCAGCGCATTCGGATTGCGTTCTATCGACTGATTGACTTCTTCCACCAGCGCGGTAGCTTCTTCGATTTCAAACGCATTGCCCATACGAACGTCGTTGAACATCGTCTTGACGATTGTCTTGGCGGAAGTATGAATTTTTTTGGCAGAATCCAATTCTTCTGCGAGGGAAACCGGAACAACTTTTTTCTTGACTGGCCGGGGAGCTTCTTCGGCGATAGGGGTAACAGGAGGGTTTGTTGGAGAATCGATGGTTTCCACGGCCCCTAAAATATCCAGACCTTTGCTGGTATCGATCCAAATCTCTTCACAACGGCAAGTCAGCAGCTTGTCCAGGTCCTTCTCATTATCGAGCTTGAACGAGGTTCTCCAGAATGGAAGTTCCAGCCAGTTTCCGTTTATCTCATGGATATACATTCCTAACCGGACTTGTTCTGCTTGAATCTTTTTAATCATAGTGGGCAATCGTAGTAAATAACTGCGTATCTGGCTCTCGGAATATTCGAGCTGCAAATTAATTCAACGACATACGACTACAGTGACGGAGTAATTATCTCATGATCTAACCCAGCTTGTTGTACTGCTCTTTTAATTTATCCAACAGTGCAGTAAAAGCAGCCAATCGTTCCCGCTCCTGCACAACCACCGCCTGCGGCGCACGTTCGACAAAACTCGGATTGGCGAGCTTAGTGGTGGCTTTGGCAACTTCTGCTCCGATGCGGTCGATCTCTTTGACCAAGCGTTCGCGCTCTACCGCGATGTCGACTTCCACTTTCAGCATCAATCTGAATTCCCCGACGATGGACACCGGCGCATCCACATCAGGCAGTTCCAGCTGACTGGCATCGACTTGCGATAATTTGGCCAACGCTAGCAGATAGGGCGAGCATTCCGCCAGCACCGCCGCATTGCCGGTCGCCAGCAATGGTACCCGCTGCGCCGGTGATAAATTCATGTCGCTACGCAAGGTACGGCAGGCATTGACCATATCCTTGAGCTGATGAATGGCTCGCTCCGCCTCTTCATCCAGTTTGGCCGGATCGGCCTGAGGATAGGGCTGGCACATGATGCTCTCACCCCTCTTTCCCGCCAAGGGCGCTACTTTCTGCCATAGTTCTTCAGTAATGAACGGAATGATCGGATGCGCAAGCCGCAGCATCGCTTCCAGCACTCTGACCAACGTTCGGCGTGTCGCCCGCTGTATCGCCGCCTGATCATGATTCAACTGTACCTTGGCAAATTCGACATACCAGTCGCAATATTCATCCCATACCAGCTCGTAGATCTCGCGCGCAGCCAGATCGAAGCGATAATTGGCAAACGCCTGCTCAATCGCCTGCTCTGCCTGCTGCAACCGGCTGATCATCCATTTGTCCGCAGCGGTATAGGTCAGGGGCAGCGTTTCATCCAATCCGGTATCCTTGCCTTCGCAATTCATCAGGACATACCGCGTGGCATTCCACAGCTTGTTGCAAAAATTCCGGTAGCCTTCGCAGCGCTGCATATCGAATTTGATATCCCGTCCATGCGAAGCGAGACTGGCAAACGTAAACCGCAGAGCGTCCGTTCCAAATGCCGGAATGCCATCCGGGAAATGCTTGCGGGTAGTCTTCTCGATCGATTCAGCCTGTCTCGGATTCATCAAACCGGTCGTACGCTTGGCGATCAAAGCCGGCAATGCGATACCGTCGATCAGATCCAGCGGATCGAGCACATTCCCCTTGGATTTGCTCATTTTCTGGCCTTCGGCATCACGGATCAGGCCGGTAATGTAGACTTCTTTGAAAGGCACTCTGCCGGTGAAATGCAATGACATCATTACCATGCGCGCCACCCAGAAGAAAATGATGTCAAAACCAGTGATCAGCACCGAAGTCGGCAGAAATGTCCTAAGTTCCGGCGTTTCCTCTGGCCAGCCCAATGTGGAAAAAGGCCACAGTGCCGAGGAAAACCAGGTATCCAGCACATCGTCATCCTGCTGCAAGTGAGTTTTACCCGACAGCCGCTGCGCTTCGTCCAGATCATGTGCAACAGTGACATTGCCATCCTCGTCATACCACGCGGGAATACGATGTCCCCACCAGAGCTGGCGGGAAATGCACCAATCCTGAATATTTTCCAGCCATTGGTTGTAAACGTGCGTCCAGTTTTCCGGCGTGAATTTAACCTGACCTTGTGTGACCACGTCCAGCCCGCGCTTGGCCAAGCCTTCCATGGCGACATACCATTGATCGGTCAGCATCGGTTCGATGATGGTGTTGGTTCGGTCGCCACGCGGCGCCATCAATGTATGCGGCTTGGTCTCTATCAGGAATCCCTGGGCTTCGAGATCGGCAACGATTTTTTTCCGGGCATCGAATCGATCCATACCTTGGTAATCCGTGGGCGCAAGATCATTGATTTTGCCATCCAATGTGAAAATATTGATTGGCGCCAGCTGATGGCGCTGCCCTACCTGGTAATCGTTGAAATCATGCGCCGGCGTGATTTTTACGCAGCCAGTGCCGAATTCCAGGTCGACATAGGTGTCGGCAATGATCGGAATCGTACGTTTACATAGCGGCAACCGGACATGCCGGCCGATAAAACGCTGATAACGGGGATCGTCCGGATGCACGGCCACCGCGACATCGCCCAGCATGGTTTCAGGTCGCGTGGTCGCTACAATCAGTGATTCTTCAGGATCGGCTTGGACACCGTCCCTTGACTCGATGGGGTAGCGAATATGCCACATGAAGCCGTTTTCTTCAGTCGACACGACTTCCAAGTCTGATACTGCGGTTTGCAGGACCGGATCCCAATTGACTAGGCGCTTGCCGCGATAAATCAACCCTTCGCGATATAGCCGCACGAACACTTCTGTGACGGCTCTGGACAACGCCGCATCCATCGTGAATCGCTCGCGCGTCCAGTCGCATGACGTTCCCAACCGGCGCATCTGTCGCGTGATGGTGGAGCCGGACTCTTCCTTCCATTGCCAGACGCGCTGCAAAAATGCGTCGCGGCCCATATCGCGGCGGTCCAGATTTTGCTGATCCAACTGGCGTTCAACTACAATCTGGGTCGCAATGCCAGCGTGATCCGTACCGGGCTGCCATAAGGTATTTTCTCCGAGCATGCGATGATAGCGTGTCAATGCATCCATCAGCGTATGCTGGAATGCATGTCCCATATGCAACGTGCCGGTGACATTTGGAGGCGGCAGCATGATGCAGTAAGCTTGCTTGCCGGCTACGGTTTCTGCTTTAAAATAACCGCGCGATTCCCAGAGTGCATACCACTGATCTTCAATGCGCTTGGGGTCAAAACTTTTTTCGAGTTCCATGGAATGTAAAGAATGTCTGGCTGATGAAAAACAAGTCCGCCATTATAGCGGATGTGCCATTGAACTTATTTGAAGAAAATCCCCCGCGCCGTGAGGTCGGCTTTAACAGGCATTATTTGGAGGGATCACTCAACCGCGCATCCAGCGCACTAGCCAGAATCTTTTTTTCTGCAGTATCCAGGCTGATGTGTGCATCGTTCAATGCAGCGTTCAGGATATGCTCAATCGTCTCTGCATGCGGAGGCTGAGGCGGAATGTTCGAAGACGGCAGAGACACGATTTCAGTTAGGATGGGAATTGAATCTGAGTCAGTTGCTGGCGAACAATCGTTGACTTCGACCATTGGCGCAGTGCCAGGAGTCAGCGTATTGACCGCATTCATTCTGCCCTGATTCTGGTATTTATTCAGTAGGCTGTTGAATTTAGCCAGTATTTTGGCATCATCAACATCATCGATTGAATTATTGTCATGCATGATTTTAGATAAGGATGAAACTCATCCGTTAATGTTCAAGACGAAGGATCAAAGTTTAAAGTGCTGGATCTCAAAACCGGCATCCTTGTAAAAACGATAACGTTCCCGCGCTGTCAGCTTATCGGCTTCGGAATTATCCGCAATTTCGATGATTCTTCCAAACTTGTCGAACTGCGGCGGAGTTTGATGAGCCAGATTGAGCAATACATCAAAATGATCATTCGAAGGAATCTGATTGCTCAGAACCACCGGTGTCATTGCCATGACTTTGTCGTCGTCACTGAGGCGGCAATGCGGAATGAAACTGACTGCAGAAAACGTCCACAGCAATCCATCCAATTGATCGATCAATGTTTCATCAGGAGAATAAATCATCACTTTCATGTCCTGTTGCAGCGCTTTCGCACACAGCCGGCAAGCCGTCTCCAGTTTATCATCCGATCCCGAGTAGAAAAACACTTCAGTCATGATCATCATCACGTTGAAAACATTCATCAATCAGCAAGAGCGACGCAATTTCTGCTTATATAATGACTGTCAGTCCAGTAGCACCCTGGTTTATACGCTTTTGGGCAGTGCTGAGTAAATTACCGATTTTCACCGGCCTGAGTTATTAGAAACTGTGTCAGCAAGGGCACCGGGCGACCGGTTGAGCCTTTATCTTTGCCAGATTTCCAAGCGGTACCAGCAATATCAAGATGGGCCCAGCGGTATTGTTTTGTAAATCGCGACAAGAAACAGGCAGCAGTAATCGTTCCGGCAGCACGGCCGCCAATATTGGCGACGTCTGCAAAATTGCTCTTCAATAAATCCTGATATTCATCCCAGAGTGGTAATTGCCAAGCACGATCGCCCGACTGCTCGCCAGCACTCAGCAGTTCCTGCGCTAAGGTATCATCATTCGCCATCAGACCAGAAGTGGAATTCCCCAACGCGATCACACAGGCACCCGTCAACGTTGCAATATCGATGACCGCTTTCGGATTGTAGCGCTCGGCATAGGTCAGCGCATCACATAATATCAAGCGCCCTTCTGCATCGGTATTTAAGATTTCGATAGTTTGACCGGACATGCTGGTGACAACGTCGCCCGGCTTGACCGCGCGCCCGCTGGGCATATTTTCGGTTGCCGGAATGATGCCGACGACATGAATGGGCAATTTCATTTCAGCAATCGCCAGTAATGTTCCAAGTACGCTTGCCGCGCCGCTCATATCGAACTTCATTTCGTCCATTTCCGCGGCAGGTTTGAGCGATATACCGCCGGTATCGAATGTCACGCCTTTGCCGACCAGCACGATAGGCTTGTCCTTTTTCCCTGATCCCGGATATTCAAGCACGATCAGTTTGGCAGGCTCCTCGGTTCCACGAGCAACCGCTAATAGCGATCCCATTCCCAATTTTTCCATGTCCTTCTCTTCCAGCACCGTAACCTTGAGCTTATGGGTCTTAGCCAGATCTTTGGCTTGCTTGGCCAGATAGGTTGGAGTACAAGTGTTCGACGCCATATTGCCCAGGTTCTTTGTAAAATCCATTCCGTGCGCAATCGCCAAACCTTGTTGCAGCGCTGTTTCACATGCCGCCAGCTCAGATCGGTCACTAATGCACAAGGTCATTTTGCGCAAAGTGCTTTGTTCATTCTCTGGTTTGCTTTTTAGTTGATCGAAGCGGTAACTTCCGTTGCAAGTCTGAATCACGAGCTGAGAAACCTTCCAGGCAGCGTCCCGATCCTTAAGAGGAAAATCTGCAAGGAACAATGTCACATCAGTTACAGCCGTTTTTTGCAGAGCAAACAGGATTGTACTCACCGTTGACTGCAAATTTTTTTCTTTGAATTCCTGTTCATTGCCCAACCCTATCAGCAATACCCTCTTGAATAGTGTATCTGGAACATGGTGCAGTAGTAGCGAAGTATTGGCCTTCCCATTCATGTCGCCCAGCGCCAATATCTTTTTGATATATCCTTGAGTAATCTTATCGAGAGTTTTCGCAGATTCCGATAATTTTCTCGACTCAAAAATACCAACCACAACACAGGCACCGCGTTGTTTTTCTGGAGTGCCTATTTTTATTCCAAATTCCACATCTGACTCCTTTATTAAAATTTTTTCCTATCTGCCGACTGCTTAGCTGCTTAGCTGCTTATCTTATAACCGCTTTATCTAATTTAATCAAAATAATTTCATGAAAAAAAACGCCTATCTTCTATTTTTGAACTGTTCAATTACCGCATCTATCAACCCTTTGTGATACAAAACAACAAAAAAATGCATAATTCCTACGATAATTCCCGCAAAGACAAGTACAATGGGCTCTTTATACTATAATAGGCAATAATTATTCAATTATTCAATACGCTATGAATAGTATCCTAAAAAGGTAATAATGTGCTTGATGATAAACTGAAATCACGACTCAATTACTGCACGACTCTCCCAAGCTTACCCGCAGTCGCCATCAAAATCATCGAGCTTGCCAATAATCCCGAGGCGGATATCGGAGAAACTTGTCAATACATTTCGTTGGATCCAGTTTTATCAGCCAAATTACTCAAAACCGCCAACGCGCCGCTGTATAAATCCCGTCGAGTGGCCACCAACATTCGGCAGGCCGTGAGCATTCTCGGCACCCACTCCGTAATCGTCATCGCGCTATCGTTCACATTGGCGAATTCGTTGATGAAAAAATCGCCGTCGAGTCCACTCGCCTTTGATCATGATATTTTCTGGCGCCGCTCGGTTGCGTCTGCGCTTGCAAGCCGGGCATTAGGCGAAAAACTGAACCTGGGTTTCCTTGATGATTTATTTCTGGCGGGGCTCGTGCAAGAAATAGGAATTCTTGCATTTTTGACGATAATGCCGGAAGAATATGGCGACATTTTCTCTGCAGTCACAGATCACGATCAGTTGTTACAGATTGAACGGCAAACATTTGGAGCAGGACATGATGAATTAGGCTGTGCTTTGTTGCAAAAATGGCACATACCGGATTACATCGCTCTGGCCTGCCTCGCCAGTCACAGTCAACCAGAACCCAAAAGTCTGGATCCCACTTTGCAAGCCTGTGTCGCAGTTTCACGCTACCTGGCGGATTATTTCCTCAATCCTCAGGATGCACGAAAAATGGCCACATTGACGCAAACTGCTCGAGCCTGGCTCGATCTGGACGATACTGCCCTGATTGATGTCCTTCAGTTGATGGAAAACGGCTTGAAGCCCATTGAAGAGCTGTTTGATATCAAAATTCACCATTCGTCCGAAGCCGCCGCGATCATGGCGGAAGCCAAAGAACTTCTGATGATACATAGTCTGTCAAGAGCCAAGGAACTGGAAGAAAAATCCCAGCGCGATGGTTTGACAGGAGCGCACAACCGTATTTATTTTGATGAAACATTACGTCGCGAATTTCATTTATCTGCTCAGTATCAATTGCCATTGACCATCGCAATCATCGATCTCGATCATTTCAAGCAGGTCAATGATACGCATGGCCATCTGGCAGGTGATTCATTGCTGGTCACGGTGGTCAGCACCATTTATGAGCAAATCCGTCAAGATGACACGCTGAGCCGGTATGGTGGGGAAGAATTCGCGTTGATTTTACCCGGCACCACCCTTGCTGCTTCCAGAAATCTCATCACGCGTCTCAAGGACGCCATTGCCGCCATCAATTATAAGCTGGATGGCCATTTTGTCATTCGTATCACCGCATCGATTGGAGTCGCCTCGAATGAGCCAGGCGTGGCGCACTTCAATGAGCCTCTGGATATGATCAAGGCAGCGGATTCCGCGCTATATGCCGCAAAACACGCCGGACGCAATCAGATCATCGAATGGAAACCATAACAAAACTAATCACCTTTCGCCTTTTTTATCAATAAGAATTTTTCCCATGAATCTCGTTATCCAAGGATTAGAAATCAATAACAGCGATTTGCGCGAACTGGCCAAGCTATCCCGGGCCAATGGTATCGAGCGTATCACAGGTCAGGCATTTCGGTTGACCGAAGCCCAATACACGGATGAGATCGCCAGTTACTGTGCTGAAATTGAGCTGGACTATGCTTTTGTCAATCCACAGCTTAAATTCTCGGATTTCAGATTAATCGCCATGGATATGGACTCAACGTTACTCGCGATTGAATCCATCGATGAAATTGCTGATATGCACGATATCAAACCGCAAGTGGCAGCCATCACACAGCAAACCATGCGGGGAGAAATCAGTTTTGAAGAAAGCCTCACCCGCCGCACCCAATTACTGCAAGGTTTGCATGAAGATGCGCTGCAAAAAGTTTATGACGAGAGAGTCAGATTAAGCCCCGGCGCTGAAAGAATGTTGCAGCAAGCCAAGCAGGCAGGTATCAAGACCATGGTGATTTCTGGTGGCTTCACATTCTTTACCGAACGCATCAAGACTCGACTGGGGCTGGATTATGCTGCTGCAAACATATTGCAAATCGAAGAAAACCGATTAACAGGAAAAGTACTCGGAACGATCATCGGCCGCGAAGGAAAGGCAGAGGTACTAAACCGTGTTCGTGACGAAATGGGAATTAAGCCTGAACAGATCATCGCAATGGGCGATGGCGCCAACGATCTCGATATGATGACTGCAGCCGGCGTCAGCATTGCCTATCACGCCAAGCCGATTGTCAGGAATCACGCTACTTATTCGCTCAATTACGTCGGTCTCGATGGCGTGGTCAACCTGTTCACTTAGGGAACCAAACCATAACCGCACGAAATGCTGCAACCGAGGCATATTGTATGATATGCAATAGACGAGAAAATGAGAATCGTCCGACCGAGCGATCGACTCGTGCAGTCAATCAATCAGTTTGCTGAGAAACCCCGGAAAAACGAGGCAGCGACTGGACAAGAATGCGAAATCACATCAATAATCCCTGCCTGAGTGATCGATGAGCATACTGGTTCTGGCGTGTTTACAATGTGAACAGTACAGCCGTTTTCAGAATTTGTTTAATAACCGGGATCATACATTAGTAGTCGAACAAATTCCTCTACATCCACTGGCAATTCGGCGTCTGTCAGCCCTTCTTGCCACGCAATCTTGCACACCGTAACAGCAATTGCGTGAGATACCTGTCGAACCCGCGTCAGCTTCGGATAAATCGATCCATCCCGAATTTCGGAGTCTGTGACGCTATCAGCCAATACCCGAGCAGCAAGTAGAAACATTTTTTGCGTTACCAGCCGGGCTGCGCTGGCATGAATACCTAAACCAATACCCGGGAAAATATAGGCATTATTGCCCTGAGCAGGTTTAAACACCTGGTTGTCGTACCGCACTGGATCAAATGGACTGCCACTGGCAAAAATGGCCCGTCCGTCACTCCATTGATAAGCTTGTTCTGCAGTGCATTCGGTATGAGTAGTCGGATTGGATAACGCAATAATGACGGGCCGCTCATTGATCGTGGCCATTTTACGTATTACTGCTTCTGTAAAAGTCCCGGCGACACCGGTAGCGCCAATCAGCACGTCCGGTCGGATTCTTCCGATCGCTTCGACAAATCCACATGACGGAAGGTCATGGATGAAAGGTCGAATACGTGGCTTGATTTTTTCCGTACTCAAAGTCACCAGTCCATTCCTGCCAATGAACCAAAGCCGTTGGTGCGCTTCTGATTGACTCAATCCTGCGTCGCACAGGGCATCAATCAGTAATTCCGCCGTACCGCTGGCTGCCGAGCCGGTGCCCAGAAACATGATATTCAAATCCGAAAATTGCTTGCCTGTGATTCGGCACGAGGAATAAATGCCCGCCAACGTAACCGCGGCAGTGCCCTGGATATCGTCGTTGAAACAACGAACTTGTTTTCCATATCGATCGAGAAATTCAAAGGCATGCGGCGTCAGAAAATCTTCGAACTGAATCAGCGCTTTTGGAAAACACTGTTGAACCGCGTGGATAAACTCATCGACCAGTGAGCGGTAAGCGTCTCCACTAATCCTGGGATGTGGATAGCCCAAATAAAGCGGATCTGTTCGCAATGTCATGTTATTGGTTCCGACATCCAGCATGATCGGCATGCAATGTGCCGGATGAATTCCAGCACAAGCAACGTATAGTGCAATCTTTCCGATCGAGATCCCCATGCCGTTGGCGCCGAGATCTCCCAGACCCAATATCCGTTCTCCGTCAGTGACGACGATCACGCGGATATCATCTTCTGGCCAGTTCTTCAAAATTCTGGCGATGTCTCCGCGATCCTCAGGCGTAATATAAAAACCTTGAGGCTTCCTGAAAATATGGGCAAATTCCTTGCACGCGTCTCCCACAGTAGGGGTATAGACCAAAGGCATGATTTCTTCCATGTGGTCGATCATGGTGCGGAAAAATAATCGCTGGTTGCGTTCCAACAATGCATTCAGAAAAATATATTTCTCTATCGCGGTATTTTTGCTGCGCATGCTCCCTAGAACACGTTCGATTTGGTTATTAATGCCAGCTACGTCATAGGGAAGTAAACCTCGCAGACCAAATCTCTCGCGTTCTTCACGGTTAAAAGCTGTAGATTTAGTCTGCGCAGGATCGAGCAGTAACGCCTTTCCAGTTAAATTTTTCATGAGTGTCCATCCAAATTTCCGGGCAAAAAAATTCCTGCAATTTCCTTTATCACTATAACGCACGCGTCATGACAATTGGACAATTCGAAGAACGAAAGATAAACTCCCCGGTCTATATGAAATTGCAATTATTAATTCTGTTGGCATTTTTTACTTAAAAACTATTTGAAATATAAAGAAATCATGAGTCACTCCCCATTTCCAACACCTAACCCTGATCGTTACACTGAAGAAGAAGTATCACAACTGGTGCATGCTTTCTACGCCAAGGCCAGAAAAGATCCATCCTTAGGTCCTATTTTTGAAGCACACGTGATAGACTGGGATGCCCATTTCATACAAATGACCAATTTCTGGTCGGCTCAACTGCGCGGAACCAGTAGGTTTCGAGGCGCTCCCATGCCGAAACATATAGCCTTACCCGAACTCACGGCAGAGCTGTTCGAACGCTGGTTGCAGCTTTTCAAACAAACCACCGAAGAACTCGGAAATCCTGACCTGCAGCATCACGCTGATGCAGTGGCCTCATTTATTGCAACCCGGTTATGGCAAGGATACCAAATGAATAATTACCCCGGTCGACAATTAGTAGGACTTCGTACTGCATAGCCATATTAGAATCTTCTATTTCTTGTTAAATAGTTATAACCGATATCTATCCGATTAAAAAATCAAATAGAGACAGTAAAGTATCCTTATTCAACTATATTCTTATCTTGGCTACACTGTAAAATTCCTTCGTTATAAGGATATTTGCATTGAAAAGTATTAAAAGCAAAATCATCGTTTTTTCTATATTAGCCACTTTAATCCCTTCACTCGGGCTG
The DNA here is from genome assembly GCA_949281375.1 of uncultured Nitrosomonas sp. Classification (GTDB taxonomy): domain Bacteria; phylum Pseudomonadota; class Gammaproteobacteria; order Burkholderiales; family Nitrosomonadaceae; genus Nitrosomonas. The sequence goes on from CASDLT010000038.1 coordinate 173,870, forward strand.
GGAATCCTTGCGTTTCAGCAAAATGAAACGATGATCAGTGAAAATGTTACGCGCGAATTGCGCGCGCTGGCCAATCATGCCAGTCGTGAACTGGACTTGTGGACCAAGGATCAAGTCTACATAGCACGTGAGTTGTCGACGTCCAAAATCTTGATCGAAGGGCTTTCCCAGATCAATCAGCCCGACAACATCTTATTGACACAACAAATATTATTAGAACATTATTTGAAATCCGTACACAACAAGCTTGAAACTGTATTAGAGCTGACAGTCATCGATACGGAAGGCAAAGTCATTGCAAGCAACATTTCGACACCCGTCATTGAGTCACTTCCAGTCAACTGGCCTGAAAGTGCCTCGATTCAAGGCAATGTCGTCATTCCTCCGCACTGGGATAACTTTTATTCGACTGCGACGCTCAGCATCTCGGTGCCAGTACTATCCATCGATGATTATATTTTGGGTGCGCTCATCGTAACGTTTGACTTACGATTTGTTCAATCCAGCCTTAAAGATTCATTAAAATCGCCTCCCGGGGATGTGCTGTTATTGGACAAAAGTGGCAACATCATGCTGGCAAGCCATACCTTAGCCCATGACGAAACGAATACTTCATTATCGCTGGCTCCTGAAGTATTGCATCGCTTGCAGGATAATCCTGGTGAATTTGAGATGTTTCAGGGTTTGCATCAAGAAAAGGCCATCGGTTTGGCCTATATGTCGGAACAACCGCCTATAACCATTATCGCCAGCAGAAGTCACGATTCCATATATGCTACCTGGATACAGCAGCGTAATCTCTTCATTGGCTTTATCAGCGCCATTTTACTAGTTGTCACCGCTATCGCCTTTAGAATGGGCCATGCAATTGTCGTGCCCTTACAGCGGCTAATCTGTGCAACTGAGAGAATCGTTAAAGGAGATCTCAACGTTGAATTAAACCCCACTCAACGAAATGAAATGGGACAACTCACGCAGATGTTCAATCAAATGACGGATAAATTGCGTCAGAATCAAGCCGAAATCAATGCTGCAAGTACTGCCATGCAGTTAAAGAATCAATTGTTGGAAACCCTGTCGATCACCGACAGCCTTACCGGACTCTATAACCGCAATAAGCTAAACTTGATCATCAATGACCAGCTTGCCCGTTATGCACGTAATAAGCGACCTTTTGCAGTATTAATGATTGATGTGGATTACTTTAAGACGCTCAACGATAGTCTTGGGCATGTCGCTGGCGATGAAATTCTAACGTCGGTAGCCAAAAAAATTTTTCATTGCATTCGCAGCGTCGATTATGCTGCGCGGTATGGTGGGGATGAATTCATACTGATACTGACTGAAACCACCGTCGATGAAGCGATGAAAACCGCTGAGCGGATACGTTCGCATGTCGCCAATATTTATTGCAATGCCATCAACAACAGCGTGCAAGTGACATTAAGCATCGGTATCATCCAAAGTGAACCTGAAGATACTTCGTTGACCATTCTATTGTCACGTGTTGATAGTGCTCTGTACGAAGCAAAACATGCCGGGCGCAATCAAGCCTACTGCATGCAACCCAAACCAAGCGCCGCCTGAAACTCTGCACTGCACTATCTCCTTGACGAACTGCCAAGCTTGGTTCTGCTGCGCGATCGACTCAAGATCTTCATTGATCATTAATGGATGCTATTTCTGCTCCCCTTCGTCTGATGGCCATACTCGACCACCTTTTCAGACTCCTAGGGAGTACGGTCTTCTTCTCGCTCCAGCATCGTATGAAGTACCCAGCCCTGAGTTTTGTTTGCTTGGATTCGCACCCATGGCCCCTGATTGGCATTGGCAATCAAAGGAGTATCTTTCTTAAGCGTGGTCAATACATGCGCATGACCATTCGGTTCTCTGCGTAAATTCACATTCTTTGTGGTTCGTAATTTGACCGGAACGTGGAATTCAAGCAATAAGGGATCGACATGGGTTATTTTTTTGCGCTTCTCATCTTGAATCAGCCCAATGAAAGTATTGGCCTGAGCCACATGATTCATGGCTGCTGCATATTGATCTTTTGAATAAAACGATGTGGCAGTGTCTAACAACCGTTGTGCCTGCATTTGCAGGATCTGATCAAATGAAGAGAGCTTGGTTTGTTTTAAGTGCTCCAGTGAAGCTTCGACCTCTGCAATTGCTGAGGCGGTACTCGGTTTTGTTGCCAGCCGATGAACTTTGACCTGAGCGCGAGCAGCTTCTTTATTGGTTTCTTTCAACACGTGAGCTTGACTCTGCTGACGCAGCTTCTGGTTTTTAATGACCTCATCTTTTTCTGCAATTATTTTTTCAAGCCGGGCAATTTCGTTCTTCAGCTCTTCATATTGCGGCGCAGGTGCTGGAACAGGCTCAACTACAGAAATCACGACAGGTTCTTTTGTAGCGCATCCTGCCAAAGTTAAAGCCGGCAATAAAAAAATGAAGAGACAATTGCAACGATTAGATCTGCATAACGAAAACAGCGTTAGCGGTGGCAAGAATCCTATCATCCAATTTCTCCATCATTCATGACGATTGATCAAATAATTTCTTCAATTATTTTCTTTAGCGGCATATGTGAATTTAATCACCATTTTTTGCCTGAGCTCTAAAGGCTCATGATGTCAAGCCAAAGGAAATAATTAACCTTTACTGGCCCTGCACAGTTTTTACCTTGCCTGATTCTTGGTTTTTTCAGAGCTTTCTTAACGATTCAGAACAATTTCAAGTACAAATTTACTGCCGATATACGCCAACAGCAATGTCACGAAACCTGTGAGCGTCCATCTGATAGCAATTCTTCCCCGCCATCCGTATAGTTGCCTCCCTGTCAACAAGGCCGCAAAAACACCCCAGGAAATGAATGCAAACAACGTCTTATGAGAAAAAGTAAGTGGTTGACCAAATACCTCTTTAGAAAACACGACACCACTGAGCAACGTCAGGGTCAGCAGAATGAATCCCGCCCAGATGATGCGGAACAACAATTTTTCCATCACCAGTAATGGCGGCAGATTGGTTAAGACAGAGTGCGCGGCGGGGTGATGCAAATGACGCTCCACAACGATCATCAGCATAGCATGCAAGGCCGCAATGGTCAGTAAGCTGTACGCCATCATGGCGATCAGCATATGTGCTCTAAAAGCGGGTAATTCAGTATTCTCCAGCGGACGCACCGATGGCAGGATCAAGGGCAGCACCATAGCAATCGCGGCCGCTGCGGCAATCGGAGCCACCAGCGTTTGCAACCCTTGCAAGCGACTGAAAAAGCCCGAAAACCAATAGATGAATGCGGTTAACCAGACAATAGCTGAAATCGCGCTGCCCAAACCAAAGCTCAGTCCAGCGCCGACAAACATGGACTGATACAGTGTGATTGCATGCAGCGTTAACGGTGCAAGCATCATATAGTGCATCCAGTTCAATGTAGCACATTCCCGATCGTCGCCAGACTGCTGTAAATTCCAAGTATTTCTCCAAAAATACCAACCAATCAGTATATAAAGCAAAATAGCTGCAAGATAAGTTAAAATGCTGGTCATCGATATCACAAGTAGCTTAAATAGCGGAAGAAATAACTGTTTAGTCTACAGGTCACTTTGATAAATTCAAAGTACTAATCTGGATAATTATTTAATTTCATCATCACATTGTTTCGCATCCATTATTTTCTCTTGGAGTTTACAGTATGTTTGAAAATCTGACGGGGCGGCTTGCCGGTGTCATCAAAACGTTACGCGGTGAAGCCAGGCTCACTGAAAACAATATTCAGCAAGCATTACGCGAAATTCGCTTGGCATTGCTGGAAGCTGACGTAGCACTGCCGGTAGTAAAGGATTTCATAGCCAGCATCAAAGAAAAAGCCGTAGGTCATGAAGTCATGACAAGCCTGACGCCAGGTCAAGCACTCGTAGGGATAGTTCATCAGGAACTCATTTCCATCATGGGGGGCATCAAGGCTGATCTTAATCTCAGCACTGCGCCCCCAGCAGTCATTCTGATGGCAGGATTGCAGGGGGCCGGTAAAACCACCAGTAGTGGAAAACTGGCTAAATGGTTAATTGATCAGAAGAAAAAGAAAGTGTTACTGGTATCCTGCGATATCTATCGGCCGGCTGCAATTCAACAGCTTGAACTCCTCGCACAACAAACCAACGCTGATTTCTTCCCTGTTCAAGAAGGACAACGGCCGGGAGAAATTGGCGCATCGGCATTGGATTATGCCCGCCGCCATCATCATGATGTTGTCATCGTCGATACGGCCGGCCGATTAGGCATCGACGAAGCCATGATGCGTGAAATCAGTGAACTGGAAGCATTGTTAAAGCCGATTGAAACACTATTCGTCGTGGATGCGATGCAAGGGCAGGACGCTGTCAACACAGCCAAGGCTTTTTCCGATGCATTACCCCTGACCGGCGTGATTCTCACCAAACTGGATGGGGATTCGCGAGGCGGCGCAGCTTTATCGGTCAAGCAAGTCACGGGTAAACCAATCAAGTTTGTCGGGGTTGCGGAAAAATTAACGGGGCTGGAAGCCTTCCATCCTGACCGAATGGCTTCCCGAATTCTTGGAATGGGTGACGTGCTTGGTCTGATTGAAGAGGCGCAGCGAAGCGCAGATCAGCAAGAAGCTGAAAAGCTCATGAAGAAAATGAAATCCGGCAAGGCATTTGACTTGGATGATTTCAAAGCGCAATTTCAACAGATGAGGAACATGGGCGGCATGAGTGCGTTAATGGACAAATTACCCGCACAGATCAGCCAGGCAGCACAAAATGTAAAGGTGGATGACAAGATCATCAATCGAACTGAAGGAATCATCAATTCAATGACGCCACAGGAACGTGCCAAGCCGGACATTCTGAAAGCTTCGCGCAAACGGCGCATTGCGGCTGGTGCGGGAGTTTCAGTACAAGAAGTGAATCGGCTGCTGGCACAATTCGAACAAGCCAGAAAAATGATGAAAATGATGAACAAGGGTGGACTATCAAAAATGATGAGAGGATTGAAAGGCATCCTTCCACGTTTTCAGTGAAACATCTTGCATAACTGCTTCACTCAGCCGCAGGCGCCTTGTCCAGTCCGATCACCCGGGCGCCTGCCGAAATTTTTCTAACCGCAAACCATCCTTTATTCATCTCAAGCGCGTACTTCGCCATCCCTTCCGAATCATGCGCCGTTCGGGTTTCGGGTTGCATGTCTTCGATGTTCAGGATGACGCCATGCTCATCGATAAACGCGACACTCAGCGGAATGAAGGTATCCTTCATCCACATACTGTAGTAGCTCGCCTCAGCAAAAACAAACAACATGCCACTGTTTTCTGCCAGTGTCTCGCGATACATCAGCCCCTGCGAGCGGGACAATTGGGTATGGGCAACTTCCGCTGACAATGCATGTCCGGAAATTTCCAGCGCAATCCGGGGACTATCGGATGCACTGGCCTTTCCGTTCAACACTCCGGCAAGAACCAGGATCAGGAGGATACGTCGCATCAATGTTTACCTGTGCTGCCAAAGCCATCTTCACCGCGATGGCTTAAATCAAAATTTTCAACAATATTGAATTTCACCTGGATGATGGGAACTATCACAAGCTGCGCGATACGCTCCAATGGATTCAATTCAAAGGTGGTTTGGCCTCGATTCCAGCAGGATACCAGAATCTGGCCCTGATAATCCGAGTCAATCAAACCCACCAGGTTACCTAACACGATGCCATGCTTATGTCCCAGACCCGATCGCGGCAGAACCAATGCAGCCAAGCCAGGGTCGGCGAGATGAACGGCGATTCCTGCCGGAATCAGACAAGTATCACCTGGCTTGACCGTCATCGATTGATCAATGCATGCGCGCAAATCCATTCCTGCCGACCCTGGTGTGGCATAAGCGGGTAATTGGTCCTTCAATCGCGTATCCAGTATCTTGATATCAATTTTTTTCATAACTATTTAACTATCATTTCTTCAATCTTGATTCATACAGCGAAGTGATATGTTTGATCAAACGCCGCGCCTGCTCAATTTTAGGTGCTTTAGCAAGCATGTGCTTACCATGATCATCCAATAGCATTAACTCACTCTCGTCTGAGCCTATCGCATCCTGTGCCAAATTGCCTACCAGTAATGGTAGTTTCTTGAGGCGGCGTTTCAGCATGGCATTTTTATCAAGCTGATCCGTTTCCGCTGCAAAACCGACGCAGAATGGCGGAGAAGGCAAATGGGATATGGTTGATAAAATGTCAGGATTGGGAATTAACTCCAACGTCATCTTTTTATCAGATTTTTTTATCTTTTGCTGATTTATGGTAGCTGCCCGATAATCTGCTACTGCGGCCACACTGATGAAAATATCAACCTGAGATATTTCTGCTTCAACCGCATGCAGCATCTGCTGTGCGCTCACAATCTCAATTAATTTATGAACAGCCGGCGGTGTCAAACACGTCGGGCCAGAAACGAGCGTCACGTCCGCACCCGCTTCAGTGGCCGCCTGGGCAAGCGCATAGCCCATTTTCCCAGAACTTTTGTTGGTGAGGCCCCGGACGGCATCAATTGCTTCAAATGTGGGCCCGGCAGTCACTAATACTTTTTTGTTCTTTAATAGTAACGCATCTACTCGAAAGGCACGTTGAACAGCTTCTTCCAACTCACCGGCCTCGAGCATCCGCCCCATTCCTGTTTCTCCGCATGCCTGTTGGCCCGAGGCAGGACCAAGTATTATCACCCCATCGCGCCGCAATAACGAAACATTCCGTTGCGTTGCAGGATTACTCCACATCTGGCGATTCATCGCAGGCGCTATCATCAGCGCACAGTCACGCGCCAGACAGATTGTCGTCAATAAATCATCCGCCAGGCCATTTGCAATCTTGGCGATAAAATCAGCACTTGCTGGTGCAACCAGGATCATGTCAGCCTGCCGGGACAGATTGATATGCGCCATATTATTCACAGCATTCGTATCCCACAAATGGGTATATACCGTATTGCCGGTCAGTGACTGCAGCGTCATAGGGCCTATGAAACGGCACGCAGCCTCTGTCATAACCGCCTGCACTGTGATGCCATCTTGCACCAGCTTACGCGCCAGCTCAGCCGTTTTATAAGCAGCCACGCCCCCAGTGATGCCTAGCAACAAATGTTTGCTGGGAGTGAATAAATGTTGCGCTGTCATATTCACATACTATTGCAAATAAATGGGACCATCAAAACATCCTGAATTAATTATGAAATTACCTAAGCGAATGTCTTTTATAACTCAATATTACCTTGATCGTTGCCGTAATGAATAAGAATTTCAGAAGCCTGAGTTTTGAAGGATCTTTATTTTACATCATTAACGGCGACAATAAATTATGGCGATTTCAGATTGGCCAATATCCGAACGACCTCGTGAGAAGCTGTTACAGAAAGGTGCTTCCTATCTTACCGATGCCGAATTGCTGGCCATATTCTTGCGGACCGGCATTACCGGAAAAAGCGCTATTGATCTAGCACGAGAACTGCTTCAACATTTTGGCGGGTTGACGAATATCTTTACCGCGAGTCACACCAGTTTCTGTCAATTACCAGGCATGGGAAGCGCAAAATATGCTCAGCTTCAAGCGGTGCTAGAAATGGCGCGCCGCGCTCTAGGGGAAGAACTTAAAAACGGCAGCGCCATGAATTCTCCTGACTTAGTCAGAAATTATTTACGTCTTAGCTTCGCGAACAAACACCATGAAGTGTTCGTCGGCATTTTTCTGGATGCCAAGCATTACCTCATCGCCACTGAAGAATTATTTAGCGGAACCCTTACACAAACCAGCGTTTATCCACGCGAAGTGATCAAGCGTACGCTGTACCATAACGCCGCTGCTTTGATTTTCGCCCATAATCATCCTTCCGGGATTGCCGAGCCGAGTCAGGCCGACAAAATCCTGACTCAAGATCTAAAACAGGTACTTGCAATGATCGACGTCAAGGTTCTCGATCATTTTATTATCGCCGACGGCACCGCACTGTCGTTTGCAGAGCATGGCCTCATGTAATACGACTAGATATTTTTGTGTTCACACTGACAAGGCTGCAGTTCACATATCATCCGCTTAAATGTTACCCTCATGTAAGCTTAACAAGGAATTTAATTTTTTTGAGCAGCGTTTACTATCTCTACAATTTATTGTAGCAACCTCAATGGCTCCGCGAATACTTGCAATTTACTCAGATGCTCAGCTCAAAAGGACAACCCGCAAGAAAATTTACATTCATCTGCCAGCATTTAAGTGCCACATCCATTTGAACAAAGCCACATATTCAGGATATAATGCGCCCTTTTAGATTTCTGGAGTGCACTCACATGGCGCGAGTATGTCAAATCACCGGTAAAAAACCGATGTCAGGCCATAATGTTTCTCATGCAAACAATAAAACCAAACGGCGCTTTCTACCTAATTTGCAACAACGTAAATTTTGGATCGAGAGTGAGAATCGATGGATAAATCTACGGTTATCGAATGCGGCATTGCGAACAATCGACAAAAATGGCATTGACGCTGTTCTTGCTAAATTGCGTTTGCAGGGTCAAAAAATTTGATGAATCTGATCCAATCAAATAAGGAATCGCCATTATGCGTGAAAAAGTAAAACTTGAATCTACAGCAGGAACCGGACATTTTTATACTACCACGAAGAATAAGCGTGCTAAGCCCGAAAAAATGGAGTTAAAGAAATTTGATCCGGTGGTTCGAAAGCATGTCATGTACAAAGAAACCAAATTGAAATAGCAGAGAAACAGTATTCCCTTTTCTCAAGAATAAAAAAACCCGCTTGAAAGCGGGTTTTTTTAGCATTCAACAGTGTGTATTCACTGCCACACTGCCACTAAGCATAACAACGCAATCGTTGTGAGAAATTCCTTAATACTTCAATGCCACTTTCTTCTGCTCGGCGGCACCAATCCTCTAATTGTTTTACGAGCTCATCTGTCGATGCAGTAGAACGTTGCCAGATTTCAGCCAACTCGTTACGCATGGTATAGACTTTGTCCAGCGTTTTTGCGTTGCTTAAGACTTGGCTGAGCTTTTCACGCTCGTGTTCTTGTAAGGTTTTCGAATCGGCCAGAATCCAGCGTCTCAAGGTAGGCTTATCGACGTTGTATTGAACGGCGGCTTCTTTCAAGTGCACCATTTCTTTAGCAAAGGTTTCTTTAAGTGATGTAGTGTATTTAGCCAGCACTTCATAACGATGAGAAATTACGGCCTGCAATGTATCCAAATCACATTGCGTTTTACCTTTCTCAATGCGCAACTTCGGTGCAGTCTTCTTGACCGTCGCCAGTCCCATCATTTCCAAAATACGAATATATAACCAGCCAATATCAAATTCGTACCATTTGTTCGACAGCCGGGCTGAAGTAGCATAAGCATGGTGATTATTGTGGAGCTCTTCGCCACCGATCAAAATTCCCCACGGCAGAACGTTGCGACTAGCGTCTTCCGCTTGAAAGTTACGGTAACCCCAATAGTGTCCAACGCCATTGATAATACCCGCAGCGAAAATCGGCGCCCACATCATTTGTACCGCCCATATCGTAATTCCGATCGGTCCAAACAAAATGACGTTAATGATCAGCATCAGAGCTACCCCTTTGGCGCTATGTTTGCTATACACATTACGTTCCATCCAATCATCCGGTGTTCCATAACCATATCTCTTCAAGGTTTCTGGGTTTTTTGCTTCTTTCCGATAAAGCTCCGAGCCTTCAAGAAGTACTTTCTTGATGCCAAAAGTAACCGGACTGTGTGGATCATCGCCGGTTTCACACTTTGCATGATGTTTACGATGAACCGCAGTCCATTGTTTCGTCACCATACCAGTTGTCAGCCACAGCCAGAACCGAAAAAAATGGCTGGGTATGGGATGCAACTCCAGTGCTCTATGCGCAGAATGGCGATGAAGATAAATGGTAATAGACGCAATTGTGATATGCGTCAAAATCAATGTAGTAACGACATATCCCCACCACGGCATGTCAATTACACCAGAGATCAAATTTAATAAATCAAGAATCATTTAATTTACGTTCCTTTTAAAAATCTACTCAATGTAGGTTATTTAGATAAAAAACCGACAAACTTCCCACTCCTTACTGCTCAACTTTACCGCTGTGGACTTACAGCTCATAAAACAGGCATTTGTACTTCTTCTTAAGATCTAATTTAATTTTTTTAATTCTATGATAATGCCTTCCAAAATGGAATATAAAAAAAATAAAACATTCTTATCGCATTTATCTAGCCGATCTTTTTTTTACCTCGACCTTGTCCAGAGATGGCTCATCCACAAAATTCCATCCCCCAGGAGAAATCCCTTCGATGGTGTAAGGGCCAATCCCGTAGCGAATCAAACGCAAAGTAGGAAACATGACGGCGGCCGTCATGCGTCTTATTTGCCGGTTCTTACCTTCTCTCAGAATCATACAAATCCAAGAAGTAGGAATGTTTTTACGATAACGGACTGGTGGATTCCGTGGCCATAAATGATAGGGTTCATCGATTTGATCAATGAGGGCAGGAAGAGTTCGATAGTCTTTAATTTTCACGCCCTGCCGCAATGTATCCAGCGCAACTTCGTCCGGTATGCCTTCAACCTGTACCCAATACGTCTTGGGCAACTTGAATTCCGGGTCGCTAATTTTATTTTGCAATTTGCCATCATCAGTCAATAACACCAAACCTTCGCTATCGGCATCCAATCTACCTGCCGGATAAAAACCGCGCAGGGAAATAAAATCCTTCAATGATTGGCGACCTTCTTCCCGAGTAAATTGACACATGACGCCATAAGGTTTGTTGAACAAGATTAATCGAGACATATCAATCTATCACAGGATCTACCCTAGAAAATGGATCGATCGATTTACACCATGGAGGGGTATTTAACGACATGCAGAACGGGCTCAGCAGAGTTTCCTCGGCTTTTTATCCACCATACGGACCCCTTCTTCACATGTAACCCTGCTGGAATGACTGGAATCAATTTTTTCACAACCTCGCCCAGCGTCGGTTGATGACCCACGACAATGACGATCCCTGAAGCATGCGGCCAGTCGGCTGCGTCGAGAACATTTTTAACGCTGGCGCCTGGCCTTATTTCGTCTTTGGTTACAAAATCCTTTTTCAAAGCCATGGCAGTCTGCTGGGTTCTTTGCGTAGGGCTGACGATCATCAGTGCATCGTCAGATAATTCAGACCTAAGCCATTCAGCCATGCGTCTTGCTTGATCAATGCCCTTTGCTGTGAGATTGCGGGCAGAATCGGGATAACCATCTTCGGCTTCCGCGTGGCGCCACAATATTAATTCCATCGTACCTATCCTACTGAAAATTTGAAACGAACCAATCCTATCAAACCTTAAACAATATATTAGGATCTAAATTCGCTTGATGAATAATGATGATTTTATCTCTGGATTTATCCCCGCGTTTAATGGCAATCCGGCTAACCGGCACCGCAAATTGCTGAGCCAGAAATTTCAGCAGCATGGTATTGGCTCTGCCATTGACAGGCATCGCAGCCAGGCGTATTTTCAGCGCATTGCCATGTAAACCATCGATTACCGTGTGTTTTGCCCCCGTTTGAATATGCACATGCATTACGAGATGGCTGACTTCATCATAACGATACCAGTTCATAGCACAGGTAACTAATGATTAGCGAAGTATCGCAGTAATTTCCGAATTTACCCCGGTCACTACCATCAGTAATAACTGAATAATGATCAGCACGAATAAAGGAGATAGATCGACATTGGCAATGGGAGGTATACGCTTACGAAAAATATCCAAAAAAGGACGGGTAAAATTATCAAGCAAGGGCGTCATCGGGCTATGAGGATTCACCCAGGATAAAATAGCCTGCAAGATGATCGTGACCAGAATGATATAGAGCGTTGTCTTAATAATCTCAATAATTCCCAATAAACCCATCACGCCCATCGCAGCGATTATGTTGGATTCAAAGTCATATCCCTGAACCAAATAAACGCTGATCACAATCACAGATTCCAGTAACCACGCCAAGATCAACGTCGAGAGATCAATTCCTCCCAAGCCGGGAATGAAACGCCGGGTTGGACGCACGATGAAATCGGTGACTGCAATCAAAAACTGTGACACCGGATTGTAAAAAGGTATGCGCAGCAATTGAAAATAGAAACGCAATAACAAGGCCAGAGAAAACAAGCCTAACAAGGTGTCAAGTAGAAAAATCAGAATTTGATTGGACATAGCTAATTTCCTGAAAACGAAGGTATATAAATGAATCGCTCACTGATTTTTTCTAGATCTGTATCTTACTATATTCATTGCTCATTTCGCGCGAGCGTTGATTTGCGGCATGAATGGCCAATATGATCTTGGCTTTAACATCATTTTTGTCCATCGCCAGAATCGCTTGTTCAGTGGTGCCCCCTTTCGAGGTAACTCGATTGCGCAAAATTGCCACTTCTTCCTCACTGAGACTGGCCAATTTACTCGCTCCCATGAATGTCAACACACTAAGTTGCTGAGCTTGATCCACAGAAAGCCCTAATTCTATCCCCGCCTGTTGCATTGATTCAATGAAATAAAACACATAGGCAGGGCCACTGCCGGAAATGGCTGTCACCGCATGCAGCATATCCTCCTCATCCACCCACAGTATCGCCCCTACCGCAGAAAGAATGGATTCAGCGTTCTGCTTGTCAGTCTCGCTGACTTCGGGCATGGCATACAATCCTGTGACCCCCGAGCGTACCAAAGAAGGCGTATTCGGCATCGCACGGATGACGCGTCGATAGCCGTTCAACCAGCGCGCGATATCCGCAGCGCAGATGCCTGCCGCAATCGATAGTATTAACTGACCATCCAACAGCGGCGCTAGCTTCCTGGATAACTCGAATAGCTGCTGTGGTTTTACCGCCAGTACGATGACACTGCTTTCCTTGATTCCCTCTCCAACATCACACACGGCAGTAACACCCAGTGTTTGTCTGAGTCTCTCACATTGTTTTTCATCAATCTCAACCACGCGAAATTGCTCTGCTGCATACCCCTGTTGCAGCATTCCGCTGATCATCGCTGTGGCCATGTTGCCACCCCCAATAAATACAATATTCATCTTACTCTGACTCACCGCTGATAGATTGTTAAAACATTTCATTCTAGTCCCATCGCCTAGCCTGAATACGCCTGTTCTGACAGGGAAAAGCCCCTTATTTAACCGACACTACTCTAATGCTGGCAACGAGGGCAATAAAAACTTGATCGTTGATTCTGCCGGATATGCTGGATGACAGCACGGCATTGTCTGCAAGTGTCACCTCCTCGCCCATACACAGCATAGTGCTGCTGAAAATATCCCGGATTGCCTTCACAATTCACAAAATCACGCAAGCTGCTTCCTCCGGTTTCGATGGCTTTCTGCAAAATTGACTTCACTGCTGGAACCAACGCTTTAAAACGCGTCAGGCCGATCTTTCCGGCTGCGATCGTTGGAGTAATCTTCGCATGAAACAATGCTTCATTGGCATAGATATTACCAATTCCCACAACCATCCGATTATTCATCAATGTTTGCTTGATACTGACTCGACTTCCCCTGGTTTTGTCATAAAGCTGCTGCGCACTGAAATCACTTGTCAGCGGCTCAGGTCCCAAATGTGAAAACAACGGATGCTGAGCAATATCTCCATAGTGCCACAGCACGGCGCCAAAACGGCGCGGATCACGGAATCTGACTATGGTTTGTTGGTTGATGATCAAATCGACATGATCATGTTTATGGGGCAATGGTGGAGAAATCCCAGGTTCTGGTTTGAGCATGCGCAAACTGCCCGACATTCCGAGATGAATGATCAATGTGCCGGCCTCACAATCGAGCAGCAGATATTTCGCCCGTCGCGCCACTGCCTTGATCGTCAATCCTGGCAATAGTTGCGGCAAATCATTGGTAATTGGCCAGCGTAGATTGGGATTGCGAATGATGACTTGCGTGATGGTTTGATCAACCAAATGCGGCGCAATACCCGATCGGATAGTTTCTACTTCAGGCAATTCTGGCATAAAGATACCCAGTTGACGTGCATGATCACTGAAAAGGAGTTAGCAACTGCTGACCGGCTTCATTAGAGAATGCATACCCTACATCCTCATTCGATCTCATAAAAACAACCTGATCCGCATTGTGCAAAACTTTCACGGCAATATTTTTGTCATCCTGCAAGCTGATTTTGATGTTAGCCAGTTCAATAAATCCACCATCCATTTCATGGGGCTGAAGTATATGTTCTGCTCGGGCTGTTTGCCACGATTTCACCCACTGTTCGAGTGTTTGCTCGTCAGGCAGTTTGCCCGATTGCAGATTTCTGATATGCCAGTTCAACTGCTGAAGTTCAACGATGAATTGATGCGACTCGAACTTTATCGGAACTTCCTCAGCCTCCAGCAATTGCCTGCTCGCCAGATCCTGCGCATGGGCAGGAAATAAAAGACCGTAGCGTGGTGAAATCACATACACATGCTCACCGTTAGCGACATATTGCTGGTTGGTTATAGGCACATAACTTCCAAATCCAAAATATTCCTCATTGAGGTACAACTGCACATACGCTCGGTCCAATCCAAAACGCTCTAGATTCTCCAACGGGAATCGCTGCTGAGCTTTCGCTTGATGAACCAGGATGATTTCTGCAATCTTTTTTTCGTCAGCACGGGCTTGAATCGGCTTCAGTATGCGCCACTGGCCTCTTGTTTTCGAGAGCACGATCTCATCGTGTTGCTTGATCAGTCGCACATCCTGCACAGCTTCACTCGAAAGTGACGAAATAGAAAATTCTTGAGCCTGTTCAGTAGGAGGCCTAAAGTATAGGAATATCAATGCAGCGATGATAGTCGCGAGCATGATCATGTTGAGTCGTGCGTGATGCGTCATATTTATAACCTTCTTCTGCGTCGCCACCAAATGGCGAAACCACTGGCCATGAACAGTAAAGGAACGATGATCAGAAAAATGATGACCACCAGACCAAGTTCAAATTCAGTAAAAACCAGACTGTTATCGCGCGTAGAACGCGGCTGAATCACCATCAATTCCTCGTCGCCCGCCAACCAGTTGATAAGATTCATACCGAAATCTAGGTTACTGCCATTTCCGAGATACATATTCGCCAGGAAATGTCCGCTGCCGACCACAACGATGCGTTGTTCACGATCCTGTACCGTACGTGTCAACGCGACTGCAATGCTAATCGGGCCAGCCACATCCATTGCCTGATCAAAGGCTATGTCGCCATCCAGATCGCCAGTTTCCACCCAGCCTTGCTGTGCCGTCTCGACCAATGAAACACTGCGCCATTCAGCATTTTCATTGATAGTAATCTGACGCGCCAAGGGGAACACAGTGATGTAGTCAAAGCCCTCGGTAATTGGGTGTTGGCCGTAGCTTGCACCCAATGCAAAAGTCATTGGCGCTTTGAGTTGCTTTGCCTGAGGATCGACTACGACGCCCGGAGTCAAGGTAAGCCGTAATTTCTCTGTCAATGGCAACAACCCCCGCAGAGACTCCTGATCAACCAACCATAACAAGTTGCCACCGCGGTCGATGTAATTGATGATTTTATCGACTTCTCCGGGTAGCAAATCGACTTGTGGAGAAGCAATCATCAATACAGCCGCTTTGGCCGGAACATCTTCTGCAATTGAGAAATTCAAGGATTCAGTGCCATACCCATTGGCGAGCAAATGTTTACCAAATTCTCCCAGATCGAAATTTGCTTGGCCATCTAGTCTACGTTCACCATGGCCCTGCAGGGATACAATCTGTTTGTTTTCTGTCCGGGCCAACCGCATCAACACATTTGAAAATGCCTGTTCATTGATGGCGGTCAGATGTTCACGCTTCTGATTATAGGTAATGATCATCTCCCCGTTCATTTGCACCCCTGCTTCCTGGGTAAGCACAGGTTGTTCGGCCGGATCGATGAATACTACTGACAAATCTGGTTTGGCGCGTTGATACTGCGCGATGAAATCATTGATAATCTGACGAATATCACCTAATTGAACATCTTGCTTGGTCGCATACGCGGTGACTTGAACCGGCCCGGGTAAATTCTTAAGTATTGATAAACTGGCTTCACTTAGAGTATTGCGTCCGTTCTGGCTAATGTCCCACTGGTATCTGACTTTTACCGTTAAATAACCCAGCAGACAAACCAGTGTAATCAGCAACACAACAAATAAGCCACTATGCAATCGACCGGTTAATCGCGATTTGTCATCAAATATTTTCATTACACTCAAATCATCTTTAATGGGGCAAGCGCTCAACATTCAAGCGGTGAATCGTCAACGTCAAGCACATCACCATCAATAAAATGAAATAAGCGACACTAAAAGTATCGATTAATCCTTGATTGAAGCGTTCGAAATGTTTCAACAAAGAAAAATGATGAAGCCAAGCATGAGTTTCATCCGTTGCAAAATCGATGATCCAGAAACTCAATAACGCGCCCAGCGACCCCAATGCGGCCACCACCGGCTGAGCTGTCAAACTTGAAACATAAAGTCCGATAGCTGCGAAGCTTGCAGCTATCAAAATCAAACCAAGAATATTACTTGCCAGCAAACCGAAATCCAATGTGCCTCCCAAAAGCAATGACAGGCACAATACAACTATTGATACGATAATAAGTAAAAAGAAGAGCAAAAGTCCCAGAAATTTTCCAATGACGATATCAAATATTGAAACAGGCGCCGACATCAATAAAGGCAGAGTATGGTTTCGGCGTTCCTCAGCAAATAACCGCATCGCCAATATCGGAGTAATCATTAATAGCACAATGGCAGCCAAGGCGAATAACGGTGAAATAATCACCTCGGTCACTCCCGGCGGATTGGCAAGCTGCAACAATTGCGGTTGAAGCTCCATAAATGCATCCATCCGTCCAAGGAAAGCCCAGGTAAAAATGAGCTGACCCAGCGTCAATAATATCCAGGCAATGGGAGAGGCGAATAGCATCTTGAATTCTTTGCGAAGAATCACGTTTATCATTCTGAAAACTCTGTTTTATTGCGTCAGCCGAGAAAACATGGCTTCCAGGTCAAATTGTTGTTGTTTCAGGTCAGCTAGCGTTTGATCAAGAACTACACTTCCTTGATGAAGGATTTGCACGCGATCGCAGATACTGTCGACTTCGGACAGGATATGAGTCGATAAAATCACGCTACTGAATGCCTTAAGTTCCATAATGAGTTCGCGAATTTCACGCATTTGATTAGGATCCAGTCCAACCGTCGGTTCATCCAGAATGATCACCGCAGGACTATGAATTATCGCTTGCGCAATCCCCAGACGCTGTTGAAATCCCTTGGATAAGGTTGCAATCAATTGCCTTCCACGATGGCTCAAACCGCACCGTCGCTTGGTGTCCTCGACTTTAACATGAATTGAAGTGTGATCGACCCGATGCAATCGCGCAGCAAATATTAAATACTCATCAACCGTCATTTCCGGATACAGTGGCGGAATTTCAGGCAAATACCCCAAATGAGCCTTCGCTTCCTTAGGGTGCTCAAAGAGATCAATACCACATATTTCGATATTGCCGTCATCAGGTGCGAGATTACCTGCAAGCATCCGCAACGTAGTCGTTTTTCCTGCTCCATTAGGTCCGAGTAGTCCCAGCACTTCACCTTGTTTCAGTTCGATGCTCACCTGCTGAACTACCGCATGAGATTGATAAGTGCGACGAAGATTGATTGCTGACAAAGTTACAATCGGTATATTCATTCTCATGTAAGGATATTTATTGCGCCAAGTTAATTCCTAGCTGCGCTAGTGAATGTTGGCCTGTTTGAAATTCAAATAAGAGCATGTCACATATTTTTATATTATTTCAATGAATTAACCACTTAAACTAGTTACTCGTCTACGCTTCACTATTATGAACCAGAGAACAATTTATCAAATTCTCACTCAATAGTTAAATGAAATATATTAGTTGACCAAATCAATCGGGTATTGTATAGTTGAGTAAATCGATCAAGTATTATTGATCTTTTGGTAATAACTCTTGTTCTACTTTTCACTTATTTAAAGGAGTTAATGATGCGATTAACAACAAAAGGTAGATTTGCAGTAACAGCTCTTCTTGATCTTGCTTTACAACAAAGCAGTCATCCCGTCACGCTTGCTGACATCAGCCAGCGGCAAAAAATTTCGCTCTCCTATTTAGAGCAATTATTCGCAAAACTTCGCCAGTCTGAGCTGGTGGATAGCGTTCGGGGGCCTGGAGGCGGGTACTGTCTAGCCAAAGACTTAAACAAGGTTTCTGTGGCTGACATTATTCTGGCTGTTGATGAACCGATTGATGCAACACAATGTGGTGGCAAGGAAAATTGCCATAATGATAGCAAATGCATGACGCATGACTTATGGGCAAAATTGAATGATCTCATTTTCGACTACCTTGGCGCAGTCACATTGCAAGAATTGGTCGACAATCAGAAAAATCAACTGCCGAGTGACATTGTGCCATTGATCGATATGCGTGAAACCTCGATTGCATGACAAATGAATGATTCGATCGGGTGATGTAGAACCAACCTTTACGCACAACAGCTATTGTTAAGAACAATAAATACTTTTTATCGTCAAATGAATTGTTAGTCCTGTGATAAGCGATTATTCTTTTTTTGTAACTCTATTTTATTTCTTATTATGCCAATTACATTAACAGAAAATGCCGCCAAACACATTCAACAACAACTGACTATGCGAGGCGGAGGAGCTGCATTACGGATCGGGATAAAAAAATCCGGTTGCTCGGGATTTTCATATACTTTTGATTATGCAGATAATATTAATACTGATGATCAGTTATTCGAATCCCTTAAAACCAAGATCGTCGTTGATACCGAAAGCCTGCCTTATTTGGATGGATCTCACATTGATTTTATCAGAGAAGGTCTCAATTGTACTTTTAAGCTTATTAATCCAAATATTGATAACACCTGCGGTTGTGGCGATAGTTTCAGCGTAAAAGAATCTGTTAAGATTTAGCCCCTAATAAAAATGCCACCCGATGGATTATGCGACAAATTCATGATCTATCAATAACATAATTAAAGTATCAGCTTTAAGTTAAAGATACTCATAATAAAGAGGAAAAAACCAAATGAGCGCTGTACTGCAGAGTCTGGTTAATCAACCGTACAAACATGGCTTCGTTACCGACATAGAATCTGATGTAGCTCCGAAGGGACTGAATGAAGAAATCATTCGTTTGATCTCGGCGAAAAAGAATGAACCTGAATGGCTTCTTGCCTTCAGGCTGAAGGCTTATCAAAAATGGTTAACCATGGCTGAGCCCGAGTGGCAAAATGTTCGATATCCAAAAATTGATTTTCAGGACATCAGTTACTACTCAGCTCCTAAACCCAAAAAGAAACTCGCCAGCATGGATGAAGTCGATCCCGAATTGCTGCGTACTTTCGAAAAACTCGGCGTGCCGATGCATGAGCGAGCAGCGCTTGCCGGCGTGGCTGTTGATGTTATTTTCGATAGTGTTTCTGTCACGACGACCTATAAGCAGAAACTTGCGGAAGTAGGCATTATTTTTTGCTCGATTTCAGAAGCGGTGCATACGCATCCCGAGCTCATCCAGAAATATTTGGGTACCGTCGTGCCCGTTGGCGACAACTATTTTGCGGCGCTAAACTCCGCAGTATTCACCGATGGCTCGTTCTGCTTCATCCCCAAAGGTGTTAAGTGTCCGATGGATCTGTCGACCTATTTCCGGATCAATACCGAGGGGTCCGGGCAGTTCGAGCGCACTTTGATCATCGCGGAAGAGGATGCTTCGGTTTCTTATCTCGAAGGATGCACTGCGCCACGGTTCGATACCAATCAATTGCACGCCGCCGTGGTCGAATTGATCGCACTGGATAACGCTGACATCAAATATTCAACGGTACAGAACTGGTACGCTGGCGATGAAAAAGGCATAGGCGGAATCTATAACTTCGTTACCAAACGGGGCTTGGCCAAGGGCGTCAATTCACGAATCTCCTGGACACAGGTTGAAACAGGTTCTGCCATCACATGGAAATACCCTTCCTGTATTTTGCGGGGAGAAAATTCCGTCGGTGAATTTTATTCCGTTGCGGTCACCAATAACTATCAGCAGGCTGATACCGGAACAAAAATGATCCACATCGGCAAGAATACTCGCAGTACCATCATCAGCAAAGGAATCTCAGCCGGTCATTCCAATAGCAGCTATCGTGGACTGGTTCGTGTTGCGCCAACGGCAGAAGGAGCTCGTAATTATTCGCAGTGTGACTCCATGCTGATCGGCGATCAATGTGGGGCGCATACCTTTCCTTATATTCAAGTTCATAACAATAGCGCCCAGGTTGAGCATGAAGCTTCAACTTCAAAGATAGGCGAAGATCAACTGTTTTATTTTTCCCAGCGTGGTATCGGCGCTGAAGAGGCTGTTTCAATGATTATCAATGGATTTTGCAAGGATGTATTTCAACAATTACCCATGGAATTCGCAGTTGAAGCTACAAAATTGTTGAGCTTCAAACTGGAGGGCAGTGTCGGATGATTCACTCAAACAGCGTACCTGTTCTTACTGTTCAAGGATTACGAGCCAGCATCAATGGCACAGAAATTCTTAAAGGCATCGATCTCACCGTCAAAAGCGGTGAAATTCACGCCATCATGGGTTTGAATGGATCAGGAAAAAGCACTTTTGCCAAAGTACTGGCGGGTCATTCAGCCTATGAGGTAACTGGCGGCTCAGTCCAGTTTGAAGGAAAAGATCTGCTGGAATTACCTCCTGAAGAACGCGCTCGCGCGGGATTGTTTTTAGCATTCCAATATCCGATTGAAATTCCAGGGGTGGCCAATACGCAATTTCTTCGCCTGGCCTACAATACGGTACAAACTCAGCGTGGCAGAGAAGAACTCGACCCCCTTGAGTTTGATGATTTCGTACGGGAAAAAATGAAGTTGCTGGATATGAAATCGGATTTCCTCGATCGAAGCGTTAATGAAGGTTTCTCGGGCGGTGAAAAAAAACGCAATGAAATCCTGCAAATGGCTCTACTTGAGCCCAAATTGAGCATCCTGGATGAAACTGACTCTGGGCTTGATATTGATGCGCTCAAAATTGTTGCACAGGGTGTCAATCAAATCGCCAATAAAGACAATGCCATGATTTTGGTAACCCATTATCAACGTTTATTGGACTATATCGTGCCAGATTATGTTCATGTCATGCAGGCAGGACGCATCGTCATGACGGGTGGCAAGGAATTGGCGTTGGAATTGGAAACGCGTGGATATGACTGGATTACTGAAAATAAATCCTCAACGACCGGAGCTATCGCATGACTGAATTACCTCATGCCAACTACCTCGCAGGTTTGCTGAAATCCTGGTCAGGAAAGCCTGTACGGCCGCTATCCTGGCTAAATGACTTGCGCGCACGGGCAATCGACCGTGTCAGTCAACAAGCATTACCCACCAAACGAGATGAGGAATGGCGATTTACCGATATATCGACGCTGACGCATCTACCTTATTTGCCATCACGGCCTGAAACGCATCTTCAACGACACGATATTGATCACCTGTTTCTGAGTGAAGCAAGAATTCGCTTGGTGTTTGTAGATGGTTATTTTCAACAGCAACTGTCCACCATTCAGAATTCAGATGATCTGATCATTGGCAATTTGCCTGATTTTTCAGCATCGCATTCATCGATTCTTGAATCTCACCTTACCCAGTATGCAGCATTTGACCATAATATATTTGCTGCGCTGAATACTGCCTTTCTACGAGATGGCGCGCTGTTGATAATTCCCAAGAACACGACGATCGCTGACCCCATTCATTTGCTCTTCATTGCAACTCAGCCGGAAGTCACAAGCTATACTCGCTGTTTATTAATCGGTGAAGCGGGCAGCAACGTGACGCTGGTTGAAGAATATGCAGCGCTTGAACAATTTGCGTACATCAACAATTCGGTGACGGAGATTGCCCTCGCAGCCAATGCGCAAGCCAACCACATACGAATTCAACGTGAAAGCAAGCAAGCTTTTCACTTGGCGAACTGCTCGGTAGCACTTGCCCATGCAAGCCGTTATCTGTCGACCAGTATATCGCTTGGTTCGCAAATTTCCCGCTATAACCTGGATATCCGTTTAGCCGAAGAAGCGGCTGAATGTTCGGTCGACGGACTTGCATTGATTTCCGATAATCAATTAGCCGATACGCATACCTGCATCGATCATGTCAAGCCAAATGGCACGAGCCATCAGCAACATAAGTGTATCGTCGATGGGTCCGCGCACGCCGTATTCAATGGAAAAATCATCGTTCGACCGCATGCCCAGCGTACCAATTCGTCGCAGTCGAGCCGCAATCTGCTGCTCAGCAAGACAGCACAGATCGACACTAAACCGCAGCTTGAGATTTTTGCTGATGATGTCAAATGTGCGCATGGCGCGACCGTGGGACAACTTGATCCAGAAGAAATTTTTTATCTGAAAAGCCGTGGCTTATCTGAATTGTCGGCTCGCAATCTCCTGACCTTTGCATTTGGCGCAGAAATCATCAGCCGTATTTCCATTCCTTCGCTCAGACAGCAATTGGAGCAAGCAGTCCTTAATCAGACTCAAAGCAATTAGCCATGAATTCAGTGACCCTTACTCGGCAAACCGAAGATTTTTCCGTTTTCGACATTGACAGAGTCCGTGCCGATTTTCCTATCCTGCAGCTTAAGGTTAATGGAAAACCACTGATCTATTTAGATAACGCGGCGTCATGTCAAATGCCTCAGCCAGTGATCGACCGGCTGGTGCGCTATCAAACGACGCAACACGCCAACATCAATCGAGCCGTTCATTATTTATCAGAAGTTGCCACGATGGAATATGACAGTGCCCGTCGTAAATTGCAGCAATTCGTCAATGCACGCGAAGATCGGGAAATTATTTTTACCAGCGGAACGACCGATTCCATCAATTTGGTCATGCACGGCTATGGACGCAAATTTATCAAAACGGGCGATGAAATCATTCTCACCACGTTGGAACATCATTCCAATATTGTGCCGTGGCAAATGCTGGCCAAAGAAAAAGGCGCAATAATCCGCGTAGTTCCCATCAATGATCAAGGTGAACTGGATATTGATGAATACGAAAAACTGTTCAATGAGCGCACCAAATTTGTCGGGCTTATTCATGTATCGAACGCGTTGGGCACCATCAATCCAATTCAACGAATGATTAAGTTTGCACATCGATTCAGTGTTCCAGTCCTGATCGATGGTGCTCAGGCAGCGCCACACATGGCATTAGACGTGCAAGCGCTCGATTGTGATTTTTACGTCTTCTCGGCGCACAAACTGTGCGGCCCCACTGGTGTGGGCATATTGTATGGTAAAGCTACCTTGCTTGAAGCAATGCAACCTTTCAAAGGTGGCGGGGATATGATCACTTCGGTCACATTTGAAGAAACCATCTACAATACCATTCCCCATAAATTTGAAGCTGGTACACCGCCGATAGCTGCTGCCATTGGTTTTGGCGCAGCCATTGATTATTTAACAAACATTGGCCTGGATCATATTGCTGCCTACGAGCAAACGCTCCTGGAATATGCCACGGCAACTTTGTCTGAAATCCCAGGCCTCAGAATTATCGGCACGGCAGCAGAAAAAACCGCGGTCATTTCTTTCATACTGGATGGAATTCATCCGCACGATATCGGCACGATTCTGAATCAAGATGGAATTGCGGTTCGCACCGGACATCATTGCGCTCAGCCGGTCATGCAGCGATTTAAGGTGCCGGCGACCTCGCGCGCTTCATTCGCTTTCTACAATAGAAAAACAGAAATCGACGCTCTGGCAGCGGGGATTAGAACTGTTCAGAAGGTTTTTTTATAATGCACACGAATTCACTGTACCAGGAAGTCATCCTTGATCATAATCGCAAGCCAAGAAACTATGGTCAACTTGATCCTGCAAGTCATCATGCAATAGGACACAATCCTCTCTGCGGCGATCGGTTGGACATTACGCTGCAGCTAGAGAACGATCACATCAACAATATCGCTTTTCAAGGTGACTCCTGCGCAATCTGCAAAGCATCTGCTTCAATGATGACGACCGCCGTAAAAGGAAAATCCCGCGACGACGCAGAAACTCTGATTCAGGAATTTCGAGAACTGGCAACAGGCAAACTGGATTTGGATCAGCCGCACCATCTCGGCAGATTAACCGTTTTCTCAGGCATACGAGATCTTCCCACGCGCGTAAAATGCGCTATTTTGCCCTGGCATACGCTGCATGCTGCTCTCAATGCTATTGCAAACACATCAACCGAAGCCCAGGACGAAACACAGATGGTATCGGGTAATTCCTAACTCGTCATGCCCTGGCCAAAGCAAGCCTGCACGCGGATTGATGCTTAACGAAGAACTTCTTCTTACGAGCGCTGCCTTAACCACCTTTGTTAAAGATTAATCACAGGAATCAGTATAAAAATGCCTAAAATTGCTGATATTGAAGGAACCCCTAATAAGAATGCCTTGAAATTCATTCTCAAGGAGCCTTTAACCTGGGGAATCGCTCGATCTTATGATAACGCCGAAGCTGCCAAAGACGATCCATTGGCGTCGGCTTTATTCGATATCGATCATGTCACCAATGTTTTCTATATCGATCATTGGATCACCATTACCCAGGATGGCGAAGCCAATTGGCAAGACCTCGCACGGGAAATTGCCGATCCGATTCGAGCCGCCCCAGCCGCCACCGCCCAATCGGCGGAAACCGTCGCTGCTGCCAATACCATTCTTGCCAACTTGAGTCCGGAAGACCAACTCCGCCTTGAAAGAATCAATGTTCTGCTTGATGAAGAAGTTCGTCCCTATCTGCAACATGACGGCGGCGACTTACATATCTTGGGACTGGAAGGCGATATCTTGCGAATTCACTATCAAGGTGCGTGTGGCACGTGTCCCAGTTCCATCTCCGGCACTTTGCGTGGCATCGAGAATATGCTGAAGACGATCGAACCTGATATCCAGGTCGTAGCGATTTAGGCTTACTTCTTCTGCCTCATACTGTTACTTCGCAACCCCTTGAAAATCTAAATCACATTTTTCAAGGCTTAGTCGCGGGTGGAACAAACACTTCATTGACCTGACTAAATGAACATCCTGGCGTCGGGCCTCCACCGATGACATAAATCGTCCTCTCACTGCAGCGGCACCCAATTCATGCCGTGCTGTAGGCATCGGAGCCATGCTGCGCCATTGATCCGTAGCGGGATGATAGGCTTCATTGGCACTGAATGTGCCCTCTTTCGTTTCACCGCCGACTACATAAACCGAGACCTTTGCACGGCAATAATCGCAGGATAATGGCTCGATTGGTACAATTGTATTTTAAAACAATATGATTGAAGAGCTAAGCATGAGTTTTTCAGACTATGATGTAACGCGGCGCACCCGAAAAGGAAACTTCTTAAAGCAGATTGATCAGCTGATCGACTGGAGCGCGCTCGAGCGAGCAATTGCAGTTCATTAC
>CASDLT010000039.1 GCA_949281375.1 uncultured Nitrosomonas sp.
TATATCGCGTACGGTCTTCTCGACACTGCGGTTTTGCTGATTTTTCTCTGTCATCATCGTTCCTTTTTAAAGTTACGATGAACCAAAACGCTCTCTTATGCAATCACATCATTTTGTCCAACTGGCGCTGACGGGATACACACTCACTTTTAATGTTCCGCGTGGTTCGTCATGAAGACTATTTATTGCTCGTTCGGCATGTTCAGCTTCTTCCAGAATACGTTTTACATGCTCTGAAAGGGCAATACCTGTCTCCGTCAGACTAAGATGCCGAGTACTTCTAAGATAGGAGTAAACCACGCTTTTTTGGTCTATCTGTGATTGTTATGCAACTTAAAATGTGAGAATCGCAACGTCTGTACGTACGCTTTTTTTCTTGAATGATCATTTAAAAATGCGTCAATCTATCGTGAAATTATCCATTCCATTTCCAATTAAGGATTTCCGGCATATCTTCGCCGTATTGAGTAATATACTGTTTGTGCTCGATCAATTTATCGCTGAGCGCGTGCTTAACAGCCGCAGCGCTTGGGCCAAGTTGCGGCACACGATCAATAACATCTGCGGCGAGATGAAAACGATCCAGATCGTTCATCACCACCATGTCAAACGGCGTCGACGTAGTACCTTCTTCCTTGTAGCCCCGCACATGCAGGTTATCGTGGTTAGTGCGGCGATAGGTAAGCCGGTGAATTAGCCATGGATAACCGTGATACGCGAAAATGATTGGTTTATCTTTTGTGAACAACCTATCAAAATCTTTGTCACTTAAACCATGTGGATGTTCGCTTTGCGGCTGGAGACTCATCAAATCAACAACGTTGATGACCCGTACTTTCAGTTCGGGGAAGTGTTTCCACAGCAGCTTGACGGCAGCCAGGGTCTCTATGGTCGGTACATCGCCGGCACACGCCATAACGACATCCGGTTCTTCACCCTGGTCATTACTGGCCCACTCCCAGATGCCAATTCCCGCAGTGCAATGTTTGATGGCCGCATCCATGTCAAGCCACTGCGGCTGAGGTTGCTTACCGGCGACAATCACATTCACGTAATTACGGCTGCGCAGGCAATGATCGGTAACGGACAGCAGTGTATTCGCGTCCGGCGGCAGATAAACACGGATGATTTCCGCTTTCTTATTGATGACGTGATCGATGAAGCCGGGGTCCTGATGGCTAAAACCGTTGTGATCCTGCCGCCACACATGTGAGGAAAGCAGGTAGTTTAACGATGCAATCGGCCGCCGCCACTGCACTTGCTTGGCCACCTTGAGCCACTTGGCGTGCTGATTGAACATCGAATCGATGATGTGAATGAAGGCTTCATAGCTTGAAAAAAAACCGTGGCGGCCAGTGAGTAGATATCCTTCCAACCAGCCTTCACATTGATGTTCGCTCAACATCTCCATTACTCGGCCATCGGGTGCAACGTGATCATCACCTGGAACAATTTCTGCCGTCGAACAACGGTTCGTCACCTCAAATATTGCACCCCAGCGATTTGAAGCGGTCTCATCCGGACTGAACACACGGAAATTAGTCACATTCAGTTTCACTACATCACGGATGAATTCACCTTGGGTACGTGTCGCTTCAGCGGTTACGGTGCCGGGCTTCGCTACCGTCACTGCATAGTCGCGCAAATCCGGCAGGAGTAAGTCACGTAACAGCAGACCGCCGTTGGCATGCGGATTGGCGCCCATACGGCGAGTACCTTGTGGAGCCAATTCCGCGAGCTCGGAGAGGAATTTCCCAGTTTCGTCGAATAATTCCTGCGGGCGATAACTCTTCAGCCATGTTTCCAGAATCTTCACATGTTCGGGTTGGCTCATATCGCCCATCGGCACCTGGTGCGAACGAAAAGTGCCCTCGGTTGGATTTCCATCCACGACTTTCGGACCAGTCCACCCTTTCGGTGAACGCAAGATGATCATTGGCCAATGCGGACGCGTCGTGAAACCATGCATACGGGCGTCGCGTTGGATGCTCTGGATGTTGGCGACCACAGTGTCAAGTGTTGCTGCCATACGCTGGTGCATTTCCAACGGATCGTCACCCTCGACAAAATACAGTGTGTAACCGTAACCGCGGAACAATGCTTCTAGCTCATCGCGGGAAATACGTGCCAGCACCGTTGGCCCGGCAATCTTGTAACCATTAAGGTGCAGAATGGGCAGTACCGCACCATCATGAACCGGATTGAGAAATTTGTTCGAATGCCAGCTCGTGGCAAGCGGACCCGTTTCCGCTTCACCATCACCAACCACACACACAACCAGTAGGTCGGGATTGTCGAATGCTGCACCGAAAGCGTGTGACAACGAATAGCCCAACTCGCCGCCCTCATGAATCGAACCGGGTGTCTCCGGAGCGACGTGGCTGGGAATCCCACCAGGGAAGGAGAATTGCTTGAATAACCGTAGCATGCCATCCTCATCTTGCGAGATATTTGGATAAACCTCGCTGTACGTGCCTTCCAGATAAGTGTTGGCGACCAATCCCGGTCCACCATGTCCCGGACCGGTGATGTAGATGACATTGAGATCGTGTTCCTTGATGATCCGATTCAGATGCGTGTAGAGGAAATTTAGCCCCGGTGTCGTACCCCAGTGACCCAGCAAGCGTGGTTTAATGTGCGCCAGTGTGAGCGGTTGCTTTAGTAGCGGATTATCAAAGAGATAAATCTGTCCAACTGACAGGTAGTTTGCAGCGCGCCAATACGCATCCATCTTGTGCAGCAATTCCGGAGAGAGTGACGTGGTGTTTTTGTTCATATTTATATTTCCTTTTTTCATGCCTCAAATCCGAGCACATGACACACTGATCTTGCGATCATCAATTCTTCGTCGGTACGAATAACGCGAACTGCGACCCGGCTGGTGTCCGCGGAAATCACCTGCGCGTGATCGGCATTGCGTAATTCATCCAATTCAATGCCGAGAAAGCCGAGGCCTGCGCAAATACGTGAACGAACCGTCGGCGCGTTTTCGCCAATGCCGCCGGCGAAAACCAAGGTATCGAGTCCATCCAGCGCAGCGGCATACGCACCGATACATTTCTTCGTTTGATAGCAAAACAGCGCCACCGCTTCAGCCGCCCGAACATCTTCGGCTTCCTTTGTAAGCAGATCACGCATGTCGGAACTGGTTTCAGATATTCCAATCAAACCGGATTCGCGATTGATCATTCGGTCAAATTGCTCCGCAGTCATCTGCTCGCTGCGCGCCAGAAATGTAACCAACCCCGGATCGATGTCGCCGGAACGAGTGCTCATCATTAATCCCGCAGCTGGTGTCAATCCCATTGTCGTGTCCATGCTGCGTCCGCCGCGCACCGCAGCCAGGCTCGCACCGTTGCCCAAATGCGCGAGAATGACACGCCCGTTGGCCGCTTGCGCGCCCGCCAGGCGTTCAAGTTCTTGCATCAAGTAAGCATAAGACAAACCATGAAAACCGTAGCGTTGAAGACCCTGTGCATCGTATCGGCGTGGTATTGGCAGTAGTTTCGCTACGCGTGGCATGGTGTGATGAAACGCCGTATCAAAACAGGCCACTTGCGGTAGTTCCGGATGACGCTGGCGAATCGTCTCGATCAATTCAATTTCGCCCGGAAGGTGTTCTGGGTCATACGGGACGATGCGATGCAACTCATCCAGTAATTCCTGAGTTGCAATTACGGGTTCGGTGTGTTTCATGCCGTGGACCACGCGGTGTCCGACAGCCCTGACCGAAGCAAAACCATGCTGTCCTTCAAGCCAGTCTATTAAGGAATTAGCCGCCGATTTATTATCAGAAGTTACAAAGTTGTGAATACCCTGCCGATTCCTAATTGGGTCGTTGAATTCCAAACTTGTATCAGGCAAGCCGATGCGATCAATCTTACCATGCAGCGCTCGAAGCAACGGTTCACTTATTTGATACAGCGCGAATTTGATACTCGACGAACCACCATTGATGGTCAGGATATGCGCAGGATCTGTCATAAATTCCCGCTCACCGTTACTGCCATCAATCGCCATACCTGCGGTAAAACCAGGTCTTTACCAACTGGGTCAGTATCACATAACACATTAAAATCACCGCCAGTAACTCCCAATACAAAGGCGGGAGTGGGACAAACCCTAGCGTGTCGGCCAGCGGAGAAATGGTTAGCCAAGCACCTACCGCCACGATGATGATCGAAGTGAGGATAAGCGGCCAACTGGCCCAGCTTTGTAGAAACGGAATCTTGTTAGTACGGATGACATGAATGATCAACGTTTGCGTGAAGAGCGATTCGACGAACCAGCCGGTGTGGAATAAGGTTGGATTGTCCCAGCAGTTGAACACGGATAGCATGATAAAAAATGTAAGGTAATCGAAAATTGAACTGATCGGTCCGATACATAGAATAAAACGTAGAATTTCATCAATCTCCCATTTCCGCGGCTTGGTTAACCATTCTGCATCCACTTCATCGGTAGGAATGGTAGTCTGCGAAAAATCATAGAGGAGGTTGTTGATCAACACCTGGATCGGCAGCATAGGCAGGAAAGGCAAGAAAGCGCTGGCTCCCACGACACTTAACATATTGCCGAAGCTCGAGCTGGCCGCCATCTTGATATACTTAACAATGTTACCGAACACTCGCCGGCCTTCCAGCACCCCTTGTTGCAGCACCAGCAGGCTATTTTCCAGCAAGATAATATCGGATGACTCCTTGGCGATATCCACGGCGCTATTGACCGAAATGCCCACATCGGCTGCTTTCAGAGCCGGCGCGTCATTAATGCCATCGCCCATAAAACCAACCACGTGCCCGTTGCTCTGTAGCGCGCGGATGATACGTTCCTTGTGCACTGGGGCAAGCCGGGCAAAAATACTGGTCGCACTGACCGCATCGGCCAATTCTGCTTCATTCATCCCCTCAATTTGTGGACCGAGCAAGAGATGCTCTACAGGGACACCGACTTTCTTGCAAATATAAGTCGTAATGATCTCGTTATCGCCGGTCAGGATCTTGATGCCCACATTCAACTGGCGCAGCTGCTCCAAAGCCTCCGTGGCGGTGTCTTTGGGCGGATCAAGGAAGGCAAGAAAACCCAGCAGGATCAGGTTCGATTCATCCTTAACCGCGTAGGTAGGCTCGTCCGTTGCCCCCGGCATTTGTTTATAGGCCAATGCGATAACGCGGAAGCCTTGACTGTTCAGTTCATCCGCTATCTGTCGGCGCTTGGCGTCATGTTGGGGAAGTACCTCGATCACCTCTCCCTTGATTTCCACCCGGGTGCATAAGCTCAGCACTTCATCTACGGCACCCTTGCAAATCAAAGTATTCAATCCGGTCGTGTCCTCCACGATCACCGACATCCGTCGCCGCACGAAATCAAACGGGATTTCGTCTATCTTGCGGTATTTTTCTTTGGCTTTTAAGTGTTCCTCGAGCTCTTCATGGGCGAGAACAGCTTCGTCCAGCAGATTTTTCAACCCGGTATGATGGTAACTATTCAAATAGCCGTATTCGAGAACCTTTGCACTGGGATCGCCGTGCGCATCCAGATGTTTTTCAAGTACGATTTTGCCTTGCGTGAGCGTACCGGTCTTGTCGGTGCACAGCACATCCATCGCCCCGAAGTTCTGGATCGCGTTCAGTCGTTTGACGATCACTTTCTTGCGCGCCATCGCCAGAGCGCCCTTGGAAAGGTTAACCGTCACAATCATCGGCAGCATTTCCGGGGTCAATCCGACGGCCACTGCCATCGCAAACAGAAAAGCTTCCAACCAATCGTGCTTGCTCAATCCGTTGATCAGGAAGACCGCCGGAACCATCACGGCAATGAAGTAGATCATTAGCCAAGTGAATTTATTGATGCCCTTGTCGAAGCTCGTCAACTGACGTTGACCAACGATGCTGGAGGCTAGAGTGCCAAAGTAGGTCTGATCCCCGGTGTGGATGACCACGGCGGTCGCGGAGCCACTCTCCACATTAGAGCCCAGGAAACAGATATTGTTTAATTCCAGTGGGTTTTGAACATCGGCGGATGTGGAGGTGGCTTTCTTCTCGATAGGCAAGGATTCACCAGTCAATGCAGACTGATTCAGAAACAAATCTTTGGCGGAAAGTACGCGTACATCGGCTGGGACCATATCGCCAGCAGACAGCCGGATGATATCACCCGGCACCAACAGTTTAAGCGGCGCTTCGGTTTCCTTGCCTTCCCGCACCAGCGTCGCGGTATTGCTGACCATCGCTTTGAGCTTTTCAGCGGCATTATCGGCCCGCATTTCCTGAAAGAAACGCAATACCACACCCAGAACTACCATAATGAAAATGATCACTGCCGCGCGCAAGTCACCAGTTAAAAAGGAAATAACACCAAGCACCGTCAGCAAAAGTACCAATGGATTCTTAATGTTACTCAGAAAGCGCATTAAGGCGGATTGATGCTTTTCGCGGGCAATTTCGTTCATTCCATAGTGCTGTAAGCGCGAATCCGCTTCTGCCTCGCTCAAGCCATCCAATCGAGAATGCAGGGTTTTTAGGACAGCTTCAGTATCAGCACGCGCCGTTTCCAGTAATTGCTCGGAAACATGCTTCCCGTTTTTGTCATTGAGTTTGTCTGAGTGTTGAACTGGATCATCCATCGCGGTTTCTGGCAAACGATTCATCCCTTCGTTGATCGGATCACTACTGCGCTTTCATGCTATATTATTTTCCTTATCAGTCGATAATTCTGGTTGAATATTTATCTCCACTTTATCCCGTCAGCGCAAGTTGGACAAAATAGTGTGATTGCCTGAGAGATAGAATTCATCCCCTAAAAGGTCTTTCTGAAATTTCAAATAATACTTGGGCGTATAGACATTATAACCAACCTCCGTTAAAGCCCGCTCGTTGCAAGCCTGTGGCTATGTATTGGCAATCTCGCATCAATCGCCACAATAAGCCAGTTCGATAATTCTCAATCATTAAAACAATTGGTCCTTGATTAAGTCCGTAATGCCAAGGCGAGACCCAACCATATGGATTAGTGGATTTTACTGGATAAGTCGGGTTATAAGTTGCTTTAAAGCCGTATGGGTTTGAGTTCGTTAATTTAGCTTGGTGAATGCAAAAGTCTAAGGTTGGTAGCACTATTTCGGGCGCAAACGGCATTGAGGCTACCACCGCCCACGGCGCGAGCGTACCGTCGTCAGGTCCATATGGTACGCCTCGGCCCAGATAATCATAGAATTGGCGTTCAATGCCGCCTACCTTAATAGTATTGGGTCCTGGGCCGTCGCTTGCAGTGACCCCCCAGCAACATTCACTATAACCTTCGAATTTAAGAGGATTGTCCATCGCGTATCTTTGTTGCACGTAAGTTGCGCGGCGGCTGTTCTCGAAATAGTCGATGCCTTTAACGCGCATGAACGCGTCCTGAATGCCGCGAAAATCAATCCAGATATGCGAGAGCTGGTGCGTGAATAGCGGCCCGGCATAAAGATAGTCATATCCGTAACATTTTTCCCACCGGTAAGTCGAAGTCCATGCGGTGTAGCAGCTCTCGGGCAGCGGATAAACGGGCGAACCCAAACCCAAAATATATAGAAGCATCGCCTCATCGTAGCCTTCCCAACAGTATTTGAGAAAACCGCTGTCGGGTTTCCAGCCGTGCGTAACCGTTGTTCCGCCATTTTGCGCCCATTGCCAATCCGCTCGA
The DNA here is from genome assembly GCA_949281375.1 of uncultured Nitrosomonas sp. Lineage (GTDB taxonomy): Bacteria > Pseudomonadota > Gammaproteobacteria > Burkholderiales > Nitrosomonadaceae > Nitrosomonas. The sequence goes on from CASDLT010000039.1 coordinate 7,684, forward strand.
CGATAAAGCGCATCGGCGAGGGTGCGGATTTCATGTTCATCCGGCGTATCAGCAACAAAATACATTCCTGCCGTTAACGCACCAGCCAGCAGAAAAGCGCTGTCTACTGTTGACAGTTCGCATTGCCAGGCGCGCCGGCCGGTCTGCATGTCGAGAAAATGATAGTAAAAACATTTATAGCCGGTGGCGTCGGGTTCGGGACCTTGCGGGCTGTTCCAGAAAAAACGCAGCGTGATCAGCGTTCGTTCTACCGCTACGGCTCGCGGCATAAATCCGCGCTCAACAGCCACAGGGTAAGATGCCAACGCGAGGCCGGTGGCAGCAATACTAGCAGGCCAATCCGCTGGGGTCTTGTCGATTACCAACCCGTTGGCTGTGTTCGTTTCATGCAGAAAGTAGCTGAATGATTTGTGCTGTAGCTTTTCCAGTTCGGAATCGACTGTTAGTTTCCGACTGCTCATGGTTTCTTCTGGCCTGCCGATTTCGGGATAAACTCAATTGTCCATTTGGCGATAACGGGCGGCGGTAGTGCAACATCAAGCGTGTTTTCCAGTTCAAGCATGCTATGTCCTAACGTCATTTTCCGACGACACCCTTACCACAAGAGCGTCGGTGACTATGCTCTGTGCTTCCCTTAGGATGCGGCGCAGATGATCCGCTCCCTGGAAGCTCTCGGCATATATCTTGTAAATGTCTTCGGTGCCGGATGGACGCGCCGCAAACCAACCGCTCTTAGAGATCACCTTCAATCCGCCGATGAGCGCATTGTTGCCTGGTGCGTGAGTGAGGATAGTCTGAATTCTTTCGCCAGCCAACTCGGTAAACTTAACTTGCTGAGGTGAGAGTTTTGCCAGCAGTTCTTTTTGCTCTAAAGTTGCTGGCGCTTCGACACGATCGTATACTGGCTCGCCGAATTTAAGTTCTAATTCGCGGTAGATTTCCACGGGATCGCGGCCCAGGCACGCGGCAATCTCAGCCGATAGCAGAGCCGGAACAATGCCATCTTTATCCGTGGTCCAGACATTGCCATTCCGACGAAGAAAAGATGCGCCTGCACTTTCTTCGCCTCCGAACCCGAGCGAACCATCAAGTAGGCCATCAGCAAACCACTTGAAACCAACCGGAACCTCGTAGAGTTTCCGTCCGAGTTGCTCCGTAACACGATCGATCATCTGGCTGCTGACTACCGTTTTGCCAATCGCTGCATCTTTGCTCCAATTCGGTCGATGTTGAAACAGGTAGAAAATGGCCACCGAAAGATAATGATTAGGTGGCAACAATCCTGCATTCTTGGTGACAATCCCGTGCCGATCATGGTCAGTGTCGCAGGCAAAGGCAATATCGAAGCGATCCTTGTTGCCGATTAACCTTTGCATTGCATAGGACGAAGAGGGATCCATCCGAATTTGACCATCCCAATCGAGCGTCATAAAACGAAAGGTGGGGTCGACGACTTCGTTCACCACCGTGAGATTCAAGCCATAGCGCTCGGCAATCTGGCCCCAATAATGAATCCCGGCACCACCCATCGGGTCCACGCCCATTTTGATATTGGCGCCGCGTATCGCATCCATATCGAGCACGCTGTCGAGATCATTGATATAAATATTGAGGAAGTCATGTCGATGCGTGGTAGCAACGCGTTGAGCACGCTCAAAGGGGATTCTTCTCATGCCCTGCAGACCGCTTGCCAAAAATGCATTTGCCCTGGTCTCGATCCATCCCGTAATGTCGCTACCGGCAGGCCCACCGTGGGTGGGGTTGTACTTAAAACCACCACTATCGGGTGGATTGTGCGAAGGAGTAATGACAATACCGTCTGCAAGCCCTGACTTCCGGCCGCGATTATAAGTGAGTATGGCGTGCGAAATCGCGGGAGTGGGCGTGTATTCATCCTGATCCGAGATGAAAACTTCCACACTGTTAGCCGCCAGTACTTCGAGGGCACTGATAAAAGCAGGCATGGAAAGAGCATGGGTGTCGAAACCAAGATACAGGGGACCATCGATACCCTGTTGCTTGCGGTACTCGCAGATAGCTTGAGTTATGGCCAGGACATGCCTTTCGTTGAAACTATTTTCGAATGAGGACCCACGATGCCCCGAAGTGCCAAAAATAACTCGTTGATCCTTCATTGAACAATCAGGTGTCTCAGTATAGTAAGTCGTTATAAGTCTGGGTACATCGACCAACATGACCGTTGGGACCAACTGTCCTGCGAGGGAATTTATCGGGTGCCCGGTCAGTAATTGCGATTGTTCTGTCGAAGTGGTTGGCAACGAAGTCTGATTCATACTCGTCTAGCCATGATTAAATTCTTACATTTTAAGTGATAGGTTCATCTGGAAATATCGCGCCGAATATCGGATGGTCAATATACTCAAAGCTTAAGGCCGCTTGGGTGATTGAGGAGAGCATTTGCGCGCGCACATACATTGTCGACAGTAAAGCCGTATTCGCGCAGAATTACCGCAGCCGGTGCAGAAGCACCGAACCGCTCAACAGTAAGCATGTCGCCCTGCGCACCGATATAACGATCCCAGCCTTGCGACACCCCCAGTTCTACCGCGAGTCGCGCGCCAACAGAGGGCGGCAATATTGCATCGCGTTCGGCTTGCGGTAAAATCTCGAATAACTCCCAGCTCGGCATCGAAACACAGCGTACCGCGATGCCTTGCTGTTGCAAACGTTCTGCCGCCGCCACGATCAAACCGACTTCGGAACCGCTGGCGAGCAGGATCAGTTCGGGCTTGCCGTTCGGTGCATCGCTCAACACATAGGCGCCACGGCGCAAACCATCCGCATCAGCATAGCGGCTGCGATCGAGCGTGGGCAGATCCTGCCGGGTCAATACCAGCATTACCGGCCGGTCGCGTGTTTCCAGCGCGACACGCCAAGCGACCGCGGTTTCGTTGGCATCGCCGGGGCGGATCACGATGAGGTTCGGAATCGCTCGCAAGTTTGCCAGTTGCTCCACAGGCTGATGCGTGGGGCCGTCCTCGCCGACTGCGATGCTGTCGTGCGTAAACACGTGCACGACGTGCAGCCCCATCAGTGCAGCCAACCGGATCGACGGGCGCATATAATCGAAAAAGATCAGAAAAGTCGAGCCATAAGGAATAAACCCCCCGTGCGCGGCTAGGCCGTTGACGATGGCGGCCATCGCGTGTTCGCGCACGCCGAAGTGTAGGTTGCGTCCGAGATAACTCCAGCCCGCGCTATCGGAATCTTGCGCATCCGCGTTTTTCGCCGGCAGCGGATTAAAGTCGCCCAGGCCTTTCAACGCCGTTTTCGTCGACGGATCAAGGTCGGCCGACCCTCCGATCAACGCTTGTATTTTGGGTGCAATGGCATTCATCACCTTGCCGGATGCATCGCGAGTTGCAAGACCCTTGGCATTGGCTTCAAATACCGGAATGTCCGCATCCCAACCTGGCGGTAATTCATCGTTCAAGCGGTACTGAAGCTCCTCAGCCATATCTGGAAATAGCTTGGCGTAGGTGCTCAGCGACACATTCCATGCTGACTCGTTCTGCGCTCCACGTTCCACCTCCTTGCGAAAATGTGCCAGCGCCTCGTCCGGTATCAGGAAATCCGGCTCGATCGGCCACCCCAGCGTTTGCTTGGTCTTGCGCACATCATCTACGCTAAATGGTGAGCCGTGCACCTTGAAACTGTCCTGTTCGGGTGAGCCATAGCCGATATGGGTACGCACCAGGATCAGCGAAGGCCGTGCGATTTCGGCGTGTGCAGCGGCAAGGGCGGCGTCGATCGCGGCGAGGTCGGTGCCGTCAGCTACCGATACAGTGTGCCAGCCATAGGCTTTAAAGCGTAGTTCGCGATTCTCGGAGAAAGTGATGTTAGTGCCGGCAGACAGGGTGACGGAGTTATCGTCGTAGAGGCAAATGAGCTTGCCGAGTTTAAGATGACCTGCCAGCGAGGCAGCTTCAGAGGCTACACCCTCCATCAGGTCGCCATCACTGACGATGGCAAACGTATGGTGGTCGATGAGCGCGTGACCAGACCGGTTGTAGCGTGCCGCGAGTTGCACCTCTGCGATCGCCATGCCGACCGCATTGCCGAATCCTTGCCCCAGCGGTCCGGTGGTGGTTTCGACGCCAGGCGTGTGTCCGCGCTCGGGATGCCCCGGCGCCTTGCTGCCCCATTGACGGAACTGTTTGATGTCGTCCAGCGAGAGGTCATAGCCGGTCAGGTGCAGCAGACTGTAGAGCAACGCCGAACCGTGTCCGGGCGAGAGAACGAAGCGATCGCGGTTGAGCCAATGCGGGTTGTGTGGGTTGTACTTGAGCCAGCGCATCCATAGCACGTAGGCCATCGGTGCAGCTCCGAGTGGTAGACCCGGATGCCCGCTGTTAGCCTTCTGTACCATGTCCACTGACAGAAAGCGCAAGGTATTGATGCACAACTGGTCGAGTTGCGTTGTGACTGTCATGACTAATTTCCGCCTGGATGATTTTGCGTAAGTGCGCCGCTTTTTGACGCGATGCATGCAATCAGATCATTCCAGGATTTTGCGAAGGATTCGGTACCCTCACGCTGAAGTTTGGCGGCAAGTACTTCATCGTTCACGCCTTCGCGATTAAATTCCGCAATTACTTCTTCCATCGCTTCGATAGAACTCAAATCAATCGGTAATATGTTCCTTATTTTGCCGTGCTCGGCGAAAGCAAGCAGTGTCTTTTCGGGGATAGTATTGATTGTTTCCGGCGCAGCAAGTGCTTCGACGTAAAGGGTGTCTGAGGCTGCAGGATCCTTCGTGCCGGTGCTGCCCCATAGCAAACGTTGTGGCTGGGCTCCGGACCGTGCCAGTTTCTGCCAACGTTTTGATGCCAGCAAATCGCGGTAAGCTTTGTAGGTACGCGTGGCGATGGCAATGCCGAGACGGTTGTTGCGAAGCTCGCCCTGAACCTTGTCCTTGGCGGCTACATCCCAGCGGCTGACAAATATCGATGCCACTGAAGCGACTCTGGGATTGAGGCCGGCAGCTATGCGTCGCTCGATGCCGCACATATAAGCTTCGGCCGCAGCGATATAGTGATCACGTGAGAACAGCAACGTGACATTTATCGGCACGCCCGCGAAGATTGATTCCTCGATCGCCGGAATACCTGCGCGCGTGCCCGGAATCTTGATGAAAAGATTAGGGCATTTCGCTTGCGCATACAGTTGCGCCGCCGCTTTTATCGTGCCGACGGTGTCGTCCGCAAGCAAGGGCGACACTTCCAGCGACACCCAGCCGTCGATTCCGCCAGTTGTATCGTGGATCGGTCGGAAAAGATCAGCCGCCTGAATCAAATCTTCAAGTGCAAGTTCAAAGAACAACTTCTCGCCCGATATGCCAACGAGTGTTTTTTGACGGATCGCGTCATCGTAAAAATTGCCTTTGATGGCATGATCGAATATAGTAGGATTAGAAGTGAGTCCTGTAACCGATAATTCGTTGATATAGCGCTTCAGTGTGCCGCTTGTTAGTAATTCGCGTGTAATGTTGTCAAGCCAGATACTCTGACCCAGTTTGTGAAGTTGTTGAGGGGCATTCATATTTTCTCCTTTACCACTTTTGGATTGTGTCAGTTTCCATCAATAGTAATATAGGACTTCAGTCTTTTTCGTCTACCAACTGCACAGTATCTGTTAAGACAAAAACATTTAGGGTGACAAGAGGGATATTGCACATTGTACTGGTGCCCATATCAATTTTTAGAATGTCATACGAAATTTGTGTTTCCATAATCACTACATCCTCCTTCTGTATGATGCAAGTTTAGAAAATTTTTATGAAGCCATTTTTTTATTCCCGAGGTTGAACTTTGGGATATGCCACCCACCATGGTTTGAAATAAATACATCAGCTTCTTTCGGTCCCCAACTGTACGTCGTCAAAATGACTACAGCGCTGCTGGATCGACTCACACACCATTGCCACATCATCGAAACCGGCAACGAGTCTTTCCGCTACAAACAAAGTACAGTCAATGCAAAGATCAGAATACAGCAGCGGGAAAAAGAAAAATACTCACCAGAAGAAAATCTGGTCGATTCGCAGTCAATTACAACAAACTAAAACATCAACAGGAGGCAAATTACTAACCCAGTCTGGTCGACTTATCCACAGATGCGTAGTATCCTGCGCTCTATTTTCCCCTGGTCAAATTTCAACCGTAATGGGGGGTCAATTTTAAACCGGTATCAACAAATCTACGGGTAATATTGTCGAGCCAGAGGCTCTGACCAATATTGTGCAATTGTTCTGTAGCATTCATACTTTTTCCTTTTTCCCGATGTCCAAACAAAGGAATTACAGCTACCGCTCTAACCTTGCGTCATCGTTCAATTTTAGAATAGTACTGACCAAGCCTATTACCCTACAATTGTCACACGTGAGTCGGAAACTCCCGATTCGTCTCACTGAGTTTAGGAATATGCCAAGCGCCCATGTTCGAAATAAGGGTGTCTGCTTCCACCGGACCCCAACTGCCAGGCTTATAAAGTTTGACTGGCTGATGTATCGAGAGAACTTCATCAAGTACAACCCAGGTTGCCTCCACTGCATCTTGGCGAGTAAAGAGTGTGCCGTTTCCAGTCAGGGCGTCACTTAAAAGCCTATCATATGGCGCTTGTTCATCTGGCTGAGCATTAAGAAGATAAAGCTCTTTCTGATCGCCAATGAATTCTTCACCGACGCGTTTGACGCGAGCGGCTAATGCGATAGCAGGGCACGGGGATAATTGAAACCTCAAGTAATTGGTATTACTCATCGATGGCCATGCATCGTCAAATAATTTCTGCGGAGGTGCTTTCAGCTGAACCACGACTTCTATAACACTTTTCGCCAACAATTTACCCGAGCGAAGATACCAAGGCACTCCTGCCCAACGCCATGAATCGATGAATAAGCGCAAAGCACAATATGTCTCGGTATCAGAATTTTTCGCCACGCCTGGCTCTTGGCAATAGCCTTCAAATTGGCCCCTGACCAAGTCGTCAGATCTTACGGGGCGCATTGCGTGAAAGACTTTTACTTTCTCATTTCTATAAGCTTCGATCTCATGACCTGCCGGTGGCTCCATCGCCAACAGAGCGACTATCTGAAAAAGATGATTTTGAACTACGTCACGTAGGCACCCTACTTCATCGTAGAAACTGCCTCGTCCATCAATACCAAAATCTTCTGCCAAGGTAATTTGGATATTGGCTACATAATTACGGTTCCAGATCGGCTCCAAGAAGGAGTTAGCGAATCGAAAATAAAGGATGTTGGCAATCGCTTCTTTACCGAGAAAGTGATCAATACGAAAAACCGAAGTTTCCGGGAAAACTGAATGTATAGTCTGATTTAGTTCTTTAGCTGACAATAAATTACGCCCGAACGGTTTTTCTACAATGATACGAGCGCGCTCTGACAATCCCGAGCTACCCAGTGATTTTATGATGAATTCGAAAGACGTTGGCGGTATAGCGAGATAGAAAGTAGGATACTGTATTCCTTGAAGGCTGTTTTTAAGTAACTGAAATGTTTCTGCCTCTTTATAATCACCATCTACGTAGTCAAACAATGAGAGCAGTCGATTAAGCACATTTGAATCGGGATTTTCAACTGCATTATGGATACTATCTTTTACGCGCTCTCGTAACTGCGTCAAAGTCCATCCAGAAAAACCGATGCCTATGATAGGAATCTTGAATGCGCTTCGCTTGACCATTGCATACAGTGCCGGAAATATTTTTTTGTACGAAAGATCGCCGGTAACCCCAAATAATACCAAGGCATCGGACGGTAATTGATAGGAATTTTGTTGCCTCATCATTTATTATCGCTTTGCTTCTCAATATGCCCACCAAATTGATTACGCATGGCTGAAAGAATGCGATCTGCATAATCGGCTTTCCCCCTGGACTCAAAACGCCCGAATAATGCTGCGCTAATGACTGGCGCTGGTACACCTTCATCAACGGCGGCAAGGGTCGTCCATCGCCCCTCTCCCGAGTCCGATACCTGTCCTGAAAATTGCATGAGGTCTGAATCCTCTACTAGCGCGGTCGCTGTTAAATCAAGAAGCCAAGAGGAGATCACGCTGCCTCGGCGCCATACCTCGGCAACTTTGGCGACATCAATTTCGTACTGATATGCTTCAGGATCTCGCAGCGGAGTGGTTTCGGCATCATTCGATCTCGAGTGCAGACCGACATTGGCATGTTTAAGAATATTGAACCCTTCGGCATAGGCGGCCATTAACCCATACTCGATACCGTTGTGTATCATTTTCACAAAATGACCCGCGCCGTTCGAGCCGCAATGCAAATAACCATATTCTTCAGTACGGGGCGAGCTTTCGCGCTCCGCGGTACGAGGTGCAGCCTGCAGTCCAGGCGCAAGGCTTTTAAAAATCGGATCAAGATACCGAATGACGCTATCTTCTCCACCTATCATCAGACAGTAGCCGCGCTCCAGTCCAAATACACCACCACTTGTTCCACAATCGACATAATGTATTTGCAGCAATTTCAGAGCCTTAGCACGTTCTAAATCGTCACGATAATAACTGTTGCCGCCATCAACAATAATATCCCCGGCAGAAAGGAGCTTGGCTAGATCCGAGATAGTCTTGCCTGTAACCCCAGCGGGTACCATTATCCATACAACACGCGGCTGAGTTAGTTTGGAAATAAAATCTTCGAGTGAATGAGAGGCTTGTATCCCAAAACCGACCAAGGAATCTACAGCGATCGGATTCACGTCATATACTACACAGGTATGATTTTCTCGCGTTAATCGACGTACAAGATTAGCTCCCATGCGTCCCAGACCAATCATCCCTATTTGCATACAAATCTCCGTAAATTTGGCTGCTTTACAGTTGCTTCTGTCAGAATCTTTGTGTTACGCAGTAAATAATTTACCACCAAAGATTTCAACAAACAGCAATAAAAAATCATTTATTGAGGTTAATACGCTAAATTCTAAATCCGTTCAGTACGATAGCGCACTAATGATAAGAGATATCTCCGTGTCCAAATGTGAAGTGCAATGATTGAAATTATTTTAACCTGCGCCTTGGCTCTCAGTACACGCAACGCTCGTCCCATGCGCAGACAACTCACCAACTCGCGCTTGAGAGTACCGCGACCATGAATGTAGAGAGCCTGATAATGTATTACCTAAATTGAACCTGAATAAGTTTGTTTTTATTTAAGCATTTTATATTCTATTATTACATATGAGATACTTTATCCATTGTTACCCAATTAATAATAGACCTAGATATCAAAGGCTATCAAAGAAACCTGAATCAGGTTGTCTATGAAAGAAGGATATAACGTTCAAAATATTCAAGGAGAGTGAGACATGGCGCGTATCGTAATTCTAGGTGCAGGAATCGGCGGCGTGCCGATGGCTTATGAAATGAAGGAAGCTGTCGGCAACCGCCATGAAGTGTCCGTAATCTCCGATACATCTACGTTCCATTTTGTGCCATCAAATGTCTGGGTTCCGCCAGGGTGGCGTACTGCTGATGCGTTGAAAATTGAACTGGCGCCTGTCATGCAAAACAAGGGCATTTCGTTCATTCAGAAAGCGGCATTATCCATCGATCCGGACAACAATCAAGTGATTCTCGACGATCAAACTGCCGTGCCTTATGATTTCCTGATCATTGCGACAGGACCGCGCTTGGCGTTTGATGAAATTCCAGGGCTGGGGCCGGATGGTTATACTTCCTCGGTTTGCCATGTCGATCATGCCGCTGCTGCCGTGGAAGACTGGAACAGATTCATTGAGAACCCCGGCCCCATCGTCGTGGGCGCGGTCCAGGGAGCCTCCTGTTTTGGTCCCGCGTATGAATATCTGATGGTGCTTGAAGCCGAATTGCGCAAAAGAAAGATGCGCCACAAAGTACCGATGACTTTCGTTACCTCGGAGCCTTATATTGGCCACCTTGGGCTGGGTGGCGTGGGCGATACCAAAGGTTTGCTGGAAAGCGCCCTGCGAGACAAGACCATCAAATGGATAACAAATGCCCGGGTCGACAAGATTGAACCCGGAATAGTGTACGCGACCGAAGTCGACGAAGACGGTCATGACAAAAAAAAACACGAGCTGCCGTTTAAACACGCCATGATGTTGCCCGCCTTTACCGGCATCGACGCAGTCCGTCATGTCAAAGTGCAAGGTCTGGTTAATCCTCGCGGTTTTGTTCTGGTGGATGAATATCAGCGCAATAAGGCTTATAAAAACATTTATTCCGTCGGCGTCTGTATTGCCATTCCACCCATTGAAAAAACACCGCTGCCGGTCGGCGCACCGAAAACGGGTTATATGATCGGATCCATGGTAGCCGCGGTTGCTCACAACATTGCCGGGGAGCTGTCCGGTAAGGAACCATCGCACAAGGCGACATGGAATGCCTTGTGTCTCGCCGATTTTGGTGATTTCGGCGTGGCTTTCCTGGCTCAGCCGCAGATTCCTCCACGTAATATCACATGGTCATCGGAGGGAAAATGGGTGCATCTGGCCAAAATCGGTTTTGAGAAGTACTTTATGCGTAAAATACGCAAAGGCATCACCGAGCCCTATTATGAAAAATTAATTCTTAAACTAATGGGGCTCTCCCGCTTAAAGGAAGGGGATAAATCAAATGACACTCGATAGAGCAGTAATGGCGGTTGCAGGCAGCTTTATATTATTGAGTCTGCTGCTGGCGCATGTTCATTCGCAGTATTGGCTGTGGTTTACCGCCTTTGTTGGCGTCAATTTGTTGCAGTCGGCATTTACAGGATTCTGTCCGATGGCCATATTTTTGAAGAAACTTGGGATCAAACCGGGAAGCGCTTTCGAGTAATCAAGCTTCACTCAACGGAAAATAAACGAATAAGGCGTTGTGCGCCCTCCGGGTAATTCTCCAATTCAATAATCCTCATTTCTAAGCCTGGATGTAGGATATGTCGGTGAAGCAAGGCCAACATACACTAACTATGTCAAAAGATTTTATGCTAAGAATTAGTTAAGCCCTGTGGAAACTTTAAAGTTTATGAATTTTCTAATGACAAATTAGTATCCTGTTCCAAATGGAAAATAACAGGTTTCGATCCATAAGAATCAAAATATGCTAATGATTTTTCAATCCTGCTAACAATAAGTAAGCTACTTTATGAGGGCGACAAGGCAATGAAATTTGGTGATCATGAAGCAGTGGTTCCTAATTGGGATGAAATCAATAAAACGATACGTAACAAGTTATTGTTTTTTACAGTCGTAATGTTTGGATTCGGCTACGCGCTTATTCCCATGTATGAGAAGTTTTGCGAAGTGACTGGAATTAATAGTCAACGTATACCAATAGAGTTTAACAGTGATTTTAAAACAAATATATCGCGGGTAATTGCGATTGAATTAGATGCGAATGCTCGGGGCTTGAACGGAAAGTTTAGACCACTACGATCTCTCGTTCATATACATCCTGGTGAGCTTGCTGAAGTAATATACGAAATTAAGAACGAATCGGATTATGAAATTATTGGCCAAGCGGTTCCAAGTTACAGTCCACGCAACTTGGACCAGTATTTGAGGAAAATTGAGTGCTTTTGCTTCACCCAGCAAACGTTAAGGCCAGGTGAAGTAAAGCAAATGCCCGTGAAGTTTTTCATTAATCCTGAATTACCGGAGAGCATTGATACGGTGACTATTTCTTATACCTTTTTTGTACAGGAATCCAATTCTTAAGTAGTAGTAAGGATGAAATCTGCCAGTTAGTCTGTTGGATCTTTAACCCTATAACTGGCAGAACCATCGAAGCCCAAAAATATCTATCGACAACGCCAGCTAATCTGTATGAATCAAAGATGTAACTTTATTCATGTTGAGACCGAATTAGCCAGACTGACATCTTCAGTATTTCCTTATGCCGAAAGGGGGGCTATGGCGATGTTACTCTAGTATTTACACTGAGCTAAGTAAGCTTTACAGAATAAAGCCCTCAACATCCTGAAATACACTACCTGCCACAAGTGGCGAGGCATTAAGCCCGAAGAGCTTAAAAATTCAATCATAATTAGGAGAATTTCATGTTCAATAAACAATCTATTCCCTTCATTACAATCTGTTTCACTATATTTTTTGGTAGTGCTTCAAATACTGCGGCGAGTGCTGAGTTTACTCCAATTCAATCGAAGGAACAAACCTTGGTAATCGCCCAAGCACATCAACATGGCCAAGAAAAAGACTACGGACATGAGAAGCATGGCGAAAGCAAAAGCGGACATAGTAAAGAAAAGGAAGGGAAGGAAAATCATGATAAAAAAGGTCATGAAATGAAAAAAGCTAGTCATGATTACGCCCATCTGATCATTGCCCACGCAGAAACTTTGAAGTTGAGCGATGAGCAACTGGGTAAAATCGTTCGACTTCACTTGAAGCACGAACATGAACATGAACAGCTGAAAGATAAACTGAAGAAAAGTATGAAGAGATTTAAAAAAGAAAGTATGAATCCCGGCGCAACTGATGCTCTGTTGTTGAGACTTGGCAAAGATCATACTGATACTTTTAATACAATGGTTGATTTCCACATAAAAGAACGCAAAAACATTCACTTGCTTCTATCGGAAGCACAGAAAAAATTGCTTGAAACGTTAAAAATGGATCATGAACATGATTCCCATGGCGGCAAGCATGGTGAACATAGCGATCATTAATTTCAGAGGCCTAATTTGAGCGCTGACTGCTACAGCGAATCAACTTTAATTGCTGGTACAGGCATTGGTATCAGCGAATTTCACACTCCTGTGGCCAAAATGGATAATTTATTGAATGAGGTAGAAATCGCCCTACCCCATGAGGCAATAGAATATGAATCCCGAGCTTGATCAGCTATGATCAGGTTATTGCCGACCTTGGTGAAGTTCAACCCTTCATCGTGAGGATGTAGAAGCGCGCCATATTGAGGCTTAATGCACACTATTTGCAATATATGGATTCCTATACCAGGGCATCCATGGTTGGGCGAGGTGCAGCGCTATGCAAGTTTGGAAGAAGCTTGTGAAGCGGCTGCCGCTGAAATTGCCAATCGGCCAATGTATGATGATCGGTTATTAACCCTGCACTGCTTTCGATATTATTGCGGAATTGCGTAACCTTCAAAAAGTTTCAAGAAGAAATCATTTTCCAGCTTCCCAACAATGCAAACTGCAGTCCGGCGGCCATAGAAGATATGGCGCCGGATTTCATTGGAGCAGAGTGGGTGGAATATGAATTTAAATTTATATTCAATATGTTGATATATTTATTACAAGCACAAATTGATACGATGATAATTTGTGCTTGTAATAAATATCT
>CASDLT010000040.1 GCA_949281375.1 uncultured Nitrosomonas sp.
AAATGGTTCCGATTGAGGGGCTATAATCTGCTGGCCGATGTAGTCTCCGGCATTAAATTCGTTAACGGCATAAAACAACAAACGCGAGATCAAAAACAGGTTGCCGCTTGATTCTCCGTACACCAGATTTGACTATAGCTCGAGTATTGACGGCTGGCTGTTAACGGCGTGGTCTATTGACGCCCATGCTGTTGATAGCTTTATTGTTGTACGGATATCCCGATTCAGGGGTTTGCTTTACTGCTTTTCAGTAAATTGGGCGGTGGACCGATCGGCTCAAAATCCTTCAGCAGCGGCACATCGCTTTTATTGATCGAGCGAAGATCCATATCGTACGAACCATATGGCCCCCAGCTGCCGGTGAATTGCTTGCCATCCGGCGTGAACGTCCAACACATATCCTCGCCGCCGGTGTTGATCGCATCACCAAGATTCACCGGCTCCTGCCATTCCCCGGCATCATTTTGCCGTGCAATCCACTCATCATGCCCGCCGCGCGAACCCAGATCGGTGCGCATGCTGGTGATGATCAGACTTTTGCCGTCCTTCGATAGCCCCGTCCAGTGCATATGATCGCGCTGCGGTGAATTAATCTTCGACCCCAGACTGACTGGCTTCTGCCACACACCGTCTTTCTTCTCGACCTTCCAGATATCGCTGTCCTGCGTCACGCCTGGCTGGTGATAACTGAAATAAATCAGGCTATCGGAAGCAATGATCGGGCAATGTTCCTCACCAGTCGTCGTATTGATGCTCGGCAATTCCGGCACGTCGTACCAATATCTGGCCGATTGCCACACGCCATCGACTTTTTGCACCACATACAAATCGCCGGACAGCATATTGCCCGCTTCATAGCGGGTGAAATAAATCACGTTGCCGTCGTCGGAAAAACTCGGCTCCAGATCCCACGCCGCGGTATTGATGTTCGGCCCCACCTTCGGATCGATGCCCGGCCCCAGATGAACCGGCTCCTGCCATTCGCCATTGACCTGCTGCGACATCCAGATATCGAAACTGTAATGACCGCCGGGCGACGGAATGCTGCCCTCGCGCGTCGACACAAAAATCGCCGTCTTGCCGTCGGCACTATAAGTAATCTCCATCTCCGACCCAGACGTATTGATTTTCCCGCCGATGCTGTTTGACACGCGCGGATGCTCTGTTGCCGCGCCGCTGCTTGAATCGTGCATGCCGGGCATGGCGTGGGAAATACCGTGCGTTAAGATAAATACCATCCAAAAGGAACGGATTTTGGAAATACAAAATTTTGCTTTCATACATTACCTGACGGATTTTAAAATGAATAATAAAGTGCATGCATTATAGTCTTAGCCCTAACTTTACTAGTTTGTGTAACGGAGTTTCGCATCCGTCCGCATCAAGTTCAGCCAATCTGCACAAAACTAATGATTGCGGCGATTAATAGACTTTATAGTTCAAACCCGCCGCTGATTATGAACTTTCGTAATAACTGATCCACCTTTATATTTACTTTGTAAGCCAGAAGGGTTGCCCCTTCCTGATTTTCAAAATAGCCCTTTGCTTTGCCATGATCCACCGTACTTTTCAAGCTATCAAAGCGCCCATATTCATTAAGGTTTGCCTCGGTGATACCAGTGTTCATCATGGCTCTTAACTTGGCTTCATCCAAACCCATAAGTTCGGCGATGTTATGTATTTGAGCCTCTTTAGCCGTAAATTGATACTCGGTTATATAGTCCCTAAAGGTTTTTTGGGTATCAACAGCTAAATTGCCACTTTGTACATCATGCAGAAAAATATTCGCATACTTCTGTTCTTCTTGCGTCAGCGATGCAAACGACTTATGTAATTCATCGAGCGTTTTTTGAACCTGCTCGCCGCCGTCACCCGCTTGCCTGAGGATTCTTAAATACTTCTCGAAGCGGGAGTTCATGTAATTGGCATCTATGATGCCGGTATCAATTTGCGTTAAATAACCGTCAATATCAAATGGAACATCAAAGTCGCCAACACCGCTTCCACCACTGAAGAGCTCCTTATACCGTAGCGCCAAAATCAGGTAGGTATTTTCATCAAATGTTAAGCGCACCGATGACTTGGGTTTTCCTTTTCCTTGGTTAAATTCGTATGATGGTTGACTCCATTTGAAGCCCTGTATTTTCGCCGCTTCAAGATACTCATTCAATGCTTTAAAAAGTTTTGCAAACTTGCCGCGTTCCGTAAGGCCATCAGGCAGTTTTTGAAAGTCTGCCACGCCAGCCTGTGCGAACAACTCAGCAATGTCTTCGTAAATGGCGTTCATTTTATTCAAATTACCTTCCAGCCGCTGCGCAAACAGCGCAACTGGTTTATTGCCCGAATACAGCTTAACCGCACGGTTAATATGCTGCTCCATGGTATGAGGCTTGCGGTAATAACGGATGGTGCCAAAAGGTTTGTCTGGGCCGAATAAGCGGTTGGTTCTGGAGAACGCCTGAATGATATTTTCGTACTTAAGCACTTTATCCAGATACAAGGTATTGAGCCATTTTGAATCAAAGCCTGTCAGCATTTGATCGACCACAATCAACAAATTGATTTGTTGTCCGGGTGTTTTTTCTACTCTGGCATAAGGTGTTTTATGCGCGAGTCTTGCAGCAATATCCTTTTTAAATTGAGCATGGCTGGCAAAAGTAAAATCCTGCCCATAGCGTGCGTTATAGTCTTCGATGACTTCCAGTAAACCCTCTGTTTTAAACGATGCTCCGCCATTGTTATCAATATTCGGGTCAAACAACGCAGTGATGTTTAGGTCAGTCTTGGCTGTTTTTATCAGCCGGTAATACGCTATCGCCTCATTGATGCTGCTGGTCGCCAATAACGCATGAAACTTGCCGTTTTGGCTCAAGGTTAACCACGTTTCCAATATATCCTCGACGACTTTCTCTTGATGCTCCAGCCTCTCGTATTGCACTGTTGGCACGAAATCTTCTATGCCCTTCACGTATTTCCCATCGCCACCCAAATAACCAGACATTTTGACGTGCTGCATGTAGTGATTGAAGATTTCTTTTTTCTTGGGGTCTGCGAGTGCTTCTGCTTCACTGTTTGCCTTGGCTTTTTCAAGCGCCACCGCTTTGCGTAAATCAGTGTCTTTGTAAGTCAGCACTTTGTAAGGGTCAAAGCCCAATACGTTTTTATCGCGTATGCCATCCGCAATGCTGTACCGGTGCAATTCATCGCCAAATACCGTCGCCGTGGTATTCATTTGCCGTTGGTTTTCATCGTGAATGGGAGTGCCCGTAAACCCGAAAAACAATGCATTGGGAAAAGTCTGTTTGATCGTGATGAGCATGTCGCCAAAAGTCGACCGGTGTGCTTCATCCACAATGAAGACGATCCTTTTCGCGCGCATGATCTCGACATCACGGGCATTCAGCCCCTCGTCCTCATCCTTGATGTTACTCATCTTTTGAATGGAGGTCACAATCAAGGTATTGGCAGGGTCATTGCTTTTGAGTTTGGTGACTAACATACCGGTGTTCTCGGTGGCTTGCACATCGTCATTTTCATCGGCAAAGCCCTGATACTGCTGTAATGATTGCGTACCCAGTTCGATTCTATCCATCAAAAAAATCACCTTGTCGGCATCTTTTGAGTTGGCAATTAACTGCGCGGATTTAAAACTGGTCATGGTTTTGCCGGAACCCGTGGTGTGCCAGATATAACCACCCAGTTGGTTGGTGTTTTTCCAATCGGCTTTGGCCACCTTGGTCGAGATGGCATTGGCGGCAAAATACTGGTAACTGCGCATCACCTTAAGCACGCCATCGGTATCGTCCGCCACGGTGTAAAACCCAATCAACTGATGCGCCATCGGGATTGAAAGCAAGGAAGAAGCAATCGCCTTCCAATACTGAATAGGCTCGTTGTTAAAATCCGCCCAATGAAAATAAAAGTCTTTATTGAATTTGCCATCCGGGCCCGGGTTGGCGAAATACAACGCCTCTTGCGGTTCCATCGCCACAAACACCTGCACCAGCGCAAAAATGCCCGAAAACAATCTCTCATGCGCATATTTTTCGATTTGATGACATGCCTGGCTCACCGCCACGCCGCTTTTTTTAAGCTCGACATGAATCACCGGCATGCCATTGATCAGCAGCATTAAATCGCCACGGCGGTCATTGAGTATTTTCGATTGGCTTTTAAATCTGGGCTGCTGCACTATCTGATAACGGCTTTGCCCTGCGGCAATTTCTCGGCGGTCATAAATCTTCAGACTGATTTCTTTACCCAGATGCAAGATGTCGGCTGGGTTATCCCGCGTAATCGCTACCGTTTTGCCATTGATAAAGCCATTGAGTTTAAGCGGTGTGCGTAAGCTGGCAATCTGCTCCAAAATCTGCTGCATCTCGCCATCCGTCAGCGGGGTATCGTTTAAATGGTCACGCTCGCGATTATTCTCAAATAAAATCTGCGCCCAGTTTTTCAATAAATCCGCCTCTGACGGATTTTTCAACACCGCCTTTTCCCAGCCCTTATTGAAAAGTTCATCGATCAAGGCGGCTTCAAATTGCGCTTCAGAGGGGTAGGTCATAGGCTCCAGTTTTCAATTCTCAGGCTATGCACACGCTCGAACTCACCTACATTATTAGTCACTAAAGTGGCATCCATTGCCAGTGCATGGCAGGCAATCCACAAATCATTCGCGCCAATCGGTGTGCCAGAAGTTTTAAGCTGGGTAAAATGCACCGCATAGTGCTGGCAAATTTTTGCATCAATCGCATATTCCACAGGGATGCTCAGCGTAAGCTGTTTAATCTGCTTTTGCACCTGCGCTTTACGCACACTGCGCTCAGCACCTTTTAACAACTCCGCGTAAGTAATAAAAGACATACACAACACATCATCGTCACTGAGCGCATTCACCCGCTCTGCAACCGCGACGGGTTTATTTTTCAGCAAATAAATAATGATATTGGTATCGAGCATATACCTCATAAAGCATCTCTATCTTGCAGCGTTTGCGCTGTTGAAACATCCTCTGCCAATGCCTCAACAAAATCATCGTCAAACTGCGTGAGTGCCGCTAGCAAGCTATCGCCCCGTTTAGGCTTTATGGGGTGAATCACAAGGTCGCCATTCTCCGCACGGCTTATTTCAACTTGCTGAACATCCAATTGAAAAGCCTGCGGAATGCGTACCGCCTGGCTATTGCCATTCATAAACACCCGTGTCGTTAGTGTTTGCATGATGTCGATCTCCCTCAATGAATGTGTGTACCAGTATGTATGTATTTTAAACAGGGCTCAGCGATAATGCAACGTTACTTTTGCACGGTGTGCTGGATTAAAAATAGAATCGAAAAACCAACTATTTCCTTAGACAAACATCTTTTCCAAGCAGGCGCTTTTGAAATTCTTGAGTTTTTCTAACTCGGTTTGGTGCAGGGTAATCAGCTTGTCGAGGTTTTGGAAATATGTGCCGATTTTTTCTTGTTCTTCAATTGTAGGTAGAGGGATGTCTATTGATGCAATTTGAGTTAAAGACAAATTGGGTTGTGCACCTACAGTCGGATTTTTTTTAACAAACTCATCCAAAGCTTTGCTTCTTAAAAAAGTTAATATGAAACTAATGCTGTTTTTGTTAAGCCTTATTATCGCTAGAGCTTGGTTTGTATTTGCTGGTAACAGGCTTTTGTTTACTAAAGCAACACGACCTAGTGTCCCTGCTATTGAAAACAAAATATCATTTTCTTGCAGTTGTGACCGCTTTAGGTATTTTTCATGTTCATCTAGTGTTATTTTTGATGTAACAAAAATTTCACCAGATTGAGAGTCGATGTTTTCAATCTTTATAAAGTTTACGGTTTTATTTCCAGCTTTTATTAAAGGTGTCGTACCTTTTGTAATTAGCGAAGTTATGTCACTCAACTTAGACATACCCCAAGCCCCCGCAAAGCCTTTAAAACGGATTTCTGAAATATCCGCGCCTTGTTTGGGGAACATTTTTTCAAGCATGGCTTTTTTGAGGTTGGTCAGCTTGCTGACCTTAGCTTGATGCAAGCTAATCAGCTTGTCGAGGTGTTGGAAATAACTGCCTATTTGGGTTTGTTCAGTAACTTCTGGTAATAAAACCTTAAACTTTTTCATGTCTGAAGACAGAATGTGCTTAATTGTATTACCCGTAGTAAAACTCGCAATTTCTTGCTTTGAGATGTCTGTTTGAAATTGATAGTTAAGAAAATATGAACACAACTCCCTTTTTTTATCTGCAAAAATAATTAAAGCGTGTGCGGCAGTGTTGTTCAGTTCAGGGGGGATAACGGCGGAATGTCCAACATGCCCGGATTGAACCATTACAATATCACCAGCATGCAACAAATTATCTTGTTGTTTTTTGTAGAAATAATCATTGATAAATACTTCATTATTTCTATTTATGTGTCCATTCTTTACATTATTTGATTCTAAGTAAAAATGGCCTTCATTGACGTAGTATGGCGTTGCAGTTCCAACAAATGCATTTTTAATTTTACTAAAAAGGCTATCTAACTCACTCTCTACCCAATCATCTGCAAATTTGTTGAATCGAATGGCAGGTACTTTCTTCATTTCAGCCATGTTATTCAGCCTTCAAAAACGCTTTAAACTCAGCCAAGCCTTGCATATCAAAGGCGTTGCCGGTGAGTTCGTCTATCATGTTGGCGAGCTCGCCCTCTGTGCTTTCAATTTCTTTGGCTACATCTGCATAGGTGGTGGCGTATTTATCGGCCAGTGCTTGCACTTGGGTAGTCAGGGTTTGTATCAGCACGGTGGGCAATTGGAGGATAGCGCCCACCAGTGGGTGTATCCATTTATGCTCCAATAGCTCAAACACTTGTGCATCGCTTAAGCCCTCAATAGTGGCTTTGGTTTTTAGGTGAAGCTGTGCTGTCTCAAGTTTCACTTGTTTTTTGAGTTCTTTTTCTTCAGCGATTAAGGCATCTACTTTGATGGTTTTCGCCTCTATGCTTTCCTCAGCAAATGCGCCTTGTTTTTTCGCTTCGGCTTTAAGCTGTTTGGCTTCTTTGGCGATGGCGCTTGCTACAAAGGCATCCATGCCTTCGTTCACTATTTCGCTTTCTTTTTCTTCTTCCGTCAGTGAATCGAGTATTTCCTCTAGCTCTGCACCTATCTCTGCCAAGCGGTTTTCTTTGTGTTGGAGTTGTTGCAGGTCATCGTTTAAGTAGGTTTTTTGCACGAGCTCAAACGGTAGTATGTGACCTAGCCAGCCTTCTTGTATTTCTTGCTCTCTACCGTCTTTTTTCTTGGTGACGATATTGGGGTCTACTTGCTTGGTGGCAGCAAAGCCTTCGGTTTGGATGATTTCCAAATCCACGGCAATGGTCGCCCAGTGGTCATCGAGCAGTTGGTAGGCTTGGTATTGATCAATCAGCGGGATAGGGGCTAAACGGCTGAAAATATCGCAACTCAATACCGTGAGTTGCTTTTGAATACTGAGCGTTTGCATTGGCGTGATTAAGGCTTGCTTGAGATAAGCATTAAAATCAGCAAAGGCGCTACTAAACTTGGTGGCAAAGGCTTGCACATCGGCATGTTGGGTAATGGCGGCTTTAATATCGGCCACATCGAGCTCAGCGTAATCGCTGGATTTAGCTTTAAACAAGCTGGCTTTTAATGTTGGGAAGGCTTGCCAAAACTCTGCCAGTGCGTGGATTTCTCGCTCTGGAATACCGCCAAACATAGTGGCGTAAATATCCCATGTTTCTGCGGGTTCGGATGAATCGACATAACGTGGAATGTTGAGGTTGTAGTCGTTTTCACGAATCTGGTCACGGCTGACCGCTTTGGCGTACTTATCTATCGTTTGCCGCGCAATCACGGTGTCGGTAATACGTTTAATATCGGAGGCTCTGAGCTTGTTGTTTTTGCCGACTTTAATAAAGCCTTTTGAGGCATCGACAATCAGCACATCGGTATTGGCGCGTTTTTGTTTGAGCACCATGATGATGGTGGGAATGCCCGTGCCAAAGAAGATGTTGGCGGGCAGGCCGATAATGGCGTCAATGTGGTTGGCTTCAATGAGTTTTTGACGAATTTGCCCTTCTTCACCGCCCCGGAACAGCACACCATGCGGCAAGACAATGGTCATCATGCCATCGGGTTTTAAGTGATAGAGATCATGCAGTAAAAAGGCGTAATCGGCTTTGGTTTTGGGCGCCAAGCCAAAACGGGCATACCTCGGGTCGGTATTTTTATGCTCGGGGTCCCACTTTTGGGAGTAAGGGGGATTGGAAACCACCGCATCCACATACAAAGGATTGTAGGAATTGGTCGGGTCGCTTTCGTCAAAATAAGGCCAGTCGTCTTCCAGAGTATCGCCGTTACGGGTGACAATGTTGTTGGGCAGGATGCCACGCATGATCAGGTTCATGCGCGTGAGGTTATAGGTGTTTTGTTTTAGCTCCTGCGCGTAATATTTGATGTTGTTTTCATCATCGATATGCTTGGCAACCGATTGGCCAATATTGATAAGCAGGGAGCCTGATCCGCTGGTTGGGTCATAAATCTGGATTTCTTTCTGGTCTTTGACATGATGGGCAACGATTTCTGACATCAACAAGGAGACCTCGTGGGGCGTATAGAATTCGCCCGCTTTTTTGCCTGCGTTGGCGGCAAACATGCTAATCAGGTATTCATAAATAAAGCCAAGCACGTCGTAATCTTGCTTGCCATCCATCGGGATGTCTTTGATCAACTGTATCAATTGGCTGATGGCTTTGGTTTGCGCCGCTGCACTTTCTCCTAGCTTGCTCAGGCCTGTTTGCAGGGTGTCAAAAACGCCATCAAACAGCTTTTTGTGAACCGGGTGAATTAAACGGCTAAAGGCTGACAGCGCATCTCGCACATTGGAAACATCAAAATCTTTCCCCAGCGTGATCCATGTAGAAAAGAGATTTTCGTAGGCAATGAAATAGCCAATATTGCCTTGGATATGTTCAACTGTTTCTACATCTTTCTCGTTCAAGGCTTCCTTAATATCTAGGTCAGAAAACCCTACCTTTTTCGCAAACTGTAATTCTTTATCAGATAAATATTTATAAAAAATGAAGCCCAGAATATAGTCTTTGTATTCATTGGCTTCTATTTTTGAACGCATCTGGTTGGCGGATTCCCAGATTTTGGCTGCTAATTGTTGCTTATTCATTGGTGAGCTGTATTCCCAAAATGATCCCTACATAGCCTACAAGTCATTTGATGAACAAATGTAATCCAGTCTTAAAAAAAAGGGCTCTTGACGAGCCCCACTTACTCACTAACCATACTTTCATTCATTACGTCAGTAAAATTTTAATAACTTGTACTAAATTTCACTTATTTTGGCATTCGATAGCTTTCCTAAATATCAATATTAGTCGCCCGTAACGCATTCCTTTCAATAAATGCCCGGCGTGGTTCCACCACATCACCCATCAATGTAGTGAAGATTTCGTCGGTGAGAATGCTGTCTTCGATTTGCGCCCTCAGCAGGCGGCGGTTTTGCGGGTCCATGGTGGTTTCCCATAGCTGGCTTGGGTTCATTTCGCCGAGGCCTTTGTAGCGTTGCACATTCAGGCCTTTTTTCGCTTCTTCCAATAGCCATTCCAGCGCCTGTTTGAATTCGCTGATGGCATGCTTGCGTTCGCCGCGCTGGATGTAGGCACCGCTGCCGATCAGTCCATCGAATACCTGGGCGGTTTTCTGGATCTGGGCGTAGTCGCCACTTTCCACAAAATCACTGTCGAGATGACTGATCATCTGGTTACCGTGAGACATCCGTACGATTTTCAATCGATACCGTTCATGCAGTTCATCGAATTCCGCGGCAATCTCGACATCCTTGGTGCGCGCAGACAGTCTGGCGGCGCTGTCGATGGTTGCTTGCTCACTGCTCAGGTCGACATCCGGCTGGCGCAGCAGGGTATGCATCACATTCCGGTCGATGACTTGACTCATTCGTTCGATGACCGCTTCCGCCAAAATATATTCATGGGCGATACTTTCCAATGTCTCTCCGCTCAACGGTGGCTTGTTATCACCGGTATGCAGTTCGGCGTCGGTCAACGCCAGGCTCAGTAGGTATTGTTTCAATTCATGATCGTCTTTGACATAGCGTTCTTTTTTGCCATGTTTGATTTTATACAACGGCGGCTGCGCGATGTAGATATGGCCGCGCTCGATCAATTCGGGCATTTGACGGTAGAAGAACGTCAGCAGCAGCGTGCGGATATGCGATCCATCCACATCCGCGTCGGTCATGATGATGATGCGGTGATAGCGCAATTTATCCGGATTGTACTCATCCTTGCCAATGCCGGTTCCCAGCGCAGTAATCAGCGAAATGATTTCCTGAGATGAGATCAACTTGTCGAAACGGGCTTTTTCAACGTTCAGGATCTTGCCCTTGAGCGGCATGATGGCCTGAAATTTACGGTCACGGCCTTGTTTAGCGGAACCGCCGGCGGAGTCACCTTCCACGAGGTACAGCTCGCATAATGCTGGATTTTTTTCCTGGCAATCAGCTAGTTTTCCCGGCAATCCCATGCTGTCGAGCACGCCCTTGCGCCGCGTCAGTTCACGCGCTTTGCGCGCAGCTTCCCGCGCCCGCGCTGCTTCGATGATCTTGTTGCAGATGGTTTTGGCGTCGACAGGATTTTCAAGCAGAAATTCGGTTAATTTTTGCGTCACGACCTCTTCCACCGCCGGTCGCACTTCGGACGACACCAGTTTTTCCTTGGTTTGCGATGAAAACTTCGGCTCAAACAATTTCACCGACAGCACGCATGACAACCCTTCGCGCATGTCGTCTCCAGAAGTTTCCACTTTGGCCTTTTTCGCCAGCTCGTTTTTTTCGATGTAGTTGTTGAGTGTGCGCGTCATTGCAGCACGAAGGCCAGTCAGATGCGTACCGCCATCCTTTTGTGGAATGTTGTTGGTAAAGCACAGCACCTGTTCGGTATAGCTGTCGTTCCATTGCATCGACACTTCAACGGCGATATTGTCCTTCATGCCCGTGGTGTAAAAAATCGACGGATGCAATACCGTCTTGCTGCGGTTGATGTACTCGACGAAATTCTTGATACCGCCAGTAAACGCAAAATTTTCTTCCTTGCCAGTACGCTGGTCGATCAAGTGAATTTTGACACCATTATTGAGAAAGGATAATTCACGCAGGCGCTTGGCGAAAATGTCATAGTGGTATTCGACAAGGCCAAAAATATCCTTGCTGGCCAGAAAATGCACTTCGGTGCCATGGCGCTCGCTCTCACCAATGACTTCCAAAGGCTTCTGAGGCACGCCCATGCGAAATTCCATGTGATGCACCTTGCCATCGCGGCGTATGGTCAGTTTCAACCATTCCGACAACGCATTGACCACCGACACACCGACCCCATGCAAACCACCGGATACCTTGTAGGAATTGTCATCGAACTTGCCACCAGCGTGCAACTCGGTCATGACAATTTCGGCTGCTGAGCGCTTCAGTTCGTCATCATGCTTGATGCCGGTCGGAATGCCGCGGCCATTGTCGATCACGCTGACGGAATTATCCGGATGCAGCGTGACTGTGATCTCATCGCAATGTCCCGCCAATGCCTCATCGATGGCATTGTCGACCACTTCGAACACCATGTGATGCAAGCCCGTGCCATCGCTGGTGTCGCCGATATACATGCCCGGCCGTTTTCGTACTGCATCTAAGCCTTTGAGAATTTTTATACTTTCTGAATCGTAATCGCGTGGGGTATCGTTGGTTTGGTTCGGGTTTGCCATGTTAAAGGGCTCAAGTTATGAATGATTAGGAAATGATGCCAAGGATGCGCTGAGGCAGGTTAGCAGCAGAGAGCGTTAGATTCTCATCGGCATGACGATATATTTAAATTCTTCGTTGCCCGGGATGGTAATCAGGACGCTGCTATTGGGGCCTTCAAATGCGCACTGCACCGTTTCAGTGTCGACATTGTTCAATAAATCCAGCAGATACGTAATATTCAGGCTAATGTCGATCGACTCGTCCTGATAGCCGATTTCCAATTCTTCCTGGGCTTCTTCTTGCTCATTGTTTTTACATACGATGCGCAAACTGTTCGGGGTGATGATCAATCGTACGCCACGAAATTTTTCGCTCTGATTGGACAGTATGGAAACGCGCTGGAGTGCTTGCAGAAAAACCGAGCGATTGATCTCAAATTGCTTGGTATTTTTAGTAGGAATGACGCGGTTGTAATCCGGAAATTTTCCATCGATGACTTTGGAGGTCAGTACGATATCGGAAAATGAAAACCGGATCTTGTTCTGAAAATAGTCGATTTCGACCGGATCGTCGCTGTCGCTGAGCAATTTCGACAGTTCAAACACTGCTTTGCGTGGAAGGATAACTTCCTGTTTGTCATGGTTCCCGTCCAGATCGTTCGCGATGTAAGCCAGGCGGTGACCATCCGTGCCCACGCCAATCAGGTGCTGCTGCTCGATCAGCAATAAAAGTCCATTCAGATAATAGCGGATGTCCTGTTGTGCGACTGCAAACTGAACGTGATGCAATAATTTTTTCAGATCTTTTTGTTTGAGCGTGACGACAACCTCGGATTTCGCTTCTTCCGCAATTTCCGGAAAATCCTCGGCCGGTAAAATCTGTAGATTGAAGGCGCTATGGCCGGATTTTACCTGCAGGTGATCATCCTTACGCGTAAGTGTCACTTCAGGATCACCCGCCAATGAGCGCAGAATATCCTGGAGTTTTTTAGCTGCGACTGTTAACGAAAAATTCGGATGGTCTGAAGAATCATGAACAGTGGTGGTTTTGATCTGTATTTCCAGATCAGTGGTCAAAAAACTGGTCTTTTCTTGATTTTGCTGGATCAAGACATTGGATAAGATGGGTAATGTTTGGCGACGCTCGACAATTCCGGTGACAGTCTGCAAAGGTTTTAACAAGGTGTCTTTGTTGGTTTTGATTAAAAGCATTTATATAAAAATAATAATAATTAAATAATGTACGCTAACTTTATGTATAAGTTATGACAATTAATGAATATCAAGAAGATAGCATAGATTTGATATCGGTATGATGCCTGTATAAAAACTGGACAAATTGTGGATAACTTTTGCGATCATTTTAAAAAACAGGTTATTCACAATTTATCCAACACTTATTAACCTCTTAAAATTAATATCAATGCATTGAAATCCCGGCTTACGATCGGATCGGAAATACGCAATTCATTGATTTTGCGGTAACCGTGCAGTACTGTTGTATGATCTCTGCCGCCAAAGGCTTCGCCGATATCGGGCAGACTGAGGGACGTCAACTCCTTGGCAATGGCCATGGCCATTTGCCGGGGTCTTGCGATCACGCGGGATCGTTTTTTGGAATACATATCGGAAATCTTAATCTTGTAATAATCCGCCACGGTTTTCTGGATGTTTTCTATCGAAATCTGGCGGCTCTGCACGGCAAGTAAATCCTTGAGCGCTTCCTTGGCCACATCCAGCGTGATGTCCTGGCCGATGAAGCGCGAAAATGCCAGCACACGCTTCAATGCGCCTTCCAGTTCGCGGACATTGGATCGAATATGTTTGGCGATGAAAAAAGCCACGTTTTCGTCCAGATGAATTTTTTCGATTTCTGCTTTTTTCAGGAGAATGGCGACCCGCATTTCCAGTTCCGGCGGTTCCACCGCGACGGTCAATCCCCAGCCAAAACGCGATACCAGCCGTTCTTCGAGACCCGAAATTTCCTTCGGATAGGAATCGCAGGTGATGATGACTTGTTTATGCGTTTCTATCAAAGCATTGAAAGCATAGAAAAATTCTTCCTGCGTGCGATTTTTTCCACCAAAAAACTGTACGTCGTCGACTAATAGCAGATCCAACGAATGATAATACAGCTTGAATTTGTCGAATGCCTTGTGCTGGTAGGCACTGACAACGTCCGATACGTATTTTTCGGCGTGAACGTATCGGATTTTTGCATGGGTATTGTGTTCATGAACATAATTTCCGATCGCCTGGATCAGATGGGTCTTTCCTAACCCTACGCCCCCATAGATGAACAATGGGTTATAAGCAGTGCCGGGCGATTCTGCCACTTGAATGGCGCCCGCCCGCGCTAGCTGATTGGCTTTCCCAGTCACAAAATTGTCGAACGTGAAAGCCGGATTCAATCGGGTAGTGTTTTTTCGGGCCGAAGGTTGATTCGGAGCGCTGACGGCCGGCTTGGGAAGCGGGGGTAACTTTACCGGCGCAGGTTCGGGCGCGGCTTGCTTGGTTTCGGTTGAGTCCGCAAGTTTTAGATGAAATTGAATATGCTTGGCGAAATAACCTTGCGCCATCGATTCGATATGGACAATGAAATTGTCCTTGACCCACTGAGAGACGAAACGATTCGGCGCGATCAGCACGACTTCGCTATCGCTGTTCAGGGCCGAGTCTATTTGTAGTGGCTTGATCCAGGTATTGAATTGCTGAGCATTTAATTCTTTCTTGAAATGATCAAGACACGATAGCCAGAAGGTCTGAAGTGATTGCATAATTTTTTGTTCTTGAGCTGCGTGGTTTTAAAGGAAAACAACCGTACAAGTGAATGTACAAAAAATTTTTAATCGTCTATTTCTATGTTGTCGATCAAGCGGGTCTGGTTCAGCCATGCGGCGCCCAGTACCACCAGTCGAGTGTCGTCCGCATGAGCAGGCATGAGAGAATCCCGTTTGTGGATTCGGATGTAATCGACCTTCCAATGGCGTTTTTCAAGGGATTGGGTAGCGTAATCCTGCAGCGCCCAAAAATCCCGATTGCCGGAAATGATTGCGTGTTTGATGTCAAGAAGCGTTTGATAAAGATTACAAGCTTCAGCGCGTTGTTCTTTGTTCAGATATTGATTTCGGGAGCTGAGCGCCAACCCATCCAGTGCGCGAACAGTTTCACTGGCGACTACGTCAATCGGCACATTCAATTGGTTGACCATTTCACGAACGATATGCAACTGTTGATAATCCTTTTTACCGAAAACCGCAAGATTAGGCTGAATAATATTGAATAATTTCAATACTATCGTTGCAACACCCCGAAAAAAACCCGGACGGAATTCTCCTTCGAGAATATCCGCGACAGGGGGTAATGCTAACAAGAATTCCTGCGTCGTTGGGAAAAGAATTTTTTCATCGGGAGCAAAAAGGGTATTGACATCAAGTTCAGCCAGCCGTTTGCAGTCATCCTCGAAAGTTCGTGGATAGCGATCGAAATCCTCATGAGGCAAAAATTGCAGCCGGTTGATGAAGATGCTGACCACCACGCACGGCGATAATTGTTTGGCCTGTTTAATCAGTTCCAGATGGCCGTCGTGCAGATTACCCATCGTCGGCACAAAGGCGATGTGGCGTTCTTTGCCCAGATGCTGGCGCAGCGATGCGATGTCATAGAAAATATTCACAGCCGGAAATGATTAGAATTCATGTTCTTGAGCAGGAAACTGTCCGGTCTTGACGGCGCTGACATAATGACCCACAGCTTCCTGTATACTGCCTGCACCGGCCATGAAATCTTTCACAAAGCGCGGCTTCTTTAGGTGGTACAATCCTAGGGCATCGTGCAACACCAGTACTTGAGCCGAACAACCTGCGCCTGCACCGATGCCTATCGTTGGAATCTGCAATGCATGGGTAATTTTCTTGGCCAGTCTGGCGGGAATGACTTCCATTACCATCATGGCTGCGCCGGCTTTTTCCAGATGTTTGGCGTCATCCAGCAGTTGTTTGGCGGTTTTATCAGTACTGCCTTGCAATTTATAGCCTCCCAACTGATGTATGGATTGCGGCGTCAAACCGATATGAGCACACACTGGAATGCCTCGCTGGGTCAGGAAATGGACCGTTTCGCTCATGATGTTTCCTCCCTCGATCTTGACCATTTGTGCGCCGGCGGCAAGGAGCCTGGCGGCGTTGTCAAATGCCTGCTGGGGTGATATTTGGTAACTGCCGAAAGGCATATCGGCGATAATGAGCGCTTTGGACGAGCCTTGAGCGACGCAGCGTGTGTGGTAAATCATGTCATCCATGCTGACCGATAGCGTAGTGCTGTGTCCCTGCAAAACGTTTCCCAGGGAATCGCCCACCAGAAGCACGTCGACACCTGCATTTTCGAGTATTTTGGCAAAAATCGCGTCATAGCACGTCAATACAGTAAATTTTTCATTGTTGTCGACCATTTTTTGCAGTGTCGTCAGTGTCGTTCTCATGCCTTTGATAACTGGGAGGTTGATAAGCTTATTTTTGCCTGACATTCTATTTTACAGAGCTTTCATTTAAAATCGCCTGCTTTTTTACAGCAGAGAAACTGAATAGTGGCGTGATTTTTCCCACAGTGAAACGATTCCAAAAACGCTATGTTTCAGTATCGGTCAAGGAATGCATCGGAAGATGCAACAAGATCAGGTTATAGAAACTTGATGAGAGTAACCATTTTTTTGCATGGATCATGAGTATGAATAAATTAAAGCTTGAAAAAGATGAGGAACTGAAGGCAATCGAATTCAGTAAATTGACCGTTGGAGAAATCTATTCTTTTTCGCAATGGATTTCGAAAGAAGATGATAGCGATTTCAATCAGTTCAGATCGCAAGCTGATGAATTCATGGCTAAGGATAAGGAATAGGGAGCCGCGTTAGCCGTTGATCAATGCACGCTGCGCTCAAGGGTGCAATAGGACCCAGTCCCGGAATATCACATTCAGGCGAAATTTCCATCAATGGCTTGAGCACGAAACTGCGCTGTATCATGCGCGGGTGCGGTAAGGTCAAATCTTCATCAGCGCATTGCAGATCATCATAGATCAGAATATCTAAATCCAATGTGCGCGGCGCATTCAAGGATTCACGCACCCGCCCGTGTCGCTGTTCGATCGCCAGCAACGCATGCAGCAGTTCGCGCGGAACCAGCATGGTTTCAATGCAGGCGACTGCATTGATGAAATCCGGTTGATCGAGCCGTCCGACCGGCTCGCTCTGATACAACGAAGACCGGCTGATTAAACGCGTGTGCGGTAGCTGCGCTAGTTCTTCAAATGCCTGCTGTACCTGATTGATCGGATTGTCCAGATTGCTGCCTAGCGCAATGTATGCCCGGCATTGGGGATTATTCATGGGGAAATGATCAGGATTGCGTATCGGGATTCGCAGTATCTGATCCCGTATCGTTGGAAAGTGTCGCTTTTTTTCGGCTGCGCCGCCGTTTGCTTCTTTTGGGGCCAGGCTGATTGGAGAGCATTGTATCGCGTTGTGCATTGTCGGCGGAAAGAAAGGTTTTCCACCACACCCCCAATTCGGTATCAAGTTCGCCGCTCTCGCAACGCAACAGCATGAAATCGAATGCGGCGCGGAACCGTGGATGAGTTAGCATGCGCAGCGGCTTGCGCCCGGCACGCGCTTCAAATCGCGGTTGCATGGTCCAGATTTCGTGAATCACGGCATCGAAGCGGCGCGGAATGGCGAGCTTATTGCGTTGTATCGACAAAATCGTGTCGATGGCATTGAATAGCGCCGGCGCAGGTTTTTCACCGGCGGTCTGCAACGTATTCCAGCGCGACAGTACTTCGTGCCATAACAGAATGGCAAATAGAAATCCGGGCGAAACGGGCTTGTTCTGCCGGATACGCTCATCGGTGTTTTTCAGTGCAATGGTGATGAAACGCTCGCCTAACGGCTGTTCCAGAATGACATCGAGCATCGGCAATAAGCCGTGATGCAATCCGCGAGCGCGCAACTCGATCACGCACGGCAAGGCATATCCCGACAATAATAATTTCAGCATTTCATCAAACAGGCGGGAAGGCGGCACGTTGTGCAATAACGGCGCTAGATCACCGATTGGCCTGGCGGTTTCGGTTTCAATTTGCAAACCTAATTTCGACGCCAACCGCACGGCCCTGAGCAAGCGCACCGGATCTTCACGATAGCGTTGCACTGGATCGCCGATGATGCGCAGTTTCTTGGCCTTGATGTCCTCATAACCTTTCAGATAATCGAGGATTTCTTCCTTGGCAGGGTCATAGAACAGCGCATTGACAGTGAAATCCCGGCGCGCCGCATCCTCTTCCTGGCTTCCAAACACGTTATCGTGCAATAACCGGCCATGCTGATCGGTCAATTGAATCGATACCGGATCATCCTCTTCCGTTGATGAGCCGCGAAATGTCGATACTTCAACGGTTTCCGCGCCGCACATGACGTGAACCAAACGGAAACGGCGGCCAATGATGCGCGAGCGGCGGAAAATGTGATGAACTTCCTCAGGCGTTGCATTGGTGGCGATATCGAAATCCTTCGGCGTGAGTCCCAACAGCAGATCGCGCACCGCGCCGCCGACAATGTAAGCTGAAAACCCCGCTTGCTGAATCTGAGTGGCGATTTTCAGAGCGCACGGTGTGATTTGATGACGACGAATGCCGTGACGTTTAAGCGGAATCACCGTCAGCGTTGAGTTAGATGTGGAAGCAGGCGTTTTGCGACTGAATACTTGATGAAGAAATTTACGGATCATTATGGACTATTGAAATTATCCGACCTCAATTATACATGGCAATTCGTTTTGCATATGCGCTGCAATTCATTAAGAAAAATTCTGGAATACGCCGACGCTGACATCAGACTCAACTTGCGCATGAGTATTTCTTACACTGCGTCTTTCCCGGTCCAGCATGATTGCGGCTTGCTGTTTTTTCAAAACTTCTTCAAGTTTGATGAATTCTGGATGAAGCTAGCCGATAAGCCGGGTTCTGTCGTGGACAGTCATTCCTCTAGATGCGCAGTTACCCGCGCATTCAAGCAACCCACCCGCAGGCTCTGCGAGCAACATCATCGCCTGCCTATTTGGTCTTGCTCCGGATGGAGGTTACCGCGTTTCACCGTAACTCAATACGCTCGTCTCTGTGGCCCTGTTCCTCACCTCACGGTGGACGGTCGTTAGCCGTCATCCTGCTCTGTGGAGCCCGGACTTTCCTCCCCCGCCGTCCGATTGAACAGCGGCAGCGACTGCCTGGCTAACTTCGCTGGGTATTCTAACAACATATTTTAGGATAAGCCGGATTATTGTGACGTTACACCGGTTACATCAAACCAGGGGCAGATTATATTATTGATTCTGATAGTTTTTTTAAGTGACCTCCTGCTGGAATTGTTATGGTCATGTCAGAAATATTCAGGCACACCGTTTCCGAAAGCATGTTCGGGAGGTAATCTCCAACCTGCCACAATATCTTGAAACGGTTACTCGTTTGATCCATTTCATAAAACGCATCGCGCACCATTCCGGATTCAGGCATTATTTCATGCCCTACCAACAATTCGACGTCATTGACATGGCTTTGACAACGAGCGGAAAGTTGGAAATGTAAGTATGCGTAATGGGTTGAAGCGTATGGATGTCATCCGTGCCCTGATTACCAGCCGCCATTCCGCCGATAAAAAATTGAGGTTCATCATCGTTCATGATTTTCCCTTCGTAGCCATCAAACAGCCATAACTTTTCAGGCTGGCTTTTCAAGCGGAAGCCAACGAAAACAGCGCCTTTTTTGAAATGATCTTCCTTTGGAAGGATCAAATAATGGGTAAATATGACTTTATCCAATCGAAATCCATTTTCATCCACGGGCGATTCTGCATGAAGTGAGGTTTGAGGGAAACTCAATTTGCCGGGGTTGGAAGCGGAATCTTGTTTTCGATATCGGCGCCTACCCATGGAGTGCTAATTAAAGCGTTTAAGAAAAAGATGCTCAAAATAAAATTTTTCATGATGATTTTCCTTTTTTCAATATCCAATATCATAAATTAGGTGCGGTTCGCTTGCTTTCCTTATCTTCGAGCGTTACGGTATCATCCAGCGATCAATACTCGAACGTAACCTTTTGAATTGGCTTTGGTGAGCAAATGTTCATACCCATGGGCATCGTACTGCACAGCCAGCGATAGCGAAGACACCAGAAGAAAAAACGACAGGAAAAACGTTGGTGGAATCAGGTAAAGCGTGATGCGTGGTGGCGATTGCATCGATGGCTTCATAATGATTTTTTTCTTAAAAAAGATTAATCATTGTTATTTTTGGTAACGCTTTGTTTGAGGAATTTCTTGCTAAAATGCACGCTTACGCCATGCGCATGGTTGCTTTTTACTGCTGCGCAGTATCTCCCAAAATCATTGAACTTCAATGCGGCAAATTGCCGTACCAGCCGATCTGAATAGTTTCGAAGTTAATAAAGCTCTACCCATTTTTTTCACAGTGACTTATCCCATGCGTATGCTCTGGTTCAATAACAAACTGTTTTTTCCATTATCAATCTGTTTGCTCATGCTGTTGTGCGGCGCTGCTTATTCAAAAGCCGAGCCTTCGGCGTCCAGGGCGATCAGTGCGGCGAGGGCTGCGGTGGATCGCAGCAAAATGAATGATGTGCAACGGCAGACGGCCATTGAATATCTGGAGACGGCAAGCGCAGATGAGAAGGAAGTGGAGGCGCTGAATGAGCGTTTGCGGGAAGTGCGTGCAGAATCTGCGGATCAGCCCAAGCGCATGGATCAATTGCAGAAAGCCTTGGCGGCGAACTACGAACAGGAACTGCTCGAATGGGCCAAGCGTCTTCCAGCGAATGCCGATGGGGATACACTGGAGCAGATTCTCGAGCGGGAACGGACGACGGTGGCGGATTTGCGCGCGCAAATCGAAACAGCTGGCGAAGAGCTGGCGTTGATGTTGTCGCGGCCGGTGCAGACTGAAGATGAAATTGCCTCACTGCATCGTCGCATTGAAGAATTATCCGCGCCGTTGGTGGCTGCCAAGGACGAGCCGGCGGCGTTGCATGAAGCGCGGCGCTTGCGCCGAACCAGTGAGCAGCGCCGCCTGGAAGCATTGCTCGAATTGCGTCTGGCCGAGCAGGATACCGCTACGCAGCGGCAGAGCCTGAACGAATTGACGTTGCGCGAATTGCGCTACCGATTGGGACTGCATGAAAAACGGGTGGCCCATTTGCAACAGCGTATTACCAGCCGTGGTCGGCGTGAATTGGAAACCTTGGTCGAACAACTCGAAAAGCGCGAACAGGAATTGGCCGGCAGCCACCTGATTCTAACCTCTGCGGCGGTAACCAATCGCGTGATTGGGGAAGAACTGGTGCGGCAAAATGAGCATTTGTCGCAAGACCGGGCGGCGATGGTCAGTAATGAGCAAGCGCGCGAACATATTGCCGTGAATCTGCAGGATAGTCGTATTCGGCTTGACATGGGCAGCGCCAATGAGCGCGTCGGCCGCTGGTTGTGGAGTGAGCGCCGGCGCTTGAAACCGGCGGCGAATCTTCAACAGCGCTTGATCGCTCTTCGCGCTGATCTGGCTGATTTGCGGCTGGAGCGGGTAATGTTGAACGAGCAGCAGAGAGATTTGCTCGATATCGGCATGGTGGCGCGCACGTTGATGGATGCCCATGCAGAGGAAAACTCGGAGCACGTCAACGAGAACATCAAGACGCAATTACAGCCGTTACTGCAAAAGCGGGTAGAGTTGTTGTTTTTACTGGAATTGCTGTTGCAGCGGCGTATATCGGCATTGGAGCAGAGTGAGCAGGCCGTGCAGGAGCAGGTCAAAATCAGCCGGGAATTACAAAAAATGCTGGATCGCCGTCTGCTTTGGATTCCCGGCCACGGCATCGTGGATGCCGAATGGTTGCAACGAGTTCCGGAAGGTGTGTATGACTTGATCAAACCGTCGCGGTACCTGACCGTGCTGACGTTGAGCGTGCATGACTTCCAGCGCGGTCCCGCGCCCTGGATTGCCAGCGTGCTGGTGATGCTGCTGTTGCTGGAACTGCGCCGCCGCGCGCCTGGCCGGATTGAAGCACTGGCGGCGGATACCTATCAGGTTCGCAAGGATAGCTATCAGACTACCGTCAAGGTATTGAGCTGGACTTTTCTGGCTGCCTTGCCCGCGCCTGCAGCGTTCATGCTGATGGGGCAATTGTTGCAGGATATCGGCAACCCCGGCCGCTTCAGTCATTCGCTGGGTCAGACCTGCATGTTGATGGTATTGCCCTTGCTGGCGGTGCAATTGTTACGCTGGACAAGCATGGAGCGCGGTCTCGGCCATGCGCATTTCCGCTGGACAAAGCAGCGGCGCAATGCACTGCGCCGCTGGCTGTCGATCGCGATGCTTGTATTCCCGCTATATTTTGTCAGTTCGCTGGCGTTCATTCGCAAGCTGGACTTGGCCATCGACGTGCAGGCGCGGCTGGCGCTGATGCTCAGTTGCGTGATGTTAGCCTGGATCGTCTGGCGCCTGCTGGATGTAGGGCGACTCTGGGTGATACGCGGGGTCGTCAGCGAACCTTCGACATTGCGCAAACTATTGCGCGTACTGTTGCCGGCATCACTGCTCACGGTGGCTGTGCTGGCGTTGACGGGCTACATCTTTTCGGCAGGCATGATTCTGCAGTCGCTGCTGGCGAGTTTCAACGTGATCGTTGTCATTGCGCTCGCACTGGGCATGCTGGCGCGCTGGTTTTTGCTTGGCGAGAGGCGCTTGGCGTTACGTAGACTGGAAGAGCGCCGCCAGGCTGCAGTTCAGGCAGCGGAGGAATCCAAGGAAGTGACGCCGGAACCGGATGAGAATATCACCTTGGAGCAAGTCAACACCCAAACGCAACGGTTGTTGCGCGTTCTGCGTCTCAGCTTGCTGGGAGTCGGCTTGATCTGGGTTTGGGTTGATTTGTTGCCCGCCATCACGCGGCTGGATGAAATCGTGTTATGGCATTTCAGTGAAACGGGTGCCGACGGTGCGACGATTCAGCAACCCGTCACTGTCATGGCGATGCTGCTGGGCATCGTCACGCTGGCGTTGACTACTGCCGGCGCCCGCAACCTGCCCGGATTGATCGAAATCAGCCTGTTATCGCATATCCGCATCGATGCCGCATCGCGCTACGCCATTACCAGCGTTTTACGCTACGCGATCGTCATCGGCGGTACGTTGGTGGGATTGGGATTTTTGGGTATGCGCTGGTCGCAATTGCAATGGATGGCGGCAGCGTTGACCGTCGGATTAGGATTTGGTTTGCAGGAAATTTTCGCTAATTTCGTGTCCGGCATCATTCTGCTGTTTGAACGTCCCTTCAGGGTCGGCGATGTAATCACCGTCGGCGGGTTCTCGGGCAGGGTCACGCGTATCCGCACCCGCGCCACGACCGTTCTGGATTTTGATAATAAGGAAATCGTGATCCCGAACAAAACCTTCATTACCGGACAACTGACCAACTGGACATTGACCGATACGATCACCCGCGTGGTGATCAAAGTGGGGGTCGCGTATGGCAGCGATGTCGATGCCGTGCGATCGGTACTCTTGCAAGCAGCCATCAAGGATCAGCGGGTGTTGACCGAGCCAGAACCGTCGTGCTGGTTTGTCGGGTTTAGCGCCAATGCGCTCGAATTTGAATTGCGGGTGTTTGTGAATGCTGTCGGCGATCGGATGGCAGTTCAAAACGCCATCAATACCCGGATTACGGCGCTGTTCGCCGAGCGTGGCATTGAATTTGCGCCACCTGGCGATTGAGGCAGATGCTTCAGGAAAGACTGTTCAGTTGGGCGAACGAAACGAAGCGCTCAGTGCAGGAAACAGCGCAACCGGAAGGGATCAATAAAATAGATGGCGGAGTAAGCACCGCGCCATAAAACGTATCGCCCGTGCCATCAATGGATCGGTGTTTACTCTTTCTTAAGATTCCGAATGGCGTTTATTGCTGGAAACATTTCGCGCAATAAACGCCTGATGAAGTAAAGCTGCTGTTAATCGGCAATGGCCTGGGTAGCGGTGCCGCCTTTCGACGAAGTGACTGTAACGTGTGCTGGCGGGATGGCAATGCCCGTCAGGGTTACTTCATAACGGCCAGCAGCACCTGATTGCGGCATTGGGTAAGTATGGGCGCCAACCCGCACAGTCAGCTCGGGGATAGCGCCTGTACTTAAAGCAATTTTGTCGCTCGTCAGCGCTATTACCTTGATACTTTGCGTGCCTGCAGTCCAGGTGGCCGTTTGTATTTCTACTTGATCGACAACGCGAACATCCTGAGTGGTGCTGAGTCCGCCTGCGGTGGTGGCGGTGAGTGTTAATTGCGTGGGCATCGGATTGCTATTGGCAGCGTTTAGCGCAATCCGTTTAAAAAATGTGCTTTCGCCATCGAATGCCAGAGGATTGCCCTTGTTGGTTTGCGGATTGAGGACGCTGACGCTGGCATGAGGCGGTGCTTTTGCCCAGGTGTTGATGCGGGATGTCGTGGCTCCCGTTGACGTGTTGGTGCTGCGGAAATAACTGATGCGAACCGGTTCGATGCCCGGCGGAGTATTGGCTTCGTCAAAAATTTTTCCTTGTACAGTGAATAAGGCGGTTTGCACGAAATTGTTGCCGTTGCCGTCCAGATCGACACCCTCGGGACCTTCGATACGGAAGTAATTGATATTGCAATGACCGCCGATGACCTCATGCTCGATGTTCGGATCACCTACATAACCAGCGGGTGCAACGGGAGTAATGGAGGGATCCCACACTAGAAAGGGACCGACTTCGCCGCTTAGCATGGTTTCGAATGGGGTGCCGCCTCCGATGTCACGGGTTACATTAATGGCTTTGGTTCCGGCCGTTGCTTGATAGACTTCATCGGGGCAACCCAGCGCCTCATTGAGAAAGGGGTGTCTGATTTTATATTCTCCATCGGCGGGCACATCGACACGCAAACGGATGCGGCCGAACGCGAATTGATCATTGGGCGCCGGATCGCCTGCACCGTAAGCAGCTTCCAGCGCCATCACCAGGATAGCCCTTCCACCGCCGGCCAGATCTAGGCCGGCGTCTGCTAACCACCAGAACGCTTCAGCACCAAATCCCGTGGCTTGGGAGGTGGCATTGCCGGGTATTACCGCATCATAAATGCATAAACCATTAACGCCATCGCCATCCAAGCATAATTGCAAGGTCACGCCATTGGCATCAGAGAACCACGTGGGAAAATGATTGATGGGGTGTATCAAGCCTTTTCCCGTCAGCGCCGATTGCGCATTAGGGATGCTAAGTCCCAACAATGCCACTGCGACTGCGGTAGTGGCAACCCAGGTTTTACTCATGCGTGAAAAGGATGCTGTAATGTCTGAGAACTTCATTTTGATCACCTCGTTAATTGTGGAGAAATCGTGCGCCGTTGTTACGATTTACACGCTACTGCAACAGGGGAGATCAATCATGAAAGCCATGCTTAAAGAAGCTCAGAAAAGATGGCAAGCGCGGATCAGTCAAAACAACATCGGTACAAGATGTCAAATTTACGCGTGGTAAATGTACATTTTGAGCCTGATTTCAATGTGAACTGACCGAGCGCAGTAATTTTGAAGTTTCTTAAATCTTTCGTGTCAGACAACTCCCCCGGTATAAGAATGAAGTTGGGGGGGTGATAAGTAAAGTGGGAATTTTCTGTAAATAATCTAAGGGTTTACTTATAAAAACATAAGCTTTGATTTATCTTCAGGGAAATGACCCGTGGCCATTGGGATAGCAGTATTCTATGACTTGGCCAGCATGGCGTTGATCTGGATTAAGGCATCCTCATCCAATTCGCCCGCTTCGGCGCTCAGTCGCAATCGTGCCATGAGGTACGCATGATAGGCCTTGGCCAAATCGCGCTTGGCTGCGTAGAGTTGCTGTTGTGCGTTCAGCACGTCGACTTCGGTGCGCACGCCGACTTGCTGTCCCAGCATAGTGGAATCGACCTGGCTTTGGATCGATTTGAGCGCTTGGGCCAGTGCTTTGACTTGCGCTATGCCGTTGGTGACATTCAGGAACTGCTGCCGGATTTGCAACGTGATATTGCGGCGAGTGGTTTCGAGGTCATTCAAGGCCCGTTCTTGCAATGCAAGTGCTTCACGAACGCGGGATTGCACCGAAAATCCCTGGAACAGCGGTACGTTGAGCTGAATGCCGATGGACTTTGATACCAGATCGATGCCTCGCCCTGTAATCGCACCCCCCACGCCGGTCTGGTCGCTGTACTGCGCTACCAGATCAAGGGTCGGATAATGTAGTGCGCCTAGCCGTTTGACATCCTGTTGTGCCATCTCGTACGCGGCCTTCTGAATTTTAAGGGTGAAGTTCTGTTCTTCTGCGACTTTCACCCATTCATCCATGCTGCCATAGCGCAGATTATTCAAGTTCGGGGCGATTTCTTTGGCGCCGACCAGCATGCCCGGGAACCGGTCGATAATGCCTTGCAATGCGCGTTTGCGGATTTCTAGCGCATTGAGTGCAGCAATTTCCTGAGATAGGGTCAAATCATGCCGGGCTTGGGCTTCGTTGGTATCCACGATGGTTGCTACCCCGACCTCGAAGTTGCGTTTGGCTTGCTCCAGTTGAACCAGAATGGCTTTTTTCTGCGCTTCCACGACCTCGACGTCGATTTGCGCGTCGAGCACGTCAAAATACGCCTGCGCGACCCGCAGAATCAAATCCTGTGCAGCAAGGATGAACTGTGCATCGGCTCGACTGACTTCGATTTTTGATTGTTGATAGATGACGATATTTTCCATGCGGAAAATGGGTTGCGTGGCGGAAATAGTGACGCCACGGCTTTGAATGGTGACTTCCTGAGGATTGATCGTGCCTACGCCAGTTACGAAAATATTGTTGGCGTCAACCTGCTGCACCGTTCGTGATGCGGACAGGGTAATATTCGGCAGAAAGCCAGCTCTGCCTTGAACCACTTTTTCCTGGGAAGCCTGATGCGCTGCGCGGGCCGATCGGTATTGCGCGTCCTGCGTCAATGCTTCCTGATAAATGGCCATGAGATCGGCAGCGCGCAAAGAAGGGTGGCATAAGCCAATTACGGCAGCTAAAACAATAGGCAAAAATTTCATAAAATTTCCGATAGCAATCCAGAAGTCAATGCGGCCTCAGTGAAACACCGATCGCTGTATCGAAGGAATCGCGCAATAAATGAATACTCAAAAATTAAATCGTGTGGGCTGCAAGGCATTGATCAGTGGTGCAGTTACCGTTTCAAATAACGTTGTAGTGGTAAATTCTCCTGGCGCGACGCAGGTGATCAGTTGAGCTTCCATCACCGGCTCCTCGCCGACGATGGCGAATAATCGACCGCCCGGATTCAGGCTCTGTTGGAATGCCTCCGGTAAAACAGGCGTCGACGCCGTCAGCACGATCACGTCATAGGGCGCATGCTGCGGCCAGCCCCGTGCGGCATCGCCTTCTTCAAGGGTAATGTTGGTGATGTGGTGCGTGCTCAGATTGTGTTCTGCCATTGCTTTCAGTTCAGGAATGATTTCAACGCTATAGACGTGTGCGCCTCGTTCAGCCAGAAGAGCCGTCATATATCCGGTGCCGCTGCCGACTTCGAGGATTTTGTCCGTTTTTTTGATGTGGAGTTCCTGCACGATCCGCGCTTCCATTTTGGGCGTCAACATGACCTGGCCGTGACCCAGCGGGATTTCCATATCTACAAACGCCATGGCATGATTTTCCGCGGGTACAAATTCTTCTCGCTTCACTTTGTACAGCAAGTCCAATACGCTATCGTCCAGCACATACCAAGTGCGAATCTGCTGTGCCACCATATTAATCCGAGTCTGTTCGATATTCATTTCTTTCTAGTCCGTATTTCTTAGTAAGGTAAGGCTTGCAATTATTTCACATTTCCATTAGCTTCACAGCATCAGCTAGGGGTCCGTTTTCAGAACACGATGATCTGAGAGTTTGAAGCATCTCCAAAAATACCAGAGTTGCAGGCAATGCAAACGCATTCAAGCGCATGGCGCTATGAAACGAGTCAGCATTATGCAATGATCGGGATTTTAAGTGCTTTATTGGTGAGAGAGTCCCTTACTACCTGACGCGGATAATGCCGCCGTAGGGAAGCTGGGATTTATCCTCCCGCTCTTTATGGCATTTCTTTAAGGAGCTATCATTTATATGAGCATTACAGTTTTAAATCAGAAAAGTTTTTCCAGCGCCACCGCGCAAGTTGACGAAGCGGCCATCAAGCCGCTGCCGAATTCACGAAAAATCTATGTGCAAGGCTCGCGCCCCGATATCCGGGTGCCGATGCGCGAAATTTCCCAGACCGACACGCATACCAGTTCGGGTGGTGAAAAGAATCCGCCGATTTGGGTTTACGATACGTCCGGCCCTTACACCGATCCGACGGTAAAAATCGATATCCGCTCCGGCCTGGCGGCGTTGCGCGAGCAGTGGATAACCGAACGCAATGACACCGAAATCATGCCCGGTCTCAGTTCGAGCTACGGTCAGGCGCGTTTGCATGATCCGAAACTGGCCGACATGCGCTTCAACCTGCAACGCCAGCCGCGCCGCGCCAAATCCGGCGTCAACGTTTCGCAAATGCACTATGCGCGCCGTGGCATCATCACGCCGGAGATGGAATACATTGCCATCCGCGAAAATCAGCGCGTGGAAATGCTAAGTAACGAACATCATGCGCTGTTGACGCGCCAGCATCCGGGGCAGGATTTCGGCGCAGCACTGCCAAAAATGATCACCCCGGAGTTCGTGCGCGACGAAGTCGCGCGCGGGCGTGCCATCATCCCGGCCAACATCAATCATCCCGAGTCGGAACCGATGATCATCGGGCGCAATTTCCTGGTGAAAATCAACGCCAACATCGGCAATTCCGCGCTGGGATCGAGCATTCAGGAAGAAGTCGAAAAAATGACTTGGGCGATCCGCTGGGGCGGAGATACTGTGATGGATTTGTCCACCGGCAAGAACATCCATGAAACGCGCGAATGGATCATCCGCAACAGTCCGGTGCCGATCGGCACGGTGCCGATTTATCAGGCACTGGAAAAAGTCGACGGCAAGTCCGAAGAACTGACCTGGGAAATTTTCCGCGACACATTGATCGAACAGGCCGAGCAGGGCGTGGACTATTTCACGATCCATGCCGGGGTGCGTCTGGCGTACGTGCCGATGACCGCCAAACGCATGACCGGCATCGTGTCGCGCGGTGGTTCGATCATGGCGAAATGGTGTCTTGCGCATCATGAGGAGAGTTTCCTGTACACGCATTTCGAGGAAATCTGCGAAATCATGAAGACATACGACGTTAGTTTTTCGCTCGGCGACGGCTTGCGTCCCGGTTCTATTTACGACGCCAACGACGAAGCGCAGTTTGCCGAATTGAAAACCCTCGGCGAATTGACGAAAATTGCGTGGAAGCATGATGTGCAAACGATGATCGAGGGGCCGGGCCATGTGCCGATGCACCTGATCAAGGAAAACATGGAATTGCAATTGAAACATTGCGACGAAGCGCCTTTTTACACGCTAGGGCCGCTGACCACCGACATTGCGCCGGGTTACGATCACATCACCTCGGCCATCGGTGCGGCGATGATCGGCTGGTACGGCACCGCAATGCTGTGTTACGTCACGCCCAAGGAACATCTCGGACTGCCGGACAAGGACGATGTCAAGGACGGCATCATCACGTACAAGATTGCCGCACATGCTGCCGATCTGGCAAAAGGTCACCCTGGCGCGCAGATCCGCGATAATGCCCTATCCAAGGCTCGATTCGAGTTCCGCTGGGAGGATCAGTTCAACCTGAGTCTCGATCCCGATAAGGCGCAACAATTCCACGACGAAACCCTGCCGCAGGAAGGCGCCAAGGTGGCGCATTTCTGTTCAATGTGCGGCCCGCATTTCTGTTCGATGAAAATCACCCAGGATGTGCGCGAGTATGCTGCCAACCAGGGCGTTGCAGAAGCGGAAGCGCTGACCGTCGGCATGGCGCAGAAATCGGCGGAATTCAAGGAAAAAGGCGCGGAGATCTACAGCAAGTTGTAATTCAATTCCTCACACCATTCTTTAAAACAATACGCCGATGGATGTAATTCTACTGTTGAAAGCGTTGATTCTCGGCGTTGTCGAAGGGTTGACCGAATTTTTGCCCGTTTCTTCTACCGGCCATTTGATCCTGGTCGGGGATTTGCTGGATTTCAACGACGAGCGCGGCATGGTGTTCACCATCGCGATCCAGTTGGGTGCCATTCTGGCGGTGTGCTGGGAATATCGTGGCAAGATCACCGAAGTCATCCGTGGCGTTGGTTCCAGTCCAGCGGCGAACCGTTTCGTGATCAATCTGTTGATCGCATTTTTACCGGCAGCCATCATGGGGTTGTTGTTCATCAAAACCATCAAGCTGTATCTGTTTCATCCGGTGCCGGTGGCGCTGGCGTTGATCA
Source organism: uncultured Nitrosomonas sp. (assembly GCA_949281375.1). Lineage (GTDB taxonomy): Bacteria > Pseudomonadota > Gammaproteobacteria > Burkholderiales > Nitrosomonadaceae > Nitrosomonas. The sequence goes on from CASDLT010000040.1 coordinate 30,295, forward strand.
TTGGCGGCCTGCTGATTTTATGGGCCGAGCGCCGACAGCATGTCATTGACGTCGATCAGGTCGATGACATAAACTGGAAACACGCGCTGAAGGTTGGTCTGGCGCAATGCCTGGCGCTGATTCCGGGTACCTCACGCTCCGGTGCCACGATCATCGGCGGTCTGTTTTTCGGTTTGTCGCGCAAGGCCGCGACCGAGTTTTCGTTCTTTCTTGCGATTCCGGTCATGTTTGCCGCAACGTTTTACGATGTCTACAAGCACCGCGAGTTTTTGCAATGGGACGATCTTGGCATGTTCGCGGTGGGTTTCGTTTCTGCGTTCTTGAGTGCGCTGCTGGCCGTGCGTGGCCTGCTGCGGTTTATCAGCCAGCACGACTTCACGGTGTTTGCGTGGTACCGTATTGTGTTCGGCGTCATTATTCTCGTGACCGCCTATACCGGTATCATTGCCTGGTCCGAAGTTTGAAATAAGATAATGTCTTGGGGGACGGAGGGTCACTGAGACTTCCCCTGCTTGATGATCAGAAACCTGGCGTGAGGTGTGACGTCAAGGATGGAGTCCATAGGATTAAGCAGCTAGTAGATTTGCATAGTGTTTATGGAAAATAGTACTGGCGATAAATGGCTCAATCTCTCTTGCTTGCGCTGTCGGTTATAGATATTTCGTATATTCGATAATTTCATGAATGGCTTGTTGCCGTGTTTTGAATCTCCGATGATGTACCCATTCAGTTTTAAGCGTCCCCCAAAAACTTTCCTTGGCGCATCATCATAGCAGTCTCCCCTTGCGACTTTAGCGTCCCCTTGGATAACGATAGTCGCTTTGCCGCTTCAAGCAGCGTCAAGTCACTTTCTTTAAAAAACTTAACCGATTCCTTACGAAATTCTTGACTATATTGTGTGTACGGTAATTCCATCTTCATCCTCCATCTCATGTCTTCATTTTATGAAATTGCTGACTCCATGAAAATCATGCATACCTCACGATGATTGTCGTTGCCATTGGCGGTGTAGCCACCTTGGTCAAATTGCTTTAATTTTTCTTCCTGGGCACATCACGACGGACGCCCTCCTCGTATCAAATGCATAGAGTTCATCCATTCTGGGTTTTCTTTTATCGAACGCCAAAGTGATCAGGCACACGGTTGACGCTGCATATTTCTTTCTGTACATTGGTTTAGAATCACCCGACTTTTTCCACTCATATACATTAAATCAAATGATTCATTACGTTACCGGAGACATTCTACTTTCTAAAGCCCATGCCATTGCCCACGGCGTGGCTCCAAATGATCCTTTTTCCAGTGGCTTGGCGTTGAGTTTGCGGGAGCAATGGCCGGCCATGTACAAGGATTTCCGGCATTTTTGCCAGACCACGCATCCCAAGACAGGAAGCGCCTGGGTGTGGGGAGGTGCTGAAGGCGCGCGCATCATTAATCTGTTCACGCAGGAGGCGGCGCCGGATCATGCATCCAAGCCTGGCAAAGCGACGGTCGAGCATGTGAATCATGCGTTGCGGGAATTGCGCCGGTTGATGGATATCGAAAAATTTCAAAGTTTGGCACTGCCGCGTCTGGCCACGGGTGTGGGTGGATTGGACTGGGATGAGGTTAAACCACTCATCGACAAACATTTGGCGGATTTGAACGTACCCATCCATGTGTATGTCACGTACCAGAAGGGAGTGGTTGCCCACGAGCCCGCTTAACGATTCGAGTCATTAATATGGGCCAGGAAATCAATCAGACACAGTTCAATGATCAGGTTTTCGCTGAATATCAGCGTCGGTTAAAAGCTGAAACCGAATTATTGGGTGATCAGCTTGCGGAAGGTCACTTTTCGCAAACTGGCGAGACTGGGGGTTATGAACTTGAATCCTGGCTGGTGGATCACAATTATTTTCCCTCGCCGATCAATCAGCGGTTACTGGATCGCCTGAACAATCCCCTGGTGGTGCATGAGCTTTCGCGCTTCAATGTCGAACTGAACGGCGCTCCCCAGCCGCTCAAAGGCAATGCGCTGACGGCTATGTCGCTGGAATTGAACCAGAATTGGCAAGCGTGTCAGGACGTCGCGCATGGCATGGATAGCGTATTGATGATGATCGGCATCTTGCCGACCGTACGGCAATCCGATCTGTGCCTGGCCAATATGTCTGACCTCAAGCGCTACCGGGCATTGAATGAGCAGGTGTTGAAGCGGCGCTGTGGCCGACCACTCCATATCCGTATCGACGGACGCGAACTTCTCGATATCAATCACCCGGATGTGATGCTCGAAGCAGCCACGACGTCATTTCAAGTCCATCTGCAGAGCGCGCATAGCAAGGCAGTGCGATATTTCAACGCAGCGATCATCACCGCCGGGCCATTGGTTGCCGCGTCGGGGAATTCACCGTTATTGTTTGGCGCTGACTTATGGGATGAAACTCGCATTCCTTTGTTCGAGCAGTCGGTTGAAGTCGGCGATCAGCCACAGTCGGAACATCATCGTGTTAGTTTTGGCTGTGGCTATGCCCGTGAATCGTTGTTCGAATGCTTCGTTGAGAACCTGGCTCATCATGACGTGCTGTTGCCCATCCTGATGGATTCTCCATCGCAACGGTATGACCATCTCCGTTTGCATAACGGCACCATTTGGCGCTGGATTCGACCGCTGGTTGGATTCGACCCCGATGGCACGCCGCACTTGCGCATCGAACAGCGCGTATTGCCTGCTGGGCCTACGATTGCCGATATGATGGCGAATGCCTCACTGTTCTTTGGTCTTGCGCGCTATCTGTCGGATTTGCCGGAAGCGCCGGAGTCGATCTTCAGCTTCGATAAGGCCCGTGATAATTTTTACGCTGCTGCTCGCGACGGATTGCAATCGCAGCTTGTTTGGCTCGATGGCAGCACGGTCGATGCGCGCACGCTTTTACTGGAAGAAATGATACCGTTGGCGCGGCAAGGTTTGATTGCGCTGGGAATTGATAAGAGCGATATCGACCTGAATCTTGGCATTCTGCAATGCCGGATCAAATGCGGCCAGACCGGTGCGGCATGGCAGCGCGCCTACCGCGACAAGCACCGCTGCGACGGTCTGCATCTGGTGGCTGCGTATCTTGAACATCAGCGCAGCAATGCGCCGGTGCATGAATGGGAAGTGTAAGCATGCTGACGGAACGGGATCACCTGCCGGAAAAATTTCTGCATGTCGAGGCCACAGAATTACATGACATACTACCCGGCCCTACCTTGATCCACCTGCCGGGTAGGCGTGAAACGCCGCTGTTCGTCTCGATTCTGCTGCATGGCAATGAAGATACCGGTCTGAAGGCGATACAGGCCGTTCTGAAGAAATATCAGCAGCAACTGCTGCCACGTGCATTGTCATTGTTCGTTGGCAATATCGAAGCGGCCCGGGCGGGGGTGCGCCGTTTGCAAGATCAAGTGGATTTCAACCGCGTCTGGCCCAGCGATGAGCATACTCAGCTTACGGAAGAGCACCGCATGATGCAGGCTGTGACGGACATCATGTCGAGACGCGGCGTGTTTGCCAGCATCGACATCCACAACAACACTGGCTTGAATCCGCACTACGCATGCATCAATCGTCTGGACGAACCGTTTTTGCATCTGGCGACGATGTTTTCGCGCATCGTCGTGTATTTCACTCATCCCAAGGGGGTTCAGTCGGGAGCCTTTGCGCAGCTTTGTCCGGCTGTTACCCTGGAATGTGGCAAGCCCGGCGGTGTGGGGGGTATCGAGCATGCAGCGTCGTTTGTCGAGGGCGCGTTGCATTTATCGGATTTCCCCACCCAACCGGTAGCAAGCCAGGATCTGGAGCTGTTTCAGTCGGTGGCGGTCGTCAAGGTGCCGGATACGGTCAGCTTGAGCATCGGCGATCCGTCCACGGATCTTTGCCTAATTGAGCAGATCGATTTCTATAATTTCCGGTTACTGGAGCCAGGAACCCAGTTAGGAACGATTACCGCCGGTTGTTCCAAGCCTTTGCACGTTCATGATGACGCGGATTTGGATGTGAGCGGTCATTACTTCGAAAACCGCGACGGCCAGTTGCTGACCACGCGGCGGGTGATGCCCGCGATGCTGACGCGTGATATCCGCATCATACGTCAGGATTGTCTGTGCTACCTGATGGAACGTCTGGACAGACCCTTCTGATTGATCCTTGTATTTTCTCGGAGCGCGAAGCTCGACCTCACTCCTCTGAAATGCAGAGAGAGTTATTTGATCATGATTAAATAATCTATCTTTTGGTAGAAGGTATAATGAGTTACAGAGGGGTGACAAAATTATATCGTTCTGATAACGAGGAAATAAAAATGACAATCAATGCAAAAGCAACAACTTATACTTATGGTACCAACGGTAATGACATCATCAATGCGCAATATCTATTTGGTGATCTAATTGATGGATTGGCAGGTGATGACATCATTACCGGGCTTGATGGCAACGATACCCTAGTCGGTGGGACTGGAAGGGATGCATTGAATGGTTTGGGCGGAAATGACCTGCTGGACGGTGGGTCAGGCAATGACCGGCTTTATGGTGGTACCGGGGATGATCTACTGCGTCCGGATAATGGATTTATCGGCGCCGATCTTATGGACGGTGGCGATGGCCTTGATACTGTCGATTATGGTGTATCCGGTGCGACTCGCAGTGTGAAAGTGGATTTACGCGTTGTGACGACACAGGATACTCGCGGGGCTGGCAAAGATACGATCATCAATGTCGAAAACGTTATTGGTACCAAGTTTAATGACACGCTTATCGGCTCAAGTATCGCCAATGTTCTTTCGGGTGGTGAAGGTAGCGATAATCTGGATGGCGGCGATGGCCACGATAGTCTCGAAGGAGGGAGCGGTAATGATACCCTGAACGGTGGTATCGGAAATGACAGGCTAGCGCCTGACAATGGAGGGATTGGAAATGATGTTGTGAATGGCGGGGATGGTATTGATACGGTCGATTATCGTAGTTTGGGAGGAAGCCAAGGGGTTCAGCTCGATTTGCGATTAATTGGCGCACAAGATACTAAGGGTGCGGGAATCGATACCATTCTAAATATCGAGCAAATTTATGGTTCCAATTTCAACGATATCATTATCGGGACGGAAGGCGATAATTGGATGCATGCCAGCAAGGGCAGTGATAGCTTGTTTGGAGCGGGTGGCAACGATTTATTGTTCAGTGATCCTGTTGATACCGCGGGTGATAGTCTGGATGGCGGTAGTGGTAACGATAAGCTTCAAGGCGGTTTTGGAAACGATACACTGACAGGTGGAATAGGTGATGACCGCCTGGCTGGATCGTGGGGCAGTGATCAATTGTCTGGGGGAGCCGGAGCGGATTTGTTCGCTTTCTCTGGAGAGTTTGATTCTTCTGTCCTGGCTCCCGATCAAATTCTCGATTTCGACGGTGCAGAAGATCTCATCAGTCTGCAATCGTGGAATATAACGGCTACTCGTGCTTTTCTCGGTAACAGCGCTTTTACGGGTACTGGAATTACGGAAATTCGTGTAACCAGTGACGGAGTCACCCAATTCGTCGAGGTGGACTACGACGGCAACGGTAGCGGCGATGTCGATATGGCCATCAAGGTTGTGGGTACAACTTTGGGCTTGGACGATTTCATTTTTGCAAATTAATCCAGGAAATTTCATGTAAGAGACGGTATAACCGTCTCTTTTTTGAACTCTTCTACAATCACGCTGATATTTAACTCTGCTCCCACGGCAGACCTGCCGCTTTCCAGCCGGAGGCATTGCCGCGTTGGCCATTATCGTCCCGATCTCCTTCGAAACCTTCGAGAATGTTGTAGCAGTCGGTAAATCCGTTTTGTGTCGCCATGATTGCAGCCTGATTCGAGCGAGAGCCGCTGCGGCAGATAAACAGAACAGGCAGAGTGTTATCGACTTGTCCGGTCAGTTGCTTGAGAAAGCCGGGATTGGGTTGCATGCCGGGGTAGGAACGCAGTTCGATTTCGGTTGCGCCAGGTATGCGACCCACCCAATCGAGTTCAGCGCGCGAGCGCACATCCACTAATTGTGCCTGTAACTTTTCCTGCATCAGGTGATAGGCTTCGATCGGTAGCAATGCGCCTTTATATGGCAGCTCCAGTTCTTCGGCGCGCTGACGTGCTCTTTCCAATATTGCTGTCGTTGTGTCCATAAGATCATCCGGGTGAGGTTATTAATAATCGTGCTGTCGATTGTGCCCTATAATAGGACATTTGCGGCCGTGTGCTGACGTTTTTTGTTTCTATTTTTAGTTTTTCATGGAAAAAATCCGCTTATCCAAATTGATGTCCGAACAGGGCTTGTGCTCGCGCCGCGAAGCTGATCGTTTCATCGAACTCGGCTGGGTATATGTCGACGGCGTGCAAATTTCCGAGCTGGGCACGAAAATTCTTCCAACCCAAAAAATCACCTTGAACAAAGCTGCCCAAGCACAGCAGACCGGTCTGGTGACGATATTGCTCAACAAACCGGTCGGTTACGTATCCGGACAGCCGGAACCGGGCTATCAACCTGCTGTGGTGCTGATCAAACCTGAAAATCAGTTTATTGGGATGCAAGCGGGCAAGCGCTTTCAACCCGCACATCTGAAAAACCTGGCGCCCGCCGGGCGGCTGGATATCGATTCGCAAGGCTTGCTGGTGATGACGCAGGATGGACGCATTGCCAAGCAATTGATCGGCGAGGATTCCCGTGTCGAGAAGGAATACCTGGTGCGTGTTGAAGGTGGTTTAGCGCCTGCCAAACTGGCGCTGCTGAATCACGGCCTGAGTCTCGACGGCCAGGCATTGAAACCGGCGCAGGTGAGCTGGCAAAACCGCGATCAACTGCGTTTTATTCTGCACGAAGGCAAAAAACGCCAGATCCGCCGTATGTGCGAGCTGGTCAATCTGAAAGTGACCGGCTTGAAACGCGTGCGTATCGGTCAAGTAAAACTGGGCAACCTGCCCGAAGGGCGATGGCGCTACCTGGAAGAGAGCGAGCGGTTTTGATGGCACTTTCTTGATTTAAATTTTCCGATGCATCAATACGTTCAAGTTAGACTGAACATCCCGACACAGCAATTGCTGCTTTACTATGAAGGCGCGGTCGATACCGTGGCGGCAAAAACCATCGATGGTCGCATCGTGCATTTTCCGGCGAATGTGCTGCGTTCGGTGGTGCAAAATCACGGCGTGTACGGTACGTTTGAGCTGGTGTTCGACGAGCGCTGCAAGTTCGTGTCGATCCGCCGCGTCGGCAGCGATGCGCAACCTAGCTGATCGCAGCTTTCATTGCACGGTCACGTGCGCTAAACTTCCTCTTTACTCCGTTTTAACCCATTCTTTTTAAATCAACAAAGATCATACTCATGGCCCAATATGTAATGTCGATGCTCCGCGTGAGCAAAATCGTTCCACCCAAGCGTCAGATTATCAAGGATATATCGCTCAGCTTTTTCCCCGGCGCAAAAATCGGCCTACTTGGTTTGAATGGCTCCGGCAAATCGACCGTGCTTCGCATCATGGCGGGTGCGGACAACGAATTTGACGGCGAAGTACAGCGCCTGCCAAATATCCGCATCGGCTATTTGCCGCAGGAGCCGCAACTGAACCCCGAGCATACTGTGCGCCAGGAAGTCGAGGAAGGCATGGGCGAAGTGATGCAGGCGCAGAAGAAGCTGGAGGAAGTCTATGCGGCATACGCCGAGGAAGGCGCCGATTTCGATGCGCTGGCGGAAGAACAGGCGCGCCTGGAAGCGATCATTGCCACTGCGGGCAGCGATACCGAACACCAGATGGAAATCGCCGCCGATGCGTTGCGCCTGCCCTCGTGGGATGCCCTGGTCAAAAACCTGTCCGGCGGGGAAAAGCGCCGCGTCGCGTTGTGCAAGTTATTGCTGGAAAAACCGGACATGCTGCTGCTCGACGAGCCGACCAACCATCTCGATGCCGAATCGGTTGAATGGCTCGAGCAATTTCTGGTGCGTTTTCCCGGCACCGTGGTCGCGGTGACGCATGATCGCTACTTTCTTGACAACGCCGCCGAATGGATACTCGAACTGGATCGCGGCCACGGCATCCCGTGGAAAGGCAATTATTCGAGCTGGCTGGAGCAGAAAGAGGCGCGACTGGAGCAGGAAAACAAGCAGATCGATGCGCACATGAAAGCGATGAAGCAGGAGCTGGAATGGGTGCGGCAAAACCCGAAAGGCCGTCAGGCCAAATCCAAAGCGCGTCTTGCCCGCTTCGAGGAACTGAATTCGCAGGAATATCAGAAACGCAATGAAACCCAGGAAATTTTCATTCCGGTGGGCGAGCGTCTGGGCAACGAAGTGATCGAATTTGACGGTGTATGTAAATCCTTCGGGGATCGTCTGCTGATCGACAATCTGAGCTTCAAAATCCCGCCGGGCGCGATCGTCGGTATCATCGGCCCGAATGGTGCCGGTAAATCGACGCTGTTCAAGCTGATCACCGGCAAGGAATCACCCGATTCGGGCGAAGTCAAGATCGGCCCGACAGTCAAGATCGCGCATGTCGACCAGGCCCGGGATACGCTCGAAAACGATAAAACAGTGTTCGACGCCATTTCCGGCGGCAATGACAACCTGATCGTCGGCAAATACACCACACCGGCGCGGGCTTATCTGGGGCGATTCAACTTCAAGGGCGGCGATCAGCAAAAAATCATCGGCCAACTATCCGGCGGTGAGCGCGGACGCTTACATCTCGCACAAACACTGATTTCCGGTGGCAACGTGCTGCTGCTGGACGAACCTTCCAACGACCTCGACGTCGAAACGCTGCGAGCACTGGAAGACGCGCTGCTCGAGTTTGCCGGTTGCGTACTGGTCATCTCGCACGACCGCTGGTTCCTCGACCGTATCGCCACCCACATCCTCGCCGCGGAAGGCGAGTCGCAATGGACCTTCTTCAACGGGAACTACCAGGAATACGAAGCCGACAAGAAAAAACGCCTGGGTGAAGAAGGCGCGAAACCCAAACGGATTCGGTATAAGCCGATTAGCAGGTAAAAACTTGGATGCCAAAGTCATGTGTGTATTGATTCAATATTTAATTTTCGGACTCTTTAAATAATGAGCACGAAAAATAGCATTCATAAATTGACAATTAGAGGATTTAAGTCAATTCAACATCTTGATGAGTTTTATTTAGATCAACTTAATATACTGATCGGTGCTAATGGGGCTGGAAAAAGTAATTTTGTTTCGTATTTTCGCATGTTGAGTGAAATGGTAGAGTCGCGCCTTCAGAATTGGACCCGAAATCAAGGTTCCGCTGACCGCATTGTTAGCTTTGGAATAAAGGAAACAGATAAATTTGAATCTCTTGTGGAGTTTGGCCTTAATGGATATAAATTTATTCTTGAACCAACAGTTGACGGAGGTTTTTCGTTTTATGAAGAAAAACTTTTCTATTGGGGCCCTGGTTATCCAGAAAATAAACCTTGGGTTAAAACCTTGGGTTCGGGGCATGCTGAAGCCAAATTAAGGAAAATAATAAATTCAGTAAAAGTTGCTGAGTATTGCTACAGCTCAATCACAAATTGGAAAGTATTCCATTTTCACGATACCAGCGATACGGCTGGTGTAAAAAGGCTAGGTTCTCTCCATGATAATGACTATCTTCGACCAGATGCTTCAAATTTGGCTGCATTTTTATATCGATTATCCGGCGAATATGAGGATGTTTATAAACAAATTCGGAAAACGATAAGCTTAGCAATACCATTCTTTGATGATTTTGTTTTAAAGCCACTGAAACTGCCATCTGAAGAAGAGCAAATTCGACTGCTTTGGAGGCAAAAAGATAGTGATTATTCCTTGTGGCCTAGCCAACTCTCAGATGGATCAATTCGCTTCATTTGCTTAGTCACTGCTTTGCTGCAGCCCAATCCTCCATCAACCATCATTATCGATGAGCCAGAACTTGGCTTGCATCCCTATGCGATTACCTTGCTTGGTTCGTTGTTACGTTCAGCGTCTAATCGCATGCAAGTAATTATTTCCACACAATCGGTTCCATTAGTAAATGAATTTTCGATTGCCGATTTGATAATTGTAGAACGTGAACAAGGTGGAACCGTTTTTAAACGATTTGATGAGAAAGATTTTAAAACTTGGTTGGAAGACTATTCAGTCGGTGAGCTATGGGAAAAGAACATTCTGGGCGGACGGCCAAGCAAATGATACGCGTACATGTAATTTGCGAAGGGCAGACGGAAGAAATGTTTGTTAAGGAAATACTCTCAGGCTTTTTTTCTTCGCGAGGTATTTGCTTGATTCCGACATTGATCGGGAAACCTGGGCACAAGGGCGGCAATTTTAAATTTGACAGGCTATTTACTGATGTGCGAGCCCGGTTATTAGGTGACAAAACATCGTACTGCACAACTTTCTTTGATTTCTACGGTTTGCCAGAAAATTTTCCAGGGAAGAAAGAAGCACTAGATCGCTTAACCCTTCAAGACAAAGTGCAGTGCGTGTTAGGCAAAATGTCAGACAAATTAAGGGAAGAGCTGGGCGATGAGCCACTGAGACGTTTTATTCCTTATATCCAAATGTATGAGTTTGAAGGTTTACTCTTTAGTGCGCCAGATGGGTTGGCGCGGGCCATATATGAGCCTCAATTAGAGACAAAATTTCAGACAATCCGTAGTAAGTTTGCGACTCCTGAAGAGATAAACAATGATCCACAAAAAGCACCAAGTAAGCGAATAAAAGCATTATTCTCTGAGTACGATAAGCCAATTCACGGTTCACTTGCTGCAATGGAAATTGGTTTAAATATAATTCGTATGGAATGCCAAATATTTTCTCGGTGGTTAACTCAAATTGAAAATTTAAAAGAAATTACAGAACGTATTTGATAAAATACCCTAATGAAATTAATGGGTTTAATAAGTTTTTTTTTCAAAAAAGGGTTTATATTTTTTGTCGATAATTCTTCAAATACCGCAACAATATCACTACCCTATCCTTAACAATCTTGGCGCGATAATCTCCGCGTGAAATAACCATTGAGCTGCCGAATTTTTCGGTGGTCCAGTTGCGGTTGATGAACTCAAATTCCCGATCCCGGTAATTCAGCCACGCAAGCTGGGATTTTTTCAAGGATTGCTGAGATTCTTCAGGCAAGTGAGTCATTAATCGCCGATAGGCGGCATTTAGTTCTTGATCGAGAAACTCATCGTAGGCAGCGTATGCCGTCAAATAACTCTGGGTTGTGTGTTCCGTGTGTTGAATATCGCGTTCATAGGGTTGCGCGCGATTCAGAAACTCGCCAACATAATCAGGCGAATCCGGGTTGTCGATCGCTTGAATGGGCAGGCTGAAGCACAGCAACAAACTAGCCAGCACGAGGTGATGCAGCGTTCGTGCCGGCCGTACATTGATGTAATCACCAATGCGCATAGACATTGCCAGAATAGATGTTCCATTCCGCATTGCGCCGCTTGTTCAAACCCTCCATGATCTTGCCTTGGGATTTATTCCAGGATTTCCAGGCGGCTTCGAGATTGGGATACTTTGTCAATGAGGAAGGGTTGTTAACGAGTTTAAGGACTGATGACGTTGCGAGATTGGCCAGACCGATATTGAACGCCAGTATGACCAGCGCATCGAACTGATTCTGCGTAATTGAAGCGGTGACTTTGGCGTTCACACCTTCGACAAAAGGCGCTAAATCTTTAAGGAACAGGGTTTTTGCCTGTTCCTGAGTAATACCATTTCGATAGCCAGCGCCGAATTCATTCCATTCCTGCAGGCTGATCAGGTGTCCATAACCTATGGTGGCGCCGATTACCCAATTTGAAATCACTTTGCCAGTCTGGTCATCGTAAGGATCTCCTCTGAAGGATTCGATCGACATTAGAAGTTCAATTCCTTGATCGCTCATTTGATGGTTGGACATGGCCCTCTCCTTTTATTGACATTTGAGCTGCACGATTCTGATTGGAATTTTACGCCACTGTCACCTCATCGGATAAATATACATCCTGAATGGCGTTCAATAATTTGATCCCGTCTGCAAATGACTTTTGAAACGCCTTGCGGCCCGAGATCAGACCCATGCCGCCGGCGCGCTTGTTGATGACCGCGGTTCGAACGGCTTGATGCAGATCATCGCTGCCTGATTCGCCGCCGGAATTGATCATGCCGATGCGTCCCATGTAACAGTTAGCTACCTGATACCGTACCAGGTCGATCGGATGATCGGTCGTCAATTCGCTGTAGACTTTGGGATGGGTCTTGCCGAATTTGAGCGCGGTATAACCCCCGTTGTTGATGGCCATTTTCTGTTTGACGATATCCGCGCCGATGGTGACCGCCAGATGATTGGCTTGACCAGTCAGGTCGGCGCTGACATGGTAATCCTTATCGGCAGTTTTGAAAGCACTATTGCGGGTATATGCCCATAATATCGTCGCCATGCCCAAATTATGCGCGTGTTCGAAGGCTTCGGTCACTTCCTGGACCTGCCGGCGCGATTGCTCGGAGCCGAAGAAAACGGTGGCGCCGACCGCGCAGGCCCCCATGTCGAATGCCTGGTCGACACTGGCGAAAATGGTCTGATCATATTCATTGGGATAGGTCAGCAGCTCGTTGTGATTGATCTTCAGTATCATCGGAATCTTGTGAGCATAACGCCGCGAGACGATGGCGAGCACGCCCAGCGTCGACGCAACGCCATTGCAACCGCCTTCGATCGCGAGTTCCATAATCTGTTTCGGATCAAAGAACATCGGATTCGGTGCAAATGAAGCTCCCGCCGAATGCTCCACGCCCTGATCGACGGGGAGCAACGATAAATAACCGCTGCCAGCCAATCGACCATGATCGTAGAGTGCTTGCAAATTACGCAATACGCTGGGTTTGCGGTCGCTCAATGCCATGACCCGATCGATGAAATCCGGGCCGGGCAACTGGAAATTATCCTTCGGCATGGTTTTGCATACATGATTAAGCAGAGAATCGCTTTCGTTTCCCAACATCATTGAAATATCTGTCATGGTGCACTCCTTAGGTACGGAATGAGTATCCGTTTTGGGTAATAGGGTATGAATGGTGCATCCTGAAGTTTGCGCCATTGTCTATTGCTATCATAGCAAATAGATAGGCGCTCACCCAGGTAATGTGATCATCAGAAAACGGAATGGGAAAAGTAAGAAATACAGAAACGCTTAGATTGCGATGACGGTCAGTTTTTTTCAACCTCTGGATCCGATGGGATGGTCTCGCCGATCGGTTTCAGGCAGCGCTCGATTGCTTCGCTCAGTTCGGTCATGTTGATGGGTTTGGTGAGGTAATGAACAAATCCGGCGTCCAGTGCGCGTTCGATATCCATCGTCATGGCATCGGCGGATAGCGCGATCACGGGAATGTCGCAGATTGCCGTGTCAGCCTTCAAGGCTTCCAGAACCGCGTAGCCATCGATGCCTGGCAGATGGATATCCAGCAAAATGACGGCAGGTTGGTAACGGCGGGCAAGATCCAGGCCAAATTCACCACGGGTCGCCGAAATCAGTTTCAAGTGAGGAAAATACTGGAACATGGCTTCCACCACACGTAAATTGGATGCATTGTCTTCAATATACAGCACCAGCCATTCCTGACCATCCGAGGCAAAGATTTTATCCTGCTGTGCTGCAATCTCAGCGGGAACTGATGCCATCTCGACGATCAAGGGTAATTCAATCCAGAACATCGATCCTTTGCCCAATGCGCTATTGAAGCCTAGCACGCCCCCCATCAGTTCTGCCAATTGTTTGCACAATGCAAGCCCAATGCCTGTTCCTTCGACTTCGGTGAATTCTGCACCGAGTCGCTCGAACGGCTTGAACAGTTGCGCAAAATTTTCATGCGCAATGCCGGGACCGGTATCGGTGACGCATAGGCGTACGACATTGCTTGCCGGATATTCGCGTGTGACGTCGATGCTTCCATTGATAATGTTGTACTTGACGGCATTCGAGAGCAAATTGACCAGAATCTGTTTCAAGCGGGTTGGATCGGCGAGAACAGTAATTTTCTCTTCACATTCGTTGAGCAAATGAATTTGTTTTGCCCGAGCAGCCGGTTGAATAATTTCGATAGCGGCTTTAAGGGTATCGCTGAGGTTGATCGGTTGCAGTAATACTGTCATTTTTCCGGATTCGATGCGCGCGAGATCCAATAATTCATTGATCAATTTCAATAGATAATCGCCGGCGCGATGGATTTCATGGACGAACCGTGATTGTTTCGGGGTGAGATTTTGATATTCCAACACATGCGAGAAACCCAGAATGGCATTCATCGGCGTTCTCAATTCATGGCTCATGCGTGACAGAAATTCGCTTTTGGCGCGATTGGCGCGTTCGGCATCGTCGCGCGCCGTGGTCAGCTCGGCAGTTCGCAGTTTGACGCGGTTTTCGAGCTCGTCATTCAATGCTTTGAGATTTTCTTCAGCCTCTTTTAGGTCGGTAATATCGGTGATTGAACCAACCATGCGGATAGGCTTACCATGAATATCCCGTATGGCTTCGCCGCGCGACAGTATCCAGCGGTAACTGCCGTTTTTATGTCGCAATCGCAATTCCACACGATACGGTGAATTGTTCTCGAGGTGTGCCGAGATCGCCTGAGTGACCACGAACTTGTCATCCGGGTGAATAAAATTGAAGAATGACGTGTCATCTTCGGGCAATTCATCTTCGAGATAACCGATGATTTCCTTCCAGCGAGTTGAATGATAGGCATGTCCGGTCACCGGATTCCAATCCCAAATGCCATCATTGGTGGCTTTGAGAACCAGGCGCATGCGCTCTTCGCTCTGGCGCAGGCTGGTCTCCATTTGTTTGCGTTCAGTGACATCATTGCCGATGCTGATCATGAAATTGACCCGGCCGTTGGCATCGCGCAATAAGGTATTGTTCCATTCGATCAACCTATAAACACCTGATTTCGTCAGCCAATAATTGACGTGCTGGTGCGCGGAGATGTCCGAACTGGCAATCATCGCCTCAAATGCTTCCTTTTGGACGATATAGGCGTTTTCAGGTACCACAAAAATGTCCCACGGACATTTTCCGGCGACTTCTGCAAAAGTGAATCCGCTCAGTTCCTCGCAAGCGGCGTTGAATCGATAGATGCGCCCTTCGTGATCCAGCACGACTACCAATGCACCAACATTTTCAATGATGGCATTGAGAAAATCTGGGTCACGCATTGATTGATCGATCATATTGTTTTGCAATCGGTAGAGTTAAATGGAATTCTGTCCTGCTTCAGCGTGCGAAATATCATGAACTGGAATTGGCAATAAGTTTAAACCTGAATAATGGTATTCTTTTTAGCAATAAAAGGCTAAAAGCATTCCCTAAATCGGAATATTGATCCACTGCAAGCTGAAACATCCAATGCCTGATCCCGAGATGAATGACATTAAAGAAATCACTGAAATACTGATAAAATTCCGCGATGAACGCGAGTGGGCGCAGTTTCATACTGCAAAGGATTTGGCGCTGGCGCTGAATATTGAAGCTGGCGAGCTGCTGGAGGCCTTTCTATGGAAGTCTTCCGATCAGGCAAATCCTGATAAGGTCAAGGAAGAGCTCGCGGATGTGCTAGCGTATGCCTTATTGTTGGCTGAGATGTATGATTTTGATGTGCGCCGGATCATGCTGGAAAAGATTGAGCGCAATGCCCGCAACTACCCTGTCGCAAAATCCAGGGGAACCGCAAAAAAATACACCGAGTTATAAGCTGGCGCCAGGCATTATGCTCGGAGTCTACAGTCATTCATGATCATCGTTTTTTTGATTCAACAGCGCTGCTTGGTTAGAATGCGCTGCACAATGGAAATTACATCGGAGGAATCACACTATGACACATGGCATTGATTTGCAGCATTCTCTTGATCGTATCGATACCCTTCCCGCATTGCCGGTGATTGCACAGAAATTGCTGACCCTGGCGCTGGATACGGATGAAGGAGAAGCGCAATTGCTCAAGCTCATTGCTCAGGATCCGCAGATCTCGGCCAAGATCATCGGTTTGTCGAACAGTGCCCTGTTTGGTTCTCCGCGCAAAATTACCTCGATCAGCGACGCCGCCATGTGCCTGGGATTGACACAAGTCAAGTCGGTCGCGGTCGGGATTGCAACGATGTCGGCTTTGGCTCGGCCATCTGAAGGCAAGTTTAAATCCTCTGATCTATGGACGCACAATATGGCGATTGCCAACACCATGCGCGTGGTTGCCCGACATATGCCCGCGCGTTTGCGCCCTCTGGATGATCAAATATTTTTGGCGGGATTACTGCATGACATTGGCTATAACGTGCTGAGTTTCTTGGATGGCAATGCCAGTGACGCGCTGTATGACAAACTGAATGCCGGATCACATGATTCACTGCTGAACATCGAGCAACAGCTTTTAGGGACGCATCATGGCGAGCTGGGCGCCCGGCTTGCCCTGCATTGGGGTCTGCCGGAAGAAATCATCGCAGTGATTCGCTACCATCACATGCCCGACAACGTGGACGCTGAAGCAGGCCAGCCACTGGTGAGCCTGGTTCATCTCGTCGAAAAAATTCTGCCGGAGCTCGGAATTTCCGAACATACGCGGCACGATATCCTGCCGCAAGAATGGATGGCGTTAGGAATCGATGCAACCGAGCGAAATGATATCGTCCAGGAAGTAAATACCGTGGCAGAGCAGGCAAAGCAACTGGCGATTGCGTAGAGGTCCAGAGCAACTCACAGGTTGCTCTGATGGTGCACGTGGATGACCAACCTAGGGCGATGTCCGGCCAACAAGCGAGGGCGTTGTTCAGATGACCGGTTAATTGAGCAAAGCTGTCATTTCCCGCCTTACTTCGATGCCAGCCGCCATAATGACGTGATTTCTGCAGCGCGCGCGACATGCAATGGGTCATCGATATCATCTACACGCGGATGGCACGGTTTTATATCGGAACGGTCGAGTACGATTAACCCTGCTTCATCAATGAGCGCGAGTAAAGTTTCGCGGCTTCGCAATCCCAGGTGTTCGGCAAAATCGGACAGAATCAGCCAGCCTTCACCACCGGCAATCAGATGAGCGCCCAGGCCGCGTAGAAATCCTTTTAACATGCGGCTATCCGGATCAAATATCGCATGTTCGAGCGGCGAACTCGGGCGAGCTGGAATCCAGGGTGGATTGCAGACGATCAATGCGGCTTGTCCAATTGGGAAAAGATCGGTCTGCACCAGATCGACGTGTTGCATGAAATTCAGGCGGGTCAAATTTTCGCGAGCGCACTCCAGCGCCCGCATATCCTGGTCGGTAGCGACGATATGCTGAATCCCGCGGCGCACCAGTAATGCAGCTAAAATCCCGGTACCGGTGCCGATATCGAAGGCAGTCGAATGTGCTGTCATACTGTCCGGCAAGGGCATCCGGTCGATCAATTCGACATATTCGTTGCGGATCGGCGAGAAAACGCCATAATGCGGATGAATTCGCGCCTGCAGCACCGGTATCTCGATGCCTTTTTTGCGCCACTCATATGCACCGATCACACCCTGTAATTCCCGCAATGAGACAATGTAATCCTCATCGCATGAGCCGTAGGTTTGCAAGCAGGCTAATCGGACATCAGGCGCGCGGCGCAATGAAATACTGTGATCAGCCCTGACGGGAATCAGTAACTGGCCCAATATGTGGGCACGCTGAGCCTGTGCCTGCCGGTGGGCATGAAACGCTGTAGTGATGGACTGATGAGGGGTGCTGCCCGCGCGTGGCGTGCTTTTTTTATCAATGCGCCGCGACAGCGCGTGCAGAAGCTGACGCGCATTCTGAAAGTCGCCTCGCCATAACAGTGCTGTGCCTTCGCAGGCCAGCCGGTAAGCAGCGTCCGCGCTTAACCGGTCATCGATGACCTGAATGCGATGCGGAGGGTGCCTGTTTTTTTCGGAGCGCCAGCGCGCTGAAACTTCTTCGCCTGCTTCGTTCCAACGAACAAGCGGATAATCAAGCATGGAGGTCATTGAGGTCCATCAGTGTGCAGGTTATTTCTGGATGGATGCAGAGATCACGATACATGTCGGCATGAATGTGAATCAATGGTGACCAAACTCAGAATGAGCCGGTATTATACGCTTCATGACCTTGAGATTTGAGTGATCCCTATGGGTGCAAAAATGAATATGCTTGCACACTATTGATTGATTTCTAAGGATGTATTTATGAAGATTATTTCTGTTATCAATAAATTACAATCTGGCCGTAATGTCATGGCCAGTCCTGAATTAGCCCGGGCAACTTTACTGGTGATGCTGAGCTTGTTCATTGCAATGGGAGCCGATGCGGCCGAGCCGTCCTTCAACATCAGACCGCAGGAGGCGCCGGAGCCTTGTGACGCCAAAGTGCCCCAAATCCGTGTGACCGTCAATAATGTCAAGGCTGGCGGCGTTCTCAACGTTGAATTGTATGATGATCCGGAGCACTTCCTATTCAAGAAAGGACGTAAGCGCAAGGTGCGCGTGCCGGCGGCGGCAGGCCCGCAGATCGTCTGCATGAATCTCGACCGGCCCGGTACCTACGCGGTTGCGGTTTATCATGATCGCGACGGCGACCGGAAACTGAAGAAACAGTGGAATTTGCTGCCCAGCGAGCCATTTGGCTTATCGAACAATCCCGATAATCCTTACAGTTTCCCGAAATTCAGCGACTCAGCATTTACCACCCATGCGCGAGGCGCGGATATCATCGTTAATCTTCGCGAAGCACCCGAGCGATAAACAACATGCGCATGCTGCTGAGCCTGTCGGCGATCATTGCCGTTGCTTACGCGGCGTTAGTGCTGCTGGTATATTGGGGGCAATCCCGGCTGATGTATTTTCCGCAGCGAGTGCTCAGTGATACCCCCGCAAATATTGGTCTGGCGTATTCAACAGTGCATATCGCCACCGCCGATGGCGAGACACTGCATGGCTGGTGGGTGCCTGTGCCAGAAGCCAAAGGAACGGTACTGCTTTTTCATGGCAATGCCGGCAATATTTCACACCGCATCAATTATCTGACCATGTTCAAGCGGCTGGGTTATCACACGCTGCTGGTGGATTATCGGGGCTACGGCCAGAGCAGCGGCACGCCCTCGGAGGCCGGTATGTATCTGGATGCGCAGGCAGCCTGGCATTATCTTGTCGACGTTCAAGGCCATGCGCCGGCGCAGATTGCATTGTTCGGCGAATCGCTTGGCGGAGCCGTGGCGGCAGAGTTGGCTAGCCATGAGCAGCCTGGATTGTTGGTGCTTTCCTCCACTTTCACGTCTGTACCTGATTTGGCGGCAACACTGTATCCTTTCCTGCCGGTGCGCTGGATTGCCCGCTTTCGGTATGACACGCGGGCATCACTGCAATCGGTGTCTTGCCCCGTCTTTATCGCTCACAGCCCCGACGACGAAATCATTCCGTTCGAACACGGCCAGCGTTTATTGGAGGCAGCTGCGGAACCGAAGCAGTTTCTGACGCTGGAGGGGCATCACAATAGCGGCTTCATTTTCATGCAGCCACGATGGATCAAGGCATTGGGTGAGTTTATGGATGTGCAGATGGCAAGGCAATGAATCCATCGAAATGAATCAATGCAGGTTTACGCCGCCGGTTCAGCACCTGCAGACGGAAGGATGTCGGCGGCGCCAAAATAAGGAATCGGCCCAGCGTTGTTCCGTGGCATAGTATCCCGACCGGGTAGTAACGTACTCAGAAAAAATGGCTTCCAGATCCTGACTGAAATGCGCAATCGCAGCCGTTTCGCCAGCAAGGTACTTTGAAACGATCTGTCCGGCCTTCCAGCCTTGCCGCAATCCCTTGATGATGCCTTGCGATGACAATGGATCGAACGCCATGGCGGCATCGCCAATGGCCAGCCAGCGTTCACCAAAGAAATGATCCAAGCGCTGGCTCCGCGCCGAGCAGACAACCGGCTCAGTCATCGCCGCAAATGATCGAAGCATGGGCGCAATGGCATGGGTATTGTCCAGCGCAGCGTGCCAACTGTCATTTATCGAACGTTTTCTCAGATCAATCAGATCCGGATCAGTAATGAGCATGCATATACCCTGATTGTCATCCAGCGGAGCGAAATACCACCATCCGATCTCACAGGATTCGATGAGAATATGATCAGTGCGATCATCGCTCGGCCCGACGCAACCCTGATAATGCCGGATGAGCGCTATTTGCGCATCCAGTGCAATGATATGGCTTGCTTGCATTCTGGAAAAGCTAGCGGATTTGCCGCTGGCGTCGAGTACAAATTGAGCTTCCACGCAGTGGTGGCCTTCCTCGGTAGAGATATCGATGAACCAGCCTGCGCTAGTCAGGCGCTGTTGCTGAACCTTTGCATGTTCTAGGATGACAGCGTCATGTTGCCGTACATGATCGGCAAATTGCCGGTCAAAGTGAGGGCGCGAGAGATTGAGGCCATGACCGAACGGGTGATAGAAATAATTCAATTCATGCGGTGTATTCTCATTTCCCCACCACGACATCACGCCCGAGCAGCGAAGGTGGCCGGTGGCATCATTGCAAATGTCTGAAATTCCCAGTTCCTGAAGCACGCTCATTGCAGAGGAGGGCAGATGCTCGCCAATGCGCGGCTGAAGATAGGATCCTTTTTCTATCACAGCCACACGAAAAGCATTCTTTACCAGCCGCAATGCAGTGGCAAGACCGCAGGGACCGCCGCCGACTATGACCACATCGTATGAATGGCTAGGCTTGACCATCGATTGGATTGCGTTCGGTTTCGACGAACCCATCATCTTTTTCGACGACAAAGCCTAGTTCCGTCCACCACTTCACCATATCCCCATAGTTCTTGATTCCGCGTGCGAACCGTTTTATTTCACCCGAATGGGTGACAACCTCGACCGGGCGTTGCGCCGGCCACCATAGATCGCCGCAGTCGAGAAAATCAGCCTGCCATGGCAATGCCATGCGTTCGGTGAGAAAGCCCGGCGGCAAACTTTGCTTGATGCGGAACGGAGCTTCGTAGGTGGCTGCCTGCGCGATCACATAGGTCACTTCGATGCCGGGAAAAAAAGGTGAGCCTATGCATCCTTCCAGCGCTGCGCGGGTGAGCGCATCCGGCTGTTCTTGCAAGGGCAAGTCGGCGAACGGAACGGGGGTCGGTTCGCTTGTCCAGTCGGCACCGAAGTTTCCATTGGCCCATTGTTCCATCATGGCATATTGAAGTTCGGTCAATGCCGCATACTCACCCTGAGTTGGATCATCGGGATCGAGTCCGCTATTGAGCTTGGGCATGTTTGGCGGCATCGACGGCGGCAAGGTATTGGGATCGACCGGAGTATTGGGCTTCATCAGCCAATTGATGATTTTCTGTCGCGCAGGTTTGGCTGCATCGCTGTTATCGGCCAACTGGGCCAGTCGCTGCGGAGACAAGAAATTGCCTGCCCCGCCATGGTGACGATTGGCGCGCTCGACGACCCAATGAAGCAGAACCGTGCGCATGAGAATGGGGTAAATATCCTTGCTGAACGAGGGCACTGTTTTCATCAGCGAGGGAGTGAACACTTTTGCGCTCACATTCAGCGCCTGATCGTACCAGGTAGTCATGTTCACAATGCCGGGTGCATAGGCAGGGGGCGCCACCACCACCCACGCGCTGCCTTCAGCGGCAATGGCCTCTTTTCCATTGATTTCGATCAGTGCTTTGACCGGCCCATCCGACACGCTGTCGAACCAGCCGTCATTGTTGGCATAATTTGACAGTCCGCTGCTCAAAGGAGAGCCGGATCTGCCTGGGCCGCCCACCACGATCAACCGTCCGCTGTCATCGGTCAGCAAGCGGCCAAGTTCAACCTTTGCCGTGCCTTCGTTAGCGCCATTCTTGATGAAATTAATTTCTCCATTCAACGGTCCGATTTGCTGGTTTAAGCCGCTGATCGATTGCAGCGCCGCGTCGATGACTAGTCCTGAACGCTCATAATCGATATTTCGCGGCGGCGCTGTCGATCCTCCCGGCGGGAAAGTGCCACCTGCCGCCTTGCGATTGACCAAATGCACCTGCCAGATGATTTTGGTGGTGTCATTCGCCACGACTTCGCGGATCAATGATTCATTTCCGCACTCTTCGCGTTCGTACTCGTAAATTCTGAACCGCGCTGCCTGAGGTTTGATTCTTGCCGGAACGGCATCATCCCGGTAAGGCCCGTCAGCGACGACACTCGGTGCTTCAGGCCCGATAAAATATGCTGTTTCACTGTTTCCGATGCGTGCAATTCCAATCGCTGGATAAATTCGGTAAATCGTTTTCATGTGTCTCTACTCCTGAGAATAAAACAATCGAATACGAATAATAAAAATCTTCTTTATGGCAAATCGAATGAAAAAATGATGGGGGCAGAAAAAAGAATACCATTGAAAGCGGTTAGTGTCCGATATAGAAGGACTTCATCGATTCAGAAAAACCTCTCCTTGAAAAAAAGGCTCAATCGCTGTTCGGTTTTTGCGATCGGACAATTACGCGCCGATAGCCGGGGTTGATTGCTGGGTTGCTGGAAAAATTAAGGAGATGGGATGACTGCTCGCGCAATCCCGAAAGAATGGATGCGCGGGAATTCGGTAATAATCGAGGCATCGATGAATCGCAATAACGGATCAACAAGTGAATGATGGAGCGCGGGTATATGATTGCCGAGGCTTAATGATGACGATCCGATCCTCGTTAAGAAAACACTGATCAATTCGCTGCACGAGCGAATCGCTTTGTTGCACGCGGTACTCGCTCCTTGCTCTATCGTACTGATATGCTTCGATAGGCTTAGGTCGCTGCGTTCAGTGCGCTTTACGCTTCCTCTCGTTCGTCGAATTAATCAGCATTTCCTTACGCTTCATGGCAGTGGATCTTTTGCCAGCCATCCCAACGTTTTTGCATGCAGGCTTTGCACATACAATCTTTCTTGGGTTTCGGTGATGCCGGTAGTTTCTGGATAAGCGCCGGCAGGATCTTGCAGATCGTTGAGTATTTTTCCATCTTCGCTGAATGCTACAACATGACCATACGCTTTGGGCACCGGCCACAACGCGCGAGGGAAACGCAGGGCCATTTTGCGGAAGAAGGGCTTATCGCTTAGGAAATCAATTAACGCATTACGCGGTTTTGCGAATCCGAGCCAGATGTTACCGTCCAGACCGCGTGTCAGATTGTCGGGATAACCGGGGAGGTTATCGAACAACACATGAGCGTGCGAAGATTCTAGTGCTAGATCCAAATCATTGGTAGCCACGGCAATTTTCCATACCCGGTATCTGCCGGTTTCATTGACAAAAATTGTCTGCTCGTCTTGAGAAAGAACGATCCCGTTAGCAAAACTCAAGCCTGTGGCAACAATCCGTGCGGTTTGGTGCTGTGGATCATACTCAAGCACTCGTCCGGTCGCGGATTGCTCGACAATATCCAGAATACTGGCTTCGAAAGTGCTTCCTAAAACCGATGGTGCAAACCGGGTGGAAGAGTCGGTGATATAAATCCTGCCGTTGTTCGCTACCGCAATGCTATTCGGATAATGCAGCCGACTGCCATTGACGGTATCGACCAATGTACGAATGGAGCGATCAGGTGCAATGATCAAAACGCCCCGCATCGCGTCGGCTGCAATCAGATTGCCCTCGGCATCAAAATCAAAGCCCAAAACGCGTCCGCCGGTTTTGACGAATATTTCCTGAGCTGTGCCGTCCGGATTCATCCGAAGGATAGCGCCACTCGCCATGGCGGCATAAAGTTTACCGTCACGGCCGAGCGCAATGTGCTCCGGCCCTTCTTCGTCTTGTAAGGGAATGAGCTGTATGCCGGCTAAACGGTTATTCGGTGTATGTGCATCGGAATAACCCGGAGCTTGGGGTGCGTTCCAGCTGACTGGATTAACGGGTACTGGCCAGAGGATAAGATACGCTGTTGCGATAACGAAGATAATCAGTAAATAGTGTATTTTTTTCATCGATGTGTCTGAGAATCTTTAGTTGACCGCTCATTCATCCGCATGATGTGAAGAGGAATCGGATCATGGCGTCAGATGTAAATTTTTGCACCTTAAGAGTTATTGTTGTTCACTGTCAAGCTTCTCCTGACTTCAAAGCCAGCATTTTTTTGCACGGCTGAATTGCTTTTTTTACTTATGTCCTGACCAAAATAGAGAAGCATCGTTGGATTGGCTCAAACACATTGCTACGACACCAATTATAAAATTTGTTCTTTTGGGATGTTTACCTTCTATACCGCGAACCATTACCTGAGTAGAATTCCTTCAGGGAAACGCTGATCAATTCGCTGCACGAGTGCGAATCGCTTCGTTGCGCGGTACTCGCTCCTTGGTCTACCGTGTTGATACGCCTCGATAAGCCTCGGTCAACGCGTTCAGTACGCCTTACGCTTCATCTCGTTCGCCGAATTAATCAGCATTTCCTTTGGTACTAAGGAAACTTTAAGAATACTGCGCTCGATCGGCGGGTAGAATTTAAGTTCAAACGTTCTGTATCGCCCATAAACTGTGTTTTTGTGCGATGTTGCCTTTCCGGTCAACCGGTTGTTAGTTTTCAGGCCTTACTTGAAAATTAAATTTATATTCAATGGATTATGACAAAATGGTTCAGGCAGCTTTTGCTGGGAGGAATGTTGGGATTGTTCGGCATTCTTGCTCATTTGATGCCGCTGGAAGAGCGATTCGGCTTGTTCTGGCTGTTCCATTTACGTGGCCCTGCGACCGCTCCGGACAACGTGGTCGTCGTAGCGATCGATCAGCCCTCAGCAATGCAAATGGGATTGTCGATCATGCCGCGATTATGGCCACGTGATATTCATGCGCAGCTCATTGATAAACTCGTACACGACGGAGCTCGTGCGATTGTTTTCGATCTTGTGTTTGACATGCCCAGTGTGCTGGCTGAGACCGATGAGCGTTTGGCGCAAGCCATCCGCGCTGCGGGCAATGTCATTTTGACCGAGCGACTGGTGCGCCATAATGCTGCAGAGTTGCTTGACCATGATCGGGCGTTGTCCCACCTCATCATTCAGGAAGGTTCAGGACAGCTTTTGCCAGTAATTGCTGATGAAGCGACCGCCCGCGCACCCTTTGCGGTGCCGAAAGCGGACCGCGTCAATCATTATTGGACATTTAAGGCGGACGCCGGCGATATGCCGACGGTTCCTGTGCTTGCGCTGCAATTTTTCTCCTTGCCGGTGTATGAAGATCTGATCCGGTTGCTGCGCTTGGTCGACCCGATGATCGCCGAGCAATTACCATCGCCTGAGCGCAAGATTGATGTTGAGGATGTGGTGCTCAAATTGCGCCATATATTTTGGGGACATCCGCAATTGGTTCAGCACATTTATGTTCAGCTCAATCGAGATTCGGCGCTCAGCGTCGCCAAGAAAAAAATGCTGGCAGCGCTGATCAATCTGTATGCAAGCCATGATAAACATTATCTGAATTTCTATGGGCCGCCGCGTTCCATTACAACCGTGCCATATTATCAAGTGCTGGATCCAGGTGGCTATCCGGTCGAGCGCAGCGAGTCACCTCGGGTTGATTTCAAGGATAAGGTGGTGTTTGTCGGCTTCTCCGGCGCGACGCAGCCGGAGCAGGATATCGTGCGCGACGATTACCATACGGTATTTTCCAATCCTGACGGACTGTTCATCAGCGGTGTCGAAATCGCAGCCACGGCATTCGCAAATTTACTGGAAAACCGGCCAGTGCGGCCGCTGCCGCTGCAGGGCAGCCTAGGAATATTGTTTTTATTGGGTTTCACAGCCGGCATGGCGTTCATGTTGTTATCGACACGAAAAGCCATTGCAGTGGGAATCGTTGTTCTCATCACGTATGTTTTCAGCGCGTCATACATTTTTTCAGAAACAGCCATTTGGATACCGGTGATCATTCCGGTGGTGCAAATCCTGCTGGCGTTTATTCTGTCGGAAATACTGAAGCATCAGTCAGCTCTTAAAAAAAGCGAACAACTCGAGACGCAGTTGGTGGAAATCCGCAGATCCCTGGGTTCTTCCTACCCCAGCAAGGCGATTGAGCAATTATTGGGGAACCATCAGGAGCAGGGTATTTTCAGTCCGTGCCTGACTACCGATGTCGCCGGGTATACCACATTATCCGAACTGATCGATTCGAAGGATTTGGGAGAATTGATCAGCAATTACAGGAATGCGCTCAAAGACCCCATTCGACAGCATAAAGGTCAAATCATGGACATGATTGCGGACTCAATGCTGGCGATCTGGATCAATCAGCCAGAACATTCGCTATTGCGGTCGCAGGCTTGTCATGCCGCGCTGGATCTGGCTGCTGCGGTCGAACGCTTCAACCAGTTGCAGTCAGATCATCGCTTATGGTTGCCGACGCGGATTGGCCTGCATTGTGGAGAAATGTCATTGAGAAGAGGCGATGGCAGCTACAACGTAGTGGGCGATGTGATCAATACGGCCAACCGTATCCAGGGAGCCAACAAATTCCTCAATACGCACATTCTATTATCAGGGGAAGTTGTGGATGGCTTGGATGAATTCTTGACGCGGCCACTGGGTAAATTTTTGTTGCCGGGAAAAACATTGCCGGTGCATCTGGCTGAGCTGCTCTCGGTCCGGAAATTCGTCAGTGAAGAACAATTATGGCTCTGCGGAATTTTTGCATCGTCATTACAGGCGTACCAGTCCCAACGCTGGGACGAAGCCAGTGGTGGTTTCAAGGAAATTCTCAGACTTTTTCCCGCCGATGGCCCCAGCCGGTTCTTTTTAACCTTATGCGAGCGTTATCGCGATACGCAACCGCTTCCACCCTGGCCGATGTGCAGGATAGAAACCAAGTAATCCGATCTATGGTGAGCAACAAAGTGAACATTTGTCTATGAGAATTATCACGTACACCCGTTCGGATTTAACGTACACTTCGACTCAGTTCTTTGTACTCTTAATAGTCATCCATCGTCTTTTGCCGCGTGAACGGGGCTAGAACGGAAAGGTCGATATGAAATCATGAGCATGCGCTGGACAATAGCGATTCACGGCCGCCTCAGATACTATGTGCGAGTGATCTTGGCTATTTTTTCAGCGCTCTGTTGGAATGTGTATACCAGCCAAAGCCATGCAGCTTCCGGATGTAACCCGGAAGTGGCGCGAATCGTATCGATTCAGGGAATAATCGAATTGCGCCGCGCTCAGGAGACGCATTGGCAGCTGGCGGGCCTCGAAGAGATTCTGTGCGCGGGTGACAAGGTTCGGGCGCGCTCGCACAGCCGAGCGGGGCTGCGCCTCACCAATGACAGCATGCTGCGGCTCGATCAGAAAACAAGCCTGTCGTTTGCGGAGATTCAAACAGACTCAGGCACGTCCTTGCTGGATTTGCTGGAAGGCGTGATACATATCATTACCCGCACGCCGAGACCATTCAAAATTAGAACGCCGTTTGCCAATGCGAGTGTAGAAGGCACTGAATTCCTTGTTGGTCTTGAACATGACGCTACCAAAGTCGTGGTTTATGAGGGCAAAGTGCTGGTCAGTAACGAGGCGGGCAGCATCCACCTGCATGATCATGAAGCGGCGTTTGCGCTCAACGGTCAAGCACCACGGAAAGAAATCATCATTCGTCCCGCCGATGCCGTGCATTGGGCATTGCATTATCCGGTCATTTCAAATGATCGATGGAACAACGCTTCAAAAAATGATCAATCCGCCGCGGGATTGATTCTTGAGGCTGGTCATTTACTGACTGCCGGTCAAGCTGATGAGGCCAATGCAATCATCAAACAGGCGCTCGAGCTTGAACCCGACAATAGTGATGCCTATGCCCTGCTTTCGATCATTGCCGTGACACAAAATGATAAAGATCAGGCGCTTGAATTGGCCACCCAGGCAGTGGCAGCATCAATGCAGCAATCGGGAACTGCCTATCTGGCGCTTTCTTACGCTCAGCAGGCGCATTTTGACATCGATGCGGCATTGGAAAGTGTGCAAAAGGCATTGACCCTCGATGCCGAGAATGCCTTGATTTGGGCGCGGCTCGCCGAATTGCGAATGTCGGCAGGCGATCTGGATCGTGCGCTGGAAGCGGCGCAGCATGCCGTGACCATCAATTCTGCTATTGCGAAGACCCACACCGTACTGGGTTTTGCTCATCTGCTGCAAATCAATACCCAATCCGCCAGAACTTCATTCATACAGGCGATTGCGTTCGATCAGACCGATCCGATGCCTCGGCTGGGATTGGGTATCGCTCTGATTCGCCAGGGAGAACTGGAGGCAGGCCGCGTGGAACTGGAAATCGCCGCCAGCCTGGATCCGGCCAATTCACTGATTCGCAGCTATCTCGGCAAGGCTTATTTCGAAGAAAAGCGTTATCCGCTTGCCAGCACGCAATTTGATTTGGCCAGGGAACGCGATCCCAAGGATCCGACACCATGGTTTTATGATGCCATTCAGAAGCAGACCCAAAATCGGCCTGTGGAAGCCCTGCGGGATATTCAAAAATCGATCGAGTTGAACGACAACCGCGCGGTATACCGCTCCAAATTGTTGCTCGACCGCGACGAGGCGGCACGTGGTTCCAGTCTGGCGCGGATTTTCGATAACCTCGGATTTGAACGCCGCGCCGTGATGGAAACCGCCAAATCACTGAGCTTCGATCCTGCCAATCACTCGGCGCACCGGTTTTTATCGGATACCTATGCCAATACGCCGCGCCATGAAATTGCCCGGGTTAGTGAGTTGCTGCAGGCGCAATTGCTGCAACCGGTCAATGTCAATCCAGTGCAGCCTCATATGGCAGTGGCGGACTTGAACATCATTACGGGCACTAGTCCATCGGCGGTGGGATTCA
The DNA here is from genome assembly GCA_949281375.1 of uncultured Nitrosomonas sp. Lineage (GTDB taxonomy): Bacteria > Pseudomonadota > Gammaproteobacteria > Burkholderiales > Nitrosomonadaceae > Nitrosomonas. Next base: position 59,195 of record CASDLT010000040.1, read on the forward strand.
ATGAATTCGCGCCGTTGATGGAGCGCAATAAACCGCAAGTCGTGGCCTCGGGAGTCGTTGGGAGTAATAGTACGATTGGAAATGAGGTCGTCGCTTCGGTGCTATATGACAAAGCTTCCATCAGCATGGGCCAGTTTCATTATGAAAATAATGGGTTTCGTCCAAACAATGATCAGAAACACAATATCTATAATGTATTTATGCAGTATGCGCTAACACCACGCCTTAACGTTCAGGCGGAGTTGCGCAAACGGGAATCCGAATACGGCGATCTATTGATGAATTTTGATAGAAATAGCTTTCGGGAATTTCGTCGAGAAGTTAATGAAGATATTGCGCGAGCAGGGGCGCGATACGCATTATCCCACGATCAAGATCTCTTATTTAATACAAAATTCGTAAATCGCAAGGGCCGTTTGAGTGATACCGACGGCTATCAGATTGAGCTGCAACATCTATTCCGGAAGAATTATTTCAATTCGACGATAGGTGGAGGTATACATCGATTTACTTTCCAGGAAATCGATGAAAACACACATCTTAATAAAAACAACGCTTATATTTACACAAACGCAAATTTTCTGAGCAATCTAATTGCTACCTTTGCCCTAAGCTATGATTCCCGTTCTCGCATTGGTATCGATCAACGGAGCAAAGTAAACATCAATCCCAAGTTTGGCCTGCAATGGGATTTAACTGACAAATTCCGGTTAAGGGCTGCCTGGATCAATACCACCAAATCCCCCCTGGTTGCGCAGCAAACCCTGGAGCCTACACAGGTGGCCGGTTTTAACCAGTTCTTTGATGATCCGAATGGAACACAGGTACAGCGAATGGGGATTGCACTGGATCACCGTTTTTCCAATGAACTATACAGTGGGATCGAAGCTTCAAAACGCGATCTCAAGGTGCCTTACCCTTCTACTAACATTGATTCGATAGGCAATGAAGCAATTGAAAAACAGACTGAGCAATTGTATCGCGCATATTTGTATTGGGCGTTGCATGCCGCTTGGGTAATGAGGGGTGAGTTTGAATATGAGCAATTTTCAAGAAAGGCAGGAAATTTGTCCGTCTCGGATCCAGTAAGGATACAAACATTGAGCGCGCCCTTTAATATTGAGTATTTTAACGACTCGGGGTTATTTGCCAGATTTGCAACTACTTTTGTGGCACAAGATTTGATTCGAAAGGAGGTAATTGATGGAAATGTGGTGAAAGGTCATACAAAGGAACAAAACTCTGGGTTTGATTCTTTTTTCTTATTAGATGCAAGTATTGGGTATAGGCTACCTCGGAGAAGAGGGATGGTTAATTTTGAGGTAAGAAATTTATTGAACGAAGATTTTTTTTATAGAACTCAAAACTTTTATACATCCGAGCCTGTTAATCCACGTTATATACCAGAGCGTACAATTTTTCTTAGATTGGCATTAAATTTTTAAGAGGAGCTTCATATGGATACTGAAACACCCGATTATGATACCAAACCATTGATAATAAATGATATAGATAAAGAATTAATGCTGAAGATCTTATCTGGCTTAAAACAATTTGAAGGTGTGGATCTCGCTCATTTAACGAATTTAAATTCAATTGCTTTGATAAGTGATGACAATCAAGTGGTATTTCTCAAATCTGGATCACAAAATAAACCCTTAACACTTTTGCTTAATGCATCTTCGATAGAAACAATCACTTGTTACACAACCTATAGCGCATCGAGAGCAATTGGAAAGCGTAGTTGTGTTCATAGGGACACAACCATTAATGGAGTTACCCAAACGACATCGGTATGTATGGAAAATCAAGCTTTTTTTGATAGCGTCACCAGCACGAATTATTATTTGGAATGCAATCCTAGCAATAGTTATCCTCATAGAGCTTTGTTATATTATGCAGAAAGGTATGTTTCGGATTCTGGGGCTGTTAAATGGCGTAAAATGGGAAACCCCATACTTGATGAAAAGTGATAACTGCTCAGGGAAGCGATGAACAATCAGCGGCTTCCAAATTGTTGGGCATTACTTGCAGTTTTTTGAATCCGGATTTTTAATCATTCGTTCTTCGGCGGTATTTTACCGCCGAATTTCCACTGCAATGCTTCATGGTCTGCTGTTGGGATGTTTCAGACGAACTTCCTCAAGTAGTCAACGGCCTCCAAAAGGTACAGGTTAATCATGTCCAACTCCTTGTTTCATCGCATAGAAGAGAATCCAGACTGCAGTTTGATCATCCGGAATGCATGATCTACTCTTGCGCCGATGGAAGAAGGTTTCCGACACCGCTTTTCTGGTCAACGAGTGATTATCTGAACTAGAGTAATTGTTCAGCGATTCCTTAAGACTCAATATGGTAATCCTGTAAAAACTGCGGATTTACATTTGATCAGATTTCGAAGCATAGTATGGGCGGATGATTGAATGGTGCATTTTTAGGGATGTTATTGAAAAAATCTGACGGGACATCCGGTCGTCATTCATAATTGCATAAACTATTTCTCAAGCAGCGTGTTTTTCTTATATCCTTGCAGACTTGCGAAACAACCAAATTGTATTTGAAATCAAACTAAGAAATTGCCTAATTAACTGAAATAACGATAAAACAGTTTTCATATATTGCCTGTATCCAGTAACTCATGAATACCCAGGAACTTTTCCTAATCGTAATGGTGGTCGTTTTTTCTGTGCCCTATCTGATCTGGCGTTTGGGGAAAACCGATTATTGGGCGCCGCTAGTGGTCGTGCAGATTTGCATCGGTATTTTGCTTGGGCCTGGGGTTTCGGGAGCGCTCTTTCCAGAGCACTACACGTCTCTATTCAATCCGCAGGTGCTCCAGGCACTCAGCGGTATCGCCTGGTGGGCGATCATGATTTTTGTGTGGATCGCTGGTATTGAACTGGACTTGAAAAAAAGCTGGCAGGACAGGCGGGATAGCTGCATTACTGCCGGATTGGCATTGAGTTGCCCGCTGTTATTGGGATGCCTTGCCGCAGTCATGCTGATGACATTCATTGGTGCTGACTGGATAGGCCCCAAGGGAAGCGATTGGCAGTTTATCATTGGCGTGGGGATGGCCTGTGCAGTAACTGCCTTGCCCATCCTCATCCTGTTGATGGAAAAGCTGAACATTCTGCGCGAGCCGATCGGTCAGCGGATCATGCGTTATGCCAGTCTCGATGACATCGCCATCTGGATTGTGTTATCGCTGGTTCTGCTCGATTGGGACAGAGTCAGTCTTCAAACAATATTCCTGGTCAGTTTTATCCTCATCAGTTTTTTATTCCGCAAGCTAATGCTTTCGCTTCAAGAGAGCGACCGCTGGTATGTGAGTTTCATTTGGTTGGGGATCTGCGGTTTAGCGTCGGACTGGGCAGGTTTGCATTTCATGGTTGGGGCATTTCTGGCGGGTGTGGTCATGGATTCTGATTGGTTTAATCAGGAGGACATGGATAAATTGCGTCACTTTGTGATGATGACGATGTTACCGGTATATTTTATGAGTACTGGCTTGCGTACCAATTGGGAAATGGATGGCCTCGCGGTATTAGTTGCGGCTGGCATATTGCTGTTTGCGTCGATAGCGGGAAAAATTGCAGGTACTTATGCGGCTGGCAAAATCCTCAAATGGGAAAAGGGCGAGGCATGGATTATTGGTTGGTTGCTGCAAACCAAGGCCCTGATCATGATCGTTTTTGCTAACGTGTTGCTGGATAAACAAATCATTACCAGTCAGACATTCACAGCATTGCTGGTGATGGCGGTGATCAGCACCATGCTTACAGTCCCTGTCGTGACGCCGAAGTTACATCAATATAGGCACTTGATTTTTAAATCGAAATAGAAAATCCCTGATGCTAGGGGACTTGTGCTGCCGAACCGTAGGCTGATCGAATGCGCAATTCGAGCCGATCGATTTTTTTTTCAGCGTTAAAACAGGATGATCCACAAAAATCATGGCGATTATAATCGTTCAATTACAACCAGGATTGTTGAAGAAATGGTCGACGAATAGGGTGATTTCTCTGTCTTTACAAATACAAATGGTCCATTGTAATATGAGTCCCACTTTTAACCGGGACAACAGTCTCTTGCTGAAATGTATCGAATAATCAAAGAACTAATATCTGGTTGCTAACGATATATCTGCAATCACAGTTCTCTCTATTACTGACGTATTAGATACCCCATACATTCAAAAATTGAATCCACCCATATTAAAGAGATGAATAATTCTATCGATAACGCTTCCTTGATCTCATCTTTTGAAAGGGAAGTTGCCAGTCTTATTGTGTTGACATTAAATCTTGAAGTTGCGTCGGATCATATAGATCCTGATTTACCCTTGTATGGGGACGGTCTGGGGCTTGATTCAATTGATATTCTGGAACTGGCGTTAGCGGTATCCAAACAGTACGGGTTTCAGATAAAGTCGGATGACCCCGAAAACAAAACCATTTTTAGTTCATTACGGCATCTTGCGGCTTACATCGCAACGAATCGCACTAAATAAGTGCGTAAACTCCATCTTGCCGCTACTACGATCTCGATGAAACCATTGTTGAAAACCAGCGCCAGTAAAATCATAACGATGACAATAACCGCAATTGCCGCAATAGTAGGTTATCCGCTATTGATGCATCATTTTTTACACAGCGGGCAATACCAGGATTTAGCATGGATTTATCTTTTGCAGTTCATCGTGACGCAGCTATTACTGTCGGCCGTTTTTGCTTCGACGTTGATTCCAAGCAAAACGCCGTTGATTACTCACTTTGCTCAAATGGCGTATGGATTGGAGCTGCCATCAGAAATAGGCCTTTATTGCAGAAATGCAACGTGGGCGTGGGCTTTATTTTTCGTGGCGTTGGCTTTGATCAGTATCATGTTGTACTTTTTCGCGACGGCAGCAGTCTGGTCTTTTTTTTGTAATATATTGTATTTTCCACTGATTGCGATGATGTTCGTGGCTGAGTATGTCGTTCGCTGCTATTCCTTGCCTCATCTCAAAAGATTGCCGATTCTGAAAGGATGGAATCTCTACTGGGAAAACAAAAAATCTTCCTGACAGCTGCCGTCAAGCCAGTTTATGCCTAAGCTGATTGCCCACCCAGCACCGGAAGCAATAATTGCTTATACCCATCATCAGGCGCTGACGGCCAACGATTTTCTACGCGACTGCGTCTGGCTGGCAACCCAGTTGCCACGCCAACGTTATTTACTGAATTTTTGCAAGAACCGGTATCTATTCGCCGTTGGTATGGGAGCGGCGGCCTTGAACCAGCAAACGATGTTGTTACCGCCCACCTATAATCAAGGCATGCTTTCGCAATTGCAGCAAAACTATCCTGACCTGTATGTTCTCCATGATCAAAACATGCCTGAAATATCCGATTTTCTACGTTTCAAGGTGGCGTATCCGGTGATGCCAGATCATCCTGGTTGTGAGTTTTCAAGGGATTTGGAAAAAGCGTTTTCAGTCCCTGAAATTCCTGCTGATCATGTGATGGCGTATGTATTTACTTCAGGCTCTACCGGGCAGCCTGTTCCTCATGCCAAAACATGGGGTAGCATGACACGCAACGCTCAGGCGCAATTGCGCAGAATCGGGGAAGATGTGAATTTTCTGAATCAAATGTTTACTGTTCTGGCTACCGTGCCTCCGCAACATATGTATGGACTGGAGTCGAGTGTATTAATCGCCCTGCTCGGGGGGCAGGCATTCAGTGCTGCGCATCCCTTTTTTTCGCAGGACATTTGCACTGAACTGGAGCGTTTGCCGCGACCGCGTGTTCTAGTGAGCACACCGTTTCATCTCAGTGCATGGATGGACAGTGGTATGGAATTACCCGCAGTGGATCTGATCATCAGCGCAACTGCGCCTCTGAGCATTCAATTGGCTGAAAGTATCGAAGCAAAATTTCAGATTCCCGTTCAAGAAATATATGGCTGCACGGAAACAGGACAGATCGCTACACGGCTGCCCACGGCAAATCAGGCGTGGCAAACCTATGGCCAGGTGGAGATTATCCAAATCGATGGCGAAAATGATAGTCAGGGTAGCGTGGTGGCGCAGGGTGATTATATTTCTGCACCTACAGAACTCAACGATGTGCTCGAAGTTATCGATAAGAATCACTTCAGATTACTGGGACGCAAGGTCGATCAGGTGAATATAGCGGGAAAAAGAAGCTCATTGGGCTATTTAAATTATCAGTTGAATTCTATCGACGGGGTAAGGGATGGCGTATTTTTCATTCCGGATACGGCGGATGCGTTGAAAGAAAAGCGTGGTGAAACCCGTCTGATCGCTTTTGTGGTCGCTGCGGGCATCAGTAAGGCTGACATTCTGAACGCCCTGCGCTGCCGTATCGATGCAGCATTCATGCCCCGACCGCTTTTTATCGTCAACGAATTGCCCCGTAATAGCACAGGCAAGCTTCCGCAACACGTACTGGCAGAGCTTGCTCAACAATTACAAGCGGAGCAAAGTGTCTCAGAAACCCAAAAGCAATAGCTTAGGTGCTTTTTTTAGCGATGCTTGCCTGAATGAGACAACCGCCATCAGGATCTTTAGAATGATCAATCGAGTAATCTGCGCGGAGCTGTTTCCGCAGGATGTGTTATGTTGGCTAACAGCGGATGAGAACGAACATTGATGAATCTGGCAGTATCCCTGAAAAAATGACTGAGACAAAAACCGATGACGATTGGATGAAACGCAAAGAGCGCGGCAGTCTCGTACTGTTACGCTTACTGGTTTGGCTGAGTTTGTTTGGTGGGCGGAATTTTGCGAGGCTGCTGCTCTATCCCATCAGTTTGTATTTCCTGTTGGCTGCGACACAAGCCCGGCACGCTTCACGCCAATATTTGCAGAAAGTTCTCGGCAGGACGGTGCGCTGGAGCGATATTTTCAGGCATTTCTTTTGTTTTGCAGCGATATCGCTCGACCGGGTTTATTTTTTGAACGGTCAGGTGCAGCAATTTTCTCTAACTTTAGAGAACGAGCATCTTTTGCACGCGGCGATGGAGCAACATGACGGAATTTTCCTGTTCGGTGCACATATGGGCAGCTTTGAAGCGCTGCGCGCTTTGGGACATCAACATACGGATCGCACGCTGGTGCAGTTGATGTATCAGGAAAATGCAAAAAAACTCAGTCAAGTATTGGCCGCCATCAATCCAGCACTCCAGCATGAGATCATACCATTAGGTAATTTGGAGACGATGATGCGAGTACATGAGGCGCTGAAGCGAGGGGCAATGATTGGTATATTGGCAGACCGCACATTGCAGCAGACACATCTTAAAAAGCAACGTTTTCTGGGAGAAGATGCCGCTTTTTCTGAAAGCGCCTTCCGTCTTGCAGCGATATTGCGCAAGCCTGTGTTGTTGATGCTGGGTGTATATCTGGGGAGAAATCAATACCGGTTGTTGTTTGAAGAGATCTATGATTTTTCGAACATGCAGCAAGAACAAGCTCAGGCTGTAACGGCAGCACGCGAACGATACGTGGATTTGCTGGCGAAATATTGTCGGGAATATCCCTACAACTGGTTTAATTTTTATGATTTCTGGCAAACGTCATGCAAAGAATGAGTCAATATCGATATTGGTTTGCGATACTTATATTTTCGTTTCCCTTCAACCTTTTTGCTCAAATGGAAACTGATCAAATCAGCCTCAACCAATTGATGCAGTTCATGGCCAAGCATAAAGAAATTCATGCAACTTTTGTTGAAAGTAAATACATTAAGGGTATCGATGTCCCGCTGGAGTCGTCTGGAGATTTAATGTTCATGGCTCCTTCAACCATGGTCAGACATACGCTGCAACCCAAACCGGAGATGCTCAAGCTGACCGGCGACACCATGACGGTAGAGCGCATGGGTAAGACACACAGCCTGCATATTAATGACTATCCCGAAATCAGTCTTCACTTTGAAGGAGTGCGGGCTTTATTGGCAGGGGATGCCGAACGGTTGAACTATCTTTACCATGTTGATTTGACCGGCACTTTTTTGGACTGGAAGCTGGTGCTGAGGCCCTTGCAGCAGGACAGCGCCCTGAAATCGCTGAATCTGCTCGGAAGCCATGACCGTGTAAATTCGGTTGAAGTACATTTGAACGATGGTGATTATTCGATTATGCAGGTCAGCAGAAAAAACACCGTTGATGATTAGGATAGGTTCCAATCCGATTGTGAATGATTTGCTGTATGGTCTGTAGAAAGTAAAACCCGATGCCTGTTACCCAAAACAATCATTTCGTGCCACGAATGCTGTGGTTATTGTGTGTTGTTCTATGTGGCTGGGTCATAGCCCACACTGACTACAGAACGGATTTGTCAGTTTTTCTGCCTTCCGCGCCCAACCAGAAGGAAATGATGTTGCTGGGGCAATTGCAGAATGGCGCGGCAAGCCGCATTCTTTTGGTCGGCATTGAAGGAAGTACTACTGACACGCTTGCTCAGATTGGCAAATCGTTTGCAGCAAAATTGAGAAATAACGCCGTTTTTTCTCATGTGTTGAATGATCAGAATGTCATGGATCCTGCCGAGCAAGAACTGATCTATACCTATCGATACTTATTATCCCCAAACACAGGCCCTGAACTCTTCGCCCCAAAAAACCTCGAAACCGTCATTTATGCCAATTTACTGGAACTTTCTTCCGCTTCGGGGCTATTGAGCAAATCGCTTTTCATGCGCGATCCTACTGGAGAAGTCATGGCTCTGGTCGATCGGCTGATTCCTGTGCAGGGTCCGCAAACCCTCAATGGTCAGTGGTTCAATGCTCAGGGCGAGCGCGCATTGCTGCTGGTGCAATTAGCCAGTGCTGGTACCGATATCAAAGCACAGGAAGCTGCTTTGCAGTTCATGCAAACCAGTTTCAAAGATGTGGTGCAATCGTTTCAAACGCAGAATCCGGAAAACTCCCAAAAAATTAACACTATCCGGCTGGTGGTCAGTGGCCCTGCGAGTTTTGCAGTCTCAACGCAGAATATCATCGAGCAGGAAGCCTTTCGTCTAGCAGGGATAGGACTGATTCTGATCATCACCATTTTGCTCTATGTGTTGCGCAATCTTAAGCTGCTGCTTGCGGGTTTATTGCCTGTTTTTAGCGGAGTGGTAGCTGGAATTGCGGCTGTAAGCCTGGGGTTTGGCAGCGTGCATGCGATGACAATCGGTTTTGGCATTACGTTGATTGGAGAATCCATAGACTATTCCATTTATTTCTTTTTGCAGCGTTCACAAATTAGAAATAACCCCATCTTCTGGCGTACGGTAGGTCTAGGCGTCATGACGTCCATTTGCGGTTTTTCGACGATGTTGTTTTCCGGTTTTACCGGCCTGATGCAATTGGCTACTTTCTCGATTGTCGGTCTTGTGGCAGCCGTAATCTGCACCCGATGGGTCTTGCCCACGGTATTGCCGCAACGGCTATCAATTCATGATCTCAGTCCCGCTGGAGCATGGCTCAGGCAAATGATGAAGAAGGGTCATCTGTTCAGGTATCTCATATGGTTTTTAACGCTAAGTGCCTTGCTGTTGCTTGTAAGCAGGCAGGATCATCTGTGGAGCTACGAATTAAATGATCTAAGTCCGATACCGGCAGCATTGCTTGATTTGGACGGTGAATTGCGGGCCGACATGGGTGCAGCCGATGTGCGGCATATGCTATTGCTGCAAGACACGACGCAAGAGCAGGTTTTGCAACGCTGCGAGCAATTTTTGCCCCGACTGGATGCGCTCGTTGCACAGGGTCTGCTGGGAGCCTATCAGGCGCCGTGTGCTTATTTGCCGAGCCAGGCCAGGCAAGAACAGCGTCAGCAAGCGCTCCCAGATCAACATCAATTAGAAAAAACGCTTCAAGAGGCCACCCATGCGCTGCCCATCGCCTTGCAAAGTTTGCAAGGTTTCGTCGAGGATGTCGCCAACAGCAAGGCATTGCCTTTGCTACGCTCAGAAAAGCTGGAAAACAGCACATTCGGAATCACGCTGGGTGTCACACTTTATCCGGTAAAAGTAAACGAGGGCCGCGTTTATCATGCGTTGATACAATTACAAGCGCCACTGCAAGAAGGTAAAGCCGTAAGCATCCATCATGATGCGTTGCAGTCGGAATTAGTCGATATATTGGATGAGCAATCGGTATTATTGGATCTGAAAGAAGATTTCAATTCAATCTATAAGACGTATTTGAATAAAATCCTGAAGTACTCTGCCGCTGGTTTTATGGTGATCATTGTTTTACTGTTAATCATGCTGCGATCCTTACAAACAACCTTATTGGTCATTTTACCTTTGGCCTGTGCGATAATTTTTGTGACCGCGTTGCTGCACATGTTGGGTTCTCAGTTGAATCTACTGAATATTATTGGTTTATTGCTGGTCTTTGCTGTGGGTTCAAATTATGCGTTGTTTTTCAGTTCTTCTCAAAGTAATATGACGCTGGCGTCGCTGCTGCTGGCCACGACAACTACTGTAATTGGATATGGGGTGCTGATTTTTTCGCAAATTCCTATCTTACAGACGATCGGTGTTACGGTTGGATCGGGAGTCTTTCTGGCGCTGGTTTTTTCTGCCCTGATGGCGCCCGGCACAATGAGGAACTCTGGACTTCATTAATCAAGACTAAATGGGTACTTCGACGGTTTATCACTATAGCGGGCTGTTGCGTATCAGTATCGTGGTGCACGCACTGGCATTTTGTCTATTTTTTGTGCCGGCTGGATGGCTTTATGCATTATTCCTCGTGTTTGGCAATCATGTCGTTCTGGTCGTCCAGGGTTTGTGGCCTCGCAGTCAGTGGCTGGGTGCAAACATCACGCGCGTGCCTCAGGCGAAAGCAGGAAATGCCGTGTATATCACGATCGATGATGGCCCTTGTCCCGAAGTGACTCCAAAAGTGTTGCAGATTCTCGAACAATATCATGCGAAAGCGACTTTTTTCTGCATTGGCAAGCGTGTGCAGCTGCATCCGGATTTGGCAAAAGCAATCGTAGCGGCGGGCCATAAACTGGAGAACCACAGTATGATGCATAGTCATGCTTTTTCGTTGTGGGGTACACAAAAAATATACCGGGATGTAGTCAGCGCGCAGACTGTGATCCAAGCAGCGACGGATACTCCACCACAATATTTTCGTGCACCAGCCGGCCTACGAAATATTTTCCTGGATAGGGTGTTGCAGAAGCTCGGATTGCGTCTGGTCAGCTGGACACGCCGCGGTTTTGATACGCGTCAGCGTAATGCAGGCGTTGTTCTTGATGGCTTGTGCAGAAATTTGCTGGCGGGCGATATATTGCTGTTACATGATGGTAACGCGGCTCACACCTGCAGTGGCAAGGCGGTGATTGTGGAGGTATTGCCGGTATTGTTGCAGACATTGTTTGACAACAACCTCAGACCTGATGTGTTGCCAGAAGGTTTGTAGATATTGCCTCTCTAACTCAATGGATTACCCGGAATGGGTCATTTTTTTTCCCCTGAACTCCTTGATCATATCTGTAACCCTTACCAGCGAGCAGGCAAGTTTGCCTGGCATTTCGCCCGAGGCAAATTGAAGCGAGATCCGGTTTTTGCGCATATTGTGAAAGCCGGCTATATCACTCGTCATGCCCGCGTACTGGACATTGGATGCGGGCAGGGTTTGCTGGCTGCTTTGCTGTGTGGAATGGGCGATTACGCGCAAGGTCATGGCGAACAAAAGGCAGATGTCACGGGGATCTCAATCACTGGAATCGAACTCATGCGCAACGACGTGATCCGAGCGCAGCAAGCGCTGCATGGTTTTGGTTCGCGCATTCAGATCATCCATGGCGATATGCGCCAGACTCATTTTGGAAGTGCAGATATCGTTGTAATTCTGGATGTTTTGCATTACGTACCCTATGGCGCACAAACCGACATACTGAAGCGCGTATATGCGTGTTTATCCTCGGGAGGAAAACTTTTGCTTCGTGTGGGTGATGCTTCAGCAGGTCTGCCCTTTTTTTTCAGCAAATGGGTGGATGCCGTGGTTTTCGCTTTGCGGGGACATACATCGGTTCGCGTCTATTGCCGTTCATTGACTGAATGGAAAGACCAGCTTGAGACAATCGGTTTCAAGGTCGCGGATATCCCCATGCATCAGGGAACGCCTTTTGCCAATATACTTCTGCATTGCCAGAAAACTTGATTACCCGGGTGAGTTTTATCTGAATTGCCTATGAGAGGCCGAGCATTTTTATCTCTGTCCGCATTTACCGCAACGTCCTGTCTGGGTAACGGTGTGGCGCCTTTGCGCTCCAGGCTTCTGGCGCAGCAGGGTGGTCTGACGTCTTGTCAGTTTGAGGCCGTTGATCTGGATACCTATGTCGGCATCACGAACATCACCGATGATGAAGTGTTCTTACCTGCTGCGCTGCAGGATTTTGATTGCCGCAACAATAGACTGGCTTATTTGGGCTTGCAGCAGGATAGCTTTATCGATGCCGTCGATAAGGCGAAATGTCAATTCGATAAACACAGGATTGGCGTATTTCTCGGTACCAGCACGTCGGGAATGCTGCAGACCGAAAAGGGATATCTCGAGCTTGATCCGCAAACGGGGGCATTACCTTCCTGGGTTAATTATCGATACGCCCAGAATACCGGCTCGGTGGCGCATTTTGTTCGTCTGGCATTGGGCGTGGCAGGGCCAGCTGCTGTGGTGTCTACAGCGTGTTCCTCCAGCGCGAAAGTGTTTGCGATGGCGCAGCGCATGTTGCTGCTGGGCGCAATTGATGCTGCCATTGTGGGCGGAGTTGATAGTTTGTGCCTGACGACACTCTATGGATTTCACTCATTGCAATTGCTCTCTCAACATCCATGCAAGCCGTATGACGCCAACAGAGACGGTATTTCGATCGGTGAGGCGGCGGTTTTCGCGCTTTTAACACACGATGATGAGCATACGCCTTCAGGAAGTTTATTGATCAAGGGGGTGGGCGAAAGCAGCGATGCGTATCATATGTCCAGTCCTCATCCACAAGGCCTGGGTGCTTGCCAAGCCATGCGCTCAGCTTTACAGCAGGCGCGGCTTGCTGCATCGGACATCGACTATATTCACCTGCATGGCACTGCCACAAAGAATAACGATGCGATAGAGAGTATCGCGGTTTCGGCAGTTTTTGATGACATGCCGCCTGCAAGCTCAACCAAAGGTGCGACAGGACATTGCTTGGGCGCGGCAGGGGCATTGAATGTGGTCATTGGCGCGGTGGCCTTGCAGCAACAGATTGCATGGGGCAGCATCGGTACTGAAGAATTGGATGCCGCCCTCCCTCGGATCCATTATCAGGTGCATAATGCCGCCCGGCCCATAAGGCATGTGCTCAGTAATTCATTGGGTTTTGGAGGCTCTAATTGCAGCCTCGTTTTGGGGCTGAAAGACTAGATATGAGGGAATGTGCTGATTTTTTCGAAGGTGCGTTACAGTGTCATGTGCTGAGTATCGGTCTACTGGGGCCCGGTTTGCCCGACTGGAATGTGGCCCAGTCAGTCTTGAGTGGGAAGCATAGCTATCAGCGGGCAGATTTCGAAATTCCAGTGGTCACGTGGTTGCCTCCCACGGAACGCCGGCGGGTGGGAAAAATGGTTCGTCTTGCGCTGACCGTCGGGAACGCTGCAGTACAAGCCGCATCTATCGAGGCCCGCCAGTTGGCAACGGTATTCACTTCCTCTTCAGGAGACGGAGACAATTGCGATGCGATCTTCACGACGCTCGCGCATACTGAAAAAAGTGAGCGGTTCATTTCACCAACGCGTTTTCATAATTCCGTTCATAATGCCCCCGCAGGTTACTGGAGCATTGCGAATCAATGTATGTTGCCATCGACCAGTTTGTGTGCATATGATTCAAGTTTTGCGGCTGGCCTTGTAGAAGCCTGTAGTCAGGCGCTGTGGTCGGATGAGCCGATTTTATTGATATCCAGTGATGTCGTGTATCCCTATCCGCTGAGTGACATACGCCCCATAGGCTGCAATTTTGCTGTGGCCATGGTGTTAACTGCAGTCGCAACCGACGTTGCACTGGCAAAATTGACATTGCGGTATGTGGCTGAATCGGAGACCCGAATGGAAAACCAGGAATTAGATGAAGTGCGTCGTTCCAATCCGAGTGCGCGCTGCCTGCCTTTGCTGCAAGCGATAGCCCGCAAAGTCCTGCATGATGATCGCGCTGTTTCAGACACAGTTCACCTTGAATACGTCGAGCCTTTAACGCTTGAAGTAGCTGTCGATTAAATGCACGATAAAATTCATGCACTGGTCACTGGCGGCAGTGGAACCATCGGAACCGCCATTAGCCATTCACTGGCGCAAGCGGGATATCACGTCTACATTCAGGCCAACCAGAACTTTCAAAAAGCGCAAGACGTGGCGTATCGATTGCGCGAACAGGGATTATCGGCAAGCGCACTGGCCTTTGATGTGACCAATGCCGAGCAGGCGCGTCAGGTGCTGGAAGAATTGACTGGACAAACACCCATACACATATTGGTCAATAATGCCGGAATACATGACGATGCCATATTTCCTGCCATGCAGCAGCAGCAATGGCAGCGGGTTATCGATGTGTCGTTGAATGGTTTTTTTAATGTCACCCAACCGTTGGTCATGCCGATGATTCGCAGCCGTTTTGGCCGTATCGTCAGTGTTTCGTCAATTGCCGCAATGATCGGGAATAAAGGACAGGTCAATTATGCTGCGGCCAAAGCGGCGCTGCATGGTGCCAGCAAATCCTTGGCCCTGGAACTTGCCAGCCGCAATATAACGGTGAATGTCGTGGCGCCGGGTATCATCGCCTCGCCGATGATCGCGAATGCTTTCGACGCCAAGACAATTGCACATCTTGTGCCGATGAAACGAGCGGGTGAGCCTGAAGAAGTGGCCAGCCTGGTGGCTTTTTTATGCAGCCGTAGCGCGAGCTATATTACGGGGCAGGTCATTTCTGTGAATGGCGGAATCATCTAAATCCAGACTGTTGTTTTACCGCCTGATATTCTGAAAAGATTCTCAATTCACGGTGCTGCTTCACGCCGGAAAAGCCGACGTTCTCCAGTGTCTGAAGGATTCTCCGGGGAGGAACACAGGCCTCTATACTGTCCCAGTAATATCTCCATAGTTTGGATGTTTCGCCTGTCGTGGAAATAGCTCTTGCGAGCAGCGGAACGAGCGTGCGCATGTAAGTCTTCAGTAGGACGGATCCGAGTCGTGTTTCGGGTCGGGTAATTTCAAGAATGCATAGCTTACCCCCTGGCTTGAGCACTCTGAGATATTCACCAAATACCTGTTCCAAATTACTCACATGACGAAGCGCATAACCCATACTCAGAAAATCAAAGCTATTGTCAGGAAAAGGAATGTGTTCTGCCCGTCCACCAATCAATGTTGCCTTTCTCAACAAAGTGCTTGCCTGCAGCATGCCTAAACTCGGATCAAGACCGGTCAGTAACTCTGATGAGCCGATTATTTCAATGGCCTGAGCTGCTAATAATCCTGTGCCGCAACCGACATCCAGGATCTCCATCCCAGATTGGAGCCCCGCGCGCTTCAGTGCTTGACCGCGGTACCATTGACCGGTGCCAAGCGCTAGGAGGTGTTCGATACGGTCGTAATCGACACTGGTCGTATCGAACATATCGCGTATGAAGCTGGCGCGTTCCTCTTCAGTTGTGTAATAGCCTGCGATGGGCTGATGAGGCGCCTTTATGGAACGGTTGGATTGCTCTGAATCAGGCATGATCAGGTTATGCGTCGAATTTGCGCCACAATAGCAGAGGCAAGCGGATGATAAAACCTGCGATAAGACGGATGTGCATTCCTGTTAATAGCGCGTTGTCACGCCAATAGTTGAAATGCGATACGCCCCCCTCATCAGCATTCAAATATTTTACTGGCGCATCGACGTTGATTGGACGGATATTTTTCCAGCATAAGCGGACCACTGCTTCGATATCAAAATCGAAGCGGCGCATAAAGCGATGTGTTTGCATGATGTGTAGAAGCGGAGCAATGGGGTAAACGCGGAAACCGTAAAGACAATCGCCGATGCCCATCCACAGGGTATCAAGATTGGCGAGGAAATTGGAGATTTTGCGTCCCTGGACGCGAAGCTGAGGCGCGCTGTCATCAAAGACGGGCTTGCCAAGTATCATGTTGGCAGGATGCTCTTCCGAGATTTTCATAAAGCGCGGAATGAGGTAGGCCGGATGCTGTCCATCGGCATCCATCGTTAATGCATGCGTAAATCCCGAATCCAGCGCTTGTTGCAGACCTGCCATCAAAGCCGCGCCTTTCCCCTGATTGAAAGGCATGACGATGACCTTCAGATTCGGAATATCTTCGCTCATCTTTTGAAGAATGACTGTGCTGCCGTCGGTGCTGCCGTCACTGACTACCCATACCGGCTGCCATTGTGCCAAGGCTTCCTGAACGGTGCGGACAATCAAGTCGCCAGGATTATAACTGGGTATAAGCAGCACGTGACTGGTGGAGGGAGTCGTCAAGGGCATGGTCATAATAATTTTGCAAAAGACTGATCATTTCTGCTGTTTTGCTGGCAGGTTCGAAACGTTTACCCAGAACCGCTTTGAAATAGATGGGAAAGGGCGGCGCTTTCCAGATAGGCCAATGCTTGGACAGATAGGGCGAATCAGTGAGCAGCAGAACCGTTTGAATGGGGGACTGAGCTTTGGTGCTGATCAGCCCGATGCCCGCCTTCAGGCGATTAATGGGAAACTCCACTGTTCGGGTGCCTTCAGGAAAAATCAGCAGGTTACTGCCACTTTGGAGTTCCTTGACTGATCTGCGAACCATTTTTTTGATGGAATCGTTTCGTACGTAACCAGCCAGCATGGCGCCGGAATGTAAAAAAATATTGTTCCAGAGGCTGGCTTTCATGAGACAACTGGTATTTTTGATGCGAGACAGCATTAACAGCGCATCCAGCATAGTAGGATGGTTGGGGGCGATAATAAGTCCTTTTTCTGCATTCAGTATATCAAGTGCTCGTAAATCTAAATGTACGAGGCCTAACCGGTAGCATCCGTTCAAGAAGAGCCGAAAAACAAAACTGTTCAGCTTCCTTCCAAATTTTCTTCCGATGTCAGACGGTAAAAGATAATAAAGAAAAAAAACTGAGAAATTTCCCACCAGTAACATCAGAGCCAGCCATAGCAGCATGATATAAAACACGACGACATGAAAAAAACGCAAGACATGTGTTGTCATTTTAGGCGATTTTCATTTTCCCGGATTCAGGAGTGCGATAATTCGCGCTCGCTTCAATCTCTACCAATAGTTCGGTTCTGCAAATATCGGCCTTCACAAATACGGCTTGCCTGATGCCCGCCTGCTGTAAAACGGTTCGGACGGTTTCCAGGTGTTCGGGCAAGCGGATATACACGCGCCAGAAAAGCTCATTCAAACCCAGGGAATAAGGAAAATCCATGGGACCTGCTGAGTCGTTCATCATGATTCGATTGGCCTGTGCCAGTATGGTATTCAGATTTTGCAATGTTTCATAGGCTTGTGCCCGAATATCATGTTGGTGGCGCGACTCATGACCCACGATGCTCGCAGTGCCACTGAGAAAAAGTGCTGCGCCAGCATCATGACGAAGAAGCGTGGCGCGTGAAAAAAGCGGAGGGACAATTCCGTATTGTTCAGGATAAGAACTGGAATTCATCTGTCGCGGATTTTCGATGTAGGACGGTTTACGAGTTGACGCCAAGAAAGCGATCCTGAGCGTATCGTCGAAAGATCCCAGGGCGCAGGCCGCGGGATACCCATCATTGATGATCTGACTAAAATCGTCAAAAGCTTTTTTCCTGCCCATATTAAATAAACGATAGCGCTCAGTCATGAGTTCATCTTCATTGATATGAGGTACAAAATTCCATATACGTAAAAGATGTGGGACATGCAATGTCAGGCACAATTGCAGCATTGCCCGATAAGCCTGTCGAGTTGCCTGTTCCAGTCGTTCTGAACCGGATCGCTGTTCAGTTTCGATATATCCGAATATAAATTCCCGTGTTTGGCTATATCGAATCGTTCCAAGAGGTAAAGTACATTCATGTGTTGCGGACAGCGCATCGGTCAAGAACAATTCGTTTAATTCGGTTTTTCCTGCCAATGCAGATAATGGTAATTGCACTACAGTCCCTTCGTCCGTACTCAATCCATGGGTATGGCAAATGCCTCCCAGCACGTGCTGACTTTGCTTCAGTTGCTGTGCTGATGGCGAAATAATCAGCGTCTCCATACTGCACCATGCCCTTTCACAAATTCGGGGGAATTGATTATTTTTACGTCAATGAACTGAGAAGAGAGTTTTATGAGGTACAACGCTGCAAAACCAATTTCAGACGACAGACTATCCGGATATCTCACTGCACGGCGCTGTCTACATCACGAATATTTTGAGCACGCCGCTTCATCGCTGCCCAGGTACGTTTTAAATTCATTAATGATGACAAATAATATATTACTTTGAAAGCATACAATGACGGCCAGATTTTGGGATTGTCGAAAATATCACCTGACAGGACGCTGAGGATGCTTTCTTTCGTTTTCAGTACATTACGCGGGTGCATAAACAATTCCCGTATCATCGGATTGGTGACTCGATGAATAAACCATGAAAATTCCTTGGGCCCATGCGTGATGACATGCTGAAACTCTTTAAGTCTAACAGGAGCCTGAGCAGGCTCTTTTAAAACTGCTTCAACGACTTCTGCTCCTTTGAAAGCGCTATTCATCGCCAGCATGACGCCCGACGAAAAGACCGGGTCGACGAATGCGTAGGCGTCACCAATCATGATGAATCGTTCGCCATGGGAGATCGTGCTTGAGTATGAGTAATTGCCAGTCGCATACGTTTCAGATACCAGTTCCGCATGCGTCATGCGTTCAGCCAATTGTGGGCTCAAGTTGATGGTATCCCATAGAAAATCATCCAGAGGCTTTTTACGGGAATGCAGGTAATATGGCCAGCAGACCGCGCCCACGCTGGTCGTGCCATCGGCGAGGGGAATAAACCAGAACCAGCCATGCTCGAACCAAAAGATGGAAATGTATCCTTCTTTGTCTCCAGGCAGCCGGGTAGCATGATCAAAATGTCCAAAAATCGCAGAGCTACTATGTTTTTTGTCTTTTTGCTTGGTCTTGTATTTATTGGCCAGAAAAGTATCTCGTCCAGAAGCATCCACAATGAATTTTGCTTCGAAAGACTTGGTTTGTCCGATGGGTATTTCTGCGCGGATTCGGATAGGGGCAGCATGGTTATCGTCCATTTCGATATCCCGAACGCGACAATTTTCTAACGTTTGTACTCCTTTACTTGCCGCATTTCGAAACAATATCTCATCAAATTCTGAACGCCTGACCTGATAAGCCCAGGACAGCTCCTTATTCCAGCTCTCTGAGAATTCAATCTGGGAAACATGATCGTGATCGGGTGAATTAAATTCTATGCCAAGTTTCAGCATGCCAATTTTTTTTATTTCTTCGGCAACGCCCAGTCGTTCCAATAGAGGCATGTTAGCGGGCAGAAGCGATTCACCAATATGAAATCGCGGATGCTCCTCTTTTTCCAGCATAATCACATCGAAGCCTTTTTCAGCCAGCAATGTGGCGCAGGTTGATCCAGCAGGGCCGCCGCCTATGACGAGCACATCGCAATGCGTCAACATGGTTGACTCCGGTTTCGGTTTGATCTCTGATGGGGTGTTGTCCATCTTCGGCTATTCCTTATGTCAATGGCATAGAAGAAAAGGGGTCTTTATCACTATGAAATATACTGAATGTTAATTATTTAATCAAACCTGCCATAGATCGCCCGACAGGCGAGGAAAAGGTTGCCATTGCCTCAAAAGAGCGTCTACATAGGAACGCGATGTCGATTCCAACTTGATCACAGCACTGGTCGAGTGCGAATGCAGCATTTTTCTGCGTTGTCTCAGAAATGAAATTCTGTGTCACATTTCTTTAGAAAGGATCGAAGCGTAATCTTCAATCAAACTAATACCGGATCAGCTTTTGACTGTAGGTCATGGGCAATTCTTTGACAAAATTTATCTTTTGAGGGATTTTATAGGGTGAGAGGCGATTCCGGCAAAAGTTGATCAATTCCTCTACATCAAATGATTTCTGACCCTCATACAAAACAATATCTGCCTGAACGCGCTCACCTAAAAAGCTGTGCATATAGCCGCTTATCCGGCACAGCTTAACAGCAGGATGTTGATTCAAAACAGCTTCCACTTCTTCCGGAAATACTTTATTGCCCGCTACATTGATCATGCTTTTTTTTCTTCCTGCTATTTGTATCAGTCCATCAGCATCCATGGCAGCGAGATCGCCCGTATTAAACCAGCCATTTTTTAGAATTTCTTCGCGGGGGCTGGGAGGATCAAGATAACCATCCAGCATCCCGGGACCTCGTATGAAGAGAAGTCCCGTTTCTCCAGCAGGCAGAGGATTTCCCTGGTCATTGACGATTTGTGCCTGGTAATTTGGAAGAACATGGCCGATTGCATCAGGATGGTCCTTGTTATTTTTAAGATTGAGGATGGGAAGCCCAATTTCGATGATGCCATAGGCCTGACTGACGGGAATATCAAATCGTTCGGCAAACTTTTGACATTCCGCCCTGGTAATGGAAACAGATGTTGAGATCACGCGTTTCAGAGAAGGCATTTTTCGGCCACTGTGATCTTGAACCAAGAGACGTATGTGCAAGGGTGAACAGTAAAGCAATGATGACTGGTAGCGGTTGGTGTTTTCGATGAGGGTATCCGCCATCGAGTTCTTACAAATGACGATGCTGCTTCCATATCGCAGATAAAGAATAATCGTTACCACGAAATGATAGGCCATGGAAAGAACCCAGGTAATAGTGTCTGCCGGGCCAAGCTGGAGGGCTTGATTGGCGGATTCAGTCCGTTCTGCAATGCTTTCATGAGAAAGCACGACGCCTTTGGAAATGCGGGTAGTGCCGGAGGTGAAGCGAACCAAGGCTGGGTTTTTGACGTGGGCTGCAAAGTGGATGCTCTTGTTAGCATCCATCGATAAGAATAAACGCCATTCCTGGTGAGCGAACGGGATTATTTCCAAGGTGTTATCAAAATGCGCTCTAGTGGTTTGATCAGCTAATATCGCGTATAAGCCCGTCGTTTTGATGATTTCATTGACTTCATCAGTCGTTATCTGATTGGAAAGCGGAATGACCACAGCACCGCATTCCATCACGGCAAAGCATTGTGCAATGAAATAGCGACTGTTTTTCCCGATGACAGCCACCCCGAGATGAGGAGCGATGCCCCATGCTTTAAGGCGCGCGGCAATTTGTCCAACCAGCGCTTCTAGCTCGGCATACGTCACCATGCCCCATTCGTCGGTCATCGAGGTGTTATTCGGCCAGCGTTGTGCAGACTGATACAGGAAATTCGGGACTTTCAGCATGGTTTTCATTCAGGAAAGAGCGATCGTTGGACAGTGGCTATGATGATCTCGTAACAATCGTTATTGATAATACCTGCCGCGAGATGACCGGCCGCATATCCCGTCATTAAACACGTCCCGATGACTCTGGCGCTGGCCAGTGCTTCTTCAGTAGCCGAGATGTTTCTACCGGCAAATAATAAATTTTTTGAGGCGGCTGACTGAAGTGCTCTTCCCGGTACGTCGTAGTGATCATTGAATGAGAAATACTCCAGGTGAGGTTTCTTTCCAGGTATCCAGAATTCGATGGGCCAAGTGCCTCGAGCCACCGCATCCTCTACTTTTCGGCAATTGATGACGTCTTCCTTTGTCAGAATGGTTTTTCCGACATTCCTCGGGCCGGTACGGATGCCCACTTCGGGGGCTATCATCGATAGCGCGGCATTTTTGAACAATGGGTTGTGGGTTTGCAAGTAATGCACAATTTCAGCCACTGCGTATCTGGCAGACAATTGCAATCGCGTTATCTCGAAGGGATCGTTTCCTATTTCTGAAGAAAGTCCTAGCTTGAAAACAGCCCGATTCAATTTCAGGCTCCCAGGAATGACGGACAGCATTTCGGAGTGTTGTGAATACAATCCGCTATCAATTCCTTTGCGAATGCTGCGTAAAAGGCTTAGGCGAAGTTTCTGCTCATCATCGGTTGCAATGTCCGTCATGATAAAAGTCTGAGCGGTGGCCTGGTAGGTTTGATTTTCGACAGTGTCGATGCCCGCAAGACGTGCAACGATACATTCACCTGAGGTGTCGATCACGACGCCGGGATGAAAAGTAACGGCACGATTATGAATCATGGCGCCGACTTTCCGAATGCAATGATCCTCTCGTTCAACCTGCATTAAATGAGCGTCCAGGTAAAGCGTTACTTTGCTTTGTTGTACGACTTCATCGCATAGTTGGATAAATGCGTAATGATCATAAGGCAGGAAGCGAAGGCCATTGTTATAAAAAAAGGGCGAGGAATTACTCAAGATCTCCAGTTTTTCTGCAAAAATGCGCGGAAAGCCATCGACCGCATATCTGACAACGGGATCGTCGTTGCGATAATAGAGTCCGCACACGGTGCCCACATAAGCGGCAGTTGCCTTGCCGCCAAGAATGGTGTTTTTTTCCAGTAAAACGACCCTCGCTCCTGTCTCTGCTGCACCTGCCGCTGCGGCGATACCGGCTGAACCGCCGCCGATGATCAGAACGTCGGGGTGAATTAGGGTGCTGGCAGTAAAAAACGGTTCATCCAAAAAGATTTTTCCGTAAAGATGACTCGAACCAGAAAATATCTTCCTTGCTCACAGTGGTTTCGGTGTAGGCAATAATGGCGTGAAGCTTCTGCTGGAAATCCATGAAGATAATGGTAAAACCTGGGTGGCTGCTATTGGGAGGATAATGAATGGCATTACTGACGGGTAACCCGCAGAAAACATTAAAATCATCCAGCGTTTTGCCGGTATCGGAAAAAAAGAAGCTGGCCAGCGCGCCGTGGGTGGGAGATTTGACAATTTTTTCATATAACCACAGCGGAACCCTCAGCAACAGATCCATCATAATACTAAAACTGGCTGGAATGTCTTTGCGCATTTGGTTGATCATTTGTTGCTGGATAACAGTAACGGTTTTTTGCAGGGTTTCCAGGTGCTGAGGAAAAAGCCGGTAAAACAAATACGATAGGTGATTTCCGACGACTGGGCCGAAGGCGCCTTTTTTTCTGTTATTGTGAGGAACAGGCACCCAAATTGCGGTGACCGTTTTTCCCTTGCGTTTAAGCAAATCACTAAAGCTGTGCATGCACGCCGCAAGCAAAAATGGACTTCTTCCGAATCGAGCGCCGGCATGTTTACAGTGGACAGCGATTTGCTCAGTTTCTGCTTCAGAGAAATACAGCGTGTGATAGGAATTGGCTTGCCGGCTGCAGCTTTCTCCCAAAAAAGAGATCGGCATGGATTTTTTTTCAAAAAAAATGAAATCCCTGGTTTTCTGCGTTTGCTTCAATTGCTCAATGAGAGCGAAGGGTGAATTTTTTGAGGCAAATAGCTGTATTGGTTGATCACCCAGAGCATCTCCCAAATAACGCACTAAAAATTCTGCGCCCTGAGCATCCATCAATAGGTGGCTCCAAGTGAACAACAGAGTCGTGTGGCCGTGTTCACCATGGATCAAATCAAATTGAAAGGGCGGGTCGTCACGAAGTTGAATATCTCTCGCGAAAAGCGCTTTGAGGATGCCGTCATCCTTTCGGGATACCTCAAACTTTTCGATCGTAATGGGATGCGTCGATGGTATCCGTATCCATTCAGGCAACTGGAGTGGCCACTGCTTTTTTAACCGCAACGAATGTAACCAGCAGAAAATCGGATCGCCGTTGAGAGCTTGTTTCAATTGATCGATATCCAATTGTCCTTCTACAGTTACCGCAAAACGGCCGACATTGCCCTGCAGCCCATACCTGCGATGGTGTCTGTCGAGCAACAGCTGGAAATAATCCGACCCGCTCAGTAACAGCGTGTCGGGCAATGCTGATTCATCGGGAGTCATGAAAGCTGTTGGTGGACGTAATTTGCCAGCGTTTCTGAAGAACAGATATTTTCTTGACTGAGCGCCTCATCAGAGAGTTGCAATTGGTATTGCCGCTCTACGAAAAGAATTATTTCGATCAATGAAAATGAATCGAGACCCAAACGCTCCAAAGGCGTTGCTGGTGTGACTTCAATGCCACTTGCCACGAGATGACTGCGAATGAAAAAACAGATGTTTTCAGCGATCGCCGAGGAAGAAATGGGGGTTGTCATGCGTAACGCAGGATGTTTGAGTGTTGGGTTGATTGGGGAATAATCAGATGCATTGTCCAGTCCCTTGAGAATCAATTTATCATTAACTATTTGTGTGAGGGTCATGATTTTTCATGGATTCATTCGTAAACTTTCACACAACTCCTTAATGTTCATTAGCTTAAAACCGCATCCGATGTGCTAATAATGGGGGTTATTATATCAAAGCGAATTTCTCTGATGATGGTCATTTTTATGGTTAATTAGCAGGTTGGCAATGATATATATGCTAAGTTGATGACGTACGATGACCGCGGATGGATTGAACAGTGGATCTCGAGGATATATTCGGCCCATCTGAAAAGAGTGGCGAAAGTCGGTGAAAAGAAGCGAAGTCAATTCATTAGGAATTTACCAAACATGCAATGGAAAATCGCTCGGTTCCCACTCAGCCAGGTGCTCGATAAAATCTGGCATCTGGCTCAAAACGCTCATTCATTATTCGTCGAGTATTCGAGACGATCAGGATTTATTCAGATCGTCATTCGTTGTTTTTCCCGCGTCTAATTGCCGGTTATTTTGTGTATACGATAAGATTTTTGGTGACTGGATCGGTGACGATGTCCTTGACCTGACCCTTTTCATTCCATAGCAATTGATATTCGCTGAAGCTGTCAATCCACATTCGCCATAATGGCGCATCCATAGTTGGATTTTCATCCGTTAAGGGATAACCAACCGACATGATGACCTGCTCCTTGGTCATGCCATTCATTACTTTGCCAAGTTTAATGGCGTTCTGTATTTCCTTTGGAAAGGTCGCCAGTTTCATGTTAGGGTCTTCGGGGACAATAATTCGTCTTACATATTGCTCAAGCGATAGGGATTTGCGTGTGTAATCCTGACCCAGGCGCATCGGTTTGCCGCCCAGATTCAGATGGGCGCGGTTTCGCCCATACTCGGTCACTGAAGCGGGAGTTCCTAGCGGAATCATGTTCCACTTGGTATACGTCAGCTCGCTTATCCAGTCTCCGCCACCCTCATTGCGTAAATTACAACAGGTATACCCGGAGATAAGCGGAATAGTTTCGTTGGTACTGCCTAGCGTCCCAGTTGAACTGCATCCCACTATCAACACACTGCTGAGCATCAATATGACGATAAAGCCAAGGTTCTTAATTTTCATTCATACTCCCCTTTGTTTTCTTTGAACGATCAATGTGCGGCATAAGCGTTTTGTTTATACTGGAGATTTGACCAAATCTGATGATTTTTAAGGTAAGGCGTACTCATTTTTGCAGCGGCAATAAAAAAATGCCCAATAAACAAGGCCACACATAGGTTGATCATAGCATAGAAAATCATTGGGCTTGGTTTCAAGAAGGTCTCGCAGAATACTAGGCCTCGACATCAAAAATTGTGCCATTCGAATAACATGAACAATGCGCCCACACTAATGAATCATCAATTCACGCGGATCTTCCCCTTTCATGCCATATGCAGTAATGAAACGCAGCAAGCCTACGCTGTAGGGCGATGTTGAAGCTGCGCCGCTGAAAATTCGTCCCATATGCTTGTCGATATGCGGGTAGAGCAGTTTAACCATAAGATTATTTTTCATGTTTTGCCCGACTTTGAAACATGTGAACAGGCGGCCATCATAATAATAACTGACAATTTCTTGCCAGATCCGCAAATGATGTTTTTCATCATTTTCATACTGCTGAAATGCTGCCTGTGATCCGTCGCAGATGGTTTTGGCCAGCTTGAAAGCGCCTTGCATGCCGAGGAAGAGCCCACTCGAAAACACGGGATCAATGAATCCTGCCGTATCCCCAACCAGCACCCAGCCATTGCCGAACATCCGTTCAGAAATTAACTGGTAATTGGTATATTCCATTACAGGCGTAATTCGTTGTGCGTCAGCAGCTACCGTTTTCAACACGGAATCCTGCTTCAGCAAATTGTCATACCGTTCCTCTTTGGATGCGCCGAACTTCGGCAAATGCTGCGAATTGATCACCATCCCCAACGAAACGCGTCCTGGCAGCGGAATGCGCCAACTCCAGCCATGATCCAGCCGGGTCGTGTGCACATGACCTTGGTAATCCAGATGGGTTTGATCGACATGAGCAAATAAGGCGGTATCCTTACGAGTACCTTCTTTACTGGCAATGTTGAGCAGTTTCGGCAGCAAGCGCACCCGACCCGTTGCATCGACAATCAAATCCGGATGCTGCGCAAAGAAGCCGTCGGTTTCGGCAAGCGTATCCGTGGTCAAGGTAACTTTCTCAGTATTGGGAGTGCACTCCAGGTTTGCAGGGGCTTCATAAATCTTGGCGCCATTCTTTTTTGCTGCGTCTAATAAAGCAATGTCGAACTGATCGCGCGGCACATTATAGGCATAAGTTGCCGTAGTGCCCGTGAGGTTTTTGAAGAAGAACGAAAAATTGATATCTTTGCTCAAATTAAAGGTCGCCCCGGGCTTGAACATACTAAAGCCGCGGATCGCGTCTTCCACGCCAAGAGTTTGCAACATTGGAATAACAGCCGGCACAAGTGATTCGCCCACGATCAGCGGCGCATTTTTGGGTTTATGCCACATGGCTACCTGCAAACCAGCCCGGCACAACAAAATTGCCAGTGCACAGGCGGCAGGTCCGCCACCCAATATGGCGACAGTTTTAATCTTCTGGTGAGGGGGATTGGCGGGATTCATACACAATCGAATTGAGAATTCAAGAATTTTGAAAAGGCAGCGAGCGGCGGTTGGACAAAACTAGATTCAGTCAAACATGGCAGTGTATTCATGATGAATGAGTTTCCTGAAATGATTAAACTCAGCATGATTGGGGCGCGTTGTTGTCCGGGAAATATAAAAAAACCTAGCGAAATGTAACATATCCAAGCCTCTGATACGAGTAATTATTATTTGAATCCGGCAGTTAAGTTTTTATGACTAACATCTATCATTTTCCCTCGTGACAAATCAAGCTCAGTTCCTGGGTTACTATGAATTCGATTTCAATGCCGCATGAATGAAATGTATTCTGAAACTTATCGAGCTTCCCGTGCCTATGACATAGTAAAAGATCGTTTGCCTGAGTACTGCGCGGGAATTTTCCGGAAAGTGGAGGCCTTCGATTTGATGGATCGGGTATATGCCAGATGCCATATTAGCGTAAAATGCCGTCAACGCCCTGGTAGCTCAGTGGATAGAGCAACCCCCTCCTAAGGGGTAGGTCGCACGTTCGATTCGTGTTCAGGGCGCCCGGTCAATCAAAGGTGATCAAAACCAGGACACTTCCGGTAAAACCCATCTTCTTCGCTGTTCACAAACACTCCGGAAAGCTCATGCAAATTTTTTCCAAATTGTAATTACAAGCAACGTTGCCTGGGGCGGATAATAAATCAACGTTAGAATAGCGCGGCTGCAAATAAGCTGTAAATTTGAGTGCTGAGGAAATACTGATTAATTCACTGGAGCAGCGAATTAATCAGCGTTTCATAAATTAGTGTTTGAAGATGGAGTGCAGGCTTATATAGGTTATCAAAGCAAAAGGTGATAATTTTTCATAGAGTTATTGCTCTGATCTTTTAAAGGATCTGAAAATACAATGAGTGAATTTGAAATTCATAGATCCCATCGATCGGGGTGGTTACGCGCTGCTGTTCTGGGTGCTAATGATGGCATTGTTTCAACCGCAAGTCTTATCATAGGAGTTGCGGCAGCCCAACCCGTTCACGCTGATATTATTCTTGCGGGTGTTGCAGGACTGGTTGCCGGAGCCATGTCTATGGCTGCTGGTGAGTATGTATCGGTAAGCTCCCAGTCAGATGCAGAGATGGCAGATCTTGATCGTGAAAAACAATCCTTGAACGATAACTATGCCGATGAATTGAAAGAATTGGCGAATATATATATGACTCGGGGGCTTGATTCAAATTTAGCGCATGTGGTCGCCGAGAAGCTAATGGCGCATGATGCGTTAGGAGCCCACGCAAAAGATGAGCTAGGCCTGGCAGAGAGGACTCTGGCGCGTCCTCTTCAGGCGGCAATCTTTTCTGCAGGTACATTTACAATCGGTGCCGCCTTGCCTTTGTTTGTCGCATGGAATATGTCTGGCATACAGCTAATACCATCAGTAGCGTTATCCTCTCTTGTTTTCTTGGCCACTTTAGGCGCTCTTGCAGCCCGTGCAGGCGGGGCTAAAATGTTCAAGGGTGCAATCAGAGTAACATTCTGGGGAGCACTCGCGATGATTTTAACTGCAGCCGTAGGGAGATGGTTGGGCGTAGCTGTTTGATCGTCCCATTCAGATCAATTCAGCCTTGTCAGAAAGCTAGCCACCCATTGAAATAGACCAAATCATTTCCAGCTCCATTGCGACCAAATCCATCGTAGTTATGGTGTGATCCGTTAAATTGGAAATTGTGAATATATTGCGCAGCGAGCCTTAGATTGGCAAGCGTCGCTAGAGTCGACGCAGACTTACCGAACGGGGTATAGCTCACTTCGACAGTGAATGATTGGCTGTTAGGTTTGCCGGTTCGGCTACCGCTGATTGGCTCATCCGCGCTAAAAATAACTTGATCCTTGGTGCCTGTAGTTTGAGTATAGAATAGGTTTAAACCGTATGTTTGCAAGAAAGTGTAACCTGCTCTAATTTTCGCAATATCCAGACTGCTGAATTTTTTCTCGGCTAATCCTAGCGCCACACTTGCGTTCATATCACGTTGTTCTCTGAGATAAGTGGCATTGAGCTCAAAAATATGCGACATATCTCCCAAATATTGATAAGTTGTGTCAAACCCATAATCGTAATAGCTATCAGTACCTGAGCCTTGTAGTCTCTGAGGATTGACGCTGGCCTGCAGACCATAGGCCCCAATTGATCCATATTGACCATTCCAGTTATGTTGCAATGCCACCCTCCAATAAGGAGCCCCGCCATTAATTCTATTTTGTTCAGAATCAAATGTTCCAATTCCTTTTTGAGCATTCTTGGGGAGCATGGTATAACCGCCTGCTTCAATATATAAAAGATCCTTCCACATGACGTATCCGGTTGCTCCAATAACTTGACTTCCAAGCGAATCAATTAACGGACCAGCAGAAGGCGTGGGTGCAAGTTCTGAAGATGCCCAAGGAAATCCCCAGGCCGGGGTCGTATTCCAGAGGTCGGATACTGAAGGAGAGTTATTGGTAGAAATACCGTACACCAAGTGATTGTTACTCAAGGTAGACTGATTAGCCATGCGGATGTCTGCATTGTCTAATTCCCACTTGTCTTCAACCCCGCCATAAGTCCCTTGAACGAAAGCGCCGAGATTGGATGTAATTCGGCCAGCATAGAAAACTGAGGCTTCATCGATGGTGTTGTTGTTGTTACGGCCATATCGTTCTGCCGCACCACCCGGCTGATCGTTCATGGTATGTGTGAACGATCCACGAATCATTCCACTGATTGGCGGTAAATATTTCAATGTGCTGCCGGTTTCTTTCTTTGCCGTATAACCGTTTAATTTGAAGTTTCTTCCAGTCGGCGTTAAATTAGGCCCAAAAGATTGAACATGACAAGAACTGCATGGCATGCCAGTTTGCCGGGCAAAACTTGGCATGGCCATACTATCAAAACTAAATAGTAAGATGCTGCATACCATTAAAGCTGAGTACAGACACTGTTTGGATAAAATCACAACGGGCTCCTCAGAAGATATTCATCAAAGAATTGGTAGAGAATGGGAATTCTGCTAAGCCAATAAAGCTCATTGATTGGAATGATTTAGAACGATCGTCACATGTCATTATTGGCGACGATATTATGTTCTTGGTTATCTCAATCTTTTGTGAAGTGAAATGATCAATAATTGAATTTCTTGTGAAGAAGATCGGCTGGCGTTAGTTTCGGAAAGTAACGCCGTATTTTTCAGGCGACTGATCTTTATGAGAACTACGTGAAATTCAATCCAGAATATGCTGCAGAAAGAATTGTATTTTTAGAGCGTAAACAAATCGCAGGTATGGAATTCGCTAGTTTCAATGGCAGAGCAGTTCATGCCCAAAGATCAGGCATCATTTCTGAAATATTTGTGAATTTCGGATGCTTTAAGGAGCGCCACACTTTTAACTTATACAAATTTATTGAATTCAAGCCAGCTTTTTGGCATGTTTGACTTGAAAAAGGATTGTGGAGTTATAAAGAAATTACTAGATTGGTTGTGGATGGATGTGCTCTTCAACCACTATCCGAACTCCTTTGTTCGAAATCCATGTTTGGCAAGTCAATTCATTGTGATGCATCGAACAGATTTGTACGGACCTTGGTTTCGTTATTTATCCCATTGTCTGTCATGACGGTGACCGATTGATAAAACGCAGCAGAATCTGATGCAATTCTTCCGGATCGAATGGTTTCGGCAGGAATGCATTCATACCGGCGAGCATGAAGCTTTGCTGATCGGATTCCATGACATTGGCGGTCAGGGCTACGATAGGAATCGTTAAGTGCATATCTTGACGAATGTGCCTCGCAGCTTCCATTCCATCCATGACGGGCATCTGGATATCCATAAAAATAAGATCATACGGATGCTTTGCTGATTTCAGCAAATTGATGCATTCGTCGCCGTTCTGCGCAACGCTTACGGTAATCCCCCAATTTCCCAGCAATTCGGACATGAGCAGTTGATTGAATTCATTGTCTTCCGCAACTAGAACGTGCGCGTTAGATAATTGCTGATGTACATCGTCGATCATATTCTTCTGACCCATCTCCTGTTCGATTTTTTTGTCTAACAACATGATAATGGCATCACACAAGCTCACTGTGGTAAATGGTCTGATGAGGGTGCCGATTCTATTTTTCTCAATTTCTTCAGAAAACATAACATCCATGGTATCTGTAATCAACAGTATTTTTGCCTTCCGATCAGTGGACAACAGGTTTTCGATGTCCCGAACAATCTTAGGATGGTGCGGATCCTGCTTTCTCAGCGTAATCAACAACAGATCCACTCCCGATGATCTGGATCCCCAAATCTGTTTGATCGTATGAGTACCGGTGACGGCGCTTACGACATTACATCCGATCGACATCATAATCTCCTGAGTGACATTTCTGCTCATTGCATGATCGTCGACAATCATTACGCTCAATGAATGCATTGAATCAGGTATTGCGATCCAGGGTGCAGTTACCTCATCAGCTTGCTGCAACTGGACGGTGCATTGAAAATGACTGCCTTTGCCGTATTCACTTTCAACATCGATGGTGCCGTTCATTTGCTGCGCCAATCGTCTTGAAATGGATAAGCCCAGCCCGGTGCCGCCAAAACGGCGTGTAATGGTCGTGTCGGCCTGAGAAAAAGCTTGAAAAAGCGTTCCCATCTGCTCGGTTTTTATCCCTATGCCAGTATCCCTCACGCTAAAAATGAGTGTAACGATTTCAGGCTGATCGGTGGCCTCGGTGAAAATCCGGATGATGACTTCACCATGGTCGGTAAATTTGATTGCATTATTGGTGAGATTGACGAATATCTGACTCAGCCTGATGGGATCTCCGACGAAATGGCGAGGCACAGCGGGTTCGACATAAAAAAACACATCAATTGCTTTATCGAGCGCAGCGGTTGAAGCCATTACGGCTAAATTCTCGAGAATGCTATTCAAATCGAAGCGTACGTGATCCAATTCAATCTTGTTGGCTTCAATTTTGGAATAATCGAGGATGTCATTGATGACGCCCAGTAGTATGTTTGATGAGCCTTCTATATTGCGAAGATACATATTCTGGTGTGAATCGAGTGCGGTTTTGCCCAGCAAGTGAACCATCCCCGATACGACATTCATCGGCGTGCGGATTTCGTGCGACATCATTGCCAAGAATCGGGTTTTGGCAATATTGGCGGCTTCTGCTTGCTGGCGAGCTTCTATCAGTAATGCTTCGCGCTCTTTCAGATCGGTAATATCCTGATGAGTGCCGAACATCATCAACGGCTTTCCATCGTCAGTCCAACTCAATACTTTGCCGCGATCCAGAACCCAGATCCAGTGTCCGTGCTTGTGGCGCATGCGTGCTTCGACTTCATAATAGGAAAGCTTTCCAGCAAAATGAGCTTTCAGAAGTGCTTCGGATTTCTGCAAATCATCCGGGTGAGCAAATGTAAGCCATGTTTCAATCGAAATCGGCCCCAGTTCATCCAGCCGGTATCCGATAATCTGGGCCCAGCGTTCATTGAAAATGACTTTCCCAGTCTGCACGTTCCATTCCCATGTGCCGATATGCGTGCCTTCAATGATATTTGACAAACGCATACGCTGATATTCCAATTCTTTTTGACGCAATTTACGGCGGGTTATATCGCGCGATGAGGCGTATATGAATTTCTTGCCTGAAATTTCGATGCCACGCGCATTGATTTCAACATCTAGAATGGCGCCATCCTTGCGTTGATGCAGTGTTTCGAAAACACGGGGTGAATGCAGGATTTCCCGCGCAACACCGATCAATTTATCCTTTGGAATCTTGGCATCCCAATCCTTTACATTAAGCCGCGCCGTCTCTTCATAGGAATACCCCAGCATTTTGGCGAATGAGCGGCTGAAATGCACGATATTGCCGTCAGTATCCAGAATATGGATGCCGTCACTGGCAGAATCCAGCAAAGCTTCGAATCGTAATGAAGCATTCTTGAGTTCGGTGATATTGGTAGCGTAGCCATTCCAGATGATACTGCCATCGTCCTGCCTTTCAG
The DNA here is from genome assembly GCA_949281375.1 of uncultured Nitrosomonas sp. Classification (GTDB taxonomy): domain Bacteria; phylum Pseudomonadota; class Gammaproteobacteria; order Burkholderiales; family Nitrosomonadaceae; genus Nitrosomonas. Next base: position 92,246 of record CASDLT010000040.1, read on the forward strand.
GTTTGGATTGGGCATGAAGCCAGCGTATTTCGCCCTTTTCGACAATAATTCGGAATTCAAAATACCAATCGCTCAATAAGTCTGCTGATTCCCTGATCGATCGATCAAGTTTGTCCGCGTCCTCCGGATGAATGATGGCGAGAATCGGTGCAGCATCCTTGATCACAGCTTCCGGCGATATTCCCATGAGTGTCTGTAGTCCTTTGCTGGCGAAAGGCACGCAACTGTGTCCGTCGGGAAAAAGCTGAAACTGATAGATAAATCCTGGAATGCTATTGGATAAATCTTCTAGAAAGGCATGGTTTCTGACTAATTGATTTTCCAGGTTTCTGCAGGCAGTAATATCGATCAGGTCAATGAGATATTGCTGATCGGCGGCATCGGATTTGAACAACGAAGCCGTTGCGACTAACGTGCATGTGAGACCGCTCTTGCTTTGAGCCGTAATATCGAGCGGTTCGAAATCGGTATTTTCATGCAGCGCTGTCAGTTGGCGCTGAGCCCATAAGGCGATTACCATTTTGCGATAGGCAGGATCTGGAAATGCTCGCCGTCCCCATTCGTACAGTGTCGGAATATCGTCAAGTGTATACCCCAGCAATCGCGTGAATGACTTATTCACAAAAAGAACATGGCGATCATCGCAAATCACCTTGGGAATTGGCGATAAATTAATCATGGCGTAGAGCTTGGTTCTACTGTCGTTCAGTTCAGATGTTACCCTGGCGTTCTCGGCAAACAATACGCTGACGAATTGCGCCGTCAGCGAAATGCCGAGGATAAAAATGTTCATGTCGAAAATGTGGGGGCTTTGATTTACGACAAAAGGCCCATAGCCATGTGCAGTATCATACAAGGATAATCCTGTGATGCCGCTGCAGATCAACGATACGATAGCTAATCCGCTCTTTACCGCCACCCAGATCAATAAGGGCACATAAATCACCAGCGCCAGCGAAACGCTGCCGAAGACCGTGCTGCCAAATACCAGCCAGGTAGCCGGCAGAATCAATGCAATCGGAAAAGCTGCAGCGCGAATCGACTGGGCAAGAAAGGCGAGCCGATGGGATTGAGCCCCAATGGTCAATAGAATGGGAGTAATCAGGAATTGCCCCATACAATTCCCAATCCACCAAAACGACCATGCTTGAAGCAGGTCTGGCGACTTCTGAATGGCTCCAAAGAACCACAAAATCGCGATTCCAAATGTGGCGCTGAAGGGTTGCAGAATTAAGAAGATCATGACCAGCAACCGGCTGAAATCGCGAATACTGTCGAGGCTTGGACTGAGATTCCAGCGCCGGAACAGGAATACACCGATGATGGCTTCAATGCTGTTGGTGGCTGCAATCAGAAAAGAAGGTAAAAATTCTAGATCGGTATATAACGCAAGCCCCAATTGACCCACGAAAACTCCCGGCCAGACCTGCGGACCCCATCGAATAGCTGCAGCAAGCGCGATTCCCTCCGCCACAAAAAACACCGGCGTGACGATATGATTTGAAACGGTTGCTAAAAAACTGAGATAACCACAAGTAAAGTACAAAACAGCCAATAACGGCCATTGAAAGAAATATCGACGATAAGTCGCTAGAGAGTAATGGCTCGGCATGAACTGGAATCGTAAGGTTCAATGGAAAAAATCATTTTGAGATGTTCGGTCGAAAAACGATCGAATTACCAAAAAAGACCGGGATTTTTGTCGAGTATGAGTTGCCACCGTCCTTTAAAATCATTTTTCTTCCCATGACGAGATCCCTGTTGCAAAATTCAGTGACTTGCCTCAGCAATGATCAAATGCAGCGGCAATAATACTTCCTTTCATCAAGAAAGGTAAATCTGACAGATTTTCAGGAAAGTTCTGAGATGAATGATGGGCGATAGCAAGGAGAATTTCAGCTTATGCAGGCAGGGGGATGTTCGTGCATCTGCTCAGTCTGAATTTTTTTTATTATGCGTGAGCGGCGCAATATTTGAGAGCCACATCGCCAAGGAACCATTATACTTTCGCTGAATCTGATAAACGCAATCCTGTTATCATTGAAGCTCGCGTATCTGTAGGCCCTTTACTGTTGTGCGCGCAACCATTCTTCTGGATAACCATGCTTTATTTCGCTGTAATTGTTGTCATTCTGCTTACGATATTAATAGTCGGGCCTGCATATTGGGTCAAGCATACGCTCGCAAAATACAGTCATCCGGATGACCGTTATCCCGGAACGGGTAGTGAATTAGCGCGTATTTTGCTGGATTGGGCGAATCTGCAAGCCGTCAAGGTCGAATTATCCGAGGTGGGTGATCATTATGATCCGATAGCCAAAGCTGTCCGGCTCACGGCTGACAAATTCCATGGCAGATCACTGACAGCTATTACCGTGGCAGCGCATGAAGTCGGGCATGCCATCCAAGATCGGGATGGTTATCTGCCGTTAAAATTCCGCACTCGCCTTGTGCAGATCGTCGGTCCGGCAGAAAAACTGGGGGCTGCGATCCTGATGATTGCTCCCGTCGTCACTGTACTGACCCGCGCACCAGCGGCCGGGGCGTTGTTCTTGCTGGGAGGATTGTTGACACTGGGTAGTACAGCCGTGATACATTTGGTGACATTGCCCATGGAATTGCACGCTAGTTTCGCACGCGCCCTGCCCATGCTGGAGCACGGCAAGTATGTGTTTCAGGAAGATATCCCACATGCACGAAGAATCCTTCGTGCTGCAGCATTGACCTATGTTTCAGCTTCCCTGATGACGCTTCTCAATATTGGCCGATGGTGGGCCATATTGAGACGGTAAACGTTGTAAAAAGGCGTGGAATGACTGTATCTGGAAGGATTCTGCACGGACTTTGTCTTGACCCTGTGAAATAAGCCACTTACCATGCGTATTTATCGTTAATCAATCATTTAGCCCGTAGTAGAATATTCCGAAATTTTAAGTTAGAGGACTCATATGATGCATTTGATCAGACAGCAATCAGTCAAGGCAGTACGTGGTTTTACATTGCTCGAGCTGCTTGTTGTAATGGTGATCATAGGTTTGCTTGCGGCCTATGTCGGACCGAAGTATTTTTCGCAAGTGGGTAAATCGGAAATAAAAATGGCGCAAGCGCAAATTGACGGACTCGAAAAAGCGCTGCATCAATATCGCCTCGACGTCGGCAGTTATCCGGCAACCGAGCAAGGATTGGCGGCATTGGTGACCCGCCCCAGTAATGAAGCCAGATGGCAAGGTCCTTATTTGTCAAAAACGCCGCCTCCAGATCCATGGGGACGCCCTTACATCTACAAATATCCTGGCGAGCGTGCAGAATTCGACTTGATGTCGCTTGGAAAAGACGGTCAGCCAGGCGGTGAAGGCGAAGCTGCGGATATCAAAAATTGGTAATGACTGGTCATGCGGTATGAAGTCAAAGCAGTAATGTCCGGTCAAGGCACCGTGTACCTCGAACTGGAAGCCAACAGCGAAGAAGAAGCGCGCTTGCAGGTCACCGACCAGGGCGGCATGGTGCTGAGTGTGCGGCGCAGTTTTTCAGGTTTTTCACTGAAAACCCGCCATCATTTTCCGCTGGTCCATTTCAGTCAGGAGTTACTGTCGTTACAAACCGCTGGGCTTAGTCTGGTGGAAGGTATTGAGACCTTGCTCGAGAAAGAGCAGGACGCGAGCAATCGCAAAATCATTCAGAATCTGCTGACCCGGCTTTATGAGGGGGTGACTTTTTCGCAAGCACTGGAAGAGTATCCACTCGCATTCCCACCCTTGTACATCGCTACGGTTCGCGCCAGCGAGCGCACCGGCGATCTGCCTGAAGCGCTGACACGATTTATTTCTTACCAGACGCAAATGGATTTCGTGCGAAAAAAATTGGTCGGCGCATCCATTTATCCGGTGCTGTTATTGGTCGTGGGCTTTCTGGTATCGATTTTTCTCATGGTGTTCGTGGTTCCCAAGTTCAGCGCAATTTATGACGATATGGGCAGTGATTTGCCGTGGATGTCGTTGCTATTGATCAAATGGGGGCAGTTCGTGCATGAACGCGGTTTTGAGCTGGCGATCATCGCCGTAGCCGCAGTGGCGATGATTTTTTACACCGTCAGCCGTTCTTCCTTCCGAGCCAGTGTGCTGCGGTTATTATGGCGTATTCCCGCAATCGGTGAACATATGCGTGTCTACCAGCTGGCGCGTTTCTATAAAACACTCGGTATGCTGCTGCGCGGTGGAATTCCGATCACGCAAGCGCTGGAAATGGTCAGCGGCTTGCTGCAATCTCATCTGCGGCCAAAAGTGGAAGCCGCAGCGAAACATATCCGTGAAGGTAAAACAATCTCCAGCGCGATGGAACAGGAAGGACTCACAACCGCAGTAGGCAATCGCATGCTTCGCGTCGGAGAACGCACCGGACTGATGGGAGACATGATGGAACGCATCGGAAACTTTCATGACGAGGAAATCGCCCGCTGGGTCGAATGGACCACCAAGCTGATTGAACCGCTGCTGATGGCATTCATCGGCATTATCATTGGCGGCATTATCATACTTATGTATATGCCCATTTTTGAATTGGCTGGAAGCATCAATTGATGGAGACAACGCTCATCCCGGAAAATAAGCCACCGATCAACCTGAATGATCTGATCGGTGCAAGAAAAAGAGCCTTGAGTCAGGGCATTTCAGTGATTCAGGCTTTGGAAGACGCCGGCGGCTATACGCCGGATGAATTGACCCAGCAGCTCGGACAATTGTTGCACATGCCTGCGCTGGAGATGAAAACGATCCATACACTGACGCCGGCATTCGACATGTTGCCCTTTGCCGAAGCCATCATTCATGAATGTGCGTTGTTTCGTCATGAACAGCGTTATCTGCTCGCGGTCAGCAACCCCTTTTCTCATAAATTACGCGCCTGGGCGGAAGAGCGTTTCAATCTGCCGGTGGAATGGCGTATCGTGCATCCGGGTGATTTAACCGCATTCTTTGCTCAGCAGGAAAAAACCATGCGCGCCATGGATCAGGTTCTGCACACGACCGAGCTGGACAAGATGCAAAGCGGTATTGAAGATTTATCGCTGAAAAGTATCAACGAAGGCACCAGCCAAGTCGTCAGGCTAGTTCATTCTACGCTCTACGATGCCCATAAATCCCAGGCCAGTGACATTCATCTGGAGATGACGGTCGGTGCGCTTTCGATCAAATACCGCATCGATGGCGTGTTGACATCGATCGGCGTGATTCAGGGCGGAGATCTGGCCGAGCAGGTAATCTCCCGCATCAAAGTCATGTCCGAACTGGACATTGCGGAACGCCGCGTACCGCAGGATGGCCGCTTCAAGATCTCCATCCAAGGAAGGGAAATCGATTTCCGCGTCTCGATCATGCCAAGCATTTTCGGTGAAGATGCGGTATTGCGTATTCTTGATCGCCAAGCGCTGTCCGATCATATTGAAGGGTTGACGTTGAATCAGTTAGGATTCAATGCGGCGGCCATCGCGAGCATCCGCCGGCTGAGTGCGGAACCTTATGGCATGCTGCTGGTAACTGGACCGACGGGCAGCGGCAAGACCACATCTTTGTATGCCGCGATTTCCGAAGTCAACAAAGGCAGTGATAAGATCATTACCATCGAGGATCCGATCGAGTATCAACTGCCGGGCGTGCTGCAAATTCCCGTCAATGAGAAAAAAGGACTGACCTTTGCACGCGGCTTGCGTTCGATATTGCGGCATGATCCGGACAAGATCATGGTCGGAGAGATCCGCGACGCCGAAACTGCGCAGATTGCGATCCAGGCCGCGCTGACCGGACATTTGGTATTCACGACCGTGCATGCCAATAACGTGTTTGACGTCATTGGCCGTTTTTCACATATGGGGGTCGATCCTTACAGTTTCGTATCGGCATTGAATGGAATTGCTGCGCAGCGGCTGGTACGCCTGTTATGCCCGCATTGTTCGGTCGACGAGCAGCCGACCGAGGAATTGCTGACGGATTCAGGAATTCCGGCCGATACCGTGAATCAATACCATTTTCGCAGTGGCAAGGGCTGCGGCCAATGCCGTGGAAGCGGCTACCGGGGCCGCAATGCGATTGCTGAAATTCTGCTCCTGAATGATGAAATTCGTGAGCTCATCGTGGCCCAGGAGCCTATACGCCGCATCAAGGAAGCCGCTCGCAACAATGGCACGCGTTTTCTGCGGGAAGCGGCGCTGGATATGGTCAAGCAAGGATTAACCAGTTTGGAGGAGGCCAACCGTGTCACGATTGTGGCGTGATCAGATTCAGGTTTTTCTTGCGCCTGAGCGGCTGGATTTAGCCCGTTTCTCGCGCGGGTTAAAACCGGTGCAAACGGCAAAGGCCACTGCGCATTGCCAGCCTTTGCAGGGTGTTGTCGCCTGGCAATCTGTCTTGCAGCAGTTGGAAAAAAATTTGACCGACGCCGCCGGTACAGAGCTGTCGATTATGTTATCGAATCACTTCGTGCGCTACGTGACGCTGCCTCCTCAGGCAGAGATCGCGAGCCCTGAAGAGGTCAAATCCTATGCTCATTTTCGCATGCGGGAAATTTATGCTGAACGGATGGATGCCTGGGTGCTGAGCATCAGCGAATGGCATCCCATCCGGGGCGCCGTTTGCGCGGCGATTCCCAGGGTACTGATGACTCAACTGGAAGAGATGGCGGCGCGACATCAAAGTAAACTCAAGAATATCGAGCCTTATCTGACGTCCGTCTATGATCATTGGCAAAAGCTGCTGAATGGCAATACGCTATACTTCACCGTGATAGAAACCGGCAGGATCTGCGTTGCCATTCTGATCAATGGAATCTGGCACAGTATCCGCAATCAGCGGATTTTAAACAGTGTCACCGATGAATTACTAGCGATATTGGATCAGGAGGCGGTTTTTCTGGGCAATAAGGAAACTGTGGAGTCTGTCTATCTATTTGCGCCCGAACATTCGCATTTGGCCTTACCGGCTGATTGTGGCTGGAACCTCGTGTCGATCCCAACTGAACAGATACCTATTCCGGCTCACTATCCATCGGTAAATGCCGGCAATTCCGAGATTGATCAATGTCCCGCCTGAAATTAAAATTTCCGTATCAGGAACAGTCAATTCCGCAGGTTGATTATGCGATATTGCTGATCGGTTTGCTGATCGTGATCGGTATTTTTATGCAATACCGGCATGTTACCGAAGAAGTCAATTACTGGAGCAGCCGGGTCGAGCGCCTCGAGAAACAACAGCAGCAGAAAAATGCGCCGCGCAACCGGTCAGCCCGTGTCAAAGAATTCAGCCAGGAAATCCGTAAAGAAATCGCGCAAGCCAACACGATTCTGGATCAACTGAATTTACCGTGGGAGTCGCTGTTTGATTCCATAGAATCCGCCTCGACTGAGCATATCGCTTTATTATCCTTGCAGCCGAATGTCGGTAATCGTACATTGCGCATCAGCGGTGAAGCCAGAAGCATGTCCGAATTGCTCGACTTTGTCGAAGCGCTGGAACGCGAAGCAGTTTTTGAGAATGTGCATTTATTGAACTATAAAATTAAGCAAGACAATCCGCACCGCCCGATCATTTTTCTTCTGACAGCCACATGGATTTGAAACGCCTGAATACTGAAACACTGTCTGCGCAGTTGAATCAATGGTTGCCGCAGTTGCGCTGGCAAATCGGACGGCTCGGTACCCCCGGAAAGATCGGCATCGGCTTGCTCGTGGTCTCAGGTATTTATTTCTTTTCGGCGGTCGCGCCGCAGGAAACGATGTTGCAGCAACTCAAGGAGCGCGCCGAAACGTTACAGATCCAGGCTCAGAAACCCACTACGGGCGATGCCGAAGTCGGCAAAAAAATGACCGGCGATCAAGCGCTGCAGGCATTCTATGATTTCTTTCCGATGATCGACTCGTCGCCGTTCTGGATTCGTGAATTGGTGCGCATTGCGAAGAAACATAACGTGGAATTGAGCAGCAGCGAATACCGCCTGATCAATGAACAGGATGCCCGGTTGGCGCGCTATGAGATGGTATTGCCGATCCGCGGCAGTTATGCCCAGATTCGCGCTTTCATTGCCGATGCGCTCGAATCAGTGCCCGCGATAGCCATTTCCGCGATTGCAATCAAGCGCGACGTCGTGTCGTCGGATCGACTCGAACTGCGGCTCGAAATTAATCTTTTTCTGAACAAATAACTCGATGGATTCTGCTGAAAAGAAACGTAAACTGCTATTGGGTGGCGCGCTCCTTGCCACCTTGATCGCCGTGATTCTGGTCGAGGAAGAGCCGGATGAGGAAGGCGCAATCTCGTCTGCGGTCGAGCCGCTGCAATCCGCGAAATCAGGCAATGACCGTAACAAAGCACAGGAAAAGAATACCGAATACCTGGACATCAGCAAGCTCGGCCAGCGAACATTCGATCCATCGGCCGGCAAGCTGTTTGTCTCCAAGAACTGGACTCCCAAAAAACCAGCCCTCACTCTGGAAGAACAGGCCGCCAAGGCCGAAGAACAACGCGCAAAAGCAGACGCGCCACCCCCCGCTCCCACCGCTCCCCCATTGCAATTCAAATACGCCGGTAAAGCGATTTCGGAAAATCAAACCTGGGTTTTTCTTTCCCGCTCAGGAGAAAATCACATCGCCAAGATCGGTGGAAAAGTGACTGATCAATATCGACTGGACGCCATCAATGACACAGCAATCACCTTGACCTATTTGCCGCTGAATATCAAACAAACCCTCACCATCACTAACAAATTGGCAGGAAATATCCAATGAAAAGCTGGAAAATCATTGTTCTGAGCATATTGCTCGCGATAACGACCGGATGTGCAATCAATAACCGGACTTTCGGCACTCGAAATATGGCATTTGATGACGGGCAGAAGCTAATTGCTGCGGGAAAATTTGAAAGTGGTTTGGAAAAACTCGAACAAGCTGCGCGTGAAGAACCTGAAAATCAGGAGATTCGCACTGTATTGATCCGGTTGCGAGAGGAAGTACTCAGTAAAATTCTCCTTGAAGCAGATAGTCAGCGCTTCTCTGGTAATTTGGATCAGTCAGAAAAACAATATCAACGTATCCTAAATGTTTATCCTTTTCATGAGCGTGCCAAGGAAGGCTTGGAGGCATTGCAATTAGAACGCCGTCATATCGCTGCTGTTAATTCTGCTAGGGAATTATTGGCAAAAAATGATTTAAGTAGTGCAGAAGCCCTTGTACGTGCGGTATTGCAAGAAAATCCTCAGCAATCTCATGCCCGGCAACTGATCACAGAAATCAATTCTCAATTGTCGCGTCCCGAGGTTACACATCTAGCACTGGAATCTGCTTTCAAAAAATCAGTCACGATGGAATTCAAGGATACCGATCTTAAGTCAGTGTTTGAATTGATGGCGCGAACTGCAGGCATTAATTTTGTGTTCGACAAGGATATACGCCAAGACACCAAGATTTCGATATTTGTGAAGAATAACACCATTGAGGATATTCTCAAGCTGATCCTGACAACCAATCAGATGGCGTACAAAGTGCTGAACAATAATTCGTTGTTGATTTATCCGAATACACCGGCCAAGCAGAAAGATTATCAGGAACTGGTTGTGCGCAGCTTTCAGATAGCTTATACCGATGTGAAGCAAATGGTTGCGATGGTCAGAGGTATCGTCAAAGCCAAGGATATATATGTCAATGAACAACTCAATCTTTTTGTGATGCGAGATACACTCGAAGCCATCAGATTGACGGAGCGACTGGTAACATTGAATGATTTGGCCGAACCTGAAGTTATGTTGGATGTGGCTGTTCTCGAAGTAACACGTAATAACAATTTTCTTGTGGGGCCGAAATTTCCTCAATCTGTGACATTCAGCGGCTTAACCAGTGCAGCACCAGGGGCAGGTGCGATAACAGATATTGCAAGCCAGGCCATACTGAATCAAATTGGTTCTCAGAATTTAGGTCTTAAGAGTTTCGTCATTAGTAATCAGGCCGTGATTGATTTTGCCCAGAGCGTTACTAATGCAGATATATTGGCAAATCCCAGAATACGAGTAAGTAATAAAGAAAAAGCAAAAATTCACATTGGAACTAAACAGCCAGTATTTACGGCGAATGTTCAACCAGGGGTTAATTCAATCGTTACATCAACCCCAACGTTCATCGATGTTGGTATTAAGTTGGATGTAGAGCCACGAATTGGTTTGAATGATGATGTTACGATGAAAGTGACTCTTGAAGTTAGTAGCATAACTGGTGAAGTTTCCGGTCCTTCTGCAGGAGGTGCAACGCCCCCAAAAGCCCCCATACTAGGAACACGAAATACTGAGACTATGTTGACTTTAAAAGACGGAGAAACGCAGGTAATAGCAGGACTTATCCAAAATAACGATAAGCGAGCAGTAAATGGTCTCGCAGGCTTATTAAACATTCCTGGTTTGGATAGATTGACATCAAGTCAAAAGGTGGATAGAGAAAAAACGGAGGTTATACTATTAATTACTCCTCGAATTATCCGCAATCTTCCCAAACGAAATAACTTCGAAAGCGAATACCACTTCGGTACCGCCAGTGAAGCCGGTAAGTTACCTGTTAAAATCGACAAAACCAAAGCGCAATCGCTGGCGATTACTCCGGGTGGTGTAGGCCAGGCTTCTGCACGAGGGGGGGCTAACCCGTTCGCAGCGCAGGTTGACGAAGATGCTCCGAATCCATTCGCGAGAGCAGCCGCGGCATCGGCATCGTCGACGCCGTCCTTGACGCTGCAGGCGCCGACCAATGTCGGACTGGATAAGGAGTTTTCGGTCAATGTCCGTTTGGTTGGCGCGAAAGCCACGACCAATACAGAGCTTCAGTTCAGTTACGATTCCGGTTCATTCGAACTGCTGGATGGCGGGCCTAAGTCCGGTTCGCGCAGCATACGCCTGGGCAAGGATCAGATTGCCGGACTGGCGACGCAATTGCGCTTCAAAGTCATCGCCACTGCGGCCGGTACTGGGGAGGTCAGTATCCAAAGCGCTAACGGGGAAGATATTGAACATGGCGATGCGGTCGATGTCACATTGCCGCCACCGGCCACGATCAATTTTAAATGATGGCTTCGTTTCGATGGATGAAACGGCATCGAGGATTCACGCTGATCGAATTGATGATCGTGGTCGCCATCATGGCAATTCTGGCTACCGCAGCGTTACCATTCCGCGAAATGATGGTCAAGCGTGAAAAGGAGCAGGAATTGCGCACCGCGCTGCGGCAGATCAGAACAGCCATCGACGCTTATAAACAGGCAGCGGACGATGGCCGCGTCGCCAAAAAAGCCGATGAAACCGGTTATCCGCCCCGGTTGGAAGAGTTATTCATCGGCGTACCCGATATCAAAAGCACCGACAAGAAAGTCATTTATTTTCTGCGCCGCCTGCCGCGGGATCCGATGTTCGTCGAGCCAGATCTCGTTGGCGCTACAGTCACGCCTGCTGTCGATACCTGGGGGAAACGCAGTTATGAAAGCCCTTTTGACAGCCCCAAGGCAGGCGATGACGTGTATGACGTCTTTTCCATGTCCGAAACCATCGGTTTGAATGGCATTCCGTACCGGGAGTGGTAGAGTTTATGAGCAAAGAGTGGCGGCAGAAAGGTTTCACGCTCATCGAGTTGTTGGTGGTCATGGCGATTATTGCAACGTTATTGACCATCGTCGCGCCGCGTTATTTCAATTCCCTGGAGAAAGCCAAAGAATCCGTGCTGCGGCAGGATCTGGGCATCATGCGCAATGCCATCGATCAATTTTATTCGGATTTCGGTAAATATCCGCTCGATCTGCAGGAACTGGTTGACAAAGGCTATATGCGCAACCTGCCAACGGATCCTTTTACCGAACGAAAGGATAGCTGGGTCGAAGTGCCTCCCAAGAATCTGACTGAGGCCGGCGTCTACGATGTGCACAGCGGTTACAATGGACGGGCGTCAGACGGTACGTTCTATGAAGAATGGTAATAGCCCGTATTCGTCATTGATTAGCACTCCTGCGCATTCACAACAGGGTTTCGTGTATCTATGGGCATTGTTTTCGGTGGTGCTGGCGGGAGTGGCCATGGCTGGCGCCGGGCAGATGTGGCAGGTGAAATCCCAACGGGACAAGGAGGCGGAATTGCTATTCATCGGCGAAGAATTCCGCAAAGCGATCATGTCCTATCACAACGCCAACAAACAGTATCCAAGTACGCTGGAAGATTTGCTGAAGGACAGCCGTTCGATCAACATTAAACGCCATTTGCGCAAGATATACGTCGATCCGATGACCAACACCACTGACTGGGGTCTGGTGGACGAACCGCCGCCGGCGACAACGGCTGCGACTTCGAAAGCTGATTCGGCACAAAGTAAAGGTTCAACCAGCGGCAGTGGCGGAACCTCATCCAGTAGCTCGAATTCTACCGCAGGTACCGGCAGCGCCAACTCATCGGCAACCAATCCCAATCCATCGTCCGCGCTCAATCAAACCGGCAGTACCGGGCAGAATACGGCGACGGGTCAAACCTCGGCGACAAATCCAGGTTCGAATGTTGGCACGACCCCCGACAGCAAACCGCCCACCACCAGCAGTTCAGGCATGAGTTCCAGCATAGGCACGAAAATCACCGGCGTTTACAGCTTATCCGAAAGGAAACCGATCAAGAAAGACCGCTTTCCGGAACAATATGCCAAATTCAAAGAGGCATTGAATTACCGCGACTGGCAATTCGTCTATAAGCCGGGTGCCGGCACATCGGACAAGAGCGGAACAGGGAGTGGATCCTCTGCTTCTTCGCCAAAATCTGGTGGTGCAGCAGCAAACTCGCCATTTTCGCCATCAACATCGCCATCTTCCGGCAGGGGATCGTCATCGTCACCGGGCGCATCGACTGGTACTTCGCCATTTGGCTCGCCTTCTCAGCCTTCGGCGCCCGGAGGCGGCGCCAGCTCGCCGTTTGGATCTTCTTCGAATGATGATTGATCAACGCTTAAACAGGGCTGCGCTGGATGGATTTTTACCCGCACCTGTCTGAGGTTTTTTTGACGCTACAAGTTCAGGAAATCAGCGCTGGCTGAGCTTACTGTCGAGATATTCGACCTTTACCTTGCCAATACCATGCAAGCCGATTTTTTTTGCCGCACCATGCGACAAATCGATCAGCCTGCCTTTCTTGAAAGGCCCGCGGTCGTTGACGACGACATCGACATGGCGGCCATTGTGCAAATTGGTCACTCTCACCCTTGAAGGTAACGGTAAGGTTTTATGCGCAGCGGTCAAACCCTGCGGAGCGAAGCGGGTGCCCATCGCGGTGCGGTTGCCTGATTCCGAGCCATACCATGATGCCGTGCCCGTTTCGCGGTATCCCGCGGCTGTCGACAGCGGCACATAGGTGACGCCGCGGACGGTGTAAGGTCGATTATAAGCGGCCTTGGCGCTGGGTGCCTGATTGCCCGAAGTCGGTGCGCGGGAGGGAGGATCGGAGAACATCGAAGCGCAACCGCCCAGCAGTCCCAGGATCAGTATCATAATGCCCAATGACTTGCCAGAGATTGATCGTGGTTGCGGCAACATTCCGGATATTCATAGTCTATTGATAGATTGAATGGATTATAACCGGAAATAATCCTTCAAGAATGACTTGCTTCAGTAAAAGAAACATTGCGATAGGTTGTGGTTACCAGAATGGAAAGCGGATATCCACGGGCATGCCGTTGATCAACTGCGTCCTGACCGGCTCAATCAGCGCCACATGAGCCAGAATGGCCGAGCGTGGCGACTCCAGCAGGTTGGCTCCTTCGATCATTGATTTTTGCGTGATACCGGGAACGGAGACGATCCGTCCCTTTGCCATTTCTCCATTGGGAAATGCAATGGAAACGACCTGGTCGACTACTGCGCGATCATGATATTTGGGTGGAATGAACGCGGTGATATAGGCCTGTTCCGGGAAAATGATATCCAATAATGGTTGTCCCTGCCCCAGGTATTCCCCCGATTGGACAAATAATTCCGTAACCAGTCCGGCTGACGGCGCGATCAAGGTCAATTGCTGTTTCTTCAGCCCAAGGCCATCGAGTTCGAGCGATAATTCATTGATACGGCTGCTCATCTGGCGGATTTCTGCGGACATGCCATGATCGCGGGACTGAGCAGTCTGTTGCAATGCCAAGCTTTGCAGTGCGCTGCCATATTGATTGCGGGCGGTGGCGATTTCCGCCTGGGTGGCCGCGCCTTGCTTGAACAGTGCTTCATATTGCTGCAAACGATGCTGATAAAATTTCGCCTGTTGTTGCGCAAAGCGGAGTAACTGCATCGAATGAGATGAAGCATTTCCCGGTTGACCGAGCAATTTGCCGCGTTCTTGATTCAAGAAATCGACTTCAGTGATGAGCCGTTGATGACGATCTTCTAGCGCCATGTTATGCAGAACCGCCAATGGCTGATCTTTCTGCACGGTTTGCAATGGCTTGACGAAGAACTCCTGAACATAGCCGTCGACAGATGAGCGCACGCGGATATTTGGCACGGCAACCCGTCCGTCCGCCTTCATCACGATGATCTCCAATAAGGTCAATCCGATCAGGTACAGCAACGGAACACTGGCAATGAGGACGATCAGATACCAGCGCCAGGCAATTCTGGCTCGTTTTGCTGCGCCGTAATGGATACGGACGCCCCGATCCTGGTCGGGTATTTTCTGTTCCGGTTGATTAAAACGGATTTTCATCGATAAAGGCCTCCCAATCTTTCCATGACTGAATCACAAGTCCATTAAAGTTCGATGCTTGCAATTGATTCTGCAATTGCTGCATTGCATGTCTGAATGCTGGTTGAGATTTATGCGCATAGCTGTTCTCCGGTTCCAGTTCGGGCTCCAGGCTTTGAGCAAGGCTGAAACGCAATTCAGGGAACCGTTGCATTGCCGGTTGCAGGGCAGCCACCACATTCGCAATGTTGATCGAGTAGTACATGACTGTGACTTCCGCTACGCCCATCGCTTCAAATTGGCACAGCACGCAGATTCCGAGTGAAGATTCGGGAGCCAGATAGCGGTGGTGGACACTCACCGCGACCGGCCACGGCGAAAAAGCTACCGTTTGGCGAATGGTTTCGGCGAATTCCTTCAGCGTTTTTTTATCTATCTGCGCATCACTAAGTTGTTCCGGTTCAATATCGAGATGCAAGCCGTCGAAATGAATGTGTTTTAATTTTTTAATGATGCCCAGCAAATGTGGTCGCTCTTCGGGAAGTATCCAATAGGGATCGCCCAGTAATAATTCCACGCTGATGCCATTGCGTCGCGCATGCTGCAGGAAATTTTTCAGATGCACCGGTTTTGCTGCGACCGCGTTGATCTGGCGGGCATTCAATGACAGCAAAATGCGGCTGACTCCTAGCTTTCTGGTTTTTTTCCAGAAATTGGCGCGGGCCTGAACCTCGCCATAGTTCCATACATAGACCGAATATTTTGCCGAATTCGCTTCAGCCTGGACAGGTGCTCGCTGCTGCGAATCGGGCGTCTGTTCGGATGTGCTGTTATGTTGCTCGAAGTATTGCCGGGCGTTTTGCAGCGGCTCGAGAATGCTTGATCGTTCGGCTTGCGGGTTCACTGGGTCAGCGCCATTGCTCACTGAAGACAAGAACTGGCGCAAGCGGATATGGAGCTTCCATTGTTCAGATTCGGCTTCGACATATTCCAGCGCAGTGCGGTAATAGGTATTGATGGCCTGAATGTATTTTTCAATGACATCGCCATCCAATGCATGCAGTCGCAAATACCGTTCACGCACCGATTCTCTCGCCGCGTCCAGGCGCGTATGTTGAAAGCGGATTTGTTGGACGAGTTGATGATAACGGCCTAGCATGGATTTGAACTCCAGATCCAGTTCCTGTTCACGGCGGCTAAGTTCGGTCTGGAAGCTGACAAGTTGACTGCCCAGCCGGGATTGCTCGTGTTTGCGATAACTCACGATTTCCAGCGGCATCCTGAAATTGAAGCCGACCGCACCGCCATAGCCGAACTGTGATGACTCTGGCGAAGGATGAGGAATGGCAGGGCCGCCAAACGCCACCAGCGATAAATCCGAATCAATGCCTTGCCAGTGTTCCGTTTCGCGGATTTTGCGCAGATGGTCGATCTGGGCCTGAAGGATCAATAAATCAGGTTGTTGAACATCCGCTGATGCCTCACGTGCAACATCGCTCAATCCAGGCTTGATGGCTTCAAATGGCGGAATTGTGAGAGTGGTCAAATGCATGAGCCGGGTCAGCGCCTGATCACGATTGTGGATGAATTCCAACTGCGCACGTTCGGCGCGTTCGAACGCAGAAATAAATTCAAAATAATCCGACATCAGCAGTAAGCCGGTCTGATTCCGCTGCTGCAGCACTTTCTCCACGCCAAGATTACGCAGGTTTATGAACGTTTCGGTCAACGTCAGCATTTTCTGCGCGCTCCAGTAAGCGGCATAGTTCTCTTCCATCATGAGTGCGGCCAATCGCTTGCTCCAGTCATGGCGTATCGTTTCAATCTGCACTTGCGTCGCAGCGTCGCTGATGGCGCGGTTCTGGCGCTCGGCGCTACCGAGCAGCGGATAACGAAGACCGATGCGTGCTAACGGATCAAAGAAGCGTCCGAATGGCTCGCGAGCAAACGGGCTTTTCTGATAACCGCCAGAAACCGTTCCAAATACTTCCCATCCTTTCTGAGCCTCATTCGCCTGTAAATGATACTGCTGAGCTTCCAGATCGGCCTTGGTTTTGAGCACCGAAGCCGCTTGATCCAGATAGGACTGGAATTCCGTCAATCGTCTGATTTGCGCTTCCGCATGCACCGTCATCGCGTTCAGAATCAATACTAGAAAAAAGCCATGAATTTTCACTGTTTACCCTTTTTGAGCACCCAGAAGGGCGCCATTGCAGAATCCAGATGACCTTTGTTGAGAATTTGATTGGAAATCGCCACAGCGCTCCATAAACGCACTGCAAACTGAAACAAGGGATACACCGGAATGATCAGAATAACACTGCTGTCTCTTCGTGGCCGGTCTGATATCACGGCCAAGTAGAGGACGAATTGAATCAGTGTCAGGCAGAGATAAAAGAGATAAACCAGCGTCATGCTGGCCAGGAAGAAAGGCAAAGGCAACACCACGATCATGTAGATCATGTACAGCACAATGGTGAAAGGCATGACGATCTGGAACAAAATGCCATACCACAGAATAAAGATGAAATTCTTCCAGCCCATGATCGCCGCGGAAATTCCCAATCGATGCTTATTGGCATAGATATATAGCAGATCACCATCCCAGCGCAGCCGTTGCTTCAGGAAATCGGTCAGTTTTTCAGGTACATCGGTATGCGACACCGCACCCGGTTCGAATTCAAAACGCAATTCCGGATGACGACCCTGGTATTGCTTGATCCTTAACGTGAGATCAAGATCTTCTGCGGTGCCGGTGTTCCATCCACCGATCTTGTGGAGAAAGGATTTTCTGAAAATGCCGAATGCACCCGGAACATTATTTATGACGTTGATTTCCGTTAGACCCAATTTGCCGGCCTGCATGCTGAGCATATACTCCAGGCTCTGCAGGAGGGTCACGATCGATGCGCGGGCGTTACGCACCCGCATAGGGCCGGTGACTGCAACTACATTCTCGTTTTGGAAATGGGCGCTGGCGCGTTGCACCATTTGATTATCGAAGGAGGTATCGCCATCCAGCGCCAGAAGAATGTCTCCTGTGGCACGGCTCAATCCTGCGTTCAACGATGACACACGGCCGCCCCGCTGAATCTTCGGAATGATGATCAAAGTCCGTTTTGGATACCGTGAAATTCCCGGCAGCAGGTCTTTCAATGCCTGATACGTGACCTGATTGCGTTGCACGCCATCGACCATGGCGATAATTTCTATATGCCCGGAATAGGTTTGTTCCAATAAAGAAACCACCGTGTTTTGAACAGCCTGACCCTCGGCATAACAGGTAATGGCGCAGGTGACTTTGGGTGTATATGGAGGAGCGAAGGGTGTTGCATAACTGACTCTGGCGGTATAGCGGAAAACCCCAAACCAGCTTATTACATACAATGGCAGTTCCAGAAACAGCACGAACGGCACAAACATCAGCAAATAGGGAACGATGCCCTGATCCTGAATAAAGAATGCGCAAAGAACCTGCCACGTTTGGGATAACGTCTGCATAACTCTCCTTTTTAAGCTGATCTAAGGAACCGCTGATTAATTTGCTGCACGAGCGAATCGCTTCATTGCGCGGTACTCGCTCTCTCGCCTATCGTGTTGTGTTGATATGTTCGGTTGCTGCGTTCCATGCGCTTTACGGTTCATCCCATTCGCCGAATTAATCAGCATTTCCCTAAGCCAATTCGCCTTGTAGTCTTGCTAGCAACAGTTCTGCATTTTCTTGATTCGATACTTGCGCTGAAGTGGTGCTGATGAAACGGCAGTCGAGCTTTCTATTGCTATCTTCCAGCAATAGCTTGACATTGTTCTCAATGCGTTGATGAACCACTTTGACGCCTGGTCCATCCGTTTGCGGCAATAACAACCACAGCATGTTCTCGGCGGTGCGTGTCGACAAATCGGGCGTGCGCAGCATCGTTCTGACCCGCTGTGCAAACGATTCCAGCATTTGTAACAATTTGGCATGGCCAAACATGGTGGAAAGTTCAGGTAAATTCGCAAAATAAATACCGAAGATACTGAACGTGATGTCTCGATAGCGACGGGATGAAATCAGCAGCCAGTTAAGATCATGGACAAATAAATCCTTTGAAATGAAATTGAGCTGATCAAAGCTGGAGGCGACATCAAATACTTCCCCGCGAATTGCGATGATTCGTCCGCGCTCGCTCAGGCGCCAGCCCTGGATCTTGTTTTCGGTCAGTTCTTCCGGCGCCATTTCTTTTTCACACATTGCGCATCGAACCGTGACGTTACTGTCGACAAAGGTATAGCTGCAGGACAGGCAATGGTGATTCTCGATAGGGCGGTCGTAATCGCTGCCGATATGTCGCAATTGAGTGGTGCATTTGGGGCACATGAGCGCGCCACTGTGAAAAAATTTGTCCTGAATATCGACATAGCCGCAGGTAAAACAATGGATGGATGGTTGCAGCCGGATATCGAGTGACTGGCAGTTGGGGCAAACATCGATGAAGCTTAGATGAGAAGAATGACAAAATTTGCATTCGCGCTGACGGTCGATCAAGCCGGCCGGTTCCAGCAGTTTGGTATTGGCCAGGCTTCGCAGCCATTCAAAAGACCCGAACCGGTCCTGGCTGAGCGCATCCAGCAAAGGATAACGGTAATAACGCGGGGACTGCCATTCATGAGTTGGAAGCAGAGTGAAATTGGGCCTCAACCATAAGTATTTAATGAGCCGGCCTAATTCCGAAACGTGGGTTTCACTGTTTTTATAAGCATTCAGCAAATTAAAGTAGTGTTCAATATCTGATTTAAGTTGCTGCGGAGGTGGTAATTGCCCATCCGAAAGATTGGCGATTAAAGCGGGAAGGTCGTCGCTGACAAAACACAGCGAGGTGTACAGATCGCCATTGCGACGTATGCCATTCACTAATTTGGTGGTGTACTCAGAATCACCCGCTATGTGTATCGCAGAGGGTTCAATGTGCTCCATTTTCCAGTCGGAGACATCGTGAAAGTAATGGGTTTGAAAGGCGGTGCTGTATTGATCGGAAAGACTTATTTTTTCTTGTGAAAAGACTATAAGTTTATCGCTCATTGATTCTCATGACGTTGAATTAGAAAATCTGCCCTCACTGGTTTTCGAAGGTAAAACATTCAATCTTGTAAGTCAACACGAACACTTTATTCTTGCCAGGATTCATAGAAATTTTTTAACTTATTGACAAAAATAACCATTCAATCCAATGAAAATTTCACAATGTCAGAAAAGCAGATAGTAGGAAGAGCTACCGATGCTATGTGCATGCTGCGATCAGAAGAGGTACCTCAAATTAATGCCGCCGCCCCAATCCGGGCTGCGATCTGAAAAGCCTTTCAAGCCGTAGATGTTGAGTCTGAATTGATTGCTGACGCGTTGTGACAGATAAAGCGAGAGGTCTCTGCTATCCTCCAGCCTGACTGGCGATTGTCCCATATTGTAGCTTGTGCCCAGCGTCACGCTGTCGGACATGCGGTAAGCCACGCCAGCAGCGCCATACAAGACATTATGGAATGTCAGACCGGAAGGATTCCCCAGTATGCGGTAACCAAATGTTGCGCTGAAAATGAATCTGGACATGGTCTTATATAAATCACCCTGAATCGCGTAATCAATTTGGCCAGTTCCCAGATTATGCTTCGCACTGGCGGTGGGAATCTTGAGGCGAGCGGTAATATCGAAGGCGATTCCTGACGGGGCATGATCGAGCATATTGTAACTAAAGGCGGTGACGACATCGCCGAGCCCGGATTGAGTTGTGCTCCTGAGGCCGGATTCGGTTCCCAGCGGAATACCGCCCACGAGAGCCAGAGCAGCAGTTTTGTTCTGCCTCAAGGGAGTGTCATTGTCATCTGATGAATCACTGTCATTGCTGCCGTTATCATCATTTCCACCGCCGCTGCCACTGTTACCTCCATCGTCGCCACCGCCGTCGCTACCACTATTTCCACCGTCACCGCCACCGCTACCACTATTTCCACCGTCATCGCCACCGCCACCGCTACCACTATTTCCGCCGTCATCGTCACCGCCGCCACTGCCGCTGTTACCGCCGTCATCGTCGCCGCCACCACTGCCGCTGTTGCCGCCGTCATCGTCGCCACCGCCGCTGCCGCTGTTATCGTCATCGTCATCACCGCTACCGTTGCCTCCGGAGCCGGAATTGCCGCCCGAGCTGGAATTGTCTTTGTTTCTGCCTGGGTTTTCCCCAGAACAATCCTCGCTGGCTTCATCACAAACGACGATACCGCCGCCTATGCTTGAACCGCCGCCGATCGCACCGCCTCCGATGATGGTTCCGCGGCCATCGATACCGCCAATCCCCGGCCCCAATACATTCCCTGGCCCGGTGATGTTGAGATATGGAACGATGACTCTGAACGATGCGCGATCCTTATCGTAGCGGGCTGTGAAAGGCACATACCAGATGTCGGTGGAAGCAGCACCGCCATACTTGCCGGTGGTAAAGTCTGTGCCGGCACCGAAGCTGAATCCTTTAGCGCCGACGACGGTGGGGCTGCAAAGGAGGAACAGCAACAAAAGACGATTGATGGGTTGTAAAAAGACAAATGATTGCATGAACGTTGGCGGATGATTTTCAATGAGCGTGAGAGATAGTGACAGGAGGCTTGAAGAAGTGTCGATATTCCTACAATAATGGGTTATCTTTTCTTGCAAGAATAATACTAGATCTTTGAAAAGTAAATGAGTATTTCAATTTTGATGTGATATAAAAAAGGATGTTTTGAGCGAGATGCTGCTAGCTCAATTTCATCATGATTTTGTGCTGGCTTAACGGTCAATTACGCGGTCATGGATGGGCCTGTCATGATGATGACTATGATCACGAGCGCGATCGGGAATATCGATGGTATCGCGTACGCTATCCCGCAGATCATTGCTCGAGTTATCGCGCAGGTCAAGATTGTCCGGCTTCTCGGGTCTGTCTATCACTCGGTCGATGTGCGTGTGATCGATGCGCTTATCGTGATGTCCGCTATGATCGCGGTTCAATCCATCCCGTACATCCACATCCGCAGGTTTTTCCGGTTTGTCGTCCAGCTTATCGATTCTGTCCATCTGCAGGCGCTCATCCTGTGCTTTGCCGCCATCACGACCTGAATGATCCAGTTCTTTGAGATCTCTCGAATGAGAATCGCCACCCGACGAATGATCCTTGCCTGAGCCCGAATCTCGATCGAGTTCCTTGCTGGAATCGTCTCTACCACCGCGACCGTGGCCGCTGCTGTCTTGGCTGGAATCTTTGTCCTCTTGCTTCGATTCCCTGTCGGAATCATTTCTGCTGCCTTTGCCGCTGTTATCGATTTGATTTTTTTCCATTCTTTCTTGAATTTGAATCGATAAATCCTGCTTGGTATCAATATGCTCAGCAATGATGCGCTGATCTGATCCTACCCGGCCGCTGATTTGGATGCGTTGTCCCAGCCGGAGCTCGTCCTTTCCATAAGCGGAAAGCTGGGTTCCGGAATCTACGGTGATGATCCGGTTACTTACGGTCAATTCTTTGCCATCAATTGCATGCACATATCCTTCGATGACAACTCTCTCGACGTTACCGAGGTTGTGGCGAGTAGGTTCAGGTTGAATATGCTGAGCCTTGATATGAGTACCTTCCCAGCGACCTGCCACCTGTACTTCCATGCCTGGCGTGAGGGCGATCGCTGATGATTTGGGATCTTGATGGATACGCGTTCCATTGATTTCGAACCCATCGGCAACAATTCCCGTCACATGCCCATTAATTTTGGCCTCTGCCTGCGGTGCGATTGCATCGATTCGTGACGCCATCACAATGCCGCCGGGCAATCGATGACCGCTGACCTGCACCCAATCACCTGCCTTCAAGTTGAATAAGTGATCGTGCTGGCCGGCTTGGGCAACGTGGACGGTTTGTCCCAAAACATGCATTTGACGAGTCTCTGAATTCAGAATGCTGATCGGTCCAACCACGGCATGCATGACTGCAATGTTACGGGCTGTCAATTCGCGATCGGCTCCAACCGCATGTGCAGCAATGATTTGACCCACAGCCAGTTCGCGCAGGGTGGAGGGTTTTCCATCGACGGAAACCGGTGTGCTTGGGTCATAATGAATTTCCACGCCGTTGACGCATACACTTGCAAATCCGGTGATCGTGCCGACTATACCGGTGCCGCCGATTCCAGAATTGTCGACCGTATTTCCGGTGCCGCCAATTCCACCTCGCTCAGCATTGCCCGTGCCGCCGATTCCGCCGTCATGAAGACCCGTTCCGCCAATGCCCGAATCAGATGCGATGATTCCGGTGCCACCGATTCCGGATTGCGTGCTCGCCGATGAATGAATTCCGGTTCCGCCGCTGCCGCCTGACTGAATGCCGGTGCCTCCAATGCCAGAATCCGATGCAATGACGCCGGTGCCGCCGATTCCTGATTGGTGAAGGAGTGCTGGATTAATCAGCGACGCGCTGACATCGCAGTTATTCTTTGCCAGTGCGTTGACTGAATAAATCAGGATCAGAAAAAAAATACCCATCACATAGATAACATGTCGGGTAAGGCGGTATAACGTTGTCAATGCAATGAGAGCCATGTGATGAGCTTAATGATTTATTTATCAGCAGTATGATCTTGAGGATCTTTGGGTTCTGCCGGATTGGGGGATTCCGCTGGTTCGCTGAAGTAATAAATTCCAAAGGTCATTCGATACCGAGGGCCATTTTCAAGGGCGTCGTTTTTTTCCAATTCAGCGGCTTCCTTGTTTATGGCAAGTAAGGATTCCATTCCAAGCGTTTCTGATTTTTCACCTAACAATTTGACTGAATCGGCGCTCAATTCATCGTAGTAGACGCTACGCTCCATGAATGGCTGATTTTCTTCCAATAAGTTGCTGGTTGCGGCGGCGGCATGATCATGCAGGTTGTGGCCAAAGAAGAATACTTTTTCATCAAAGCCATGCACCGGAATAAACGCAGCAGTGTTGAGACATACCCGTTTTTGCTCATCAAATCGGGCGACACCAAGCCTCAACCATTCGTCCAGCACTACCCGCGAGCGAATGTCACAGCTCACGTTGGTGACAAGTCCTTCGAATGAAATGTCTCCGCCTTCCCGGATAAATCGCGGGAGTGGCTTAGGCTGATTATTCTCATCGAGAAACCGCTCGTCACTTGTCCATAAACTGACAAGACGCGCACCCATTGAAATCGAATGCGGAGCTGCATCGGTATTGGTGCGGGCGCAGTGGCGCAATCGTCGAATATCCTTGCGGTGTATGCCGGTCAGTAGACTCAAGTGGCTGTCAGTCGAAGGTTTTCCTGCAATCCTGAATTCCTTGTCTGCCACCTCTACAAAAATATCCTTCAGCATATCTGACAAATAAGTGTAAGTGATTCCTTTTGCAAGCATTAATTTGATGAGGGGACGCAATACACGACGCAAGGCATTAACCAGCGCGGGTGAAAGTATTGAAATCGAGGGAAGTGTGCCGTGCATAATCAGAACCAGACTATTGGGTAAGAAACCAAAATTATATTAAATAATAAAGTGAATAAATAGCGCAATAATAACATTATTCTTATTGTCGTGGGAAATTTTTACACAATTGCTTGACATAAAATTTAACCTGTGTAATATGTGTTGTGTGGGAAATATTTACACATAAAGATAGTAATAATCAATAGTTAAATGCTAAACATTAATCTAGGAGGGTTTTGTGTTTAAAATGAATAAGAGCATTCAAAAAATTGCATATAGAACAATTTGTTCTTCGGCAATCTTAACGATGTTATCTGCAATGAATGCTTCAGCCGCGGATAACGAAATCAGATTTGAATTGACAGACGATCCAGGTCGTTGGTTCGATACCGGAACAGCCGTGGCCGGCAATCGCTCGATTGCCATTGCCACCCCGGGCGTAAAAGTTAAGTTTTCCGGCAATTCCAACACAGTTCATACTCGATCTAGTTTGATTTATCCTACAGGTGCGGCTAACATGCCGTTCAACACAAAGCCCACCAAAGGTGGCGATGATGTCACGTTGACTACCCCGGGTCTGTATGTATTCACATGTAGCATCCATCCTTACATGTTCGGCGCAGTCATAGTTGATGATCCAAGTACCCAAGGTCTAGATCTCGGCTCATCGATCAGTCTGATCAATGGAATCAAGGTTCCGACCAGCAGCGATTTGGCTACACGCTTGCTGCGGACTTTCTTCATCGCGACCAATCCCCAGAACTGGCAAAACTATGCTAGCAACAAACCATGGCATGTCACTTATCCGGATGTGAATGTGCGTGTAGATGCCGGTGTCGTTAATTTGCCCCAGGTGTTGAACGCGCGTTATGGCAATGATATAGCTCTTGCTCCACTGAAAAACCCTACTACGCCAGCAGTCGGCGAAATTTGGGTAGCCACGCAGTTTGAAACGACCTCAAATAAACGAAAACCTGGCACAGTTTCCAGAGTAGATGGAACATCCTGGCAGGTTACTCGAAAAGTAGCATTACCTTCGATCGACATGAATAATCCGCATAATATGTGGACTGATCGTGATCAAAAGGTCATTTATGCCACTCAATGGTTCGACAAGAAATTGACGGTTTACGACCGCAAGACTGGTGCTCTCATTCGCAACGTTTCAGTCGGTGAAGCACCTGCGCATGTCATGACACTGACCGACTCAGATCGGTTGCATATCACCAACAATGGCGATACCCGACCTGATTCAGTAATGGAATTATCGCCGCTGGCGACGAATGTACTGCGTCGGATCAATATCGGGCGAGGCAATGCTCATGCTCATTGGATGAGCCATGACGGCAAAACCATGGTAACGCCCAATGTGCTCTCAGGTGATTCTACGCAATATAATTTTCACAGTGACTCGATTGACGCCATTACTAAAGTCAGCGGTCCGCTCAGCCATCCCCTGGCGACTGGCATGATGCCAGACGCCACCAAGTATTACGTGGCCAATCTGCTCGACAGCACCATAGCCGTCGTCAATATGGATACCCATAAGGTTGTCAAACACATCAATTTGATTAAGGATTACAATCCCGTTACCGGCGCCATCAACGGACCGGTCGGTGCGTTGCCAATTCAGACCCCCGTGTCTCCGGATGGCAAGAATATGGTGACTGCCAATACCCTGACGGGAACGATCACCGTGGTGGATACAAGCACTGATACCGTGGTTGCGATGTTGCCGTGTGATCCTGGTTGCCATGGTGTGCAATATGGCGCCAAGAAGGATGGCGGTTATTATGCGTATGTTTCCAGTAAATTTTCTAACCGGATGTTGGTGGTCGATCCAGATCCTAACAAGGATGGTAATCCCAAAGATGCCAAAATTGTCGGTACCGTAGGATTGTTCTCGAAAGCATCAACCGCCACGGATGATACTGTCAGCGGTAACCCAGGAATGGGCGGGCAAGGTATACTTCCGATTCCAGTCGTCTATAACGGTTGGGTTCAAAATCTCCCTGCGGCCTGGGGAGATAAGTTGACCCCGGCGCAACGTAATCCGATTCAATAATCCATTCTCACATAGATTGCTAAAATGTTAGATAACTGAGTGGATTCATGAGAATATAAGGGGTGTTTGATAGCTCCCGATTGAGCACTCCTTATTAGCTTGACTTAACTTAACAGGAGAAAATTATGAGTACAGTAAACGATGATTCATCCAGCAGTAACAAACATTTTACATTTACGCTGGATGACAATGGCGATGTCATCGCTTTTTTCGAAGTCGAAAATGGCGTAAGCACGGAAGAATCGATCGGAAGCGATGATATTTTTGAAGTCGATGGCACGACAATAACTCGTGTCAAATCAAGCTCCAATGACCCTGTGGAGATTGTCTATTCGGATCCCGAAGGAGATGGTACCTACGTCATCACGTCCGATTCCAGCAATACCGGCGGCGATGACAATTCGGGCGGGGGCGGAAAAGGTTATAAATTCACCATCGCCGATGGCACAATCACTGAGGTTTTCGAAATCAAGGACGGCGAAGAAAAACCCGATCCCATTAGTGATTCCGAAACTTATGCTCTGGGCGATAACAACACTGTAGTGCGCACTGATTTATCAGAAATTGGTTCAGAAATTACCGTATACAATGATACCGATGGCGATGGCATTTATCATCGCTTCTCTGAGCAATGGGCGCCAGATACCTCCGGAGCCGGTCCATTCAAGATCGAGGATCGCCTAGTCTATACTGGCGACGATGATAGCAACAAGATCGCTGTGCGCGATGGCGAAGATTGTCATGGTGGTGGCGGCAAGGATGATTTTGTGCTTCGTGAAGCCGGCAACTTGCGCATCGCAGATTACAGCAACAGCGATGATGATCTGATCGTGTTCGATACAGGTCTCGGCTTGACCTCGAAAGAGGAAGTGCAAAGCTATGTCACTGATCTGCACTATGAAGGCGAAGATTTAGTCGTTGTTTTTGGCTCTGCTGCAACGGTTACGCTGGTGGGCGTGCCATCCGATCAAATTTCCTGGGATGATGTCTCAGTATTGAGCTGATCCTGACAGCCGCACAGTGAGGGAAGCCCCCTCAGGCTGTGCAGCGATTCTTGAGTTTCAATCAACCGTTAAACAGATTTGGCAATTTTACTGTTTAACGGTATTTTTCAAAGCACACCGATGATCTCTGCATGGTCTTGTTTGAGTTTCGATGGTTGAACTTTTCTGAGTCCATGCATCCTTATAGTAACGGCTACCCTTAAACAGTAATCTCTACGTCTCATCCTATTCGCTAGGAACATTGAACATGAATACTTCTCTGATTAATCAAGCAAATTTGAAAAATAGCAAGATTGCTTACAGCGCCCGGAACGTAATGCTCGAATCGGTCGCTTCGTTATTGCGCGGAGATGATGTCATACCGAATAGTGGAGATATCGTTCTGGCGCGGATTACCAAGATTGGCCAGCTCACTGAGCTGGAATTGGCCAATGGCCGCCGCTCAGTGTTATTTGCCGACGATGAGATCATCGTCTGCTATGGTGATTGCCATGCCGCTGATCAGTATGACGCCCAAGTGCCGACTGATCTGGAATCCTGTGACCTGGTCGCTGCTGGCGGGATCGCTTCGCTGATCAATCATCGCCATGCCCATGCCAAACCGTCGACCATGCTTCAGCCAATAGGCTTGTTGGCAAATGGCGATCATCGCCGCATCAATTTAAAAGATACTGCGCTACCCAAAGTAGTCAGCCTGATTTCGCGCCCTTATACCGTTGCCGTCGTGGGCACCTCGATTCACGGCGATAACACCATGGTCGCGGCAAACGTGATTCGCGGTCTTACCAAGGCTGGTTATACCGTAGGAGCCGCCAAAATTACCGGTACTGCATCAGGCAGTGATACCTGGCTGATGATCGATGCCGGCGCGAGCATTGCGCTGGATATGACAGATGCCGGATTTCCTAGTACTCACCTCGTTTCGCCCGAGCAAGTGGATGGCATCATCGAAACATTGATGGCGCATCTCTGCGTGAGCCGGGTTGACGCCATCGTGATCGAGGTCGGCGATGGTTTGTTTCAACGGGAGACAGCAGCAATGCTGGATTCCAAAATGTTCGCAAAAACTGTCGATGGCATCATTCTTGCCGCTGCGGATGCCATGAGCGCTGTTTCCGGCGTGGAATCGCTGGTGAATAAAAAATTACCCATCATCGCACTGGGCGGTCATCTGATCGATTCTCCACTGGCAACCCTCGAAATCGTCAATGCCATCGGACTCCCGGTTTTAGACCGGATGGCGTTAGGCTCATCCGATATCGTCAACACCCTGCAAATTCCATTGCAGGAAAATATCTTTCATATTCAAACTGCATGCTGAAGTGATTCTGAAAAAAACAAAAATCTAGCCGGTGGTCGCGATGGACGCTATTGGCGGGCCGGTCATTTCCTTGCTCTTCAAATCCACGGCTGTGCCCGAACGAAGTGATATCTCGGGAATAACGCTCCGGTTCATGCACGATTGACAGAATATTCATTTTCTTGTTGACAAACCTCCGCTGGAATCCTGAATATGTGGCATTCATCTGAAAATCGAGTTATTTTCAGTTTCTGGCTGTGCTTATTACGATATAAAGGGTGATCATTGGAAGACATGTCGCTGCACCTCATGCTGATTGTGCTGGTGTTGTTGTTGATTTTATCAGGCTTCTTTTCTCTTTCCGAAACCAGCATGATGGCGATAAACCGTTACCGGTTGCGCCATCTGGCTAAACAGGGACATCGCGGCGCTCGCCTGACAGTCAAGCTGCTCGAAAGGACTGACCGATTGCTCGGCGTTATTCTATTGGGCAATAATTTGCTGAATACCGCGTCGGCAACGTTAGTGGCCATTATTGTGGCGACATTGTTCGCGCAGGATGATTTTGCGTTGTTCATTGGAACAGTGGCGGTCACCTTCGCCATCCTGATATTCAGTGAGATCACGCCGAAAGTCATTGCGGCCGCTTATCCCGAACGAATCGCCTTGGCGGCCAGTTATGTGCTTACCCCGTTGCTCTTCATTTTTTATCCTATCGTCTGGTTCGTTAATTTGTTCGTGCGTGCCTTGCTGGTGCTGTTCCGGTTACAACCTCAGAGCGGTGAGCTTGATCAGAAAATAAGTACGGAAGAACTTAAAACGCTGGTTCTGGAAGGCGGACACTTCATCCAGCACAAGTATCAAAGCATGTTGCTGAATTTGTTCGATCTCGAAACCATTACCGTGGATGACGTGATCGTGCCGAGAAGTCAAGTCGAAGCGATCGATCTGGACGCGGATGACGACGTCATTGAATCGCAATTACTGACCTGCCATCACACGCGCTTGCCCATCTATCGTGAACGCATGGACAACATCGTCGGCTTCGTGCATGTGCGCAAGGTGCTCAATCAAATGCAGAATGGCAAAATTACGGCGGCGACGCTCGAAAAAGTCATGCGCAAACCTTATTTCATTCCGTCGGGCACGCCACTGTTCACGCAACTGCAACTCTTCCAGGAAAACCAGAAACGGGTCGGTCTGGTGGTTGATGAGTATGGTGAATGGATGGGCCTGATCACGCTGGAGGATATCATTGAGGAAATCATCGGCGAATTTACCACCCATGCGCCGACGCAAACCAGCGCATTCCAGAAACAGGATGATGGCAGCATCATTGTCGAAGGCGGGACGTTATTGAGGGAACTCAATCGAAAATTGAACGTTCAGTTTCCATTGGATGGCCCCAAAACATTGAATGGTTTGATTCTTGAACATTTTGAAGATATCCCGGAGGCTGGTATCGGACTCAATATCGCGGGATGTCCGATGGAAATTATCCAGACCAAAAATCGCGTGGTGAAAACGGTCAAAATATTTCCATCTTTACTGACTTCAGAAACAAAGCCGGCTGATTGATCGGTTGTTTTTTCTGAAACTACAGCTTGGCTGCTTTGTCCTCATCATCCCTGTTGGACGAAAAGCATAAAAGCGGTTATCCTGTCGCCCGATCCATCGTATGAATGAACAATCACCCACGCGCCCATAGCTCAGCTGGATAGAGTACCGCCCTCCGAAGGCGGGGGTCGCACGTTCGAATCGTGTTGGGCGCGCCAATCCATCCATAAATCACTTGCCAATCGATATTAGTGGTCATTTTTTATTTGATCTTTGAAACAACCGGTCGTATTATACCAGTATGTTAAAATCCAATAAAAAAGAATTTAATCGAGAAAGCCTCTTGAACCAGGGCGTTGTCTTTTTCATGAATCAAGGCTACCACGGCACCGGTCTGCAGGAGATTCTCGATGCGGTCAATGTTCCCAAAGGTTCTTTTTATAACTATTTCAGCAGCAAGGAAGAATTTGGCGCGGCGGTCATCCAGCATTATATCGAGCCGTTCATTTCGCGATTGTCCGCACATCTCGAGCAGTCCAGTTCCGATGCGCTGGGAGCCATCCGGCGCTACTTTGACGAGCTGATTGTGGAACTCGAAGAAAACCAATTCAAAGGCGGATGCTTGCTGGGTAGCCTCATGGGAGAAATTGGCAGCACCAGCGACGTATGTCAGCAATCCCTGCAATCCGCCATCGCACGATATCGCGACTTATTGCAATCTGGCCTGGCTCAGGCGCAACAGCAAGGATCGGTCAGAACGGACAAAACCTCCGCGGAAATGGCGGATTTGCTGATCAATGCGTGGCAAGGCGCGCTGTTGCGGATGCAAATAGAAAAATCTTCCGCGCCGGTCAAGCAATGCTGCCAGGATTTACTGAACGATTTTTTCATACGGTAATTATTTTTTTTGCATTTAAGAATACGACCGGTCATTTTTATCAAAAAGGAAAGAGAAAGATATGCCCAAATACATCATTGAACGAGAAATTTCCAGCGCTGGCTCGCTCACGCCCCAAGACCTCCAAGTCATTTCACAAAAATCCTGCGCCATTCTCAACAACATGGGATCAAGCATCCGATGGCTGGAAAGTTACGTGACCGACAATAAAGTGTATTGCCTCTATATTGCGCCGGACGAGGCAGCTATCCGAATGCACGCAAAACAGGGTGAATTCCCTGTTACTCGCGTTGCGCAAATCCGATCCGTGATTGATCCGACTACAGCTGAATAGTTTCGAGAATTTCCTGTTAATCTGATAATCAACATTTTTTACGGAGGCAGCTATGCATCCCCGAATTATTGTTTCCCCTTTTTTGGTGGCACTCTTAGCCGTCGCAAGTCCTGTTGCATCATGGGCCACGGCTGAGAAAGAAAATAACCAATCGCATACTGCCGCATCTGACGTGGCGCAGCAATCCAATGCAAAAGAACACTCCGCCCCCCGACTGCAAAATCTCGGCAACCACGCTTTTCCGGTCAGTACCAGCAATCCATTAGCGCAGCAATACATCAATCAAGGGCTCAATCTCGCCTTTGGATTCAACCATGCCGAAGCACGCCATGCATTCCGCGAGGCGGCACGGTTGGATCCCGGTCTTGCGATGGCGTACTGGGGACAGGCGCTGGTGCTCGGCCCGAACATAAACGCCATGATGGAGCCGAACGAAGAACCCCAGGCGCTGGAAATCATGCATCAGGCAAAATCCCTGATGACACGGGCTACCGAGAAGGAGCAAGCGCTTATCAACGCCCTTGAGAAACGCTACTCCGGCAAAGCCGAACAAAGAACCACCAATGACAAAGCTTACGCGGCAGCAATGCGTGACGTGCACCGACGTTTTCCGGATGACCCAGACATTGCGATGCTGTATGTCGAATCGATGATGGATCTGCGGCCGTGGGGTTATTGGATGCTCGACGGGATTCCCTATGAAGGCACTGCCGAAATTGTCGCGCTGACAGAAGACGTACTGCGGCGTTACCCGAAACACCCCGGCGCCTTGCATATGCATATTCACCTGATAGAGCCGACATCGACGCCGGAACGCGCCGAGAAATCGGCTGATACGCTCCTTGAATTAATGCCTGAAGCAGGACATATGATCCATATGGCATCGCATATTTATCAACGCGTCGGACGCTATGCCGATTCGATCAAAAGCAATCAAATGGCCATCACCGCGGACGAGTCTTACATCGCGCAAGATCATGCGCATGGCTTATATCCGATGGTTTACTACCCGCACAATATTCATTTTCTGTGGTTTGCGGCGACATCGGATGGACAAAGTCAGCTTGCCATCGAATCAGCCAATGAAACTGCCCGTAAAATCGATGATGACGTTCTAAAAGCGCTTCCGCTGACGGCAGTTTTCCGCGTGACACCGTATTGGGCGCTAGCGAGGTTCGGGCACTGGCAGGAAATTCTTGACCTCGCCCCGCCGCCATCGGTTAATGCTTTCCTGACCGGCAGTTGGCATTATGTGCGCGGCCTCGCGTGGGTGGCCACGAAGCAGCTGCAACAAGCCGAGCAGGAACTCGCGGCGCTGCGCAAAATCATGACGGATCCGCAGCTAGACCATCCTTTGTTGTCGAAAAACACCTCGAGCACCGTGCTTCGTATCGCCCCGGAAGTGCTTGCAGGCGAAATCGCGGCCGCGCAAGGGCAGTACGAGCAGGCTATTGCGTATCTTGAAAAGGCGGTGCGGCTGGAAGATGCGCTGATCTATACCGAACCAGCCGAATTTCATCTGCCTCCTCGGTTGGCATTGGGCGCGATTTTGTTGGAGTCGGGTCAACCGGCAGAAGCAGAAACAGTTTTCTGGGAAGACCTACGTCGTAATCGCAATAATGGTTGGGCGCTTTATGGCTTGATGCAGGCCATGCGCGCCCAAACAAAACACGATCAAGCAGTTCTGATCGAAGCGCGCTTCAAAAAAGCCTGGGAACGCGCCGATGTGACACTGACTGCCTCTCGCTTTGGGCGTCCGATCGAAAAATGATTAGATTCCGTTAGAAAGAATCCGGCTACATAGTAGCTCCGATGGATTCCGTCAGAAATTGAACAGCGCATAGAGCGGCACGTAGAAAAATGCGCTGTATTCAATAAGAAATGTGGTGATCGGCGCATATCTTGCATTTCATGCATTGAGGAGAATCCCGGGAGTCAGCAGCATATATTCTTCACTACGTTTATAATATCGATTATCAATGGGCCGCAATAAATAACATCGCTCAAGAAAAGTATTCTTGATTCTCGAGATGCTGATCCTGTTGTTTTCAACATCACGCAAGGCTAGGAAATATCTGAATGTTTACCGGAATCATAGAAGCGATCGGGGAAATCAAGCGCACCCATCCCATCGCTGAACCCAGCAATCATGGGTTGAGTGTGTATATTTCCACTGGTGCTCTCGATCTGAGTGATATGAAGGTGGGAGACAGCGTGGCCGTGAATGGAGTGTGCTTGACGGTGACCGAGGCGATGGATGATGCGCTGGGTTTCGATGTGTCTCAGGAAACATTGCGTTGCACGCATGGGCTCGATCAGGTGGGCAAGCGCGTCAATTTGGAAAAGGCCATGCGCCTGTCTGATCGCTTGGGAGGTCACATGGTGAGCGGACATGTGGATGCGCTCGGGTCAGTAGTTGCGTATGAAACTACCGGAGAAAGTGTTGATCTGGTATTGAAAGCGCCCCCATCGGCACTCGATTTTCTGGTGCACAAAGGTTCCATTACTGTCAATGGCGTCAGCCTGACGGTTAATCGAATCGATGGCGATGAATTTTCCATCAATTTGATTCCGCACACCCTGGCAATGACTACTTTAAGCGAGCTTGAGCCCGGTATGGCCGTCAATCTCGAAACGGACATGCTAGCCCGCTACGTCGCAAGATTAATGACCATTCAACGTTAGATCAAGATGAAAATCAGTGCAATTCAGGACATCATAAGTGACCTCGCCGCAGGCAGAATGGTCATTCTTGTCGATGAGGAAGATCGCGAAAATGAAGGAGATCTTGTCATTGCCGCTGATTTTGTCAGCGCGGAAACCATCAATTTCATGGCGACCCATGGCCGCGGCTTGATCTGCCTGACGTTGACCGAAGAACGCTGTCAGCAATTGGATCTGCCATTGATGGTCTCAGCCAACCGGGCGCCGCTAGGCACCAATTTTACGCTGTCGATCGAGGCAGCTACGGGTGTCACCACAGGAATTTCAGCAGCTGACCGGGCGCGGACGGTGCAAGTTGCCGTCAAAGCCGATGCCAAACCGCAAGACCTCGTGCAACCGGGGCATATTTTTCCATTAATGGCGCAAAAGGGTGGTGTTCTTGTTCGCGCCGGCCACACTGAAGCAGGGTGTGATCTGGCACGGTTGGCGGGCCGCACGCCTGCTGCGGTGATATGTGAAATCCTGAACGCCGATGGCAGCATGGCGCGATTGCCCGATCTGATCGAATTTTCAGCCAGACATCAGCTCAAAATTGGCGCCATTGCGGATTTGATCGAATACCGCAGCCAGACTGAAAGTCTTGTAAAGCGCGTTGCCGAGCGTACGGTTCAAACCTTGCATGGAGAATTTCTGCTGACGGCCTACCGTGATGAAATCGCCAATACCATTCATCTGGCGCTGGTCAAGGGCGCCATTCATCCGGACTCGGAAACCCTCGTGCGCGTCCATGAGCCATTGTCGGTCATCGATTTTCTTGATGTGCAGGATGCAACGCATTCATGGAATATCCATGACGCGATGAAATTAGTCGCCGAAGCGGGACATGGCGTGATTGTATTGCTGCACCGCAAGGAAAATTCTGCCCAATTGATTAAACGGATAGAATCGCAAGAAACGCGTCTCCCGCATCCCGCTAAAACGGATCTCAGAAATCATGGTATCGGTGCTCAAATCCTGAAAGATCTGAACGTTGGCAAGATGCGGCTGATGGCCGCGCCGAGAAAAATGCCCAGCGTGACGGGTTTTGGACTGGAAGTGACCAGCTATGTGGATACACGGCAATCATAAATTTTTTGAACTATTGAACATCGCCCATCGAAGATGAACAGGAGCCAGAGATGACCTACTACGACAATATTGTTGAATTCGAACCTAATCGGGATGGCGCAGACGTGCGCGTCGGTATTGTCATGAGCCGTTTCAATGGCGATATTGGTGAAGGATTGCTAAGCGCGTGTACGGCGGAGCTCAAGAAAAGTGGTGTTCAGGACGCCAATATTCTCCTGGTGACCGTGCCTGGCGCACTCGAAATTCCGCTCGCGCTGAAAAGAATGGCAATATCCGATCAATTCGACGCACTTATTGCGCTCGGTGCTGTCATACGCGGCGATACCTATCATTTTGAGATCGTTGCGAACGAGTCTGCCCGAGGTGTGATGAGTGTCCAACTGGACATGGAAATTCCCATCGCGAATGGCATTTTAACGACCGACAACGACGATCAGGCCATCGCCCGCATGAGCCAGAAAGGAATGGAAACCGCGCAGGTTGCGCTGGAAATGGCGAATTTGCAATTGAAAATTGATGAAATAGCGCTATGACAACATTGACCCCTGAATCCAGATCATCGTCCGTCGGCGGAAGTGAAAAAATCAAAAGCCGCCGCCGCATTGCGCGTGAGTTCGTAGTGCAAGGCCTCTACCAGTGGAGAATTGCCGGCGGCACAGCCAGCGTCATCGAGCAGCAATTGCGTGAATCGGAAACATTCATGCATGTTGACGAGAAACATTTCTCTCAGGTTCTGAAAGGTGCGCTTAACGATGTCGACACGCTCGACCAGTTGATCCAGCCTTGCTTGGATCGTCCGGCACACGAGCTTAGCCCGGTGGAATATGCCATTTTGTTGTCGAGCACATACGAATTGGTTTCTCATCCGGAAATTCCCTATCGCGCCATCATTAACGAAGCCATCGAACTGGCTCGCACGTTCGGCGGTAGTGATGGTTATAAATATGTTAACGGCGTGCTCGATAAACTGGCTGTTCGGCTGCGTCCGGTAGAAATAGAAGCGCAACGTCTGGCTAAAAAACCAGGTTAGCGATTGGCTGACACTCATTCAGAATTTGAGATCATCGACCGGTATTTCAATCGACCGGCTTCCGGGGCGGTTCTGGGAATTGGCGATGACGCCGCGCTGATCACTGTGCCGCCGCAAACCGAACTGGCGATCTCAACGGATACGCTGGTGTGCGGTAAACACTTCCTTGCAGATACCGATCCTTACCAGCTTGGTCATAAATCGCTGGCCGTCAATCTATCGGACATGGCCGCGATGGGCGCCAAACCACGCTGGGTGTTGCTGGCGCTGACACTACCGGATCATCTGGCTCGACATCCGACTTGGTTGAGCGAATTCAGCCAGGGTTTTGGCGCGCTGGCAGCCGAACATGATGTCGTCCTGATCGGTGGTGACACTACTGCCGGCCCGTTGAACATTGGCGTGCAAATCATCGGAGAAGTGCCTGCAGGCAGGGCGCTGCGCCGCAGTGGTGCGAAAGTGGAGGATGATATCTGGGTCTCTGGTCAGATCGGCAATGCCGCGCTGGCCCTGCAACATGAATTGCACCAGCGAACGCTCGCACCGGATGAGATCGCGCATTGTCTGCCGGCGTTGCTCAGGCCTGTTCCCAGAATTCAGTTAGGGCAGCGGTTACTGGGCTTAGCCCATAGCGCCATCGATATTTCCGATGGATTGCTCGCCGATCTCGGCCACCTGTTGAAAGCATCAAGGAAATCTGGCTATATAACGATGGCGGATATTCCCTGTTCAGGAGTATTAAAAAAATATTTGTCTGATTCTGCGGCAGTTAATTGCTTACTAGGCGGCGGCGATGATTATGAGTTATGCTTTACAGCAGCAAAAACAAAGCGTCCGATTATTCAGCAATTGGCCGAAGAACTTGCCGTGCCACTAACACGTATCGGTGAAATACAGGCAGGTAACGGATTGATCATCAAAGATGCCGACGGCAATGCAATGACATGGGAGACTCGAGGATATGACCACTTCAGTGCCTGAGACGAACGCGCTACCCAGCGCCCAAATGACCCTGTTTCGTCCCACTCTGTCTCTGGTTTACAGTCATCCGGCTTATGTGATTGCATTCTGCGGCGGCGTTGGATTGATCCCGATTGCCCCGGGCACGATGGGAACGCTCGCTGCATTCCCATTATTCTGGCTACTGAATCATTACCTTGATCCGATTCCTTTTTTATTGTTGATCGACGTCATGTTCATTGCTGGTATCTGGGCCTGTGGTCTCAGTGGTAAGGCGCTGGGATCGCCGGATCATGGCGGCATGGTCTGGGATGAAACCGTCGCGTTTCTTCTGGTGCTTTACTTCACGCCAGCTCATTGGGCTTGGCAACTTGCAGCATTCCTATTGTTCCGCTCGTTCGACATCGCCAAACCGCAACCCATTCGTTATTACGACAGTCATCTGCGGGGCGGCTTCGGCGTCATGTTCGATGACCTGCTGGCTGCCTTTTTCACGTTATTATGCCTAGCTGGTTGGAAAGCCTGGGTGCCCGAGGGTTTTATTGAAAAAGCTCTATTTATCAATCTATAAACTTGTTTTGCTAGCAAAATTTGCAACTCTGTAGGCAAATACGCTACATTGCCAACCTATTCGAATAAACTCTCGAATGAATCGCTATAAAAGCTGCAGTTCAGTTTTAAAACAGACGAGGATTTTTAATGGATCGGCGGACTTTTATACTCCAGAGTGGCACCATTGCATCGGCAGCGATGACTTCTCTGGCTTTTCCGGGCATTGCCAAAGCGTATAACCGCAAACCCACCATCAAAGTCGTGGGCACCCATGTCACATTGCAGGAATCGATTCGTCTTCAGGCAGAAAAAGATCTGGGCATTGCGATCGAATTTTATCCCGGTGGCGATGCGGAAGTGCTGTTGAAAGCATCGACCGATCCATTCAGCTTCGATGTCTATGAGCAATGGTCGGACAGTATCAAGGTCTTATGGATGGCCAACGCGATCCAGCCCATCGATATCCGTAAACTTAGTTATTGGGAAGAAATCAACGGCTTGAGCAAAAATGGCCGGTTGACTGATACTGCACCCATCGGCCTCGGTGATTCGCCCCATAAACTATTGTATTTACAGCCTGATGGTTCTTTGGGTTCGACCGTTTCAGGTCATGTCAGCTTTCTGCCTTACGTGCATAACACCGATTCATTTGGTTACAATTCCGCGGTTATTCCACAAGCGATTCCTTATCAGACCGAAAGCTGGGGCTGGCTATTGGACGAGCGCTATCATGGCAAAGTAGCGATCGTCAATGCACCCACGATCGGGATTTTTGATATGGCGTTGGCAGCCCAGGCGCGTGGTTTGATGACATTCAACGACATGGGCAACATGAGCCGGGAAGAAATTGACACGCTATTTGACATCATGATCGCCAAAAAAAGACAGGGGCATTTTCGCGGGGTCTGGACTTCCGTGCCGCATTCGGTCGAACTCATGGCATCAGGTGAAGTCATCCTTTCCAGTTTGTTTTCTCCGGCTGCCAGCCAGTTGAACGGCATGGGCATACCCTGCGTATATGCTGCGCCGAAAGAAGGCTACCGTGCCTGGCAAGGTGTGATGTGCCTGTCTCGTGCATCGCAGGGCGAACGCCGTGAGGCCGCGTATGCGTTTATGAACTGGTGGTTATCCGGTTGGCCTGGCGCGTTTATTGCGCGGCAAGGGTATTACATTTCGAATCCGCAGCGATCCAAGACATTCATGTCGCAGGCCGAATGGGATTATTGGTATGACGGAAAACCAGCAACTTCCGCGCTTCAAGGCACCGATGGCAACATTTCTGTTCGTGAAGG
The DNA here is from genome assembly GCA_949281375.1 of uncultured Nitrosomonas sp. Lineage (GTDB taxonomy): Bacteria > Pseudomonadota > Gammaproteobacteria > Burkholderiales > Nitrosomonadaceae > Nitrosomonas. Next base: position 131,219 of record CASDLT010000040.1, read on the forward strand.
CGATATCAGAACTGGAGGCTCTTATACCAAACGATTTGAACATGTGGCAATCTGGAACACAGTGATGGCTACCTATGAGTATTCACTCATGAAATGGAACGAATTCGTTCTGTCCTGAAGTTCGCGCCATGATTCAATACCTGATCAATCATGTCAGATTGCAACATCGGATTTACGCCAGTTTTATCGCGGCCACCATTGTCATCGTTGCGATCATTCTAATCACCTATGCGGTTTTCGCCAGAATCGATCGTGATTTGCGTGACTTTATCTTCTCCAGTAAGCAATCCCGCATCGATTTGCAACTCACTGCACAAGTGGCCGAGCTTCATCGCCTGTCGCTCACCTTTACCTATGAAGGGCATCGCTCAGCCGCTGAACAGGTAACGCATAGTTACCAGAACCTTATGCAGCAAATCGATCAAACGCTCCAGCAAAATTCGCCATCGGTGAAGACGATTCTGACTACGATCAAGCACCGCCTGGAGAGCTACTACATGGCTTTCGAGCAGCTTAAACAGCAACGCGATCTGCGCCAGCAATTGATCAATGTCGAATTCCGCAACAACGCCAGCAATGTCGAAGCACTCATCAATCAATTGCTTGAAAATTCGAGCAATTCACTTGCAGTACAGCTTGAAATCAAAAGCATACTCAATACGCTGTTGCTCGTCGAGAAGAATGTATTCCGATATTTGGATTCATTAGATGCCAGCTATATCACAGCCGCCCAGCACAACCTCAACCATGTGGTGGATCGATTGAATGCACTCAATCAAACTGAGAACTCTTCCCATGCCACCATCCATCAGGCCCTGCATAAACTGGATCAATATCAGCGAAGTTACATCAAGGCCGTCCAGCATATGCGTGGATACCTGTATCTCATCAATGTCGTGATGGCTGCCGAAGCTTACGAAATCAACTTTCAGTCAAAAAAACTGTCATCATTGATCGTCAGTGAAATGCGTTCCAAAGAAGAGTCGATCCGTAATAGCCAGGCCGAAGCGCTAAGTATTCTGGTGATGTCGGCGTCGCTGCTCCTCAGTCTGCTCATTGTCTTGTCTTATAGCATTGGGCAAAGTATTTCAATACCCATCATGCGCCTTACCGAAACATTCAGGCAGCTGACGAATGGTTCTGGTAATGCCAAAATATTCAGCTATCCTGTCGTCGATGAAATCAGTCAATTGTCGCAAGCTGCGGCGGCATTCAGAGACAAGAATACCCAAACCGAAAAATTACTGACGCGATCGATCCAGTTAACCCAGGCGCTGGAGAAGAACCGCCTCGCGCTCGAGCGCTCGAATGATGAACTTGAGCAGTTTGTATACACCGTTTCACATGACCTCAAAGCGCCACTGGTGACCAGCATGGGTTTCATCGGCATCATCCGCAAGCTTGCCGATCAAGGAAAATATGATCAAGCCATCCAGAAACTGGATAAAGTTACGTCATCGATCGAGCGGATGGGGCAATTGACGAGCGATTTGCTTGAACTCAGCCGTATTGGCCGCATTGATGTCGATATGAAAAAGATAGACCTCAATATCTTGTTGAAGCAATTGGCGCACTCCCAACAGGAGCAATTACAAAGCGCAGGATTGCAGTTTATCGTTCAGTCCCGGCTTCCTGTCATTGTGGGGAATGAAAGCCGCATCCTGCAACTGTTCGAGAACATTGTTTCGAACGCAATAAAATACGCCCGCAATCCTGAGCAAGCACCCGTCCTTGAAATAGGATCCATCATTGAGCAGGATTATCATCTGATCTACTGCAAAGACAATGGACCTGGCATCGAGCTGGCCTTTCAGCAAAAGGTTTTTGCGTTATTTTATCGTCTGGATAAACAACCCGAAGGCACCGGAATTGGACTGGCCATCGCCAAAAAAGTGATGAGGTCGCATGGAGGCGACATCTGGATTGAATCAACAGGCGGAAAAGGCACGACTTTCTGGTTAAAATTCCCCATTGTTAATGAGCAAGCGAAGGAGGCAAAATATGACCTATGAGCATCGAGACTTGCTGTTGATCGAAGATAGCGACGAGCACGCCGAACTGGCGTTATTTTACATTTCCGAGTATCGCCCGGATATTCATGTCATCCGGCTGGCTGACGGCGGTGTGGCAATGGATTATCTCGAATCTGTCAGTAATCTGACTAAACCGCTGCCCTGGTTATGTCTGCTCGATTTGCAATTGCCAAAGTATGACGGCCATGAGATTCTTTCCGTCATCAAATCCGACAGCATCCTGATCAAAATGCCGGTCGTGGTTTTTACGACTTCCGCTGCTAAAAAAGATATTTCCCGCTCCATCAGCCATCACGCCAACAGTTTTATCACCAAACCGATGGGCGCGGATGGCTATGGTAAAGCGATACATTCCATTCTCAGTTATTGGGAACTGAATCAGCATTCCTTGATATCCCTCGGATAGAAAAACGTTGATGAATTGACTGCACCAGCGAATCGCTTCACTGCGGTACTGACTCCCTCAGCCATCATATTGATAAGTTTCGGTTGCTGCGTCTGCCCGCCGATCGATCCATCTCGTTCGTCAGATTTATCAACGTTTCCTATGCGAAACTAGCAGCAGCGATTGAGCCGCCCTTTACTCCCATATCGGGCTTCCTGGCGTTCGCGAAAAAATTCTTCATAGGACATGATGGATTGATCCGGATGCGCCATTTTCATATGGTCGACATAAGTGCTGTATTCCGGCATTCCGACCATTAACCGCAAGCTCTTTGAAAGCTGACCCATTGTTCGAGTAACGTTTTTCAACATCAGAGTTCTCCGCTATTTATTTATCAAGGGTGACGTACGCAGGTGATAGCTCAAAAGGCGCTTCTTGCACAGTAGGGTGATGGGCCCTCCGGGCTTGAAACACTGTTCTGATGCCGAAGCACAGCATGCTGACCAGCACCAGCATGAACAACGCAGCCAATGATGCATTGACATAATCGTTAAAAATGACTCGCTGCATTTGTTCAATCGACTTGGCCGGCACCAGCACCATGCCATCCACGATTGCCTCTTGGTATTGATTGGCATGTGCGAGGAAACCAATCCTCGGATTGTCATTGAAAATCTTGTGCCAGGCGGCCGTCAGGGTGCAGATGCTGACCCACGTCAACGGCAGCAGGGTAATCCAGGCAAAGCGATCCAGCTTCATTTTGAACAATACGCTGGTGCACAGGATGAGCGCGATGCCAGCCAACATCTGATTGGCAATGCCGAATAGCGGCCACAACGTATTGATTCCGCCCAGAGGATCCACCACTCCCTGGTACAGGAAATAACCCCAGCCAGCTACGCACAAACCGGTGGCAGTCAGGCTGGCGATGATCGAATCAGTGCGTTTCATCAAGGGAATAAACGAACCGAGCAAATCTTGCAGCATGAAACGTCCTGCTCGGGTTCCAGCGTCGACTGCAGTGAGAATGAAGAGCGCTTCGAACAGAATCGCAAAGTGATACCAGAACGCCATCATTGCTGTGCCGCCGACCACTTCCGATAGAATCTGCGCCATGCCCACCGCCAGTGTCGGCGCGCCACCGGTACGGGAAATGATGCTATGTTCACCGACATTCTGCGCAGTCTGCGTAATCATGTCCGGTGTTACGTAGAAACCCCACTGCGCAATCGTGTGCGCCGCCGATTCCGCGCTCGTGCCAATGATCGCAGCCGGGCTGTTCATTGCAAAATAGATACCGGGTTCCAGCGTTGCTGCGGCGATCAGCGCCATGATCGCCACGAATGATTCCATCAGCATCGCGCCATAACCGATGAAACGCGCGTCTGTTTCCGACTGGATCATTTTTGGTGTTGTTCCCGAGGCGATCAACGAATGAAAACCAGAAATCGCGCCGCATGCGATCGTGACAAACAGAAAAGGAAACAAATCGCCAGACCAGACCGGGCCGGTGCCATCGACAAACTGTGTCAGGGCGGGCATTTTCAATTGCGGCGAAATGATGATCACGCCAATCGCCAGCCCCACGATTGTACCGATCTTTAAAAAAGTAGATAAATAATCGCGCGGTGCCAGCAAAAGCCACACTGGCAGCACCGCCGCAATAAATCCATAGGCGATCAGCGCCCAGGTTAGTTGTTCGGCCGTCAAAGTGAACATCGCCGCCCACTGCGGATCTTCCTGGACATACTGACCAACCACGATCGACAACATCAATAACGTAAAGCCGATGAATGATACTTCGCCAATAGCGCACGGGCGGAAATAACGGGTATACAATCCCATGAATAAAGCAATTGGAATGGTTGCGGCCACCGTGAAGGTTCCCCACGGCGACTCGGCCAAAGCCTTGACGACGATTAGCGACAGCACCGCCAGCAACACCAGCATAATGAAGAATGTGCCGCTCATCGCGATCATGCCTGGCACGTGTCCGAGTTCAGACTTGATCAGATCACCCAATGATCGGCCATTACGTCGCGTCGAAATGAACAGTACGATAAAATCCTGCACTGCACCGGCAAATACCACGCCCGCCAACAACCATAACAATCCGGGCAGGTATCCCATCTGCGCGGCCAGAATCGGGCCGACTAACGGGCCGGCGCCCGCGATGGCAGCAAAATGATGACCGAACAGGACATATTTATTGGTCGGTACATGATCAAGGCCATCGTTATGCTTATAGGCTGGCGTCATTCGCCGGTCATCCAGCTTCAGCACGCGATTGGCGATGAACAGACTATAAAAGCGAAAAGCAATCAAATAAATGCATACAGCGGCAATGACTATCCAGATTGCGCCGATCGATTCTCCACGGTTCAGCGCAATGACCGCACAGGCCGATGCACCACACAACGAAAACAGCAGCCAGCCAAGTTTATTAAGTAAGGTATTCATTGGTTTTCCAACTATTAAGAGATTGTAGGGATTTTGTGACAGTTTCATGAGCCTACATTTTATAGCCAACGATTAAAAATTCTAAATAAGCCTATTTGCAAGTAGAATATTTATAACCTTACTTTGATTGAGAGGATCAAATGATCGCACGACATCTCCCTATGGAACGAGCTTGTGCGCTGTTGACGGCGATTAAAGAATTTACTGCCTTACCACTGCATGACCGGGAAATGATCGCACAAGTGTGTCAATGGCATCGGTATGAAGTTGGTGAAGAAATCTTGCGCTATCATGATCATTCGACAAGTGTCTTTTTTATCACGCAGGGGGAGGCGCGGGTAACCTTTTATTCAGTGTGTGGCAAAGAAGTCATATTATGTGATTTGCCGGCAGGTGAGATATTTGGCGAATTGACAGCCATTGATGGCCAGCCGCGCTCTGCAACGGTGGTCGCCAAATCAAGCTCACTGGTGGCAACCATTTCGTCGGCGGATTTCCATGATTTGATTTTCCGCAATCGGCAAATTTCGGCAGCGATCCTGCAGCGACTGACCGCGCAGATACGCCGCTTGACTGAGCGGGTATTCGAGTTCAGTACCCTGGCTGTCCGTAATCGTGTTCAGGCGGAATTACTTCGTCTTGCGCGAAAACATCCTGTCGTCGCGAATAAAGGAAGCATCTCTCCCATACCGACCCATACCGAATTGGCCAATCTTGTCAGTACCCATCGGGAAGCGGTGACCCGGGAATTAAACCGCCTGGAAAAAGAACAATTGATTCTACGCAAGGATCACGAATTGCATATTCTCGACATGGCAAAGCTGGTTAGTATGATTGAGAATGCGCGTGGTGATTTGTAGCATATAAGCCGTAAGTTGTCGTGCATAAAAAAAAGCACACCAGAAAACTGATGTGCTTTTTGTTGTGGTTGATCTCTTACAGCAATGGAATGATCAAGAGCGCCACAATGTTGATGATCTTGATCAGCGGGTTGATTGCAGGGCCTGCAGTATCTTTGTAAGGATCACCGACAGTGTCGCCGGTAACGGATGCTTTGTGAGCTTCGCTGCCTTTGCCGCCAAAATGACCGTCTTCGATATATTTTTTGGCATTATCCCAGGCACCGCCACCGGTGGTCATGGAAATCGCAACAAACAGACCTGTGATGATCGAACCCATCAGTACACCACCCAGAGCTTGCGCTCCGAGAATCACGCCAACCAGTAACGGAATGAGCACGGGCAGTAAAGAAGGTATCATCATTTCCTTGATCGCGGCTTTTGTGAGCATATCCACGGCACGCGAATAATCAGGCTTGCTTGTACCTTCCATGATGCCGGGGATTTCCTTGAATTGACGGCGAACTTCAATCACTACGGAACCTGCCGCACGGCCTACCGCTTCCATCGACATTGCTCCGAACAGGTAAGGAATCATACCGCCGATGAAAAGTCCGATGATGACCATATGATTGGATAAATCAAAGGTCAGGGTGTGGCCGGCATGCTCGAGCGCATGGGTGTAATCGGCGAACAATACCAGAGCGGCCAGTCCAGCGGAACCAATCGCGTACCCTTTGGTAACGGCTTTGGTGGTGTTACCTACGGCATCCAGCGGATCGGTAATGGCACGGACTGAATCAGGCATTTCGGACATCTCGGCGATACCGCCAGCATTGTCGGTAATCGGACCATAGGCATCCAGTGCGACGATGATACCTGTCATGGATAACATGGCCGTTGCAGCAATGGCAATACCGTACAAGCCAGCCAGTGCATAGGCCAGCAGGATACTGATACATACTGCAAGTACCGGTGCCGCAGTAGAACGCATTGAAACACCCAGACCAGCGATGATGTTGGTTGCATGTCCGGTCGTCGATGCTTCAGCAACGTGCTGAACGGGCGGGAAATCGGTTGAGGTGTAGTATTCGGTAATCACTACCATCAATCCAGTCAATACCAGCCCGATCGTGGCTGCCAGGAATACCCGCATGACCAGCATGCCGCCAGCAACTTCGGTGCCGTCGATATTCAGGGACATGTCGCCCATGAACCAGACGGTTACCGGCAGATAAGTCAATAGCGCGATACCGCCAGCTACGGCCAGTCCACGGTACAGAGCGTTCATGATCTTACCGCCGTCGCGCATTTTGACGTAATAGCAACCGATGATGGAAGCGACGATGGACACTGCGCCAAGCATCAACGGGTAAATGACTGCGTCAACCGCATTGGTTGAAAATAGCAGTGCGCCCAGGATCATGGTAGCGATGATGGTTACTGCATAGGTTTCGAACAGATCGGCTGCCATCCCAGCGCAGTCACCGACGTTATCACCCACATTATCAGCAATCACCGCAGGGTTGCGTGGATCATCCTCTGGAATACCTGCTTCAACCTTGCCGACCAGATCAGCGCCAACGTCTGCGCCTTTTGTAAAGATACCGCCACCCAGACGAGCAAAAATGGAAATCAATGATCCACCGAAGGCAAAACCAATCAAGGGTTTGATCACATCGCTGACTGCTTGGTTAGGATCGGCGCCGTCAAATAATGAAGCGCAGTAACCTGCAACACCGAGCAAGCCCAATCCAACCACCAGCATGCCAGTCACTGCACCACCGCGGAAAGCAATGGCCAATGCCTCATTCAGGCCAACCGTGGCGGCTTGAGCGGTACGCACATTGGATTGAACCGAAACCGTCATGCCGAGAAAGCCGGCAGTGCCCGAGAGGAAAGCGCCCAGCGCAAAACCGATGGCCGTATCCAGGCTGAGTGCGAGCCATAAAGCCAGAAACAGAACGATACCGACGATACCGATGGTCATATACTGACGTTTCAGATACGCGGAAGCACCTTCCTGAATAGCCGTAGCAATTTCTTGCATACGCTGGTTGCCCGTCGATTGAACATAGATGCCCCTGATCCAGATACCACTGAATACCAGGGCTATAATCGCGCTACCGATTGCGATAATTAAACCATTCGCCATAAAGAACTCCAATTAAAGTCAGACCACATATAATCACATGTAGAATTTGGCCTAATAATTCCACATTATTAAACACTTGTCCCAGATCGTACAATCAGGACGTATTTTATCTGTTCTTATTGCCTGAGTGCATCAAATTTCAAGAAATTTGAATCGGTATTAAAATGAATCATGAGTGTGCGATGCCACTGCAACACCAACCGCTTGTAATGCCAGTTATTTCTATAGCTTGAATTCGCCCAATTTTTTTGCAACAGCAGCATTTTTCAACCGGACGTAGTCAGGCAATCCATTTTTGTAGGGTGGGTAGTCTTCGCCCTCAATCAATGGTGATAAGTATTCGCGGCATGCCGACGTAATACCGAAACCATCTTCACTGATGAACTCAGCGGGCATCATTTTTTCGACGTTTGCGACATTGGAGAGCTGAGCCATTCCAACTGACCATTTGTAGGGCGCATTTGATTCGCGAACAATGGTCGGCATGACCGAGTTGTGACCTGCAATTGCATATTCCACCGCGGCTTTGCCCATGGCATAGGCTTGTTCGACGTCAGCTTTTGATGCAATGTGGCGCGCGGCACGTTGCAAGTAGTCGGCAACGCCCCAATGGTATTTCAACCCCAGGCCATCTTTGATGATGCTAGCCACTACTGGCGCAACGCCACCTAGTTGGGCGTGACCAAACGCATCACGAAGCCCCTGATCGGCCAGGAAATTGCCATCTCCACCTTTTACGCCTTCGGATACCACCACGGAGCAATAGCCGAATTCCTTGACGCAGCGATCTACCTTGGCCAGGAATTTTTCCTTATCGAAAGTGACTTCCGGAAACAGAATGACCACGGGAATTTCACAATCGGCACTAGATGCCAGGCCGCCTGCTGCAGCGATCCAGCCAGCGTGACGTCCCATCACTTCCAGGATGAACACCTTGGTCGATGTCTTGGCCATGCTGGCCACATCGAAGCTGGCCTCGCGCGTTGAAACTGCAATGTATTTGGCCACAGAGCCGAATCCAGGGCAGCAATCGGTGATCGGCAGATCATTATCCACGGTTTTGGGGACGTGAATGGCCTGAATCGGATAACCGAGTGTATCGGCCAATTGCGAGACCTTGAGGCAGGTATCGGCCGAATCGCCGCCGCCATTGTAGAAAAAATATCCAATATCGTGCGCTTTGAATACTTCGATCAGACGTTCATATTCGCGCCGGTTCTGTTCCAGGCTTTTCAGTTTGTAGCGGCATGAGCCGAAAGCCCCGGATGGGGTGTGACGAAGCGCAGCAATTGCTGCGGCTGATTCGGCATTGGTGTCGATTAAGTCTTCGGTCAGCGCGCCAATGATGCCGTTGCGTCCTGCATAAACATTACCGATTTTATCAGTATGTTGGCGGACGGTTTCCAGTACACCCGCGGCTGAGGCGTTGATGACTGCCGTAACGCCTCCGGATTGCGCGTAGAAAGCATTTTTAATTGCCATTTTTATCTCCTGATTAATGAAGTCGTAAGTAAGTAATTATTTGTTTATCCGACATGCAAGAACTCAGGAGCAAGTGAGATTGTCCTGAGTTCTTGACAGTTTTGTCTGCAAGTCCGAATGAATCTTGCGAATTTATGATTTCAGTGCTGCAAGAATGTGATCGCGTATTTCTTCCACTGTGCCGACGCCAGCTATTTTGATATAACGCGGAGCTTCGCTTCCTCCGCTGGCTGACCATTTTGAGTAGTAGTCCACTAAAGGCTCGGTTTGTTCATGGTAGACTTCTAACCGCTTTTTGACCGTTTCTTCTCTGTCATCATCTCGCTGTATCAGCGATTCACCGGTAACATCGTCTTTCCCCTCAATTTTGGGGGGATTAAAATCGACATGATAGGTTCGGCCGGAAGCGGGATGCACTCTGCGTCCCGACATGCGCTTGATGATCTCGGCGTCATCGACATCAATTTCGACGACATAATCAATCTGAACTCCTGCTGCTTTCATCGCATCGGCTTGTGGAATGGTGCGTGGAAAGCCATCAAACAGAAAACCTTTGCTACAGTCCGGTTCAGCGATACGTTCTTTGACCAGATTGATGATGATGTCGTCAGAAACCAATCCGCCGGCATCCATTATTTTTTTTGCCATGACACCCAATTCCGTTCCGGCTTTGACTGCGCTGCGCAACATATCGCCGGTAGAAATTTGTGGAACCCCAAAATGTTCCTTAATATAATTGGCCTGCGTACCTTTTCCGGCGCCGGGGCCACCTAATAAAATGACTCGAATGGTAATTCTCCCTCAGTTTCCGATTATGATATTGATTGACCGATGCGGCGGATTTAACTGTGCCGCTTCAATGACATCTCGCGATTATATCTCAGGCAAGGCAGATACTCGAGTTTTTTACCGCGTGAAGAAAGGTGAAGTTTGTCTCCTTGAAATCGAATTACATTGATATCATGCAGCTTATGCGATAATTGACCGACTTTTAACAGGAAAAATCATGGACGAAAACAGAAGTAAAGCGCTTGACGTTGCGTTGGCCCAGATCGAGAAGCAATTTGGCAAGGGCTCCATCATGCGGTTGGGCGCCAACGATGTTGCCTATGATATTCAGGTCGTCTCGACAGGCTCTTTGGGGCTTGATATTGCATTGGGCGTCGGCGGTTTGCCGCGCGGCCGGATCATTGAAATTTATGGCCCTGAGTCGTCGGGTAAAACGACGTTGACACTGCAAGTCATCGCCGAAATGCAAAAACTGGGTGGAACCGCGGCCTTTATCGATGCGGAGCATGCGCTCGATCCGCAATACGCGCAGAAAATCGGCGTCAATGTGCAGGAGCTGTTGATATCACAGCCCGACAATGGCGAGCAAGCGTTGGAAATCGCCGACATGCTGGTACGCTCTGGCTCTGTCGACATTATCGTGGTCGATTCGGTGGCAGCGCTCACGCCCCGGGCGGAAATCGAAGGCGATATGGGCGATCCGCAAATGGGATTGCAAGCGCGCTTGATGTCTCAGGCGCTGCGCAAACTGACCGCAAATATCAAGCGCAGCAACACGATGGTGATTTTCATCAATCAGATCCGCATGAAAATTGGCGTCATGTTTGGCAATCCAGAAACGACGACGGGCGGCAATGCGCTGAAGTTCTATGCCTCAGTGCGTTTGGATATCCGTCGCACCGGAGCGATTAAGAAAGGCGAAGAAACAATCGGCAATGAAACCCGCGTGAAAGTCGTCAAGAATAAAGTGGCTCCGCCTTTTAAACAGGCCGATTTTGATATTTTGTACGGAGAGGGCATTTCACGCGAAAGCGAAATCATCGAACTGGGCGTATTGCATAAGCTCATCGATAAAGCTGGTGCGTGGTATGCCTACAAAGGCGAGAAAATCGGCCAGGGCAAGGACAACGCACGCGATTACCTGAAAGAACACAAGGATATTGCACGGGAAATCGAACACAAGATTCGATCTATTGTTGGTGTCGATGCGGGTGTGCCTGAGAAGGAAAAGATTGGCGCAGACAAAGCTGATAAAGAGAAATAAGAGACATCGATATGCGCTCAGCCCTTGAAATGCGCGCTTTGCGCTATCTGGCGCGGCGCGAATATTCCCGTCTCGAACTGGAACGCAAGCTTTCTGCGCATGACCGTTCGCTCGCGCCGGCAATATTGGCAGAAGTATTGGATAAACTTGAATGTGAGGGGGTATTGTCGACCGAACGCGCAGCCGAGCAAATCATTCGCTCCAGCCGGGCGCGTTTTGGCAGCAGACGGATTATTCATGCGCTGAAGGAAAAAGGTATCGATGCAGCGTGCATTCAAGAAGCATTGCCGAGTTTGAAGGAAACTGAACAGGGTGCTGCATTCGCCGTTTGGCAAAAAAAATTCGCGAAATCTCCGGAATCCAAAGAGGAGTGGGGAAAACAGATGCGGTTCATGATGAATCGAGGTTTTTCGATTGACGTGATCCGACACGTTTTATCGCGTGCATGCGAGGAGAATGAATGAAAAGATTATGGTTGCGCCTGCTCCTGATGCTGGTCATCGGGTTGGCGCCACACTGGGCGAGCGCAGATGAAATTGTTGCGATTGGTAAAATCAACGCATCTCCGGTGGATTTTGACGGCAAGGAAGTGCGCCTGAAGGGCATCGCCCAAAACCCGACCCGTTTGCCACTGATCGATCTGAAATCCTACGTATTGAAAGATACGAGCGGAGAAATCATGATTCTTACAGAATCGGATCTGCCTAAAATGAATGAGGAAATTACCATCCGCGTCAGAATCAAAAGCGTAGCGATCATCAGAGGTGAGGCGCTGGGGCTGACGGCTCTTGAACTGGAACGATACGATCAATTACACGAACTATGAACAGCAGCGAAATACGGCAAAAATTTCTTCAGTTTTTTGAATCGCACGGTCACGCCGTCGTAGCGTCCAGCCCGCTCGTTCCGAGCAATGATCCCACCCTGTTGTTTACGAATGCCGGGATGGTGCAGTTCAAGGATGTTTTTTTGGGGCAGGATACAAGGCCTTTTGTACGAGCAGCTAGTTCGCAGCGATGCGTGCGCGCTGGTGGCAAGCATAACGATCTGGAAAATGTCGGTTACACGGCGCGCCACCACACTTTTTTTGAAATGCTCGGCAATTTCAGTTTTGGAGATTACTTCAAGCGCAATGCCATTTTGTTTGCCTGGGAATTTTTGACGCAGTCGCTCCAGATTCCTCGCGAGAAATTATGGGTCACCGTTTACGCAGAAGATGATGAAGCAGCCGATATCTGGCTCAATGAAGTGGGCGTCGACGCCGCTCGTGTGGTGCGGATAGCGACGATGGATAACTTCTGGCAGATGGGCGACACTGGGCCGTGCGGACCATGTTCTGAAATTTTTTACGATCATGGTCCGGATGTCATGGGCGGACCACCCGGTTCGGCGGATGCCGATGGCGACCGTTACATCGAGATCTGGAATCTGGTTTTCATGCAATACAACCGCGATAGCGCAGGTACGCTTCATCCATTGCCAAAACCATCCGTCGACACAGGTATGGGACTAGAGCGGATTTCCGCGGTCATGCAGCAGGTGCACAGCAACTACGACATTGATTTATTTAAGAGTCTGATCCAAGCCGCGGCTCGCGTTACGCAAACCCAGAATCTGGCGGATAATTCATTGAAGGTGATTGCCGACCATATCCGCGCCTGCGCTTTCTTGATCACCGATGGCGTCATTCCAGGCAGTGAAGGGCGTGGTTATGTATTGCGACGCATCATTCGACGCGCCATTCGCCACGGATATCAGCTGGGATATAAACAACCATTCTTTTATCTATTAGTAGAAGATTTAAGTCAGGTAATGGGACAGGCCTATCCTGAGCTGGTGGCGGCCAAAACCCGCGTTGCTGCGGTGTTACAGCAGGAAGAAGAGCGTTTTGCTGAAACGCTGGAACATGGCATGCAAGTGCTGGAAAGCGCATTGAGCCATGATTCTGCCTTACTCGATGGGGAAACCGTCTTCCGATTGTACGATACCTTTGGTTTTCCACCCGATCTGACAGCGGATATCGCCCGCGAACGCGGCATTGCGATTGATCATGCCGGATTCGAGCAAGCGATGGAGCGTCAGCGGGAGCAGGCGCGTGCAGCCAATAAGTTCACGATGCAGGAAGGGATTGAGTATAACGGCGGTCAGACTGTTTTTCACGGCTATGAATCGTTGCAGCATGACGGACAAGTCGTCGCGATTTACAAGGAAGGCAGTTCGGTCAGCTTCATCGAGGCAGGTGACGAAGCGGTCGTGGTATTGGATCAGACACCATTTTATGCCGAATCGGGCGGACAAGTCGGTGACTGCGGCGAATTGCTCGTGGCCAATGGAACGTTTGTGGTGGCAGACACCCAGAAGATCCAGGCTGGTGTCTTTGGCCACAAAGGAACATTGCGCAGCGGTCGGCTCGTAATCAAGGATGCGGTGCTGGCCAAGGTTAATCCGATCGCCCGTGCCAGCACGGCGAATAATCACTCGGCTACGCATTTATTGCATGCTGCATTGCGTAAGGTGCTTGGTACCCATGTGACGCAGAAGGGTTCGCTGGTGGATGCCAATCGTACCCGCTTCGATTTTTCCCATCATGCGCCGCTCACGGCTGACGAGATTCGTGAAACCGAGCGTCTAGTTAACGAGCAGATCCGGCACAATTCGGTGGTTGAAGCATCGACGATGAAATATGACGACGCGATCAAGCGCGGGGCGATGGCGCTGTTCGGCGAGAAATATTCCGATGTGGTGCGAGTGATCGGCATGGGGGAATTTTCGACCGAACTGTGCGGCGGTACGCATGTGTCGCAAAGCGGTCAGATCGGATTCTTCAAGATCATCACGGAATCTGGTGTCGCCGCTGGCATTCGTCGCGTTGAAGCAGTAACGGGTATCGCTGCGGTCGAATATGTGCAGCAACGCGAAGCGCAACTGCTCGAAATCGCGCATGCCTTGAAAGCAAATCCGCAAGAAGTGACCCAGAAAATTGCTCAGATCATCGACAATGTCCGTCAAACCGAAAAAGAACTCAACCGGCTGAAATCCAAGCTGGCGAATTCGCAAGGCGGCGATCTGGCGGAACAGGCGCAGGAAGTTCACGGTGTCAAGATTCTGGCGGCTCATCTGGATGGTGCAGATGCCAAAATTTTGCGCGAAACGCTGGATCAACTGAAAGCTAAACTGAAAACCTGCGCAATCGTGTTGAGCAGCGTGGACAATGGCAAAATCACATTGATCGCGGGCGTCAGCAGCGATCTGACGAATCAGGTAAAGGCGGGCGAGCTGGTCAATTTCGTGGCTCAGCAAGTCGGCGGTAAAGGTGGCGGCCGGCCGGACATGGCGCAGGCGGGTGGAACCCAACCCGAACATCTGCCAGCAGCGCTGGCAAGTGTCATGAACTGGGTGGGTCAGAAAATGATTTCATGATCATTTAAGCCGTGCATCATCCTTGCCTCAGCGAGGCCGCTCCATAACGGTTCAGAGTGGGCACTCTCGCGCTTCAGTAACTGAGAACGCATCGTGCATCAGAATTTCTGACGCTGTCTTCTGATTATTATGGGTGCCCACCTGAGCCGCTCCGGTTGCGGGAGACGCATTAACGCGGTTTTGATCATGAGTTTCTCCGTCCGCTCAATGGATCGATTAAATGTATTATCCAAGAAAATGCTGATTAATTCTGCGAAGGAGATGAGGTGCAAAGCGCGTGGAACGCAGCAACCAAGAACTATCGGTACGATAGGCGAGGGGGGCGATAGCCGCACAACGAAGCGATTCGCTCGTGTAGCGAATTAATTAGTGCTTCCCTAACTGAGTCCATCAGCATTCCATCACTGTGAGGAGAGTAAAATTAATCCTGTTCTTAATGCTATGCTGGCCTATATGCTCGTTCTGGGGCTGACCGGGTGCGGAACTATCGATACAGTAATTCGGGGGGATTCGGTCACCCGGCAGAATCTCAATCACGTGAAATCACCTTGTGCAACCATTCCGCGGATCTACAGTGGCGTTATCTACGATATGTGTTTATTACGTGGAAAGCCTTCGCGTGCAGCGTTGTGGCTGGGGCCAGGACCCGAATTGATGCTCGTGGACTTGGCATTGTCCGGTGTACTCGATACGGCCGCTTTACCTTACACTATCTTTGGACAAATCAGGGAAGGTTCAATTGAACGTAGATGAAGAATTGATCTGTTAGAATCCCGCTACTGAGATATATACGATCGATAGTACTCTCAACGATCGCTGTTTACCCCTGCAACACATAACCGCACACAGACTCGATGAGCCTCCAAAAAAACGCGCATACCCCGATGATGCAGCAGTACTTGCGCATCAAGGCAGAGCATCCGGACAAGTTGATGTTTTATCGGATGGGGGATTTTTATGAGTTGTTTTATGGTGATGCGGAGAAAGCTGCGAAACTGCTGGGAATCACGTTGACGCAGCGTGGCGCGTCGGCGGGGGAGCCTATCAAAATGGCTGGGGTTCCCTATCATGCCGCAGAACAATATCTGGCCAAGCTCGTCAGGGCCGGGGAATCCATTGCCATCTGCGAACAGGTCGGTGATCCCGCTGCCAGCAAGGGGCCTGTGGCTCGTAAAGTGATGCGCATCATCACCCCGGGCACACTGACGGATGCTGCATTGCTCGAGGATAAGCGCGATTGCCTGTTGCTGGCGCTCACGCAGCATGACTCGACGCTGGGGTTGGCCTGGCTGAACCTCGCGGCTGGGCAAATGCGCGTGATGGAAGCATTGCCGCAGCATCTGCTAAGCGAGCTGGAACGTCTGCAGCCGGCTGAGATTTTAGTGCCTGAGACGCTGGCGTTACCCGAGCTTCAGCAAAAGAACTGGGCATTGAAGCGCCTGCCGGTGTGGCAATTCGACCGGGATAGCGCAATCAACGGGTTGACGCGGCAATTTGAGACACATGACCTGGCAGGATTTGGTTGTGATGATCTGCCCATCGCGTTGTGCGCTGCGGGAGCATTATTGGAATATACCCGCCTGACGCAGAGTTCTGCAGTTCTGCATATCACATCATTGCAGGCAGAGCGGCAAAGTTTGTACGTGCGCATGGATGCCGCCACGCGCCGCAATCTGGAAATATCGGAAACCATCCGCGGCGAGCGCTCGCCCACGCTGCTGTCCTTGCTCGATACTTGTTCGACCAGCATGGGCAGCCGGTTATTACATGTCTGGCTGCACCATCCCTTACGCGATCGAACTGTTATCCAGCAGCGACTCGATAGTGTCACGGCATTGATCGGAGAAAACCGGGAGGAACATTACTCAGCCGTGAGCAGATTATTGCGGCAATGCATCGATATCGAACGGGTCACTGCACGGATCGCCCTCAGATCGGCGCGCCCGAGAGACTTGTCTGGCCTGCGCGATAGCTTGCAAGTGCTGCCGGATCTGATGCAGGCCGTGGCCTCTTGCGATACTGAGAAAATCCGCCAGTTGACTGAGGCGATGCGCATTCCCTCCGCATTGGAGACTTTGTTGCGCAACGCACTGCTGCTGGAGCCTGGAGTGGTGCTGCGTGAAGGCAATGTGATCGCCGATGGCTACGATGCCGAGCTTGACGAATTGCGAGCGTTGCACAGCAATTGCGGAGAATTCTTGCTGCAACTCGAGCTACGCGAAAAAGCACGCACTGGCATTCCGAATCTGAAGGTGGAATATAACCGCGTGCATGGTTTCTATATCGAAGTCACGCATGCGCATGGCGATAAAATTCCCGAGGATTACCGACGCAGGCAAACGTTGAAAAGTGCTGAACGATATATTACGCCTGAATTAAAGACGTTTGAAGACAAGGCATTATCTGCCCAGGATCAAGCTCTGGCGCGGGAGAAATATTTATATGAGGGGCTGCTCGATAAACTCGGGCAGTACATCCTTGCTTTGCAGGGGTTGGCAGCGAGCATAGCGGAGCTTGATGTGTTGTGTGCTTTTGCCGAGCGTGCCCAGGCGCTGGATTATGCAGCGCCGCAGTTTACGGATGAGCGTATTCTGATGATCGACACTGGCCGTCATCCAGTGGTGGAACGGCAGGTGGAAAATTTTGTTGCCAATGATGTTCAGCTAGGCGCCCAGATGACTGGTAAACCACAGATGCTGTTGATTACTGGTCCAAACATGGGCGGCAAATCGACGTATATGCGGCAAACTGCGCTGATCGCATTGCTGGCGCATTGCGGTAGTTACGTGCCTGCAAAAAATGTCTGCATGGGGGTGCTGGATCAAATCTTCACTCGAATTGGCGCAGCAGATGATCTCGCCAGCGGACGTTCGACATTCATGGTCGAAATGACCGAGACCGCCAATATTCTGCATAACGCCACTTCCCGAAGCCTGGTGTTGATGGACGAGGTCGGGCGCGGCACCTCCACCTTTGACGGACTGGCGCTGGCGCTTGCCATTGCACGGCATCTGGTGAGCATGAATCGAAGCTTTGCATTGTTTGCAACACATTACTTTGAACTTACCAAGCTGGCTGACGAATTCAAATCCATCTGCAACGTTCATTTGGATGCGGTGGAATACAAGCACCGCATTGTTTTCCTGCATAAAGTCAATCCCGGGCCTGCCAGTCAGAGCTATGGTTTACAGGTGGCCGCGCTCGCCGGGGTTCCGGAATCGGTGATCACGCTTGCCAAGAAACAGTTGATTCGCCTGGAACAGGAAAATATTGCCCGGCAATCTCAGATGGATCTATTTGCAGTGCCGGTACCCGAGTCTGAGCCTGAGTTCACGGAAAATAAACCGCATCTCGATCCGGTCACTGCGATGCTGAACGAGCTGTCGCCGGATGAGCTTACGCCACGGCAAGCGCTTGAACAGTTATATGCTTTGAAAAAACTTCTGGATAGTGTAGATGATCGCTGACGGACGGTTAAATGGACAGGTTTAATGGTGATGATCGTGGGGGCCATGCACATGCTGATGCGAAATTTCTTCGGGTGTCGCGTCGCGCACATCGGTTACTGTGCAGGCAAAGATCAGTTTCATGCCTGCAAACGGGTGATTCCCGTCGACGATCACTGAATCATCGGTTACATCGGTCACTTTATAAATGACCACATCATTGGACCCTTCGACGCCGCCTTCAAAATGCATGCCTACCGTCACATTCTGTGGAAATGAATTGCGCGGTTCTACGCGGATCAATTCAGCGTCATATTCACCGAAAGTATCTTCCGGTTCCATGGGCACCGAGCAAGTAAAACCAATTTCCATGTCATGCAATGCCTCTTCAATCATCGGAAAAATACCGCCATAACCGCCATGCAAATAGCTGATCGGCGCTTCGGTTTTTTCCAAGACGTTGCCGGTGGCGTCCGTTAGTTCATAGTTAATTGAGACTACACTGTTTTTCTTGATGCGCATGATGAAACCTTCTATTAATCAATCAAAAATAATTGCACACGATAGTCGTTCGAATATCAATATTCAACTAAGTTCAGGCCATTATACGCATAAAGTGCTTTTCCGTTGCTCCTAAATGGTTTTTGCGGGAGTGATTTCCGAGGCGATAACAACAGGGATCTTTTCAATCTCTTCTCTTCTGAAACAAGGGTTTTGCATTGACGGGCGCCGTGATAATCTCTATACAGGCAATTTTCAAAGCACACCGCTGTTTTTTGTGCTTGTTTCAAAACCGGGAGTCTCTCTGTACGGTCATCGTTATGAATCAATTTGAAATCTAGGGTTGGACAATCTGTGGAGATAAAAATGAACGAGTTAATGAAAAAAATCATTGCAGTGGAACAGGAAAAAAATTCAAGCAAAAAATTTGACCCCACCGTTAGGGTTCTGAAGCTTGTCTCATCAGCAGGAAAACTGTCGCGGACGATAGCTGCTAGAGAAGATTGCAGAAATGATGCTGGTCACTGCATCATCGACATATTGATTCTTTCGGTGATCAATAACCGTAGCATCGAACAATTCCTGACGGGATCAAACCTGGCAAATATTGATGAAAGTCATGATACCGTCACGAGTTATATGTATGAACTTTGGCAAGCCCTTGGCACGTTATCCACTGCGATTACATCGGGCGATGACTATCGATCCATCTTGGATGATATGCTGATCATCCTGGCTGGAATAGCGAGATTCTCAAATTACTCTCTTGAAGAATGCGTCGAGATCGCGAATCATGATTTGAGTCATTGAAACGACTGCTGGATGGCTTGCTGATGAAAATGATGCGGCCCTCCACGCGTTGGTTTTTGCTTGAAGTCATGTACCTCATCTTCTGTACTTCACCTTGAGTCATGGTCCAGTTCTCACCGGTAGCCACTCATCTTTAACGTATTAGGTCGCTCCTTTCCCGTAAGTTTGCCTGAGCGGCATGACGGTAACTTTCGATTCCATCTTCGTTGACCAGGCTGCGCTTGCTGCTCTCTCGATGCTTCAACCAATGGCAGAGGTGAATTCAGAAGGCTATTCATGCCTTTCTTTTGGGTTCAAACGCCATCCCCCAGGAAATGTGACCTTGCGAACCGACTGATATTTTTTTATTCGATACATTGATTGCTCGACTGTTTTCACTAACTAAACTTGAGATTATAAAAATGGATAAATTAAATAAAAATCGTGCATTGATACTCATCATGGCTTCAATGATTGTAGTTTTTTCTACTGCGTGTTCTGGGGGCACGAGCCCCAGTGCCGAAAGAGAAGCTGACCGCCTGGAAAATAAAGCCGACCAAATCAGAAAAGAAGATGAACAGATTCGTAAAGCAAATGAAAAAGCTGGAGAAGCAGTAGCGGATAAGAAAGAACAAGAAGCTAAACAATTAAGAGATTCTGCTGAAAAAAGAGCCGACCAGATCGAGGATGATGCCGATAGAATCAGAAAAGCAACGGAAAAATAGATAATTTTCGATTTTAAGTCGATCTCGATGTCAATGTGTTCTCGCAGGCTTGGGGTATTAATTAGCGGAGGTAATTGGATGAAATCATTTAATTTGTTTTTTGGCATTCTACTCTTCAGTATGTTTTCTTCACATGTCATTGCGCAAAACGACTCATTAAAAAATGCAGTTTCACATGCAGAAGAAGCAGTCAACGCAGTGACCGGAAAAGAAATATCAGTTCACGCAAACGCAGCTAAAACTGCGGCGTTAGAGGCGAAAAAAGACGGTAATTTCTCGGATGATGCCAAGTATCATCTTGAAGCAGGAATTATCAGTTTGGAACGGGTCATTGAACGCGGTGACAGCGGAGCTGTAGAGGAAGCGCATAAACAAGCGAACGATGCGCTTAAGCATTTCAAGGAAATCAGTAAGTAATCGAGCAACAAGATGAATTGATAAAAGCAGGTTCGTGGATATGTGCCGCATTGATGGGCATGAATTCATGATTTTAAACATTTACGTGAGGAGCTGGCTTATGGAAACAGCAGAAAAAACATCAAAAACAAAGAATGCTTCGGGATTAGATAAAGCCTCCCACTTGGCTCATGAAGCCATTGACAACACCACGCTTGCAACATATGAAGTGGCCAACACCATTGTCGATAAAGGCGATGAATTAAGCGAAGCGGCCCATGAGACTGTGGACAAGATCACAACGACCGCACAGCAGACGTATGACAGAATGATTGACAAAAAGGATCGGCTGAGGAATGCCGAACAACAGCTCCTGGAGACATATTCCACGTATATACGTCAAAACCCGATTACGTCAGTGGGTATCGCAGCGGGAGTAGGGTTTTTGTTAAGTAAGTTATTCAATAATCGTTAAATATTCTTTTTTGGCGATTAATGGCCGGGATGTTTCATTATGAGCTTGAGAATTTCTGGCATAAGTGAAACGTCAATTCAACCTGGATTCTGAATGAAAGGTTTTTTTTCGATCAGGGCATGCCGATTCATTGACTCCCTGATCGAATTCTATCGATTCAAGAGTCTTCAATTACCCCGAATTATTCGAATACTGTAAGCTCCTATTCCAATTGGCGAATAATGCCTGACGCGCGCAAAATATTCACCTGGTGACAGCGGGCGGCGAATGCGGGCATTGAAGGAATCACCCCCATCGTCGTCGCTGCCAATTTCCGGAATCTGGCTGTTCGGGCCGTGCAAGCTCATGACCGTATCGGTTGCTCCACTGGTTTCGATCGTGTACGTATCCTCAGCGGTGACGGTAAACCGGTAGACGTCGCTTTCATTGGCTGCAGAAAGAGTCGCATTGATACTCACGCCATCAAGGGTTAGTTCAGGGATCGGATTGGGATTTGCGCCGTCCGCGCGAACGGCGATAGCGTAATTTCCGGTGGCATTCGGACTGAACAGGCGAATGCGCAGATAATACGTTCCTGCGGATAACGTACGCGTGATTTGAGAATTGAAATTTTCGCCAGCGTCGTCATCTGATGCAACTTCGAGGTTGGCATCGTTCGGGCCGAATAGCGTCATGAATGTATCGGATGGGCCGGCTGTAGCCATCGTATGCGCTCCGAATGCCGGAACATCGAACCGGAAAACATCGACTTCGCCCGCTGTGGCGATATCTGCTTGGGTCGGGGCGGCACCAACGATCAGCACGGTGGGCTGAGGTTGCGGTTGAGGTGTTGCGTCATCGTATACAATCCCCAAGGCGACGCTATCGAGCACATCGATTGGTCGCGAACCGACTGGCCCTGATGGCGTATTATTCATGAGATCGGTCAAATTTTGTCCAAACGGACCGCCGGTGGCAGGTAAATAGCCTTGAGTCGGGAATCGCAGTTGCCATTCATGCCAGATCTTATCCACCATGCTGTGATGCATGAAGAATACCGGATCATTCGGAGAGGTCATCGGCAACATCGAACCGCCGACCCAGACATGGCCTCGATTGTGCAGATTGGGTCCGGTCCAGCCTTCCACTTGATTGCGGAAACTGGGATTACTGTTCATATCCCAGGGTGATCGGTCATACGGTGTGACCGCGATGACTTGATTGATTTCCGTTTGTGTAGGCAAGTTTGAGAAGCCGTTTTGCCCGAACTCGCGCATCAGAGGCCCTGACGAGACTCCACTAGCATTGATGATGCTCCATTGGCCGGCGCGGAATGGCCCGGTGCGAACGACTCCACTTGCATCACCATTGCCGCCCAGCAGATCATCATTCCACATCGAGGCAGTGCTTCCGCCGGATGGCCAATTCCAATAGGGTATGCCGAGATTCGGATTGCCTGAAACGCGCTGCAGCTCACGTTCCAGGTCGAAAATAAAGCGGCGGTGCCAGGGCAAAAAAGCCGGGCAGCGGTGAATGGCGTTCATGATGGCATTTGCGTGCCTGAGAACGAATTGGTCATAGACGCCTTCGGCCTTCAAGGCGAGAATGGCGGCAACGAATTCAGCCCGTTCAGCAGCGGTCAAGGTATTTGCGTCTTTACGGATAGCCATGAAGATTTCCTCCCGATCAATTGCAATGAATTATTCATCGATATGCGAAAATTCGACGGTGTGCTTGGCGATTGCTCGCGCCAGCTCGAGTAACGAGTCATACAAGGTATAAGGGAGGTATTTCGAGGAATATTTATCTTTTATCGGATCATACTGATAGTCGATTTCCTTGCCATTGATGGTCAGACCGGTATTATCCTTGATCGTAATTGTGCAACCTGCGAAGGTTTCGGTATGTT
This sequence comes from uncultured Nitrosomonas sp., assembly GCA_949281375.1. GTDB lineage: Bacteria > Pseudomonadota > Gammaproteobacteria > Burkholderiales > Nitrosomonadaceae > Nitrosomonas. The sequence continues at coordinate 154,266 of CASDLT010000040.1, forward strand.
GTGCCATGGTATAGCTCCTCGTTAGAAGTCATTCTTGATTGTCGTGATATAAAAAATCGACGTTCTCCCTATCGATTGTGCCTGGGGTAAGCTCCATTCACACTGTTCAAATGAAGTTACTCATCGATTTCACACTGCAGTTCTGCAGAAGTGATCTTTTCTGCATGACGTCCTTGCCCGCGAATCACCGCTGCAATGTCTATCCAATAGCCATTCAGCGTAGCGTTATCGAGATTTGCGATCCCCAGTGTGCGCGGGAAATCTACGGTCACATTTTCTGTTCCTGATGCCTCGAGCGTGAGCAGCTCGATGCGAAGGGTTTTGCCAATATGAAATGCTCTGAACCGTCCAGAATGAGTAACTTGTTCGGCCGCGAAACAGCTAAGATACTGGGCTTGCAGCCTGAATGTACCTTGTTTGGCTACAGTCAGTAGTCCCGACTGCAGCGTAGGCAGTGCCGAGCATTTGTCTGCTTCCACTGCTCGTATCTTGCATGTCAAGTTCTTCAAATCACCAGCCGGCTGCGCAAAGACGGCAGAATGCGTGACTGCCATTGTCACAATGATTGATAGGGAAATGCTGATTAATTTGGGGAACGAGATTAAGCGCCAGCCGCACGGAACGCAGCAACCGAGACCTATCAAAACATGATAGGTGAGGGAGCAAGTACTGCGCAACGAAGCGATTTGCTCGTGCAGCGAACTAGTCAGCCTTTCCTTAGAAGCAAAATGCATGAAGTCATTATGCATTCCTGCATAACCGTGCAAAACCAATGATTCAGAAATTGTCAGAAACATGACCTGTTCAGAGCAAGCTGGGTGCATGTTATGTCATCATTTCACGCACATGCCAGCACAGTCCGCGCCCTGTTTTGCAGGATCGCAATCATCAGCGGGATCATCGACGCATTTCATGCCGTCTGGGCAGGGAAAACCGGCAATGCCGCCACACATTTGCTTAGGTTTCTCGCTCTGGTATGCGGAACTACCCTTCGGCGGGTAATCGATGCGTTTTCCTTCGCCAGCTTTGGAATGTTCCGCTGATCCGATACTGACGGTTTCTTGCAACTTGTGTGGCTGAACGGTCTGCACATCGATCGACTCGACATCCCCATCGGTATGCCGCGCGGTATATATGCTGACGACATCCAACGGCACCGGACTTTTCACGACCAGGAAGCCTTCCAGGAATGCGAAATCGACACATACCCCGTTAATCGGACAAAAGTAACCTGCGATGTCGAAACAGCTCACGCCGACCGCCCCATCAGGCTGAAGGACGGCGCTTTTGAAAGGAGTGACATCGAAGGGGCCGGGGTCGGCGCCAAACTGGGTCGCCAGCGCTACTTTGGCTGCAACTGTGATTTTCTTGTTGGTTGGGTTATGGATATTAACGAGGGTACGGTAGATGCCTCGCGCCAATGTGCCATCCTGATGCGGCAGCAATAGCGAACAAGCGACTTTGGCCGCATATTGATACTCGGTCTTTACAGTTTCTGCATATTTGGCCGATTCTGCCTGAACAATGCGTGGCAAGCCAATCAAACCGAATGCGCCACAGAGTCCGAGCAGTAAAGAACAAGCATTTATTGCGTTGAGTTGTTTCATAATCATCATCTCCCTGGTTGAATGCGCTCGATCGAGCAACTTTTTGTAATACCGGTCAGCTTGTCACAGAAAAATTTATTCCGAAAAATCGTCGTTTCTGTTTCACGGCAATGCGTTTGATTTGCTGTGGAAGTTGACTAGCCCTTATTTCCTATCAAGATATCGACACAAAGCGCGCCACTGACGGCGCACCTTGGTCATTGATCACGAACAGCATGTAATAGCCCGGCGGTGCGATATTCCCATGCGCGGGTGCTGCCGTTTCCAGCGTTGAAACAGTGCGCGAGCGGATCGGCAATTTGATGTAACGCTGTCCGGCATCGGTATGATGTGTGACTGCAATTGGCGCGAGCAATGCGATTGCGGCGATATCCATTGCCTCCGGTGTTTCAATGACAAAAAGATTTCCATATGAAACAGCAGGCGGTGCATTGACGATGACTGGACGTGTTCCGAGACTCAGATAGCCTGGAGAATAAAGCTCCATCGAATGCTGGTCGGGATCCGCCGTTCCCGGCGCTACGCCGCCGGCTGACACAATTTTGCCATCCGGCAGCAAGACGCATACCGAATGGTATTGGCGCGGAAAATTCAATGGTGCGCCTACCGTCCAGGCATTGGTTGCCGGATCATAGATTTCTGTTTCCAGCACTGGTGTCGGAGACCATTTCTGGCCATTACTATGGCCGCCAATGATGAGTATCCTGCCGGTCGGAAGTACCACGGCGTTGACATTGGTGCGGCCTGTAGTCATGTCGGCTATGCGCGTCCATGTCGAGCCTGCGATGCCGCCATTGAATTCGATCATCTCCGCCGTCGCATTATTGCGAGCCGTTGCTGTACCGGATACACCGCCACCGAATACAAATAGACGGCTATTGACTGGGCTGACGGTGGCGTCAATCATCAGCAGGCTCATACCTTCCTGCCGATCGTAAAACTGTTGCTGACCGTAATCAGTCCATACGCCCGCATTAGGTCCCGTCAGCGTCAAATAAGCGGTCTGCGTTCCGGTTGCCGCAGCCCAACCGGCGCGGGTATAGAAGATTTCGCCAGAAGGCAGCAGATGCATGCCCGGATAGAGTTCATCGAATGATCGGTTTGCGCCTGTGACAGGTGCCCACCCACCACCACCGAATACTTCGACTTCTGCCGCGACAGGATGTCCGCCCGAAAATGCGAGAATCTGCCCATCGCTCAGGCGCACGGCGGTCGGATACCAGCGGGCATGAGTCATGTTGGCGCTTGGTGCAAACGTACCACTGTCGGGATGGGTGGCATTGGGGGTGAAAATAAAGCAACGGTTATTGGTATGCCCGGCGCCATTGGTGTCACCACCGATGATAAGCAAGCGACCGTCCGGCAGGAAAGTATGTCCACAACAGAAAAAATCTTCCGGCAAAGTGATGACGCCAGGCATGATCTGCTGGGCTGCGGGATCCCAGACACAGGCTTCGAGCGGATAATTTCTTTCCGCAGCACCGGAAAATAGCAATACATGACCGCTGTTCAATAATGCGCCATGAACCACAAAAATCGGTGAAGGTTCAAGCAGTACCCAGTGATCCTTGCCATCTCCACCGCAGGGATGGTGCTCGACTTCGGGGCATTCATGCACGCGCAGAGTGGGCATCTGGTAACAGATTCGCTCAAGTTCATCATCGCTCAGCTGAACTTCCTGCAACGACCGAAGGATGGCCGCCATTCCTTCCATCATATGCATTTCCACGTGGCAGTGGATCAGGAAATCAGCCTGCAGGCGATATTTCTTGCGTTTTTTTGAATATTTATTGTCGTGATCCGAACTGTCCGAAGGCGTATCGTGCTCATGGTCATGAGGAGAAAGGTGAGAATCAGGCATGGCTCCATTCGCATCCTCATGCTCATGCCTGGATTCGCTTCTGGTGAGGGAATGACTATCTGACTCATGTTCGTGGGGATAAACGTCTCCACTGTCATTTTCCGACCCGGAGGATAACGGAGGGTGTGCGCCGGCATGATTTTCATGTGGGTCGCATCCGCAATCCAGCGGCAATGGCTGAAGAATGACGGGCGGTACGATAGTATCGGCGACAAACGACTCGGCCGGACCGAGTGAGCGTGTATCGATCCATTCATTCCCCCAACGCCAGCGTTGTCCATGCAGATGAAAATTGTGCCACACCATGCTCATGTCCAGGTTGAATACATACCAGCGCACGCGCGTTCCGCTTTTTGCCACGATGGTTGGCGTGGTGCCGACGAACGTGCGGCCATTGATCGCAAACGATTCCAAACCTGCGCCGCTGCGCTCGGTCACGGTATGAGGTTGATTGCCCGCATGCTTCCAGGTGACGACCGCGCCGACGCCGACCGTGATGTCATCGAGTTCGAATCGTGCTGGTGTATCCAGAATGTTGATCGTAGTGGATAAAAAACCTGTGGTCGTGACGCGAATGCGTCCTTGCATCGGATGAAAGCGACAATAATAATCAAATGTCCCTTCCTGATTGAAGGTATGGGTGAACGCACCGCCGGCATTCAGCGTACCGCTGTCGAACAGTGCATTATCGACATGTGCAGTTAGGCGATGAAAAAAAATCGGCACTTCCAGGTCTGTTTCCTCGCACCCGGGATCACGCACAATGATGCCGCCAAACAACCCGCGCTTGATGGCTTCCTCGATGTGCATGTGATGGTCGTGGAAAGGCCAGGCGCCAATGGCATCCTGCTTGACATCAAATACGTAGCACCATTGTTCGCCCGGACAGATCGCATCGCTGCGGTTAGATCCCTCGTGGGCTTGAACGCCGAACGGCCAGGAACCATCCGAGTCGATGCCATAATGCAGACCATGTACATGAAGGCTGTGCGGCTTGTTGTCGCCATTAAGTACATGAACATACAGTCTTTCTCCAGGTTGTGTATAGATGACGGTACCGGGAATTCGGCGTTCGATGCGGGGTTCATTGATATCCGCAGTGATCAGTGGCGCGTCGTTCAGCATGGTATACGCGGCATCTTGATATTCACGGTACACCAGCGCATTTAGAGAGCGACGGTCAACTTCCGTTTCGGATATGGTTGCGTCTGCATGATCCATGTTTCTCATGCAGTCAAGGCGATGTTTGTGGTGCTCCGCGTCATCGGGAGCGACGGGACTGTAGTTGGGAATTGTTTCGATTTTGAGGTATATGTGCCTGACGGTCATGGCCGACATCTCCTTTCTGAAAAGGTACTGATCCACAAAAAAAGTACGCTCGGTCAGCCGCGCTAGTCCTGATGTCTACTCAAGGCTGCTACGGTTCAATCGAAGATGTCAGATGTTACTCACTCACTCAGTCATTCATAGCGTACTTTCCTGATTCATTGGTTAGCTAGTATTTGTCTGTGCATATTCCCGGACAATCCGCGCCGCCTTTAGTGGGATCGCAGGTATCGTCGGGATTGTCGATACAGCTTAGTCCGTCCGGGCATGCCTTGCCGGTAATTCCACCGCAGGCTTGAGGTTCGGCATTTTTGCATTCTCCCAGGTGGTCAATCGATTGCCCTACAGCGGCAGCTTCACAGGCATTGCCATAGGTTTTTCCGTCACAGCCGCATACCGGCTGGTACTCTTTGGTGCAGACGTCCGGTTTGGATTTGCACTGCCCTTGAGCATCGGCGATTTTGCATTGCCCAACTCCAAAATCGCAAAATTGTGTGGCCGGGCAGGTTAAACCTTGAATGGTGCCGCAGATCTGAGGTTGTGGTTGTGGTTGTGGTTGTGGTTGTGGCGGTGTATTTTCCTTGCATCCGATCAGCATGACGCAAATAGAAAAGGCGACTGCTACAGTAAGCAATGTTTTCATAAAGTATCCCCTTATAAAGATCAATAGATTGCTGCTGTATTTTTGTTTTTATTGATGAAGGCTGATCAGATGAGCTTTCAGCGCTTCTTTAGCAGCCATCGGAGCATAACGTTTTAGCAGTGATTGTTCTGTACGGTAAGTTACATTGTGAGAAGGGGATTAAGGCATCGAGATTCCATCAGTGCGTAGTTTCCTGAAACGCCTTTACGACATTCATCAGATCATCAAGAATCTGTCGGGCTTCCGGTTCACTCAACGAGCGGCTGTGATGCCGATCATCTGCAGCAATGTCGTCAAGTTTCAGGGTGCTATAGGGAAGGGCATCCCTTGCGACATATTTCTTCACGGCTTGCATCAGTTCTTCCGGCGTCATTCCGAAAGCCGATAGAAGAGCATCGCCATAGTCAATGCCATTATTCAATAAAGAGATATACTCCCCAAGTCTTACCATGTTTGTCCTATTACCAAATAGGAAGTAATGCATCAGTGCCCAAGCCTGCGAGTGCGCATCAGTAAATCGATTGCCGTCGCCGTGATAGCTAACTTGATCTGACAGGAATTCTTTCATGGGTATCCATTCAGCATGGCGCTTCATGAATGTCCAGCGATGAAATTGGGGATTTCCGAATGTCACTATATCCCGCTCCCGCTCGAAAGTTTCAAATATCGTAGCTAATCCTTCGTTGAACCAGCCGGGAATACGGGCAGGGTATTTGGAAATGAGGTAATGGATATATTCATGATAAATGATAGGGAATTGAGGATTTTTTTCGAAGGGAATGGCGTATAAAGCAATATAATTTTTTCCTTGAACAAAGTATCCGGCGGTGTTTTTCGACAACTGGAATGGGGCGAATGAGTGGGGATTCTTGAACAGATAGATTCGAACAGGGATCGTTTCTTCAAATGGCGGAATGGTGGTGATTTTTAATGCAATAGCCCGGAAAATTTCAAATTCATTCAGAAAATCAATGGCGACTTTCTCCTGTGCATTGCTGTATAGCATAAAGTTTTGACTCCTGATCTCTTTCCATTCATCGAGGTCTGCAAAGGGATCGATAGTCGCGCACCCACTCAATAATGACAGATACCCCAGCATGCTCATGCTTAATGTCATATTCCTGAGCCAGCGCATCCCCTCATAAGTGAATGAAATCATGTATTCCATATTGCTCACCTCATTTTTGCCTAAGGACATGCACATGGGCAATCCGACCTGAACAGAATAAATTCTTAATGGAGAACGGGGTGTTTGATTATCCTATTGATTATAATATCAATAGATTGTAAAGGGTGAGAAGATTCAATCCTGAAAATAATTATGCAAAGGTGCTCGCAGACATAGCTCAATCTGTTTCTTCACGCCCATTTTTTTATACACTGAGGATAGATAATTGCGTACGGTTTTTTCGGTCAGCAGCAGTTTCTGGCTGATTTCCCTGGCAGATAAGCCCTTGCCGGCAAGGTGCGCGACACGGCGTTCATTATTGTTCAGATCGGAGAGAATCAATGCTGTGATTTCGGAAGGTAAACAAGGCTGCGCGATACGATGTTCCGGCGATCGCAGCGTCTGAGACAGAAGATCGCTGAGTGTGACACGACAGTCGCGATCTGCATAAATGGCACAGATCGCATTGACGAGCAGCCTGCTCGAGCTGGATTTGCTGATAATGCCTGAGACCCCCAGTGGAAGCGTATAAAACCGGAGGTGTTCCGGATGCAAGTGGGAAAACAACACGATTTTGCTATGCGAGCAGCTCTTTCTCAATTGGGAAACATGTTCAGCGCACTGATCATTGATCAGATCGGTACCCAGCAGAATGACATCCGGTTGATGCCTTGCGGTCAATTCAGGCAAGCCATCGATCGTGTTGGTTTCCTGAACAAGTCCGATGACTGGGTGATTCTCAAACAGATAGCGTATGCCCAGGCGGATGAGATGGATGCGCTCTGCCACAAGGATGCGGATTTTATGTCGAGTCGTTTCAATCATATGGTCAATCAAGCTCTGATAGTCTGATGAATCGAAATTGATGATTCAATGAGTGACAATAATTCCAAATTTCAAGGAGCACTGCATCACCCATGTGAGTGAGGTGATGCTCGTTACAGAGCTTTAAGTCTTGCTGAGAGTGACCAGAATAACAATTGATTTGTGAAAACCAGAGTGAGTTTTGTCACAATTTGTCGACGAGTTTTTTGCAGAAAAATAATGAATGCAACCCGATGAAGCGAGTGCCGCGCAACCAGGCACTTCGCTCGCATAGCGAATTAATCGGCGCTTTCTTTCATTAAAGAGACATTGGGATGCGACCGGTAGAAATTGACCAATTCCCGTTGATTTTTGGTAGAGGTTTTTGCGAACAATATTTTAAGATGAGTTCGTAAGGTATTCATGCTGATATCTAGCGAGCTGGCAATTTCACGAGTGCTTTGCTGTTGCAATAAATGATGCAGGACACCGGTTTCCGCCTTCGTTAAACGATACAGTCTGGCAAAAGCGCCAAGTCCATCGCTCACAAACCGTTCAGGCTCGGAAATGACTGCCATGATCCTTGCCGGGGTTTGTAATTGCTCGCCTCGTGCTGCGGATACAGGAGAAAACACCGCTACCCGGGGAGTGAAGAATGAATCATTGGCAAATTTCAAGACACCTCCCTTTCCTTCCAGTGCATCGCGCAAGACCCTCATCAGCGATACCTGTTGAGACGATACCGGGCTGAATAAATATCCTCTCTGAATCGATGGGTTGCCGTGACGAAGCATCAATTCGGCTTTGCGATTGGCAAATAAAATTCGACAGGTTTCATCCATAAGAACGATAGCTTCATTGCTATGATGCAGCGCGTGTTCAGTTAATTGACGCAATTCCCTCTCTTCAGCCATTTTTCGGCGAATGAAGAGTGAGCGCTGAAAATGCGGCATTAGTAACCGGATTAAATCTTCGTCTTTTTTATCGAATGGTTCAGCAAAAAACGATTTGTAGAAACTGAGAACAACGGGATTGGGTCGTTGTGGCGTTGATTCTTCGATAATGGAAGTCAACACCACCCCAGTTCCGTTCATCATGGGTTTGAAAAAATCCGTATAAATTTCAGTGTTCTGGAAGGAATGTCGGTCGATGAACTGATCGCCGTGAAAAATCGCGCCGCTGTGGGTCAGATGATGCTGAGCTGCGCCCGCTTTCCATTGGTCATGTTCCCAATAATAGGCGCCATAAGCCTGAGCAGCATCGTGGGTGGCATTTTGCAACGGAGATAGCACTACCATGTGATGACTGCCTACTTCGGGCGATCCAAACATGATGCTGTCCTCAGCGTTCACGCATTGTGCAAGGGTATGAATGAGAGAAGGCCACAGCGCATCATTGAGCGCCGCATCGTAAATATGAGCGATGAGCGCGTTAATTTTTTCTAAGTCATAGGTCATAGCGAAATTGCAATGATCATGTATTCCACGCCCAGCAATTAATTGGCGTGATGGTTATTTTATTTGATTATTGCGCTCCTGCGGGCCGTTGTGAAGTATCCTGCCGTTACAATTCGAGGAAATGCACTTTGCCATCCCCTTTAGCAAAGACACCGGGCAAGGATTGATTTGCAGAAAAAGTTGAACAGACCGATCGGGGAGATTTGGGCAGTCGGTTGAGGCGCATGAAGGCTTGTAATGCTTGCAACATTCATGAACCTGCACAAACATATCTAAATGGACATCCAGCAACTGTTAACAATAACGCTCTGGTTTTTTTATAAAGAAATACCTTAAAATCATGCAGCTTCGTTTATTTTGAATCATCTTTTTTAGTCGATGGGTGAGAGCACGTGTCAGTTCGGATAATATTTGAAGGTGTGCCGCGGCAATCCGTATCTTCCAGTCCTTGCTCAGTATCACGATGAGCTTGATGAATTTTTTCCCGGGAAGGAGCCCCTTCGGAACTCTGCGTGCTTTTAGCGCCCGCCGTCTCATCTCGCTCATGAGGCATCATCATGTCGGGAGCTGTTTTAACTTCAAATTCCTGCTGGTTAGCAAGATCAATATTTTCTTCCATGAGGCCAGTATCACCACCTTTTTTTATCTCTTCCGGGGTAAGTTTCTGATTCGAAGTCATGATTAATAATCCGCATAAAACCTCAGCATAATTAATTTCAGACATTCAATCTGTTCTGTAGCTCACATAGATAGCGATATGTTCCTAAGTGCTTAGGACGCTCGTGATAAAAATTTTCACTCAGATCAATTGCTAAAAAGAACAGCAACTTTAAGGTGTCGATCTTAAACTTAGTGTTTTGACGCAATATTAAGTAATAGATTAAAGATTTTTCCCAATTTCTCTAGTCTGCTGCGGCTATGCCAAAAGACTTCGGCATCTATTCCTAAGTAAACGCGGATTAGTTCGCTGCACGACCGAATCGCTTCGTGGTGTTACGTGTTACTCGCTTCCTCCCCTATCGTATTGATATGTCTCGATTGCTTCGTTCCGTGTACCTTCAGTTTCATCTCGCTCGCCGAATTAGTCAGCATTTTTCTTCTTAAGGGACTCGGATGATAGTGGCAAGCGATAGGCAAACGAGGAAAAAAAACATAATTACTGGCTAAATGCCGTCGTTATCAGTGTATTCCGGATGTTTGCGTGATTGTACTTGAATTAAAACGGGTATTTCCGAGTGCCAAGCAGCGCTTTTACCGGTGCAAAGCTTTGCCGGTGGATTTCGCTGATTCCATATTCCTGTAGAGCCATCAAATGCTGCGGAGTGGGGTAACCTTTGTGCTGATCGAATCCATAGCGGGGGAAACATCGATGCATTCTCTGCATTTCCGCATCGCGCGCTGTTTTGGCCAGAATGGAAGCTGCTGAAATTGCCGGAATCAGACTATCGCCGCGAATGACTGTGTGCACTTTGCAGGTCAGCGCGGGTTTTTGATTGCCATCGACCAGCACGATTTCCGGCATACAGGGCAGACTTTCGACTGCGCGTTTCATTGCCAACAGACTGGCTTGTAGGATGTTGAACTGATCAATTTCCTGCACTGAAGCAATTCCAATTGCCCATGCCGTGGCATTTTTTTTGATTGCGATGGCCAACGCGTCACGTTTCTTTTCGCTTAAACGCTTGGAATCGTCCAAACCATCAATAATCCGATCAGAATCCAAAATCACGCAGGCGGCAAATACAGGCCCGGCCAGCGGCCCCCTGCCTGCTTCATCGACTCCGCCTGTTAAAGGGAGGAGGGTGTAGCCATCGATGGAGTCATGCGCCTCGCGATCATACGACTTCATCACTGCTATACAGCTCGTACCGTGCACATCAACTGAGCTTCTGTGACCAGTTGACCGTCGACCTCGGCGCGTGCCGAATATTTCCACAATCCCTTGATTTGTCGCTCGATCGAAACCTTGAGAATCAATTGATCACCCGGCATCACGGGTCTTTTGAAGCGTACGCCATCGATACCGACAAAATAGTAAACGCTGTCTTCTTTAGGAGCCGAATTTTCAGATTTGATTGTCAGAATCGCGGCTGCCTGGGCGAGTGCTTCAACGATCAGAACACCCGGCATCACTGGATGATGCGGGAAATGTCCGGAAAAAAAAGGTTCATTGATGGAGACATTCTTCAATGCAACGATATCCTTGCCGGTTTCGAACGACAAAACGCGGTCGACCAGCAATATTGGATAACGATGCGGTAGATATTTCAAGATGTCATGAATATTCATAATGCTCATGCTGTTTTCCTAATGATGCAAGATTCTTCCCTGAAGAGAGTGCCTGCTCTGTTGAATGGTGAGTTATTCATTTTCAAGTATCTTAATGACCTGATCAGTGATATCGATGCGTTGACTTCGATACACTGAGTCCTGCAATTGCAGGATCAGATCATATTTTTCACGTTCTGCGATTTTACTGATTGCGCGATTGATGCGATCCAGAATCACGCCATATTCTTCATTCTGGCGGGCGCTGAGATCTTCGCGCGATTGTTTTTGCGCTCGTTGAAATTCTCTGCTGAGATTGGCTAGATTTCTTTCCAGGCTGCGGCGTTCCGTTTCTTCCATATTGTTGCCATCTTTTTCGAGCCGATCCTGAAGCGCCTTGGCTTGGGCAGTAATTTTCTTGATATCGTCGTCGCGTGATGAGAATTCCTGTTCAATTTTCTTTTGCGCCTGAACAGCAAGAGACGATTCGCGCAAGATTTTCTCGGTATTGACGACGCCTATCTTGATACTGTTGGAAATGACTAAACCAGGAACGGCCACAAGCGTGATAAAAACCCAGGCCATTATGGCAAACCACCAGCGGTTGATTGAATGTTGCCTCTTCATGAACAAGGTCTCGTGGTCAAATTTAGAATTGCTGGCCAAACATGAACTGGAACCGTTGCAGATTGTCGCTCTCTTTTTCGTTGAGCGGTTCGGCAATACTGACTTTCAATGGCCCCATCGGCGAGATCCAGGTTAGCGCAATCCCAGCAGAATAGCGCATCAGATCACCCACTCCTTCGATTTTGACCGTATTGCCATTGGCATCTATTACATCACGCCCGAATTCATCTTTCTGAGTCGTGGTGGTAAATCGATTGAAGGCCGTACCGCCGTCGGCAAATACGCTCAAGCGAAACGATCGGTCGTCCTTCAGGAATGGGACCGGAAACATCAATTCGACATTACCCACGACTCGCTTGCTTGCCCCGACTGCTAATAGTCTGCGAGTGACTGAGCTTGTATTGGAAGGGAAAATGGTATCATCGCGCGGGCCCAATGAATTCAAATCATAGCCCCTTACAGAATTATTACCACCGGCAAAGAAGTTCTTGAAGAAGGGCAGATCCTTTCCAGAGTAGCCATCACCATAGCCAATCTCAGTATTGATGTGCAGGGTAAAGAAATCGGTCAGGGGAAAATACCATTTCTGATGATAACTGGCCTTGTAATAATTCAAATCGCCACCCGGCACGCTGACCTCGGTAAACAGCCGATGCGTCGTCCCGGATGTTGGCCAGATCGCGCTATCGCGACGGTCTCTGGCCCAACTAATCGTGAATGGGAAATTATTGGTCGATTCGCCAAAATCTTTTACAAATTGACGATAGCGTTGTGGGCTATTTTCAAAAACCCCGATTGTGGTATTTTCAGCAGCGAGACCCAGCGACACGATATCGTTTTCTGCAATCGGGACGCCTACCCGAATCCCCGCTCCGATAGTGTCGGTCTTGAATTCACCAAAACTCGCCAATTTGCGGGTATCCAGTACGCGCTTATAGGCATCGAATCCCACGCTTAATCCATTGACCGTGGAGTACGGATTGGTGAACGATATCGCATAGGTTTCGTTGATGGCGCCGCGATTGGCGTCCAGACTGAAGAAATTGCCAGTGCCGAAAATATTGTTCTGAGATACTGAGGCGTTCAGGATGATCCCCTGGCGATCGGAATAACCCGCACCAAACATGATCGCTCCGGTGGGACGCTCTTCCACCTTGACATTGATGTCGACCTGATCAGTTTTATTGGGCACAGCGGGGGTTTCGACATTGACGGTGTTGAAGTAGCCTAATCGATCGACCCGTTGCTTCGAATTGTTGATATGTTTGGTTGAATGCCAGGCACCTTCCATTTGACGGAATTCCCGGCGGATGACTTCATCACGGGTGCGATCATTGCCGCTGATGTTGATGCGACGGACATAGACACGGCGGCCCGGATCGATAAAAAAAGTGAACGCGACCTTGCGATTCTCATGATCCAATTCGGGTGAAGCGTTGATGTTTGCAAAGGCGTAGCCATCATCTCCGAACCGGTCAGTGATCAGCTTGGTGGATTCAGTCAGTTTCTGGCGTGAGAATACCTTATCGCTTTTGAGCAAGATCAGTTTCCGGATGTCTTCTTCCGGTATCAGCAGGTCACCGGCTACCTTGATGTCGGACACGGTGTATTGCGGACCTTCGGTGAGGTTGATGGTAATGTAGATATCCTTCATGTCGGGGGTGATCGAAACCTGTGTGGATTCTATGTTGAACTCCAGATAACCCCGATCGAGGTAAAAGGAGCGCAAGGTTTCAAGATCGGCCGCGAGTTTTTGTTTTGAATACTGATCATTCTTGGTGAACCAGCTCAATATATCGGGCTTCCTCAGCACGAGCTGGCCGCGTAATTCATTGTCCTTGAATTGTTCATTGCCGACGAAATTGATTTTTTTGATCCGGGCGGTGCGACCTTCGTAAATATCGAAGTTGATAGCCACCCGGTTGCGTTCCAGCGGCGTGGTCGTGGTTGTGATCTTGACCGCATATTTCCCGCGGGTGATGTATTGCCTTTTCAATTCCAGTTCTGCACGTTCCAATAATGAGCGGCTGAAGATACGCGATTCGGAGATGCCAGCCTGTTTCAAACCTTCCTGCAATTTGTCTTTTTCGAATTCTTTGGCCCCGTTAATGCTGATTTGCGCGATAGCGGGCCTTTCATCCACTTCGACAATTAAAATACCTGCTTCTGATTTGATGCGCACATCCTTGAAGAAGCCCGTCGCATAAAGCGCCTTGATGGCCTCAGTCGCTTTGGCTTCATCCAGCGTATCCCCAACCTTGATGGGAAGGTAGCTGAATACGGTACCTGCTTCAGTGCGTTGTATGCCTTCGACACGAATATCTTTCACCACGAACGGGTCAATTGCCCAGGAAAAGGTCGTATAGAATAGCCCGGCAAGTGCAACCAGATAGGTAAATTTCATTATTTAACCAGTGATGAGCCGATTGATATCGTTATAGATGGCAAACGTCATGAGTGCAAGCAGCATGGCCAATCCAATTCGCTGGCCGATCAGGATAAACTTGTCGGGGACCGGCGCTCCGCGGATCATCTCGATCAGGTAGTACATCAAGTGTCCACCATCCAGAATCGGAATGGGCAACAGATTCAATACCCCGATACTGACGCTAATCAACGCCAGAAAGGCCAGGTATGAGACCAAACCCATCTGCGCGGACTGCCCCGCGTAATCTGCAATTGAAATGGGGCCACTGACATTTTTCCAGGACACATCACCGGTAATCATTTTGGATAGCATCCGCAGCGTCAGGATGGTCGTTTCCCAGGTTTTTTCCAGAGCCTTCTGTACCGCCTTGCCGGGTGGATATGTAACTGTGACCATGAGTTCATCGATTTCGGCCTGATTGATGACCGGTGCGATGCCGATTTTGCCGATCGACTTGCCATTTTCCGTCGCGACTTCTGGCGTAAGGGTTAGATCGACGATTTGGTTATTGCGCAGGATCTCCAGTTCAAGCGTTTTACCGGGACTGCTGCGGATTTTCTGCACCAGTGCTCCCCAGGTTTGAATTTCGACCTGATCGATGGCCAGGATTTCATCGCCAACTTGTAAGCCGGCATGATAGCCAACACTGTTTTCGATCACCTGTGCAATGACGGGTTGAATGATCGGCTGGTAACTGGTCAGTCCCAGACTTCCAGGAAAATTTTCATTCAGCTTGTCAGGATCAACATGACTTAGATCCAATTGATGCCAGTTGATTTCGCCTTTTTTATTGATCGTTTGCACCTTGACATTGGCCGATTGATCAATGGCGTAGCGCAGCAGTGTCCAACGTGCATCTTGCCAGCTTGCTACAGGTTCATTTTCGATATTGGTGATGGTGTCGCCTGGCTCAAATTGAGCCAGGGCAGCCGGCGAGTTGGGTTCGACCGCGCCGAGCATAGGTTTCATGCCTTGTACACCGAGGATGAACAGCCACCAGTACAGAACAATCGCCAGCAGGAAATTTGCAATCGGCCCAGCTGCAACAATGGCGAAACGGCGACCTACCGATTGACGATTGAATGAGCGCGATAACTCTTCCGGCGGAACCTTGCCTTCATTCTCATCCAGCATTTTGACGTAACCGCCCAATGGGATAGCTGCAATGACCCATTCTGTCTGATCCTTGCCCCAGCGCCTGCGAAAAATTGGCTGACCAAAACCGATGCAGAACCGCAGCACTTTCACGTTATTCCAGCGGGCTACCAGATAATGGCCAAACTCATGAAACGTGATCAAAACGCCCAGGGCGACGATGAATGAAATAATTGTGTAAGTTATTGACATATCACATTTCGATAAAAGGAATGCATGGGGAGGAAGTGCGGGGAAGATCTGAGAAACGGCGATGCTTCTTTAGCTGATTTTGCTTTGCTTGACCATTGCTCGCCAGCTTTCTCAGAGCTGTCCGTACTGCACTGATGATTGTCATTTCACTGTTGTAAAGTTAATGCAAAGTAAATACTACCATTAATACTAAAAAATTAAATCTCAACATCATCAGCGATTTCCAGAACTAATGAGAATTGACCAGCCATTGTCGTGCCTGGTCTCGTGCGCACGCGTCCGTTCTCAGGACGTCCTCAAGCGTCACTATCTCTTCGGAATGGATGGTCTCCATGACATGCTCGATCATGCGAGGTATGGCAGTGAATGGCATGCGCCTGTTCAAAAAAGATTCCACTGCCACCTCGTTGGCGGCATTGAGTACTGCAGGCATATTTCCTCCGGAATTCAACGCTTGATACGCTAATCGCAGACAGGGAAATCGTTTGAAATCAGGTTGTTCGAAATCAAGATGAGCCACTTTGAACATATCCAGAGCGGATACCCCGCTGTCGATTCTGTCCGGGTAACCCATGGCATGCGCGATGGGTGTGCGCATATCAGGATTTCCCAATTGCGCGATGACAGAACCATCCACGTAGGCCACCATGGAATGGATAACGCTTTGCGGGTGGATAACCACTTGTATGTTTTCCGGCGATGCATTGAACAACCAGTGCGCTTCGATGACTTCCAGTCCTTTATTCATCATCGTCGCCGAATCCACCGAAATTTTTTGTCCCATGTCCCAGTTCGGATGGGCGCAGGCTTGCTCGGGAGTTACTGCATCCAGTGAGTCGATGGGCGCACAACGAAAGGGACCTCCAGACGCGGTGAGCAGAATGCGGCTGACGCCGACAGTTGCCAGATGACCATCAAAGCAGTGTGGCAAGGATTGATAGATGGCATTATGTTCGCTATCAATCGGCAATAGTGTGGCGTTATTTTGCTTTACCAGATCCATGAAAATCCGTCCGGCCATAACCAAGGTTTCTTTGTTGGCCAAAAGAACAAGCTTTCCGCTACGTGCGGCTGCAAACGTCGGAAGAATGCCGGCAGCTCCAACGATGGCGGCCATCACCGCATCAACTTCAGGCAACGAAGCGACGGTTTCCAGCGATTCAATGCCCGATAACACTTCAGTGCTGAGTCCGGCGGAACGCACGAATTTCGCCAATTGCTGAGCGCTGTGGTCGTCGAGCATGACGGCATAGCGAGGTTGGAAGCGCTGGCACTGTGCGAGCATCTTTTCAGTATTATTGTTAGCGGTGAGCGCAAAAGCCTGAAAGCGGTCAGGATGACGCGCGATTACGTCTAAAGTGCTTTCTCCAATACTACCGGTCGAACCGAGTACCGTAATTTGTCGGACAGTTTTCATGACGAGGGTGAATAAAATAAGAGTACAGCTAACATTGCAAGTGGCAGGGTAGAAGTCAGGGCGTCAATTCTATCAAGTATTCCTCCGTGTCCCGGTAGAATATTGCCGCTGTCTTTGACGCCGGCCTGGCGTTTGATCAAGGATTCATATAAATCGCCGACAACACCCAACACGGCCATGACTATGAGCAAGGGCGTCAGGGCGATCATCAAAGCCTGATCCGCCAGCCATAAGCTCCAGGCTATGCCGTACAGAAATACCGCGATCAAGGCACCCGCAACACCCTCCCAGGTTTTGTTGGGACTGATCGACGGTGCAAGTTTATGTTTACCAAGAGCACGGCCGGTAAAGTATGCAGCCGTATCCGATATCCAGATCGTCGCCATAAATCCCAGTAACAACATCGGACTGATCGTGCGTAATTGATAAAGAGCCAGACATGTGGGGATTAGCACAATCCAGCCAAAGATCATTGCAAAAACCGGATGCTCAATTTTATACGTCTGCTTCAGATAGAGTGGTGCAGCTATTATCCAGAAAACGACTGAGATGCCGTACGCAGCGATTAAATCGCGCGTGTAGACATCCATCTGCATGGATTCACGTAAAAAAATGACTGATTCGCTACCGATGAGAACGGTGAGCAGCATAAAAACGATGGTGTGCTTGACCGAAAGTCGGGTTAACTGACTCCATTCACGTGCGCCAATGACTGTTAATCCGAGTATCAGCGTGACCCAAAAGATATCGGGCAGATAAAATAGCGCGGAAAGAAATAGAGGTAAAATGACACTGGCGGTGATAAGACGGGTTTTAAGCATGAAATCGATTGTTTTAGCCTTTGGCAGACAGGGCCATTCGGGTTTGTTCGCTGGTTCGGCCAAAGCGCCGCTCTCGCTGTTGATAGGATTGAATCGCCAGCTCAAGTTCATGCTCGTTGAAATCTGGCCACAACGTGTCGGTAAAATATAGCTCTGTATAAGCAAGCTGCCACAACAGGAAATTACTGATGCGACACTCCCCGCCCGTGCGAATGAACAAATCTGGCTCCGGAGCATAGTTGAGGGAGAGATGCTGAGCCAAATTCTCTTCGTCGAAATTCAAGGGTAATTCTGCTGACTGCGCCATCATTTTGCGCACTGCTTGCATGATATCCCAGCGCCCACCGTAATTGGCTGCAATTGTGAATGTAAGCCGCTTGTTTTCAGAGGTTAATTGCTCGCCATTGCGAATGAACTCAACAATTTTTGGTTCAAATTTGGATAAATCACCGACCACCTTGAAGCGGATCCGATTTTCATGCAGTTTGGTGATTTCTTGTTCTAATGCGCCTGTGAACAATTGCATCAGATAAGAAACTTCTTCAGCCGGCCGTCGCCAATTTTCACTGCTGAATGCAAATACTGTCAGGTATGGGATTTCCCGTTCGATGCAGGCTTTGATAATGCCGCGAACCGTTTCAACACCTTGCTGATGCCCAGCTACGCGCGGCATGAAGCGTTTGCGCGCCCATCGGCCATTACCATCCATGATGATGGCAATATGTCGAGGTATCAAACCTATTTCGGGAATTTCTCGAGTTGAGCTTGGTCCTTGAGGCATATCAGACAGCCATCAGTTCGGCTTCTTTTACTTGTAGAACCTTATCTATTTCGGTGATATAACGATCGGTAAGTTTTTGAATTTCATCCTGCCCCCGGCGCTCTTCATCTTCAGAAATTTCTTTGGATTTCAATAGTTCTTTGAGGTGCGCATTGGCATCTCTACGAATATTGCGCATGGCGACGCGTACGGCTTCCGATTCTTGTTTGACGACTTTGATGAGATCTCGCCGGCGCTCTTCGGTCAAAGCCGGCATTGGTACGCGAATGGTTTCACCGACGGGCATCGGGTTTAAACCTAGATCTGATTCCCGAATTGCTTTTTCTATGGCGGTAGCCATTTTTTTTTCCCAGGGAATAACACCAATGGTTCGGGCATCGATTAGCGTGACATTGGCGACCTGATTGATGGGAGTGGGGGCGCCATAATAATCCACAGTAACGTGATCGAGAAAGCCTGTATGTGCTCGTCCACTTCTAACCTTACTTAAATCTAGCTTCAATGCTTCCAGGCTTTTCTGCATTTTTTGTTCAGCAGATTTTTTTACATCAGCAATCATGATTTTTATCCCTTATACATCATTATTTCAAGAGATTCCGAGGGAAGTGATGAAACTATGCGCTGCCAGTACTCGTTATGTTTTAAGCTTCCCGACGCTATCCAGATCAGATCGTTACCAAGGTTCCTTCGTCTTCTCCAGTTATTATACGTTTGAGTGCGCCCATCTTGAAAATACTAAACACATTCAGAGGCAACTTTTGATCACGACATAGGGTCAAGGCAGTTGCATCCATTACTTGCAGGTTTTTGGAGATGGCTTCATCAAAGGATAATCGGTCGAACCGTGTAGCATCCGGGTTGGTTTTGGGGTCACTGGTATAGATACCATCAACTTTAGTAGCTTTGAGCATGATATCGACGTTCATTTCCATACCCCGCAACGCGGCTGCGGTATCCGTAGTAAAAAAAGGATTTCCCGTTCCAGCTGCAAAAATGACTATTTTGCCATCTTTCAGATAGCGCATGGCTCGCCCTCTAATATACGGCTCAACAGCCTGGTCGATGCGCAAAGCAGATTGAATCCGCGGAACCAGTCCTGCCAGTTTCATCGCATCTTGCAATGCCAGAGCGTTCATTACCGTGGCAAGCATTCCCATATAGTCGGCTGTGACACGTTCGAGCGCATCATTCGTTGATTTCATACCACGAAAAATATTACCCCCGCCGACAACGATAGCGATTTCTACACCCAGCTTACTGACTTCCTTAATTTCCGAAACGATTTTTCCCATTACTGCAGGATTGATTCCATACTGATCTTCGCCCATCAGGGCTTCGCCGGATAGTTTGAGTAAAATTCGTTTATAGGCAATTGTCGACATTGATGACAGTATTGTGGAGTGAGGATCTTTTATTTGGCTTGTTCCATCTGAGCTTTTACTTCTTCTGCGAAATTTTCAGATTTTTTCTCTATGCCTTCACCGACTACAAACATGGTAAAACTGTTCACTCGAGCCTGTTTCTGGGTTAAAAGCTTTTCGACAGTCTGGTCAGGATCTTTGACAAAGGGTTGGCCTAGCAATGTAACTTCTGCAAGGTATTTTGCAATGCGCCCATCGACCATTTTTTCGATGATATTGGCAGGTTTTCCACTTTCAGCGGCTTGAGCCGTAAAGATCTGGCGTTCATGTTCAAGTAATTCAGAAGATACTTGTTCTTTCGATACGCAGATGGGCTTGCTGGCGGCGATATGCATGGCCAAATCTTTGCCCAGCGTTTCATCACCACCGTCATAGTCAATCATGACTCCAATTTTTGTGCCGTGCAGATAAGAAGCCAGTCGATTTTGGGTTACATGCCGTCCGCAGCGGCGAATGCTGATGTTTTCCCCTAATTTCATTACCAGAGCTTTGCGCGTTGCTTCGACATTTTCTCCGCCCGGGAGAGATGCATCACTCAAGGCAGAAATTTCAGTGAGATCTTGAGTGGCGATCAACTCAGCTAAAGTTTTGGCAAAATTGATAAAGTCATCGTTCTTGGCGACGAAATCGGTTTCGCAATTGACTTCAACCAACGCGCCCTGTTTGCCATCCGCAGATATATATGCGCCAATGACGCCCTCCGCTGCAATCCGCCCTGCTGCTTTGCTTGCTTTAGCTCCGCTTTTAATTCGCAGCAGATCTTCAGCTGCTTTCATGTCGCCATTGGTTTCTATCAGAGCCTTTTTGCATTCCATCATGCCCAGGCCCGTCAATTCACGCAATTCTTTAACCATATTTGCGGTAACGTCCGCCATATTTACTCCAGATACAATTAATTGATGATTGGAAGGAAAGTATAGGTGACACAATATACTTATTGCATCTCAGTGATTAACTTGGAATACTGGTACTCCATATCATTCGATTGTTAGAAACTGAATCCTGCAATAAGTGTTTGTGACGTTATTCTGATTCTGCGCCGGTCATATCTATTACTTCCTGGAGGGATTGATTACGGCCTTCCAGAATAGCATCAGCTACACCACGAGCATATAAACGAATTGCTCGGCTTGAATCATCATTTCCAGGAATAATGTACTCTAAGCCATCCGGATTATGGTTGGTGTCAACCACTCCAATGACAGGAATTCCAAGCTTTCTGGCTTCGGTGATAGCACCTTTTTGATAACCTACATCGATTACGAATAATGCATCGGGCAAACCTTTCATATCTTTGATGCCACCCAGGCTGCTATTTAATTTATCCAATTCTCTCTGTAGATCCAATGCTTCTTTTTTTACGAGTTTATCGAGTGTACCGTCCTGAACCATCGTTTCCATGTCTTGCAGGCGTTTGATTGATTGCTTGATGGTCTTGAAATTGGTAAGCATTCCCCCGAGCCAGCGCTGGTCAACATAGGGTGATGCGCAACGGCTGGCTTCTTCGCGCACGATGTCGCGGGCTTGTCTCTTGGTGCCGACAAATAAAATAATGCCTTTGTTGGCCGACAATTGGCGTACATATTTCATGGCTTCTTGATACATTACCAATGTATTTTCAAGATTGATAATGTGGATTTTGTTGCGGTGGCCATAGATATATGGCGCCATTTTGGGATTCCAGAAGCGTGTTTGATGGCCAAAATGCACACCGGCTTCCAGCATTTGTCGCATGGTTACAGACATAAATTCTCCTTTAGGATTGAGCCTCCATTCATTTCAGCAATTACAGATTATCTTGTAGTTAAACAGAATGTTTTACTGAAAACGAATGTGTGAATTTAATTTGACTAGATTCCTGATGAATCATCAAGGTCAAATTATTTTTTCATTATAGCATTTTTGAGAGCTTACTCAAGCCGGGACCTAGTAGCGGATACGCAGGAGGGCGATGACGAAAAAACTAATCGGATGGAGTGCGTCCCTTGAACTGATTGAAAGTCAGTTTATCAAGTGGCGCAAGAAGAATTACCCATTTTTAGTCTGAGTCGATCAATGTCATTGATTTGTATGTGTTTATTATCGACTGTGATAATGCTTTCATCTTGTAGTTTAGAAAAAGCACGGCTTACCGTCTCAAGTTTGAGGCCGAGATAACTGCCGATTTCTTCTCGCGTCATGCGTAAATTAAAATTGTATTCCGAGTATCCGCGAATTGAGAAGCGACGGGATAAATTGAGCAAAAAACTTGCTAATCGTTCCTCTGCTTTCATGCTTCCCAGCAATAGCATGACGCCATGATCTCTTACAATTTCGCGGCTCATGATTTTATGGAAATGGTGCATCAGTGAAGGAATAGAGAGGCTGATTTCTTCTAATTTTGCAAAAGGAATTTCACAAACTTCGCTATCTTCGAGCGCAACGGCATCGCAGGTGTGAATTTCAGAGCTGATTGCGTCCAGTCCGAGCAGTTCGCCAGTCATATGGAAGCCAGTGACTTGCTGCCGTCCGTCTTGCTCTAAAACGCAGGTTTTGAGAAATCCGCTACGGATGGCGAAAAGTGATTGAAATTTGGTGCCTGTATGATGGAGATAGCCGCCTCGTGGAATCTTGCGCTTATGGCTAACTACATCGCCGAGTTTCTGTATTTCCTGAGTATTAAGGCCCACTGGTAAGCATAGCTCTCGCAGGCTACAGGTTGCGCAGCTTGATTTGATATTGGATATATCGAGATGACTATATGATGAAGTTTGTAAAGACAAGATTTTTCCAGAGGTTAGAAACCAGATTTCAATATGTTAATTGATCTTGATCAATGAACCTTCCCACGATCTAAGGATAATTTTACCGATATTACTGAATAAAGTGGAAACTCTTTTTAAATTCCATTCCTCTCAAAAGGAATAATTGGGTGAATCCATCGTTAATTTCAAGCTCATTACCAGTCAATATCAATCTAATTCGACAATTTGAGCACCATTATGCTGACTATCGATTATATCCATTAATGGAATATTTTGATCATGCATATGATGCCTTTGCTTATACTTCGTGGCTCAATGATCACAATACCCGCTATTTTCGCAAATCCTTATCTCTGCATATCCATATCCCTTTGCGGGGTGCAGTGTGTCAATTCAATCAAATTCTTTTTCAAGAAAATGACGATATAGAAAAGTATCTGCATTATTTGATTCGTGAAATAGAGCTTCAGGCGCATTTATTTGAGGATGATATTAGAGTCGAACAGATTTATTTTGAGGGCGGCGCGATCAATATCTTAAGCAGCGAGCAACTGAGCGGCGTCATTGATGCAATAGAGCGGAAGTTTAGCGTGATCAACGAAAAAGAGCTGTATATCGAGATCGATACACAGTTGGCGACACCTTATTCGATGTGCCAATTAAAAAGCGCTGGCTTTAATTGCGCAATGATGGGGGATAATGCCTTCGATCAGGTAACGCCGCAATCTGTTCATCACTTGCAGCCAGAAGATCGCATGGTTCCGGCCATCCGGGATGCTCAGGATGCCGGATTTAAAACGATCAGAGTTGAACTGATCTATGGATTGCCAAACCAAAGGCTGGAGAATTTTCTGTTCACGCTGAATAACATCATTGCCGCAAATCCTCATCAAATTCGATTGCTGAACTATCTTTATTTCCTCACCAAACTCAAGCCGCAGAAGAAAGACCTTCAAGAAGGCTGGCCTGCAGAAGAGGCAGGATTTGAAATGCTTACAGTGGCGATGGGCTATTTGGCCGATGCGGGTTATGTTCATATTGGGATGAATCTTTTTGCATCCCGTCATGATCAACTGGTAGCCGCTCAGCGGCAAGGCCGGTTATATTATGGTTTGCAGGGCTATTCGATTAATCCGGATTGCACGCGCGTTGCGGTGGGTGTTTCCGCAATTGGAAGTATTGGGCCTGTTTTATATCAGAATTTCTGCAACCTTCAATCCTACTACGACAAGCTTGAGCGCAATGCGCTTCCTATTATGCATGCTCATGAAATGAGTGCTGATGACTTAATCCGCCGTTCTGTCATGCAGGCGCTGATTTGTCATTCAGTATTATCCTATGAGTCGGTAGAAACTTTTTTTTCGATCGAGTTCAGGCAATACTTCGCACCTGAGCTTTCTGATCTGCGAGTATATGAACAAGCGGGGCTGCTTACGCTGAAGGATGAAGAAATTGTGGTAACGCCAATGGGACAATCATGGGTGGGAAATATTTGTCAGGTATTCGATCGCTATTTACGTACCAGCAGACAACAAAATAAGGATTATCCCATTCAGCCATGAACCTCGGTTCCCGAGAATGTGTAAGAATTCCCGGGTTACCAATGCCCTTGCAGGGATTGAAATTATTTTACTTGACTGTTCGACAGCACATAGTCAGCCAATCGATCTGCCGCGTCACCCTGGATATTTTTAAAGGCCGGCATTCTCATGCTTCCCGACTGAAACTTTTTGGTAATGGCTTCTTTAGTTGCGACTTTTTCGCTCAATATCATGGCTACGTCAGGGCTTAAGGGTTTATGACATTCAGTGCAGACTGAACTGAAAATCTTTTCACCTGACGCATCTGCCGGAGGGGTATAGTCCCTGCTCGTACTACAACCTATCAGTAAGAATGCTGCAGACCCTAAGAGTGCTAATTTTAAGTTTTTCATGATTAACTCCATATCCGTTGATTTCAAAAAGTTTGAATGTGGCAAATCGCAATCCGATCGATTCAAGATTTTGCCATCGTCGTTGCTGTGTAACTGTGAGCCAAATTTGCTGGCCACCTTACCGCGGGGTATGACTCATTGTCAAACAAATGTTTGAATAGTTCGTCGTGATGAAAGGTTGGATTTCTGAGTAGCTGAGTAGCTGAGTAGCGAAATCCACTGTTCTAATTAAGTGGACAATTGACTAGCACCGTATTTCCCTTGCATTGATAACCTTTTTTCCTCTCAATACCTCCCGAGTCACTGCCTGTAGTTATTCAACAGATTTGTCCTAAAAGTGCTGAACAGCCATTGGGGTTTTCTTTCTTGACACTTTCTTAACATTTGTTGTGTTTATGTATACAAGGCATGTGCAACCCATCAGAAAAAAATTTCGTATTGTTCGCTTAGTGTATTAAATATTAAGCATAAATAACTCTAATACCTTCGATTGCTGTAGTTGTTTTTCTTGACACTTTCTTAACAATTGTTGTGGTATCGTGCCAAACGAAGCAATTTTGAAGAGTGAGAAAGAGTTATCGATTGTGAGGGAAGTTCTGGAAAATTCGCGCGCAGCGGTTAAAAAAGCCGAGAACGACATAAAAAGCGCAGCAGGTTTTCAGCGCTTCGTGCAATAAATTTGAATGTTGGCGACAGTAAACAGTAAAAAATGATCTGTATGAGAGAAGTGTATACAAGTTTTTCGTGTCATTTTGATTTACGAATTTATCCACTATTTTAAGAAATAACCATTAAAGAAGAGGAGATTGCATGTTTAAGAAAATTAGTATCTGTATCGTGCTCGCTGCACTGAGTTTGGCAATAAATCGTCCCGCTGCGGCTGACAAGACCGTAGAGGATTTTGAAGTGTGGGGAGGTATTTTCACACAGGGTAATTTTGGTTTCTTGAATTCGCAAAACCCTGATTTAAAAAAATTCAGGTGGTGGATGGAAGGACAAGGCCGGTTTGGCAATGATGCCACGCAATTTACCCAATCTTTAATTCGTCCTGGCTTGGGTTATGCAATAACCGATAAAATCGTCGTATGGGCAGGTTATGCTTGGGCGCCTACGGCTGAACCGTTGTCAATAGCGCATCCATTTAATGAGCATCGGATCTGGCAACAAGTAACTTGGGCGGATAATTTTTCATTTGGCAGATTATCGGCGCGTAGCCGTCTTGAGCAGCGATTCTTTGACCATAATGCACCCATGCCTGGCTCAAATGATGTGGGTCATCGATTCCGTCAACTGGTTAAATTGGCAGTACCAATGCCGTCATTAAATCCGAATCTTAGTTTTATCGTTCAAAGTGAATTGTTTATTGGCTTGACGAACATTGATAATAATCCTGGCTTTATTTCTCAAGGTTACGATCAGAACCGGGCCTTCGTTGGATTGGGTTACAAAGTCAATCAAATTGCGACCGTTGAATTGGGCTATATGAACCAATTCATCAATCGGCCGCATAGCGCTCGTCCAGATCAGATGATGCATAACCTTGTAGCCAGCTTGTTTTTAAACTTCTGATATTCTTCAGTCCATCAATAGAAATAAGTTTTTTCTAAATACTTTAATAGCCGGGTCATTTTCTTCCGATTGAAAATTACCCGGCTATGATTTTCTCTCCAGCGGTTTTACTGCTGCCTTTTCAAAGTTTTTTCCCCATTCATCAGCGCTAAGCTGTAACCAGTCATTCCCCATTTTCGATTACCATACGGTTCTTTTCTGATTTTCTTTTTATTGCATGCAAGATTTTAAACCTGGTCAACGCTGGATTTGCGACGTCGATTTACAACTGGGCCTGGGTACGGTTCAAACTGTTGAACATAGAATCGTACACATCATTTTTAAAACCACCAATGAAGTGAGATCGTACGCGAAGCAATCGGCGCCACTCACGCGCGTCATTTTCAAAGTCGGCGACGCCATCCGCAACCAGCACGGCATCTCCTTCAGAATAACGCACGTAACTGATCGAAATGGTCTGAAGCTGTATTCCGGGATCAGCGAGAGGGGCGACCATATCGAGATGTCAGAAGAACAGTTAGCGCATCAGATCCAGCTGAATCGCCCTATGGAACGATTATCCACCGGCCAATTCGATCACGACAAATGGTTCCGGATTCGCTATCGCTCTCTGCTGTTGCGTGACCAATTGTCGAGCGCGCCGTTGTATGGTTTGATCGGCACCCGCACCAGCCTCATTCCCCATCAGCTTTATATAGCGCATGAAGTTTCGCGCCGTTATGCGCCGCGGGTTTTGCTCGCCGACGAAGTGGGGTTGGGCAAGACCATCGAAGCGGGATTGATCCTGCATCAGCAGTTGCTGACTGAAAAAGCCAAGCGTGTGCTGATCGTGGTGCCGGAAACATTGATTCATCAATGGCTGGTTGAGATGCTGCGGCGCTTCAATCTGCAATTCAGCATTTTTGACGAAGCGCGCTGCCAGTCGTTGGACGACAGCGAAGAATGGGAAAATCCATTTCAGAGCGAGCAGTTGGTTTTGTGCAGCCTGAATTTCTTATGCCAGCACCCGGAACGGCTAGACGCGGCGTTAGAGGGCGAATGGGATTTGCTGATCGTCGATGAAGCCCATCATCTTCAATGGTCAGAGCACGACGTGAGTCCGGAATACGCTGCGGTCGAACAACTTGCCGGTCGCACCAAAGGGGTATTGCTGCTGACTGCGACGCCCGAACAATTGGGGAAAGCCAGTCATTTCGCGCGGCTGCGGTTGTTGGATCCGCATCGGTTCGATCGTTTCGAGAATTTCGCGGCCGAGGAGCAATCGTACGAACCGATTGCGAAAGCAGTGGAAGCATTGCTCGAGAATCAGTCATTGAATGACGACATCGAGCGCACCGTTCTGGCGCTGGCCGATACTGCGCATTCGGAACAACTCATTGCCCAATTGCACGAGAATGAACCGGAATCGCTGATCGCTAAAAATGCCCGAATAGCGCTCGCTGAGTTGCTGCTCGACCGGCATGGCACCGGGCGCATCCTGTTCCGCAACACCCGTGCGGCAGTGCAGGGGTTTCCCGGGCGCAAGCTGATCGCTTCGCCGTTGCCGTTGCCTGAGGACTATCAAGTCTGCCTGGCGACGTTTGAAACCGCGCCGTTATCAAAACCGCAACTGCTGTTGTGCCCGGAATTGCTGTATCAGGTCAGAGTCGACGAAGATCAGCCGTACTGGACAGAGATCGATCCGCGCATCCAGTGGTTGAGTTCGATGCTGAAACGCTTGAGACCGCAAAAAGTGCTGGTCATCACGGCGACGGCGCAATCTGCGCGTGATATTGCCCAGGCGCTGAAGCTGCTGACCGGGCAATTTATCCCGGTTTTTCATGAAAGCATGAGCCTGATCGAGCGCGATCGCGCCGCTGCGTTCTTTGCCGACAAGGAATCGGGCGGGCAGGTCTTGGTGTGCTCCGAAATCGGCAGCGAAGGTCGCAATTTCCAGTTTGCGCATCATCTGGTGCTGTTCGATCTGCCGCTGAATCCCGATCTGCTCGAGCAGCGCATCGGCCGGCTCGACCGTATCGGCCAAACGGACACCATTCAGATTCACGTACCTTATCTGGAAAATAGCGCGCTGGCAGTCATGTTCCATTGGTATCACGAAGGTTTGAATGCGTTTGAAAAAACCTGTCCGGCGGGTCAGGTCGCATTTCAACACGTCAAAGCGGAATTGATCGACGCACTGCATCAGCGCTGCACGCGGGCGGACATGCTGAGTGATCTGGTCGAGGCCACGAGAACGCTCAATCGAGATCTGAATGACGCCCTGGAGCGCGGCCGTGACAAATTGCTGGAATACAACTCCTTCCGTCCTGCCATCGCGGAATCGATCTGTCAACAAGCCAATTCCGCTGATCATGACCCCGAGCTGATCGATTACATGGACACGGTATTCGACTGCTGCGGCGTACATATCGAAGAACACCGCGCCGGCAGTTTCCTGATCGAGCCGAGCGAGCACATGAGCATGCCCTTTCCCGGTCTGGACGATGAAGGCTCGATCATCACCTATCAGCGCAATGTCGCGCTGAGCAACGAAGACGTGCACTTTCTGACCTGGGAACATCCGATGGTCATACACGCGATGGAGCGGATCCTGAGCCAGGAAACCGGCAATGCCGTGGTGGCCATGTTGAAACACCCGCGCATCCCCCCCGGCACGCTGTGGCTGGAAGCCCTGTTCGTGCTCGACGCCGGTGGGCACAATGTGCAGCAAGGCAACCGTTATCTGCCGCCTGCGGTGATTCGCATCCTGCTGGACGAGCACGGCAATGGCAATCACCCGCATCTCGACCATGAAACGATCAATCAACACCTGCAACCGGTCGCCACCGGCATCGCCAAGCAAGTCATCCAACTGAAGGAAGACGCCATCCGCGAGCTGCTGGCCGCCAGTGAACGGCAAGCCAGCGCCCAGGCGCCGCAACTCATCACCCAGGCGGAAGCGCGTATCCGGCAAACCTTCGTCCCTGAAATCGAACGCCTCAAAGCCTTGCAACTCGTCAATCCGAACGTGCGCGACGAAGAAATCCAGTTCTTTGAACAACAATTGCAGCAATTGACCAATGCACTGCAATCCAGCAATTTGCGGCTCGATGCCGTGCGGGTGATCGTGGCGACGTGAAACCATCCAGCAGCGTGGCAATGTCGAAATAAACACAGTCAACTTTGGCGAGAGGTATGATACAAACCCGTGTTACTCAAACCTCAGGAGTCTGCATGAATCAGCAAATCATCGTGAAGCGAGCGCAAGACCGCTTGCCCGATCTGCTGGCGCTGTATGCCTTCGGCAGCCGCATCCAGGGTCAAGCCAATGCTGACAGCGATCTGGATCTGGCGGTATTGGTGGCCGGTTATGCTGATCCATTGCTGTTGTTCGATCTGGCTGGAGAATTGGCCGATGTTACGGGTTGTGCCGTGGATTTGCTCGATCTGCGGGCAGCATCGACAGTCATGCAATACCAGATCATCACCACCGGCGTGCGCTGGTGGCAAAAAGACAGTCAGGCGGCACTTTATGAAGCAGCCATTCTGAGCGAAAAGACCGCGCTGGATGAAGCGCGCAGCGCGTTGATCGATGACATTCAGCAACGTGGGAGTGTGTATGGCCGATGATGTCTTGCTGAACAAGGCCGCCACCATCGAACGTTGCGTGCTGCGCGCCCGCGAGGAGTACGCGGCTGATCCCGCCACGTTTGCCGAAAATCTCACCCGGCAGGACGCCGCCATTCTGAACATTCAGCGCGCCTGCGAAGCGGCGCTGGATATGGGGCAGCACTTAATCCGCCGCGAGCGGCTGGGTATTCCGCAAAGTGCGCGCGATGTGTTTACGCTGCTGGCGCAAACAGGCTGGATCGATGCGGACTTGGCGGACAAACTGAAACGCATGGTGGGGTTTCGCAATATTGCAGTACATGATTATCAGGCGCTGCAATTACCCATTACTGTGGCGGTAATCAAAAACCATCTGGGCGAATTCCTGTAATACAGCAAAGCGGTGTTGCTCAAGGACGCGGCGCACTCCCGGCAGCAGACATGATATGTAGTGGTGGTTTTGTTTCGACTCAATTCAGCCTGGCTTGGATTTCCGGTTGAGTGGGGGGCGTCGCAATGATAGAGAGTGGAAGGTACTGGTCGTTGATACCATGCGGGTGATAGTGGCGACATGACTAAGCGCAAAGTAATTCGGTCGATCAAACCGGATATAATGCAAAATCTTTGTTGGCACTAGGGGAACGCTGATTAATTTGACGAACGAGATGAGGCGATTCGCTCGTGCAGTCAATTAATCAGCATTTCCCTAACAATAAGGGATCAAAAATGGCAAGAGGAAAACCAGTGGTTCTTGAAACCATAAGCTTCGACAATCAAAGCCTAGCCCATACTTTTTTCCAGGAAATGCTTCAACGCTATGTACCGGGAGAGTTGGTTTCACCTGAGGACACTATTCATCTTGCTGAACTGTTCAAGAGGCACCCGAGTTATCCAACAAAGATTGGACCCGGCGTCAACTATTTCGAAGTCATGCCGGAAAAATTTGGTTCTCAATGCTTTTGCGCGGTATTAAAGGATGGAACTAAGGAAGGTTTCTCCTACAAGAGGTGCGTGACACAAAAAGGCGATTGATCCTTTGATTGGATGAACTCGATGGACTTCGAAATTCTCATCAATGACGACTACCTGAATCTGGTTCAGAACACAGAGCTAACTCCTGTCGATAACAAGACCGTTCTTAGCCTCGCTAACGATTTTGAGGATGAGAAGTGGCGACGTGAAAAATTTGAGAATTTCGTCTGGGACAACATAGCCTTGACCGCATTGTCGGCACAGGAGCGGGAAAAACTGGCAGGCAAGAGTGCTTCGACTCTACGGGCAGCAGCAAAAAATTTGCGGCTAACCGACAAGGAGGGTGATAAAGGGAAGGGGAGTGAACTTGCCGAAATTGTGCTCTATGGAATCATGCATCACCACTACAAGGCGTTACCCGTCGTCCCCAAGATTTTCTACAAGCAAAACACGCAAGACAACGCCAAAGGGGCTGACAGTGTTCATATCGTCCTCGAGGGCGATGACGGGTTTTCGCTTTGGTTCGGAGAGGCGAAGTTCTACAACAGCATTGAAAACGCAAGACTATCATCTGTCGTCGAATCTGTCGGGAACTCTCTGAAAACTGAAAAGCTGAAAAAAGAAAATAGCATCATCACCAACATGGCAGACGTTGATCGACTGGTCGAGAACAAGGATCTGGTTGCCAAGATTAAGCTTGCTTTGTCCCCCGATAATTCGATGGACAACATCAAGCCGATCCTTCATATCTCCATCCTGCTCCTGCATGAATGCACCCTTACAGCCAAAGCAAAGGAGATGGGTGACAAGTATAGGGAAGAAATTCGTAGGTACCACCTTGATCGTGCCACTGCCTATTTCAAGAAGCAAATCGAAGAGCTATCCGACAAGGTTGCCAAGTATTCATCAATCAAATTCCACATCATTCTGTTTCCTGTTCCTGACAGGAAAGAACTGATTGATCGATTCTCGAATGCGGTCACGCATCACAAGGGATAACGAGCGATGGATATCTTCGAGGAATGTTCTGTCATTAATGACTTGCTTCAAGCCGATAAAGGAGTTGAGGCAAGAAACCGTCTTATTCTTTTGCTTGATAACTTCTGCAAAGAAAATCAATCCTACGATCCGTTGCTAAACCACCTGATTCGAGAGTCAGGGCTGTATCCCTATCTCGAACCCGAAACATCAAGTTGGCAAGACCGGTTCGTTTTCGAATCATTCAAAGTAGACATCGGGCAAGATGCCCCTGTGACACTTCACAGCGAACAATCGTTAGTCTTGAAACACCATTCTGAATGGCGACGATCTTGCCGTCAGCGCACCGACGAGTTTTGGTAAGAGCATGATCATTGATGCCTACATCGCAATTAAGAAACCTACGAACGTCCTGATTTTGGTTCCAACCATTGCGTTGACCGATGAGACCAGGCGTAGGTTAAGCAAGAAATTTTCTGGCGAATACAAGATTGTGACGACATCGGAAGTCGAGCTTGGAGAGAAAAACATTCTCATCTTTCCACAGGAAAGGGCGATTCATTATTGCGACAAGCTTAAGCAGCTTGATTTGCTCGTCGTCGACGAGTTCTACAAGGCAAGCCAAACATTCGATAAAAAGCGGTCGCCGGCCCTCTTGAAAGCCATGCTTAAGCTGGGCGAGAAGGCTGCGCAGAAGTATTACTTGGCGCCGAATATTTCTGATTTGAACGATAATCTATTCACAAAAGGCATGCTGTTTCTGCGTATGGATTTCAATACGGTGTTTCTTGAAAAGCATGAGATATACAAGGAGATCAACAAGGACGCGCAAAAGAAAAATAATGCGTTGTTGGAGATTCTTGGTAAGCAAGAAAAGAAGTCCCTGATATACGCAGGCAGCTATTCTAACGTCGATAGCGTAGCAACACTGCTCATAGAAAACACTGAAAGGGAACACAGCAAATTGCTTTCAGATTTTTCGGCGTGGCTTGCGACGAACTATCATCCGAACTGGAAGCTGACCAATTTAGTAAAGCGAGGTGTTGGCATCCACACCGGTCAGCTTCATCGTTCCCTAAGCCAAATACAGGTTCGGCTCTTTGAGGAGGAGCAAGGCGGGCTGCAAACACTGGTCTCGACATCTTCCATCATTGAAGGGGTGAATACATCCGCGGAAAACGTCATTGTATGGAGCAACAAGAAGGGGAATCTGAAACTTGACGACTTCACCTATCGTAACATCATAGGGCGAGGTGGACGGATGTTCAGGCATTTTGTCGGCAATATTTTTATTCTTGAAGAGCCCCCAATTCCTGCTGAAACCCAACTTGAATTGACCTTTCCCGACGAGTTGCTTGCTGATGTGGATGATGAGAAATACAAGCAGGAACTCACCAGAGAACAGTTGGCAAAGCTCTTGCACTACAAGGAGGAGATGGCACAGCTAATGGGGCAAGAGTCATTTGAGCGCCTGAGAAATGAAGGGATGCTGATTTCCAGCGATACGGAACTAATTGCCACGATAGCTCTTGCGATCAAGAACGACCCCAAATTTGTAAGAGCACTTGCTAGTCTACATGCGTCATCAAACGACTATTGGGGTTGGGCGCTCTCTAATAAAGTCCTAAAGCTTGTCCCTAGTGGATGGGATACTACTTATACGAAATTTGCTGAATTCGTGAGAGCGTTATCCAATAATTGGAGCATTTCAATCCCTGAACTTCTAGATCAGCTATCAGAGCATGACGTTACGATCGACGATTTCTTCAAGATGGAACGCAATGCAACGTTCAAATTGACCGCATTGCTGAACGACATCAACGTTATCCAGAAGGAAATAACGCCCGAACACAAGGTGGATATCTCTCCCTTCATCGCAAAGTTGTCCAAGGCATTCCTGCCATCATGTGTGATGGAACTTGAAGAGTACGGATTACCTCGAATGCTGGCTAAACGGATCACTGCATCCGGCCTTATCAATTTCGAAGATGAAAAACTTGACCTTCATTCTGCAATCAAGCTGTTGCGCGAATTGAAGCCCGAAATTCTTGCAAAAACCGAAGGACTTGATGATTTTGACCGCTATATCCTAGATGATTTTTATGAAGGTATTGCAATCCAGTAGTAGGATGCTTAGAGGGAAACACCGTGAAAGGTCAAGGTAAGCCCGACGAAAAACAAGCCATCACGGTCAGCGAAGGAGCTGAATCGCCATTTCTCCTCTATGCCGGCGACGATGAGAAGGTGCATGTTCGCGTCCTCATTCACGCTGAGATGCTGTGGCTGCCGCAACGCCAGATGGCCGAATTGTTTCAGACTACTCCAGACAACATCGGTTTGCACCTCAAGAACATTTTTGCCGAGGGAGAGTTGACGGAGTCGGCAACTACCGAGGATTTCTCGGTAGTTCAAAATGAGGGCGGGCGGGCTGTCCGGCGCACACTGAAGCACTACAACCTTGATGCGATCATCGCGGTGGGGTACCGGGTCAGTTCCAAACGAGCCACACAATTCCGCATCTGGGCTACCCAAATCCTTAGTGATTTCATTCGTAAAGGATTTGTACTGGATGATGACCGGTTGAAGCAAGGCAAGCAAATTTTCGGTGAAGATTACTTCCAGGAGCTTTTGGAACGTGTCCGCTCTATCCGGGCCAGCGAGCGGCGTATCTATCAGCAAATCACTGACATCTTTGCCGAATGCAGTATTGATTACGATCCAAAATCGGACATAACGCAAAACTTCTATGCCATGGTGCAAAACAAGTTCCACTTCGCGATTACGGGGCAAACAGCCGCAGAGATCATTGACGCCAAAGCCGATCGCAATGCTCCGCATATGGGCTTGCTCACCTGGAAGAATGCTCCAAATGGGCGCATTCTCGCTTCTGATGTCACTATTGCCAAGAACTATCTGACAGAACCGGAAATCAAGCGATTGGAACGCACCATTTCCAGTTTCTTCGACTATATCGAAAACATCATCGGAAATCGTGTCCAAATGAGTATGGCTGATATGGCCGAAAGTGTAGACAAGTTTCTAAGCTTTAATGAATTTGAAGTGCTGACACATAAAGGCCGTGTGAGCAAGATGCAGGCTGATCAGAAGGCTTTATCCGAATACACGGAATTTAACCGGACACAGAAGATCGAATCCGATTTTGATCGAGTGTTGAAAGCAACCAAAACTCTGATGGATGGAAATCCGAAATCCAGAAGAACAAAACCTAATTCAGGGGAAAAATGATTACCTATGATTGCTGGGTGTTTTATATCTCAGCAACGAATTGTTAGTTCGTGTCGCCCGCAGCGACAGATCAACCGGATGTGTCGCAAAAGCCGGAGATTTGCGACATATCGATCAAACGTTGAAGCGGAAATGCATCACATCGCCGTCCTTGACGATATATTCCTTGCCTTCGAGGCGCATTTTGCCGGCTTCTTTGGCGCCTTGTTCGCCGTTATAAGTGACAAAGTCGTCGTAGCTGATGACTTCGGCGCGGATGAAGCCTTTTTCAAAATCGGTGTGGATGACACCGGCGGCTTGCGGGGCGGTGTCGCCTTTGTGGATGGTCCAGGCGCGGACTTCTTTGACACCGGCGGTGAAGTAGGTTTGCAGGCCGAGCAGGTCGTAACCGGCGCGCACCAGGCGGTTGAGGCCGGGTTCTTCGAGGTTCAGGTCAGACAGAAAGATTTGCTTGTCTTCGTCGGACAGTTCGGCGATTTCTGCTTCGAGCGCGGCGCATATCGCGACAACCGGTGCGCCTTCCTTGGCGGCGTATTCCTGCACGCGGGTGAGCAGCGGATTGTTTTCAAAGCCGTGGTCGTCGACGTTGGCGACGTAAATCGCGGGCTTGGCAGTCAATAAACACAGTGGTTGCAGCAGGTGTTTTTGTTCCTTATCCAGATCGAGTGTTCGGGCGGGTTTACCTTCGTTCAGATGCGCTTGCACTTGTTCTAGTAAGGAGCACAGTTTGATTGCGTCCTTGTTGCCGGATTTGGCAACCTTGGATTCGCGCAGCAGCGTTTTTTCCACCGTGGCCAGATCGGCCAGTCCCAGTTCAGTTTGGATCACTTCGATATCGGAGATCGGATCGACCTTGCCAGCGACGTGCACGACGTTGTCATCGGCGAAGCAGCGTACCATGTTGACGATACCGTCGGTTTCGCGAATGTTGGCGAGAAACTTGTTACCAAGACCTTCGCCTTTGGATGCGCCCGCGACCAGTCCGGCGATGTCGACGAATTCGACGATGGCCGGTTGTACCTTCTGCGGCTTGACGATGTCGCTGAGCTTTTGTAGGCGTGGATCCGGTACTTCGACGATACCGACGTTCGGATCGATGGTGCAGAAGGGATAATTTTCCGCTGCGATGCCCGCCTTGGTCAGTGCGTTAAACAGTGTGGATTTGCCGACATTGGGAAGACCGACGATTCCGCATTTTAAACTCATAGTATGTTTCTCGCTTAGATGGTTGGGTAGGGTTGAGAAATCATGTTAACCCGTGGTGATGTTGAGTCGCGCTGCGATCTTTATGATTTCGTGTGCAATTTCAGCATGGCGGCTTCGCATGCGCCTTGCGCGATGAGCGGCCAGACTTCCAGACTGCGGGCGATGGCTTCGTCGATCAGCGGCACTTCTTCCTTGCGTGGCGGATGCAGCACGTATCCGACTACGGCGTTGCGATCGCCCGGATGGCCGATGCCGATGCGCAATCGCCAGAAATCCTGGGTACCCAGCTTGGCCGCGATGTCCTTGAGGCCGTTATGCCCGCCCAAGCCACCGCCTTTTTTCAGTTTGGCCACGCCGGGCAAAAGATCCAATTCATCATGCACTACGATCATTTCCTGTGGCTGGATTTTATAAAACTGACACAGCGCGGCAACCGATTGACCGCTGCGGTTCATGAACGTTTGCGGTTCCAGCAGCCACACATCGGCGTCTTTCTGACGGATTTGGGCGCACAAACCATGAAAACGTGATTCCATTCTGAGCGAAACCTGAAGCTTATGCGCCAGCTGGTCGATCCAGTCGAAGCCGGCGTTATGCCGGGTGCCGTCGTATTCCTTGCCGGGATTTCCCAGTCCTACGATGAGTTTCATGGCGGGTGATCAGTCGCTGTCGTAAAGAGATATCAATAGAAAGAAGAAAAAATAAATCTGCCGAAATCATTTAATTCCGGCAGACTCATTCGTTCTTCAACGATCGGCAGTACTCTTTAGCTAGCCTTGGTCTCAGCGCCGCCGTCTGTCGCAGCTTCTTCGGAGAGAACTGAACGCGGAATGACGATGGTTGCCACCGGCAGATTGTCGCCTTTATGAAGCGCAACGGTTTCAACCCCGTTCGGAAGTACCAGATCGCTCAAATGCAGCGTATGCCCTGCCGTCAGTTCTGCCAGATCCACTGAAATGTATTCCGGCAGATCTGCGGGCAGACAACTGATGTCCACTTCGGTAAGAATGTGGGACACGATACCACCTGAGGTTTTGACGCCCGGGGATATTTCAGCGTTGATGAAGTGCAGTGGTACTTTCATGTGAATTTTTTTATTTTTATCGACTCTTTGGAAATCGACGTGCAGTACTTGCTGCTTGAAGGGGTGCATTTGAATGTCCCGCAACAGCACGGGTTCTTTGTTGCCTTCGACGCTCAGCGTCAAAACGGAGGCATGAAAAGCTTCCAGTTTCAATTTGTGAAATAGATCATTGTGATCCATTTCAATCGATTGAGCTTGCTGATCGCCACCATAAATGACTGCTGGCACTTTGCCAGAACCACGCAGGCGGCGGCTCGCACCCTTTCCCTGCAACGTGCGCTTAGCGGCGCTGATTTCTATTTTCATCGTGATTGCTCCAAAAAATGATTTGTTCGCGACCAAACAAACCGGTTAAAAAAACGACAGTGAATTACTCCATGAACAGAGAGCTGAGTGAACTTTCATTGCTGATGCGCAGCATGGTTTCGGCCAGCAGATTGGCAATACTCAATTGGCAAATGCGATCGCACGCCAGTGCGTCTTCCCGCAGTGGAATGGTATCGGTGACGACCAGTTTATCCAGTGCGGATTCTTGAATGCGTTGAACTGCATTGCCGGATAGTACCGCATGCGTGGAGTAGGCGAGCACTGATCTGGCGCCATGTTCTTTCAGAGCCTTGGCGGCCTGGCATAACGTATTGGCGGTATCGACCATGTCATCGATGATGACACAGGTGCGATCCTTGACTTCCCCGATGATGTTCATGACTTTTGCTTCGTTGGGCTTGGGGCGGCGCTTGTCGATGATGGCAAGATCGCACTCCAACCGCTTCGCCAGATGCCTGGCCCGCACGACACCTCCGACATCGGGAGACACGACGACGAGGTTCTGATAATTATGTTTCCAGATATCTCCGAGCAGAATCGGCATGCCATAAATGTTGTCGACCGGGATGTCAAAGAATCCCTGAATCTGGTCTGAGTGCAAATCCATGGTTAGCAATCGATCGATGCCGATGGTGGTGAGCATGTTGGCGACTACTTTGGCCGTGATCGGCACTCGCACGGAACGCGGTCGCCTGTCCTGGCGGGCATAGCCGAAGTATGGGATGGCAGCAGTAATGCGTCCAGCCGAGGCGCGCTTGAGCGCATCGACCATGACCAGTATTTCCATGAGGCTATCATTAGTGGGCGCGCAGGTGGACTGAAGCACGAAAACATCCTTTCCGCGAACATTTTCAAGGATTTCCACCATGATTTCACCGTCACTAAAACGACCTACCGTGGCCCGTCCTAAATGAATGTTGAGATGCTTCACGGCATCTTGGGCCAGTTTAGGATTGGCGGTACCGGTAAAAACCATCAGACTGTCGTAGGACATGTGATTTATTAGAAATAATTAGCTCAAAAAGAGGAGCCCAAAATACTCTTATTCATTTGTGCTTCTTGCAGCGGTCGATCATAACGGGTTTTTTTCTTCGGTTGGATTGCCGTAATCGATCTGCAGAAAGCAGGATGTGTTCGTCTTGTTATTATTAATTTTGGCTGGGGAGGTAGGGATCGAACCTACGAATGCCGGAATCAAAATCCGGTGCCTTACCACTTGGCGACTCCCCAAATCATTCATTCATCAAATCGCGCAAAGGATGGTGATGCAATCCTTTGGCTATAAAGCCTTTCATATCAGGAGGAAGCTGTTTGAAAGCAATCTGAGCTTCGGCTTCTGTCGCAAATTCTGCGAATACGCAAGAACCCGAACCGCTCATTCTTGCTATTGTAGTATGTTCCAGCTGCTTTAGCCACTGCACGCAGCGAGCTACCTCGGGGTAGCGTTGGCAAACGACCGATTCCAAATCGTTATGACCTTGCCACACGGAAAAGGGCGGTATTTTGATGGGTAATGTGTTGCGTGTCAATTCCTTACTCGTAAAAATTTCAGCGGTGGATACTTGAACCGGAGGTACGATCACCATATACCATGCCGCCGGCAGCTCGATAGCGGCGAGTTTTTCGCCAATCCCTTCGGCAAAGGCATTGTTGCCGAAAATGAATACCGGAACATCAGCACCGAGCTGAAGCCCGAGTTCCAATAGTTGATCTTTGCCCAGGTTGAGCTTCCACAGATGATTGAGCGCCAGTAAGGTCGTCGCGGCGTCGGAGCTTCCACCACCCAGTCCTCCGCCCATAGGAATCTGTTTTTGCAGGAAAATATCGACACCTTGGTTGGTCTGAGTTGCCTGCTTGAGCAGCTTGGCGGCGCGAACGCACAAATCGGTATCTTCTGGCACGCCATTCAGCGGCGTGCGGAGTTTGATCAAGCCATCGGCACGGATATCGAAGCTGAGCTGATCAGAAAAATCGATGAAACGAAAAACCGTTTGCAACAAATGGTAACCATCCGGTTTGCGACCAACCACATGCAGGAAAAGATTCAACTTGGCTGGAGCGGGAAATGTGGGCATGGAAGAAACGGTCAGGTGATGGGAAATAGGTTACTCAACGTTCCAATTATCGATGGCCAATCTGATTTTTAGATCGGCATACACGAGTTCCAGCACTCGCGGACGGGGAGGTTGATTGGATTGCGCTGGTGTGTAATGTGTATAAAGAATTTGCCAGCCATCCTGTCGAACAGCCACCACTTGCCCGGCTGCATTGACGTCTTTTTCTGCGCCGGTAAGCGGAGAATGCACACCCTGGATCCAGTACTGCAATCCGCTCAATGGCAAGCGCCAACCCAGTATTTCCTCAGTGAGGCTTTCTACGTCTTTCGCATGGAAGGCTTCGAGTTTGGAGGTAATCAAACGGACACCTTCAGGGCCACTGGTAATCTCGGCGATGGTTTGACCCAGTGGAGTAAACAGCAGAATCTCGTCGTTACCGACCAGATGTTGCCAACGAAAGCTGCCGGAAGAACTTTGATTCCGATCCTTGATGGAAATCCGGCCCAGAATATTGAAATCAGCGGCGGAATCGACAGCAGTGGCGGTAGCAGGAGGCAGATAAAGAGTGTTGATTGCTTCAGCACCGGTTTGAGTCTGCAAACTGGCGCAGCCGGAAACGAGCGAAAAAAAATAACCGATCAGAAGCCACCACCACACTTCGTGACGATGACTGAAGAACCGATGTGCTGGGAGCTTGATTGTTTTCACTTATGGCGCAGCGCTGGTTGAAAATGTTCAGATATTACAGAGTCTGCGGAAATCGAGTCATTAATTATTCAATCCTTTGTTGGCATTTTGATAATCCGGCAGCACGATATTCAATTCCAATGTCTCTTGATTGTCATCCTGCTCGAAATTGACGGATATCGCATCCTGATCGACATTGACATATTTGCGGATGACTTCGAGGAGTTCTTTTTGCAATTGCGGCAAATAGGAGGGCTGATTGCGGTGAGTGCGCTCATGCGCCA
The DNA here is from genome assembly GCA_949281375.1 of uncultured Nitrosomonas sp. Lineage (GTDB taxonomy): Bacteria > Pseudomonadota > Gammaproteobacteria > Burkholderiales > Nitrosomonadaceae > Nitrosomonas. The sequence continues at coordinate 194,917 of CASDLT010000040.1, forward strand.
CTAGAATTTGTAATCTTTCCTTTGCCAGGGACGCAGTTTTAGGTTTAGATGATCTGAAGTAGTCTAGTAAGCTCATGATCTTCCTCCGAAAAGCCTCTTGAGAAAACTTTGTTTGCCATCGATGAACCGATGAGGCCGTTTTTCTCCTAAATACCGCGCCACCACATCGCTATAGGCTTGACCGGCCTCGCTTTTCTCGTCCAGAATGACCGGCACGCCTGCATTCGATGCTGACAATACCGATCTTGATTCGGGAATGATCCCTAATAATTCAAGCGACAGAATTTCCTGCACATCATCGAGGCCAAGCATTTCTCCGGATTTGACCCGCTGGGCGTCATATCGTGTGAGCAGTAAATATTCCTTGATCGGTTCTTCATTGCGCTCGGCGCGCCGGGATTTACTGGATAGAATGCCGAGCATGCGATCGGAATCACGTACCGATGAAATTTCTGGATTGGTTACTACGAATGCATCATCGGCAAAGTAGAGCGCCAGATTTGCACCTTTCTCGATGCCGGCAGGTGAATCACACACGATATACTGAAATTCTTTAGATAATTCATCGAGAACTTTACCCACTCCTTCGAAGGTAAGCGCGTCTTTGTCGCGAGTTTGAGACGCGGGCAGAATATAAAGCAGATTGCAATTCTTGTCCCGGATCAGCGCTTGACTGAGGCTGGCTTCGCCATTGATGACATTGATGAAATCATAAACAACCCGTCGTTCGCAGCCGAGAATCAGATCCAGATTGCGCAGGCCGACGTCGAAATCGATCACTGCCGTTTTATAGCCTGCTTTGGCTAATCCCATCGCAATTGCCGCGCTTGTTGTGGTTTTACCCACTCCTCCCTTGCCTGATGTTACGACGATAATTCTTGCCAATTGAACCTCCTTAGCTATGTATATTCTTTAAAAGACTTTGAAAACTTAGTGCACGACCTGATTGACTATGACTGCATGAGACTGCGCTCTATACGCTGATCGATCCTGCATACATTGCGATTCCTTCACTCATCAGGCCAGGCTCACCATGGCTTCTTCCCTTTCAGAGCTTCTTCAAGCAATTTTTTTGATGATCAATGCGTGATCTTGCAGATAAATTTGTACGGGGCCGTCGTAGGTTTGCTTATTCAGATCTTCGCTGGTTTTGTAATCACCCGCAATTGAAATAAGCTCAGCCTGCAAATCGAAGCAGAATATCCTTGCAGCAGTATTTCCATGCACTCCAGCCAGCGCTCGTCCCCGCAGGGTATTATAGACGTGTATGTTGCCTTCAGCCATTATTTCAGCCCCGGCGCTGACTTGCGACAGAATGATTAAGTCACCGGTCGCGTAGATGCGCTGGCCGGAACGAATGGGCTGATTAATCAATGTCGTGGCGGCTGCAGGCGGAGAGGCTGCCACCGCTTGGGCTGCTTCATTGGCTACGGTCGGCTCGGGTTGTGCGGTCGGCTGTTGAGCGATGTCCTGCTTTTGCGGTTCGCCCTGCGTGGCTGAGTTAGCTTGATCTCGACCTGGATCCACTGGAATCGACAGCGCGCGTGCCTGCATATTTTGCTGCTCATTGCCGCCACGAATGCCCACCGGAAAAAAACCCACTTTACGAACTATTTGCGCGATCTGTGCAAAATCGAAGTCCTGTTGATGCTTGTTGAGTTCGCGTAAATCGATGATGAGTGGAGAATCCTTAAAAAACTCTGGCGCCAGATTGATTTTTTCCTGTAATGATTCCTCGATTGCGATCATGTCATTGTTGAACAAAATCAGTATGGGCGCAAAAAAGGTGCTGCTCTTGAATTCGAGTACAGGCGTATTATTTGACATTTTTGGAGATTTTTTCGCGGCTCATAGAAGTTGGATGAGTTTGACGGCCGTGACCGAGCCGGGTAATTGTACTGCCAAGTGATGTTTTTTTGCATCAAATATGTGCCCGCTCAGCGGGCAAGAACCGCTAATCAATGGCTTTCTTTTTGATGAGGCGCTGTAAGGTCTCCAGCAATACTTCATTGTCAGGATCTTTTTCCAAGGCAAACCGCCAGATGTTTTGGGCATCTTCCTTGGCACCTTTCATCCACAACACTTCTCCTAAATGCGCAGCAATTTCGGCATCGGGGCGTGCAGCAAACGCAAGATTTAAATAATTCAAGCCTTCGACGAGATTGCCCATGCGGTAGTGAACCCACCCCAAACTATCCATGATATAGGGATCTTCCGGAGAAAGCTCGACGGCTCTCTTGATTAATTTGAGTGCTTCGGGTAACTGGGATCCGCGTTCAGCGAGGCTGTACCCCAGCGCATTGTATGCGTGGGCGCTGTCCGGTTTCATTTTGATCAGCTTGCGTAAATCCTGCTCCAGAATCTTGAACTTGCCTAATTTGTCCGCTGCCAGCGCCCGATCATAAAGCAGTTCGGGATAGTCGGGCAGTTTCTTCAGTCCATCGCTCAATATATCGAATACTTCCTGATGTGCTTTAACTCTGCGCAGTATCTGCGCTTCCGCCAGGATCAAATGAGCGGTTTGCTGGTCATTCGACGCCGGTAGTTTGTGCAAATTTTCGCGGGCTTGTTGCAGATTGCCTTTCAGCGCCAGTAGATCGGCATAGCGAATCTGAGCCGGCAGATAGCGCGCTCCACTTTTGACCAATTGGTAAGACTCCATGGCCTGATCGAACCGTTTGGTTTCTTCATAGATCTGTCCCAGATGGAAGTGGATGGCGCTGGGGTCTTTGTAATCCAGTTGCAGCGCTTTTTTAAAGCTTGATTCAGTGATATCCAGCTTGTCCATTTCTGCTGCCAGGAGACCAATGGCCAATACGATTTCAGGATCCTGAGAATCCTTGTCGATTAGGAACTGTAACTGTTCCTGCGCCGAATCCAGCGCGCCGTCAGTGATCAAGAGCCGGATATAGGCGATTCTAGCTTCATACGCCGTCGGATATCGGGTCAGATAATCCCGATAGAATTCGCCCGCATCTGACGGGGAGACGCGTTGCAGAATTCGGCCATTGTGGATCGCGGCGATTTCCCAATCGGGTCGCAGCGCCAGGGCGCGTTGCATTTCTTCTGCGGCAAGCTGATGCTGATTGGCAAACCATGCCGCCTGAGAAATGGCAAAGTGGATTTCCGGCAAATCCTTATAAGGTTGGGAAAGCTGCTGGACTAATTTTAATGTAGCGGCTTTGTTGGGATTGCGTGAGAGCAGTTGATTGAGCTGCATGAAGGCGGTGCCGACACCGTCTTTCTCAGACGCCAGTAATTTTTCCAGATGCGGCCGGGCGGCATCCAATTTGCCGAGATTGACCAGTAATGCTGCAATGGTCTGACGGGCTTCTGCGGATTCCGGATCCAGTTCAAGCCATAGGGTCGTGGCCTGTTCTGCTGCCTGAGCATTGCCGGCATGCAGCGCAATTTCACTGGCGCGCTTGGCAATTCGCGGGTCGCGCGTGCTTTTGGCGAGCTTGACGTAGCGATTCATCGCAATGTCCAGATTGCCTCGCTGCAGTGCCGTCTCACCTACCAAGAAATCAAACAAGATAGGCGCAGTGAGTTCTTGCCGGGGTAAGTTGAGTTGACTGTCGTCGTCCTGCTCTGCTGACTCTTTTGTTTCTTCAGGATTGAGGTTTTCTTTGATGGGAGTCTGTGCGCAGGCGGTTAATCCAAGCACGAGCGCCATGCATAGCATTTTAAATGTCATGAAAAATCCAATTGTTTTTCAATTATAAGAAAAAATACAACGATTTCAGAGTCTTTCTGTAAATGTGATTGACCAACGGATGGCCATTCTTTGATCAGTTCTTGCTCCCAGTCGTGAGCATATTCTACTTTTATACCAGCAATAAAGTGAATAAATAATTATTTAGCCCTCAGTTTCTTGCATGATCCTGAAAAAATAACCGCAAATGAGCGCCCGTGAGAGGCCGATTAATTTATGATATCAAGCCAGCGATCTACCTAGCAGGTCAGAATAGTATTACCTTGCGAAAGTTCATAGTGATCCATTGCATTCTGCAAATGGCGGTACTCTCAACTTTGGTAATACTAAAAAATATCGCTGATTTTATTCCATTGATTATTTTAGCGGTGATCCGTGAATCTGAATCATATCAAACCGATCGTTATTTTTTTATTGGGGATGCTGACCGTACTCGGATTTGCTCCATTTTATCTTTTTCCGGTTCCGGTCTTTACGCTCGCTGTTTTGCTGGGTTTTTGCTATCGCAGCGAAACGTCGCGGCACGCAGCAGGCTGGGGGTTTTGTTTTGGCATGGGATTGTTTTCTGCCGGTGTGACGTGGATTTACGTGAGCCTGCATGATTTCGGCGCCATGCCGGTGCATACAGCCGTTCTGGCATTGATTGTTCTGTGCGCTTATCTGTCATTATTTCCGGCCATGAGCATGTGGTTCTTGACCAGATTGCGGCTGCGTTCACCGTTGCTCTGGGCGCTCGTGGCTGCCGCGGCATGGATGTTGTGCGAGTGGCTGCGTGGCACGTTGTTTACCGGTTTTCCGTGGTTGACCATGGGTTATTCCCAGGCGCCCTATAGTCCTTTGATAGGCTTTGCGCCGCTGATCGGCGCTTATGGATTGTCGCTGTTGCTGTTGTTGAGCGCCGCTTCGCTGTTTTTTTGGTATGAAAAAGGACTCAGGAATTGGCGCTACGGCTTGCCCCTAATGCTGATCTGGCTCGGCGGCTTTGGTCTGCAAATGATTGAATGGGTCAAGCCGGACGGCGAGCCAGTCAGCGTCAGCCTGCTGCAGGGCAATATTGCCCAGGATTTGAAATGGCGCGACGACCATCTCGAGAACACCATGCAGACCTATGCTCAACTCATACTGTCAAGCGATAGCCGATTGATCGTCACGCCGGAAATTTCAATTCCATTGTTCAGCGATGTCATGCCGAAAAATTATGTGTCCTATCTGGCTGACCATGCCAGAAAAAATAATGGCGATGTGCTGATCGGACTGGCCGAACGCACGACCGATGATGGGGATGATTACTACAACACGATGTTCAGCTTCGGTTCCGCGCCCGAGCAGCGTTACCGCAAGCACCACCTGGTTCCTTTCGGTGAATTCATTCCATTGAAGCCCATTTTCGGCTGGGTCATCGACGTGCTGAAAATTCCGCTGTCGGATTTCTCGCGCGGCGGTCTGGATCAGCAGCCCATGAATATCGCCGGACAGCGCGTAGCGATCAATATCTGTTACGAAGATGTGTTTGGTGAAGAAATCATTTTGCAATTGCCGCAGGCGACCTTACTGGTCAACGTCAGCAATGACGCCTGGTTCGGCCGCTCGATCGGGCCGCAGCAACATTTGCAGATTTCGCAGATGCGCGCCATAGAAACTGGCCGCTATATGTTGCGAGCTACCAATACCGGCGTGACAGCGATCATCGATGAGCGTGGCAGGGTTCTGCAAACGATAGAAATTTTCACCACTGCCGCTTTGCATGGCTGGGCGCAGGGATTTAGCGGCGCCACGCCGTATGTGCGCATTGGCAATTCGTTGGTTCTGGCGCTTGCAGGTCTGATCCTGAGTCTGGGATTGATTTCTGCCTTTCGCGACAAGGGTAAAACCCGGTAAAATCCGACTAAATTTTCTAAAGACGACTTAATTCAATTTTTCATGGCGATACTCACGTTCCAGGAAATCATTCTCACGTTGCAGCAATATTGGAGCAAGCAGGGTTGCGCCATCTTGCAGCCTTACGATATGGAAGTCGGTGCTGGCACCAGTCATACGGCTACGTTTCTGCGCGCCATCGGCCCGGAACCCTGGAAGGCTGCCTATGTGCAACCCTCGCGCCGGCCCAAGGATGGCCGTTATGGCGATAATCCCAACCGCCTGCAACATTACTATCAATTCCAGGTCGTGCTCAAACCGGCGCCCAAGAATATTCTCGCGTTGTATTTCGATTCGCTGCGTGAACTGGGGTTTGATCTGACGCAAAATGATGTGAGGCTGGTCGAGGATGATTGGGAAAATCCGACGCTCGGCGCCTGGGGATTGGGGTGGGAAACCTGGCTGAACGGCATGGAAGTGACGCAATTTACCTATTTTCAGCAAGTCGGTGGCATCAATTGCAAGCCCATCACCGGAGAAATTACCTATGGCCTGGAGCGTCTGGCGATGTATCTGCAAGGCGTTGAAAGCGTTTTCGACCTGACCTGGACTAAAGGCCTGAGCTATCACGATGTCTATCATCAGAACGAAGTGGAGCAGTCGGCTTACAACTTTGAACACAGCGATAGCGAATTTCTGTTTCTGGCATTCAGCCGACACGAGGAGCAAGCCGAACACTTGATGACGCAGCGTCTGGCGTTGCCCGCCTACGAGCAAGTGTTGAAAGCAGCGCATACCTTCAATTTGCTGGATGCGCGCGGCGCTATTTCCGTTACGGAACGGGCGGCGTATATCGGCCGCATCCGCAATCTGTCGCGGCAAGTGGCCAAGGCCTATTACGACAGCCGTAAAAACCTCAATCCGCCGTTCCCGCTGGCGCCGCGTGAATGGGTCGCGCAAATGCCTGATATGCAGGAATCCGCATCATGACCAAGAACCTGCTCGTCGAACTACTGGTGGAAGAACTGCCGCCAAAATCGCTGAAATCATTGGGTATGAGTTTCTCTGAGCTACTCACCGCTGGTCTGAAAGCGCAAGGGTTGATCGCGTCGGATGCAGTGATTACGCCGTACGCCTCCCCCAGACGGCTGGCGGTGCATATCGGCAATGTCGCGGCTCAGGCGGCGGATAAACCAGTTTTACAGAAATTGATGCCGGTAAAAGTCGGATTGGATGCGCACGGTCAAGCCACCCCGCCGCTGCTAAAGAAACTGGCGAGCTTGGGTGCGGATGCATCGGTCGTGTCGCAACTCAAGCGCATCATGGATGGCAAAACCGAAACGCTGTTCTGGGATAGCACCGTCAAGGGCACTACATTGACCGATGGGCTGCAAAAAGCCTTGCAGGAAACCATCGCGAGCTTGCCGATTCCGAAAGTGATGACGTATCAGTTAGCCGATGGCTGGCAAAGCGTCGATTTCGTGCGGCCGGTGCATCAGCTGGTGGCGCTGCATGGCGCAGATATCGTGCCTGTCAATGTTCTGGGTCTGCAAGCCGGGCGAGAAACGCAGGGGCATCGTTTCGAAGCGAAAGTGAATCCGATCGTGCTGCACAATGCGGATAGCTATGCTCAGCAGCTCGCGACCGAAGGATCGGTGATCGCCAGCTATCACGAGCGCCGCGAGATGATCGCGCGCCAATTGGCCAGCGCTGCCGCACAGAAAAAACTCACGCTCATCGATGACGATGCCCTGCTTGATGAAGTAACGGCGCTGGTCGAGCATCCCAATGTGCTGGCAGGAACGTTCGACGCCGAATTTTTGCGGGTACCGCAGGAATGTCTGATCCTGACCATGAAGGCCAATCAGAAATATTTTCCGTTGCTTGATGCGCACGGCAAACTCGCCAATACCTTTCTGCTGACAGCCAATATACAGCCAGCCGATCCGGCTCAGATCATTGCCGGCAACGAGCGTGTGATACGCTCGCGCCTGGCGGACGCCAAGTTCTTCTTTGATCAGGATCGCAAACGGACACTGGCTTCGCGTGTGCCGGAGCTGGACAAGGTTGTGTACCACAACAAGCTGGGTACGCAAGGCCTGCGCATGCAATATGTTCGCGCCATCACAACCATGATAGCCGAACAATTGGGGGGGGAAGCATTGGCTGCTCAAGCGTATGAAGCTGCGACCCTGGCCAAGGCTGACCTGCTCACCGGCATGGTCGGCGAATTTCCGGAACTGCAAGGCATCATGGGTCGCTTTTACGCTCAGCTTGAAGGTTTGAGCGACGACATCGCATTCGCGATCGAAGACCATTACAAACCTCGTTTTGCCGGTGATGAATTGCCGCGGAATCGAGTGGGCGTATGCGTTGCGCTGGCGGATAAACTGGAAACGCTGGTCAATCTGTTTAGCATTGGTGAAATCCCCACTGGCGACAAAGATCCATTTGCATTGCGCCGCCATGCGCTGGGCGTGATTCGGTTATTGGTCGATAATCAATTGCCGTTCGATCTTGATCAATTGCTTCAGCAGACCATCGGCATCCTTCAAGGTGATGAGCTTTCAAAAGGCTGGGCAAGCGCTCAAAAATCGACAGTAATCACGCAACAGCGATTGGTTTCTCCAGAGTCCGGCGATCGGTTGCAAGCATTTTTCTATGAGCGTCTGGCTGGCAATTTGCGCGACCAAGGCTATTCCGCCCAGGAAGTCGATGCCGTGCTCAGCTTGAATCCGCAACGGCTCAGCGATATTCCTCGCCGTTTGGCTGCGGTGCGTGCTTTTTCGGCCTTGCCCGAAGCTGCCAGCCTTGCGGCTGCGAATAAACGGGTGGGCAACATTCTGAAAAAAGCGGAGGATGGTGTCAATGTCTTGGTTGACGCCAATTTGCTGAATGAACCCGCGGAACAGGCATTGCATCAGGTTTTGATGGCTGTGTTGCCGAAAGCCAGTGAGACGTTTGCTGCCGGAGACTACGCCGCGTCACTGCAAATACTGGCGGTATTGAGATCTCCGGTGGACGATTTTTTTGACCACGTCATGGTTAATGTCGACGATGCGTCATTACGTAATAATCGCTTGGCGTTATTGGCTCAGCTTCATCAAACGATGAATCGCGTGGCGGATATTTCCAGGTTGGCGGTCAATTAATTCATGAAGCTGATCATTCTTGACCAGGCGGGCGTCATCAATCAATGCAGCGATACTTTCATCAAAACGCCGGATGAATGGAAACCGATCCTGGGCAGTGTCGAGGCGATCGGACGACTGACGCACGCCGGATATCGCGTGATCATTGCCACCAATCAATCGGGGATTGGGCGAGGGTTGCTTGACATGGCCACATACAACGCAATCAATGACAAGATGTATAAAGCCGTCAATCAGATGGGCGGGCGCATCGATGCGATTTTCTTTTGCCCGCATACCAGCGCGGATCAGTGCACCTGCCGCAAGCCGGCCACCGGCATGTTCGATGAGATTGTGCAACGCTATGGCGTTACCTTGAAAAACGTGCCTATCGTTGGCGACTCATTGAAGGATTTACAAGCTGCTGCCGCGGTCGGTGCGCTACCTGTCCTGGTGTTGACCGGCAATGGCCAGAACACCCACACTCATCCGGATGTTCCCGCTGATACCCAGGTGTTTGAGAATCTGGCGGCGGCGGTCGATTCGCTGGTAGGAGAGGAATGATCGTGGCATTAGTTCGTTCGACGCTGTATATGCTGCTGCAAATTCTGATTACGCCGCCGTTTGCGTTGGTGACTTTGGCCTGCTTTCCGCTATCTCCGCAGCATCGTTATCGCGTGACCTCCAGCTGGACCTTCGTCATGCTGTTTTTGTTGCGGCATGTGTGCGGTATTCGTTATCGCATCATCGGCGCAGAAAACATTCCTAACAATCCGAGCATTGTCCTCTCCAAGCATCAATCGGCATGGGAGACACTGGCGTTTCAGAAAATTTTTCCACCGCAGGTCTGGGTGCTGAAAAAGGAATTGTTGCGCATCCCATTTTTCGGTTGGGGTCTGGCGATGACCAGTCCGATTGCGATCGATCGCAGCGCCCGCAAAAAAGCGCTGGAACAGATCGTCGAACAAGGCAAGGATCGGTTGCAACAAGGATTCTGGATCGTCATTTTTCCTGAAGGTACGCGCATTCCGCCGGGGCAGCGCGGTAAATACCGCATCGGTGGCGCTTGGCTGGCGACGCATACCAATACGCTGGTCGTGCCAGTGGCCCATAATGCCGGCGAGTTGTGGGGCAGAAATTCATTCGTCAAATGGCCGGGCACTGTGACCGTCAGCATCGGTAATCCGATCGATCCGACCGGGATGGAAGCCGGGGAATTGAACGCGCAGGTGGAAACCTGGATTGAAAACGAAATGCTGCGGATCAGTCATGAATATACGCCGCAATCTGACCATGCAGATTCAAACCATCATCCGCGGCCGTGAAATTGCGTATTCGCTGAAGCGGAGCCGACGAAGATCGATCGGTTTGTGCATCGATCACCGCGGATTGCGAATCAGCGCGCCGCTCTATGTTGAACTTCCTCAGATTGATGTTTTTTTGCAGAAAAAATCCGAATGGATCACGCAGAAGCTCGATCTGTGGAGCATTAAAAAGAACCTTGCTCTCGAATGGAGTCAGAATGCCCTGTTTCCATTGCTCGGCGAGCCGTGGCGCATCGTAACGAAAACATCGGGTGAAATCGCATTGGCTCCACAATCCGCCGAGGATGCTGCGTGTGGAAGGGTAATCGAACTGTCGCCGCGCCAGGTCGAAAAAATCGTGATGAGCTGGTACCAACAACACGCGGTCACCTGTTTCAAGCAACGCATTGATGTTTATGCCCAGGCCCTGAGTTTGCCTGCGCCTGCGTTTCGCTTGTCAAATGCTGTCTCGCGATGGGGCAGTTGCAACAGCCATGGCCTCATCAGTCTCAATTGGCGCCTGATTCAAATGCCGCAACATTTAATCGATTATATTGTTGCGCATGAGCTGGCGCATTTGATTGAAATGAATCATTCTCAGGCATTTTGGCAGATAGTGGAGAGTGTGTTTCCAGATTACCGGTTTGCGCGGCAGGAACTAAAAAAATATAGCATGCAGTAGTTTTAGTCGATGTGAGATGAACATTTTTATCTTCCGCAATTCACTGAGTTTCTTTCCGGGGAATGATATGATTTGACTCATCGATGACTACACCATGGGAAAAGATCATGCGCAACTCTGAACCGGAATCATCCGGGCTTAATTTTAATCTGATCATGCCAGCCGCTTTATTGCTGGTCTTGTTGATCGTGCCGTTTTCAATCAATTCGTTTTTGCATTTCATGTCGGGCAAGCGCCCGGCAAATCCGGTGGTAATGAAGTTGCCCGTCGACAGTGCCTCGCTTACGATGCCATCTTCGGCCCGTCAATATGAAAGTTTCGATGTGGCGCTCAATCTGGAGACGAAACATCTGGTCAAATTTTTGAACGAACTCATCGCCACTGCTTCTGAAGGTACATCCATCCTGGGAATTACTGGTGTGATTGCGCCGAACATGCGGGCTGAGGTTATCGGAGAGGATTTCGAGATCGACCGGACTGGGCCGCTTGATCCCGTTTCAGATTATGGTGGCACGGCGAGTTGGCGTTGGCGCGTAACACCAGAATCATCGGGTAACCAGGTATTGACATTTCAATTGCATTTGTTGACCCAGGACAATGCTCAGGTTGGCGCTAAAATTCTGGAGCTTGCAGAAGCGAATGTGGCTGTTGAGTCGAATTGGTCAGAAGGGTTCAAGCGCCATTGGTATTGGATTGCCCTCTTATTGTTGATGCCCTTGGCGGTTATCGTGGGGCTGCGGCGGCGCATGGCGTGATCATGTTTGGTTTGTTCCCTTTGCTAGTGGTTTTTTAGCGTATCTTTTGCGCGCACTTGAAAAAAAAAGAATCATCCTTATATCGGTTTCTGAAGCATTGTTGTAGCTGTAGAAAACGCCGAATCCGGAATTGAGCAATGAGATTGAATGAGGCGTTTACCGATTTAACGCGTGGTACTTTTTTAATCGATAAGGAGATTTCTATTATGGCCATTACACGTTATGAACCTTGGGGACTCTTGAGTCAACTGCAAAGAGAATTGGAACGGAATGTAGCCGAAGGCTCCACTGCAACTGCGGAATGGGCTCCTGCGGTGGATATCAAGGAAGAATCGGATAAATTCGTCATTCATGCCGACATTCCAGGCGTCAAACCCGAGGAAATCGATATCAGCATGGAGGATGGGGTGTTGACGATCAAAGGTGAAAAGAAATCTGAAGCGCAAACTGAAAAGGATGGCTATAAGCGTGTCGAGCGCACATATGGCTCCTTCTACCGACGCTTCAGCTTGCCGGATACGGCCAATTCGGAGGCGATCTCGGCTGCTTCGAAACATGGCGTATTGGAAGTCGTGATACCTAAGCGCGAGGCGGTCCAACCGAAAAAGATCAATGTCACATCAGGTGAATGATCCGATTGGGGCGATTCGATTCTGATGGTTACTCAAAAATGGAGCGTTCAGCTCCATTTTTGTTTTGGATGTTTTTTACTTCCTAAGCTATCCAAAGCATGACAAAATGCCTCATTTTTTGGCCACTTTAGTCCAGAACGTTCTGGTAAATAGATTCCCTTCACTTCAATTGTTTCGTTAGATTTTATATATGCCCCTTATTATGTTGGAGAATGCATGTTTGGCTTTTGGCCATCATGCACTGCTTGATCACGCCAGCTTGCAGCTTGATCCGTCTGAGCGTGTGGGTCTGATCGGTAGAAATGGCGGAGGCAAATCCAGTTTGTTACGTATTGTCGCTGGCGAGCTCAAGTTGGATGATGGCAAGTTGTGGTGTGCACCGAATTTAAAATTGGCGTATGTGTCGCAAGAGCCGGTTTTGCATCCAACCTTCACTGTATACGAGGAAGTGGCAAGTGGATTAGGGAACATTAGCCAGATTCTGTTGGATTATCATGAGGTCTCCCATGCGTTGAGCGAAGCTGGAGAAAATGTCGACCCGTTGTTGGCGCAATTGCAGGAATTGCAGAGCGTATTGGAGGCCGAAAATGGCTGGTCACTGCAGGCCACCATTGAAACCGTGATCGACAAGCTGAACTTGCCTGCGGATACTCGGATTGAGCATCTCTCCGGTGGTTTGAGAAAACGTGTGGCGCTGGCGCGTGCGCTGGTGATTGCGCCGGATGTATTGCTATTGGATGAACCTACCAATCATCTTGATTTTTCATCGATTGAATGGCTGGAAGCGCTATTGCAGAATTTTTCCGGTAGCGTGTTGTTCATAACCCATGACCGACGCTTTTTGGATAATGTGGCTACTCGAATTGTCGAGCTGGATCGCGGCAATTTAACCAGTTTTTCTGGCAAGTTCTCTGATTTTCAGCACAAGAGAGCCGAAATGCTTGAGGTTGAGGCAATTCATCAGCAGAAATTCGACAAATTCCTCGCGCAGGAAGAAGTTTGGATACGCAAGGGCATCGAAGCGCGTCGAACTCGCAATGAAGGCAGAGTCCGCAGATTGGAAGCGCTGCGGTTGGAACGGACTGCGCGGCGGGACAAGGTGGGTAAAGCGAACATCAATCTCGATGCCGGGGAACGTTCGGGCAAATTGGTCGCTGAGCTGCATCATGTCAATAAAAGCTATGGTGATCAGATCATCATCGAGGATTTCTCGTGCCGTATCATGCGCGGCGACCGGATAGGGCTGTTGGGTCCGAATGGTGCAGGAAAATCGACCTTGTTGAAGTTGATTCTCGGCGAATTGCAGCCGGATTCAGGCACGATTCAGCAAGGCACTAAATTGTCTGTGGCCTATTTTGATCAAATGCGAGAGCAGCTTAACGAAGAAATGGTATTGACGGATACCATCAGTCAAGGATCTGACTTTGTTGAAATTAATGGCAAGCGCAAGCATGTGATCAGTTATCTGGAAGATTTTTTATTTGCGCCAGAACGTGCTCGTTCACCGGTCAAATCACTCTCTGGTGGCGAGCGTAACAGGCTGTTGCTTGCAAGGCTGTTTACCAGGCCAGCTAATGTGCTGGTTCTGGATGAGCCCACCAATGATCTGGATATCGAGACCTTGGAAATGCTTGAAACCTTGCTGCAGGACTATGCAGGTACATTGTTTCTGGTGAGCCATGACCGTGAATTTCTGGATAATGTCGTCACACAAGTAATTGCATTTGAAGGAAAGGGAAAATTATGTGAATATATCGGCGGCTATGAAGATTGGATTCGTGCGAAACAGTTTGAAGATGCTACAAACGACGAAAAGATAGTATCGAAGCAGTCAGCGACTTTGCCCGCCGGCAGTTCCAAGTTTTCCCGGCCGTTGCGAGCAAAAAAACTGAGTTATCAGGAATTGCGTGAACTCGAAGCGTTACCGGGTAAAATTGAAAATTTTGAGCAAGAGCAGGCCGATATCGTTTTACGCCTGAATCAGCCAACGATTTACCGCGACCATCCGGACGACGTTAAAACTTTGCAAGCCCGTTTTTCTGAAATAGAAAAAGAGTTGACTGACTGCCTCACACGATGGGAAGAATTGGAAGCAAAATCAGTAGCCAAAAGTTAGTTCTTGCGGCCAATTTCCCCATAAACAACATGGACATGCTTACACTATTCATTGACCAAATCGGGCGCATCGTTTAAAGTTCAACTTTTGAGAGAAGGAGGCTTACATGAAACAAAAATTGATTATGAATTTATTACTCAGCTTGGGTATGCTCTTTGCATTGTCAGGAGTCACTCAAGCGGCTGGTGACGCAGCAGCAGCAAAAGAAAAATTATCCATGTGTGAAGGTTGTCACGGAATTCAAGGATATAAAACAGCATTTCCTAGCGCATATCATGTTCCCAAGCTGGGCGGACAACATGCAGACTATATCATCAAAGCATTGGAAGGATATAAAAATGGTAGTCGCAGCCATCCAACCATGACGAGCTTAGCGAAAACACTATCTCAGCAAGATATCGAAGATTTTGCAGCTTATTATTCTAAAAATTAATTAAGTGATTAACGCAAGGAACGGAATTATGAAGAATTATGTGATTGCCGCAGTAACCGGCGCAGCTTTGATACTTTCTGGTCAAGTGATGGCTGCAGATATTGAAGCAGGTAAAAGTAAGGCAGCGGAAGTGTGCGCGTCATGCCATGGCGCAGATGGTAATAGCCCTGCACCTAATTTCCCGAAAATTGGTGGACAATATAGAACGTATCTTGAAAAAGCATTGAAAGATTATAAGAATGGCAGCCGCAAAGATCCAGTCATGGCAGGAATGGCGGCTAATTTGAGTGCTGCTGACATTGACAATTTGGCATTTTACTATTCAAGCCAAACAGGGCCTCTGAATTCAAACAAATAAATAAGCCAGCTTATTTATTTCCCGAATTTAATTAACAGGATAAATTCCGACGTCATTGTCGGATTTATCCTGTTTTCGTATTTTCTCTGCTAGTCTTTCGAACCTAATCGTCTATTCAGGCATCCGAGATAAATCGAAGCATCGGGTGCAGTGTCATTGCGCTGAGCTTGCCAGATCATTTCAGCCAGACATTCGAGGACATGGTGCGCCGCAATGTGGTCATCCCCCGTCATTTTTTGCAGACGCGAGAATCGGTCGCAAATTCCTCTCGGTTGGTCAATTGAAAGCTGCTCACTCAGGGCGAGATGCATACTCATATGAAGAAAAGGATTTATTTCTCCGGTTTCGGGCAAATAGTCTCTCGTCAAATAACGTTCGGGATTATCCAGAATAATATGATATTCTGGATGGAGCAGTATGACGTCCAATGCGATCGTTTCGATGCCCGACAAGATTTCATGTTGACGGTATTTACGCCATGTTTCAAAAAATAATTGCCGCGCCTGGTCTCTTGATGGTTTAAACATAGCAGAGTGATGTTCAGAAAGTTTTTCCCTTGAATTCGCACAAATGATTGATGATGCAGTGAGAGCAGTCCGGTTTTCTCGCCTTGCAGACATATCGACCATGAAGAATCAGCCAATGATGCGCGTCGAGCCGAAATTCCGCGGGCACGACTTTCAGCAGTTTACGTTCCACCTCCAGAACATTCTTGCCAGGAGCCAGACCTGTACGGTTGGCAACGCGGAAGATGTGAGTATCGACGGCAATGGTTGGTTGACCAAACGCGGTATTTAATATCACATTGGCGGTCTTGCGTCCTACGCCAGGTAACTTCTCCAGCAATTCGCGGGTGCGGGGAACGTCTCCTTGATCATATTGCATCAATAATTGACAAGTTGCCAGAATGTTTTTGGCTTTGGTTTTATACAACCCGATGTGCTTGATGCATTCAATCAAAAAGATTTCATCGAGAGCGAGCATTTTCCCGGGTGTATTGGCTTGGGGAAATAATTTTCTGGTTGCTATGTTAACGCTTTTATCGGTCGCCTGAGCCGACAAGATGACTGCTATCAACAGCTCGAAAGGTGAATGGTATTCCAATTCTGTGGTGGGGTGAGGATTGGCGGATTGAAAGCAAGCAAATATTGCGCGCCGTTTGGCTGAATTCATCGCGAGGATGTTGAAGACTGATTGGTGGTTGTTTGAGAGCGAAGCGCCGTGGCGCGCTCGAGGGCTGCCTGTACGATCGATTTTTTGCGTTCCGCTGCGGTCGAGAGTAAAGCAGCAGAGGGGGGGGGCGATGCACTCTCAGGCTGTTCGGCCTGCACCGGTTCTGTGTGATCCAGTCGCTGCAATCGGGATTGATGACGCAATCGCGTTTCCTTCCGATCAGGCATCGGCACCGCACCGGCTGGCACCAAACGAATGCAATCCATCGGGCATGGTGCTATACATAACTCGCAGCCGGTGCATTCGGCGGTAATGACCGTATGCAACTGCTTGGCCGCGCCAACGATCGCATCGACGGGGCATGTCTGAATGCAAAAGGTGCAGCCGATGCACATGGCTTCGTCGATGAAAGCGGCCATTCGGCTGGTTTTCGGAACACCGTGAGCGGTATTGAGTGGCTTAGCAGGGATATTCAGCAACCGCGCCAGTTGTTGTATTCCTTGCTGACCGCCAGGAGGGCATTGGTTGATATCGGCACGGCCTGCGGCAATTGCTTCGGCGTAGGACCTACATCCCGAAAAGCCACATTGACGGCACTGCGTTTGAGGCAGTAGCGCATCGATCTGGTCTATCAAGTAATGATTCATGGTCATGACATTGTTACCCGATACGAGATTTACAAACTGCTTGCGCGGCTTCTTTGACCAGATCCGGGCCGCGGTAGATCAGGCCGGTGTATAGCTGAATCAGGCGGGCGCCCGCCGTGAATTTTTCTTCGGCATTGCGCGCCGACATGATGCCTCCAACCCCGATGATTGGAATGCGATCTTGCAGCAGATCATGCAGTTGCTGGATCACTACCGTGGCGCGATGAGTCAACGGCGCACCGCTCAATCCGCCATTTTCCTGTGCGGCAGGCAAATGTTCGATGCCTGGGCGAGCAGTCGTCGTATTGGTTGCAATGACGCCATCGATCTGATGAGCCAGCAACAATGTTGCGATCGATTCAATTTGTTCGGCATCCAGATCGGGCGCGATTTTGATAACCATGGGTACATACTTTCCATGTATCTGCGCCAATTTTTCTTGCTCGGTTTTCAATTGGTTCAGTAAATCGTCCAATGCTTCGGTGGATTGTAGTTGTCTCAAATGCAGCGTGTTTGGCGAGGAGATGTTGACGGTGACGTAACTGGCGTAGCGGTAAACTTTTTGTAAACCCAGACGGTAATCATCGACAGCCTTTTCCAGTGGGGTATCAAAATTCTTACCGATATTAATGCCCAGAATGCCCTGGTAATCTGCGCGATTAATGTTCTCGATGAGTTTGTCCACGCCAAGATTATTAAACCCCAGCCGATTAATCACCGCGCTGGCCTGGGGAATACGAAACATGCGGGGCGGGGGATTTCCCGGTTGAGGACGTGGCGTCACGGTGCCAATTTCAATGAAGCCAAAGCCTAACGCGGCGAGCGCATCCAGATACTCGCCATTTTTATCCAACCCTGCGGCCAGTCCGACCGGATTGGGGAAGTCGATACCCATGACGCATCGCGGTTGACATGGAATGACGGCGGGTCTTAGCAAATGCCATTGCCTGGCCCGTTCAAGAACATTGAATGTGAGGCGATGCGCGGATTCTGGATCCAGTCTGAACAGCAGAGGGCGCAATAGCGTGGTATAAAACATGTGTAATTCTATTTGAACAGGTTACTGATGGGAATCCGGGCGCGAGGATAAATCATTGAGTAACTGCCAGTGACCATCGATCAGTACTTCCAGGGGTTGAAAATTGGCTTTGTAACACATTTTCCGGTTTTCCTTGATCCAATAGCCCAGGTAGAGATAGGTCAGGCCGAGACGCCGGCATTGCTCGATTTGCCACATAACGTTATAGGTGCCAAAGCTGGCGTGAGGGATTTCGGCATCATAAAACGTATAAACCGATGACAATCCATCAGGCAGTACATCGATGATACTGACCATGCGCAATTCCCGACCGTCACGAAATTCCACCAGTCTGGAATTGACATGGCTTTGCAGCAAGAAATTCTCATACTGTTCACGGCAATCATGATCCATGCCTCCTCCAGAATGCCGTTGCAGTTGATATTGCTGATACAGTGCGTAATGTTCCGCATCATAGTAGAGCAAATGCTGAGTGGCAGTCAGACGTTGATGCTGTTTCCAAGCCCGGCGTTGAGTGCGCCGAGGGGAAAATGCCTGAACGTTTACTCTAACCGAAAGGCAAGCATGACAATGCTTGCAGCTGGGCCGGTAAGTATAATGGCCGCTGCGGCGGAAACCGTTTTGGATCAATTGGCCATATATTTGATCATCGATTAGATATTCGGGCGTGGCGACTTCCGAGCAGGCCAGTTTATCCGGTAAATAACTACAGGAATAAGGATTGGTAAGGTGAAATTTAAGCACTGCTATTTTATTCATCATTCGATCCAGGTGCGGCCAAAATCCCATTTACTGCTCGGCTCTGTTGTGGTTATCAACAAACCAAGATGCTGACTGAATTCCATTCGGGAAATTTCTCTTGCTCCCATGGATGCTAAGTGATTGGTCCTGACTTGGCAATCAATCAATCCAAAATCCCAAGCGCGCAATTGCTGTACCAAGTGGACGAAGGCAATCTTTGATGCATCAGGAACCAGTGAGAACATCGATTCGCCAAAAAATACCTTGCCCAACGAAACGCCATACAGCCCACCTACTAGCACTCCATCCGTCCAGGTTTCTATCGAATGCGCCAACCCCATGTCATGTAGTGCGGTATATGCCGCGATCATTTCCGGATGAATCCAGGTGCCTGCCTGTTCTTTACGAGGTGCCGCGCAGGCATTCATCACGTTCTGGAAACTACGGTCAGTATAGATATGATAGTTATCTTTCCTGAGAGTTTTACGCAGCGATCGGGAAATTTTCAGTTCTTCCGGGAACAGTACCATTCGTGGATCAGGACTCCACCAAAGAATCGGGTCGTCCTTGTTAAACCAGGGAAAAATACCTTTACGATAAGCGGCCAGCAACCGTTGCGGCGAAAGATCTCCGCCCGCAGCCAATAAACCATTTGGTTCACTGAGAGCGTGCTCGAGTGGCGGAAAGGAATCATGGGCTTTATTGCTGGCCATTATAAAATTTTATAAATGCACAATTGTTTGACGGTGCTTTGATACAGATCAACATTCGTAATGAGATATTTTCTTATGCTGCGGCATTGGATTTTAACAGAGCATAAAAACGCTTGAATAAAGAAAGGAGAATTATATGAAGTATTTTTGGCAAAAGGAAAAGTTAACTGCTCGGTGTTTTGCGGGCTCACTTTTGCTTACTCTTACGATTGCAGCGCCGCAAGTATTGGCGCAGGATGCGGCTGCTCAGCGTATTAGACAACTGGAAAATAAGCTTCAAGAAATTCAGAATGAATTGATCAGAATGAAGACTGAGTCTGCGCAAACCACGCGTAAAGTCGATCAGATCCAGGAAACATCAACACAAACGACGCGTAAAGTCGAACAGATTCAAGAGACGGCTCAACAGCAAAAAGCAATGAAATCGGATGACGTTGTCAGCGATGTCATCGAAAAGCGCACCATGTTATTTTTCCGTGGCGGTTTCGCCCGTAGCGACGAGCATCGCAATGGCGCAACATTAGAAAGCCGTGTGGTGCCGCTCGGTGCGCAGGAACAAGCCGATCGAAATGCATGGTATGTGGGTGCAGGTTTTGATTTTCAACTGACACGGGATACGTGGGGGCTGTTGCCAAAAACTGAAGTCGATGCCGAGCTGATGTTTGAGTACAAACAGTTCGGGCACGGCGTGCACGGGAATGCGCTGGCAAATGAACCCAGCATTCTGGCCGGTGCGCCGCTTAATCCCAGAGGTGTAACCGTGAATCAATTTACCTTGACGGCGGCGCCAAAAATTAAGTTCCTTCATTTTGGACGGTTCAGACCCTGGATCATCCCTGGGGGTTTGGCTATTCATGTAATTAGTCCACCTTCCGAATCAGTGACGTATTTAATGCCTGGCGTTATGTTTGCGGGCGGTGCTGAATATCGGATTTGGAAAGATTTCTTTATCGGTGCCGATGCGCGCTATCAATTAACGGCCGGATCACTGGATGGTTCTAAATTCGGCGGTTTGACAGTCGGTGGATATTTGGGTATCGGTTTTTAAGTGCATAGATCATCAATGGATGAGCGATGCAAAAAGGATGAATTATAGCGGTTAGTTTTTTTCCTTCTATTCGTAGCAGAAGAGTATGAGTGCGTACGAAGCCATTACACCTCACTATTTTTAGTGAGGTGTTTTTTTTTGTACGCCTGGTACGGGCGCACTCTTGGAGGTGAAAGCCCTCCGTAAGTTGATTACAGTGAACGGAGCGAAGCGCAACTGCATGAGGTTGATTGATTGTGGGGAGAAAGCGTGCAGCAAAACTGAGAGTTGATGGACAAGAACCGCATAGAAGGCGTTGCCGAGCACGGCGAATGAGCGAAGTTCCGCGATGCTTTGGTGATCAAGGCGAAATGGCGTAAATCCGGCGGTTGTGCAGATAAGGGGTGCGTTCTTACCCGGGGATTTTGCTTAGGGGATGGAAGCTCGTTGCTGAATGCACGCTGCTAGTGGCAGAACAGCGATGGCGACATTAAACGGATGCTGACCATTGCCTGCTTCGACAAACTTGGCCTACCCCGGCTCTAATGACCTCAATTTCTCGAACCGCCGATGCAGACCCGCATGCCGGGTGGTGTGGAAGGGATCAATTAGATATCCTGACTGCCCCTATCCCGGTTGTGGGAAGGCTGTTCGGTAAGGTTATAAAAAACAGATACGGCAATTATTTTGTTAATTCCTGAGGAAACGCTGATCGATTCGCTGCGCGATATCGTTTCCTCGTCTATGTATTGATTGGTCTCGGTTGTTGCGTTCGGTATGCTTTACGCTTCATCTCGTTTGCAGGAGTTTTATCGAGTGTATTGGATAAAGTGTCTCCTTTTTTCTACTGACCTCCATAAATGCGGCTTTCGGCGTTGAATGAAGTTATGATGCTTACGCTAATGAAATTATAATCATCATGGCATCATTGTTGGATTTCATCTAATGGCATGTTTTGTTTGTGGAAATATTTAAACACTGAAAGGAGGGTTCATGAAATATCGTTTAACTCAGATCATTGTCCGCAGTGTTATGAGTTGCGCTTTACTGTCATCTGCACAGGTCATGGCGCAACCTGAGGTTGATCAACGTGTAAGACAATTAGAAAAGAAACTGCAAGAAATTCAAGATGAATTGATCAAAATCAAGTCTGAATCTGCGCTGACTACGAGAAAAGTGGATCAGATCCAGGAGACATCAACACAAACGACTAAAAAAGTTGAGCAGATTCAGGAAGCAGCACAGAAAACTGAACAACCCCAGAACACGGCAGCAGACGCAGGCGATGTTTCGTTCGCCGAGGTCAGCGAGAAACGAACCATGTTGTTTTTCCGCGGTGGATTTGCGCGCAGCGATGAGCATCGCAATGGCACGACGCTAGAAAGCAGGGTAGTGCCGCTTGGTGCTCAGGATCAAGCCGACCGGAATGCATGGTATGTGGGCGCAGGTTTTGATTTTCAATTGACGCGGGATACATGGGGATTATTGCCAAAAACCGAAGTCGATGCCGAGCTGATGTTTGAGTACAAGCAATTCGGTCATGGCGTGCAGGGTAATGCATTGGCAAATGAACCCAGCATCCTGGCCGGTGCGCCGCTCAATCCCAGAGGTGTAACCGTGAATCAGTTTACACTGTCGGCAGCGCCCAAAATCAAGTTTCTCCATTTTGGCCGATTCAGACCATGGGTCATTCCCGGAGGCTTGGCTATTCATGTGATCAGTCCACCTTCTGAATCAGTAACATATATAGAACCTGGCGTTATGTTTGGTGCCGGCGCCGAATATTTGTTATGGAGAGATTTCGTCTTCGGTGTAGACGCCCGTTATCAATTGACGGCCGGATCGCTGGATGGCGCTAAATTCGGCGGCATGACCGTAGGTGGATATGTCGGGATCGGGTTTTAGTCGCATCCTGAACCGATGCGCTTGACTATGCTAATGTGAGATCGGGCATTGAAATGTTCATTACATATCGTAAATGATATCTTTTTACCTGATCTCCCATTGCTGGAACGTTATTGATCATCTTTCCAGAGCTTTTCTTTATGATGGCCGATTTTTATCTATAGCTGATTTTTTTGCCGTACACAACCTTGCAGAATATCGCGAAGCTCTGTCGGTCGATGTTCACAAAACCAAGCATCGCCGATCGATTCATATTAAAATCCCGCTTCTTTAGTTCATTCCGAGTCAACTCCATGCATCCAATGCTCACCATTGCTGTGAAAGCTGCGCGCCGAGCCGGTAGAATCATCAATCAGGCATCGCAAAATCTCGATGCGCTCACAGTGTCAAAAAAATCGCATAGCGATTATGTGAGCGAAGTGGACGGCATGGCAGAGGAAGCCATCATCAAAGTGTTGTCGACAGCATATCCCGAACATGCAATTCTGGCTGAAGAAGGGGGGAGCCGTGGCGATTCCAAAAAGTCCGATTACCAATGGATTATCGATCCACTGGACGGTACGACCAATTTTTTGCACGGTTTTCCCAAGTATTCCGTATCTATCGCGGTGAAATTCAGAGGCGTGCTGACTCACGCTGTGGTGTACGATCCGAACAATAATGAATTATTTACCGCCAGCCGGGGAAGTGGGGCGTATCTGAATGATTATCGGATTCGCGTCAGTAAGCGAACCCGATTCGAAGATTGCCTGATCGGAACAGGATTGCCGTTTCGTGATTTGACGCATATGGACGCGTATTTTGCGATGCTCAAGGATATCGTGCCGCGGATTGCAGGAATTCGACGTCCGGGATCAGCCGCCTTGGATCTGGCATATGTGGCAGCGGGCCGTTATGATGGCTTCTGGGAAATTGGCTTGGCACCCTGGGATATGGCGGCAGGTTGCTTGCTGATTACTGAAGCCGGCGGATTGGTAGGTGACTTGCAAGGCAATGAGACCTATCTGGAAAGCGGCCAGATCGTGGCAGGCAATCCAAAAGTATTTTCATCCATCTTGCAAGTAATTGCACCGCATCTGACGCCTGCATTGATCGAAGCCCAGCACGCTGCCAAGAAGTCTTAATTTCGCGACTGGGTCTCAACAGTTGCAAGGTGAGATTGCTCCAGCGGCAGCACCTGATTCTGATCATCCTGGCCGATCAGGGATTTCATTTCTTCGAGTGGCGGCAATTCTTCCAGCGAATTTAAATTCAGATCATTCAAGAAATGCGCTGTCGTGGCAAAAAGGGCGGGCTTGCCCGGCACATTCCGTTGTCCGACGGATTCGATCCAGCCCCGCGCAGTGAGAGTTTTCAAGACGGATGCCGACACGCTGACGCCGCGGATTTCCTCAATATCACCACGGGTTACAGGTTGCCGGTAAGCAATGATGGCAAGAGTTTCCATTACGGCGCGGGAATAACGGGGAGGGCGCTGCGGGGTCAATCGATCCAGGTAGGGTTGAATCTCTGGTTTAGTCTGAAAACGCCAGCCACTGGCGACCTTGACCAACTCAACGCTTTTCTCGTTCCAGTCGCGGCGAATGTCCTCGAGCAAGGCTGACAACATTGCAGCATTGAATTGCTGATCGAATAATTTTCTGAGTTCGCTTAACGGCAACGGCTCTTGCGCAGTCAATAATGCAGCTTCCAGAATTTGCTTGATGGTATCCGGACTGAGGGGACTGGATGTTGTTGTCAGTGGATCAGGTGGATGAGATGGAGCGGACATGGATAATTCCAAATGCATGCGATTGAGAGATTTCTACCAATAATTCCTTAGCCAGTTCCAATAATGCCAAGAATGTGACGACGACCTCTGAAACGGTTGCAGCAGGGCTGAACAAGTCCTGGAACTCTACTTGGTGACGGTTGCGGAGGTCGCGCAGGATTTTGCTCATAAAAGCGCGTACTGACAAGCTTTCACGTTTGATTTGATGATGGCGGTTAACTTTGGCGCGAGTGAGGATGCCAATCCAGGCATGGTGTAGGTCATCGATATGAACATTGGGTAATTGCTCGGTGCTTTGTTGATCAAACCACAATTGAATGATATTGAAATCGCGTCCGGCTTGCGGCAGTTCAGTGAGTTCAATGGCTGCCTTTTTCATTTGTTCGTATTCCAATAACCGCCGTACCAGCTCTGCACGTGGATCGTGTTCTGGTTCGGTTTCCGTTTTGGGACTTGGCAACAGCATGCGGGACTTGATTTCAATCAATAATGCCGTCATCAGCAGGTATTCGGCAGCTAGTTCCAGCTGATCAGCCCGCATCATCGCGACATAGCTCATGTACTGCTGAGTAAGTTCAGCCATCGGAATATCGAGAATATTCAGGTTATGCTTGCGGATCAAATACAGCAATAAATCCAGCGGTCCTTGAAACGTATCCAGAAAAACTTCGAGCGCATCTGGAGGAATATATAAATCCTGTGGAATTTCCAGCAAGGGCTCGCCGCAGATTCTGGCTATTGGAGGAGTATCGATGGTATCGACTACTGAATCCATTAATGGTTGACTTATTGTGGACCGGTATAAATGATTACTGTGGAACAAAAAGCCACCGCAGGACAAGGATTATCCATGCCCGCATGAAGATTCTGCTGCATGGGGCACGCAATGGTTGCTTTTAGGCTATGTTTTTTTAGTGTGTTCGTGGCTCTTGACGGATTCCGAACAGGAGTGCAATTACGGAGATCACGATGATTCATCACGAATAGTTGAGTCCCATCGCCTCGCGGATGTCGCGCATGGTTTCTTCCGCCAGCTTGTTGGCTTTTTCGCAGCCATCTGCAATGATGTTGCGCACCAGCGTGGTATCTTCCTCGTATTTCATGATGCGTTCGAGCATTGGGGTCTGTTCTGCAAGAATGCTGTCGATGACCGGAGATTTGCAGTCCAGGCAGCCAATTTCTGCGTTCCTGCAGCCGTGCTGAACCCAGTCACGGGTTTTGTCATCGGAATATACCAAGTGAAATTGCCATACCGGGCACTTGGCCGGATCGCCGGGATCGCTGCGTCGCACACGGGCCGGATCGGTAGGCATGGTGCGCACTTTCTTGCGAATACTTTCCGGATCTTCGCGCAAACTGATGGTGTTATTGTACGATTTCGACATTTTCTGGCCATCCAGTCCCGGCATTCGTGATGCCGCGGTAAGCAGCGTTTCCGGCTCGGTCAGGATCATCTTCCCGCCGCCTTCTAGATAGCCAAACAATCGTTCGCGATCACCCAAGCTGAGGTTCTGCTGTTCGTTGAGCAGAGAATGCGCTTCCGCGAGTGCGTGTTCGTCACCTTGTTCCTGATATAGCGTGCGCAGTTCGGTATAAAGCTTGGATTTCTTGGAACCTAGCTTCTTGATCGCCGATTCGGCCTTTTCTTCAAATCCTGGCTCCTTGCCATAGATGTGATTGAAGCGACGGGAAATTTCGCGGGTAAACTCGAGATGGGGGGCTTGATCTTCACCGACGGGAACCAGATTGGCACGGTAAATCAGAATATCTGCGCTTTGCAGCAACGGATAACCGAGAAATCCATACGTGCTGAGATCCTTTTCAGTCAATTTCTCCTGCTGATCCTTGTAGGTAGGCACGCGCTCAAGCCAGCCCAGTGGCGTCATCATCGACAACAGCAGATACAGTTCCGCGTGGGCGGGGACCTTGGACTGAATGAACAGGATAGCCTGCGATGGATCGACGCCAGCTGCCAGCCAATCGATAATCATGTCCCAGACATTCTGTTCGATGATTTCCGGGGTATCGTAATGCGTCGTCAATGCATGCCAGTCGGCTACAAAAAACAGGCATTCGTATTGCTGCTGCAATTTGACCCAATTCTTCAATACACCGTGGTAATGCCCCAAATGCAGGCTGCCGGTAGGGCGCATACCAGATAAAACGCGATCAGCAAACATGGCGAAATCCTAAATATAAATCGTTGTTATACATATAATCCGAACAGTGACACGATGGTGATCTTGGTCCAGGTGATCATGGGTCCGATCACGGCGCCAAGTACACCGCTGAATAACAATACCAGCAATATCATGAATCCGTAAGGTTCGATGCGCGAGAACTGATACGCTAAGCGATGCGGCAATAGACTTACGGCCATTCTGCCGCCATCCAGAGGTGGCAGCGGTAACAGATTCAGAACCATCAGAACGACGTTGATTTCGATGCCCGCGATGCCCATCAGCGCCAGCGGCTTAGCGAAGCTGCTCTGAGGCATGAGGATCGCCAGCTTGATCATCAACGCCCAGAAGATTGCCATCAGCAAATTGGCGCCAGGACCCGCCGCAGCCACCCACAGCATGTCTCTTTTCGGTTGGCGGAGATTGGAGAAATTGACCGGTACCGGTTTGGCCCAGCCAAATAAAAACCCCGCCCCCATGGTCAACTTGCTGAGCACGAACAGAGTCAGCGGCACCAGAATAGTGCCGATGAGATCAATGTGCCGGATGGGATTCAGACTGATTCGGCCTTCGTTAAAGGCAGTGAAGTCGCCAAAATGCTTGGCGATATAACCATGCGCCGCTTCGTGCATCGTGATCGCAAAAATAACTGGCAAGGCATAGATGGCTATACCCTGAATGATATTATCCATGACTGATTCCAAATGGAACTATACTGCCTTTGCCTTGCCGGATCAATTCCGGCACATCGGTTGTCAAGTCGATCACAGTGGTCATTTCTATCCCGCACGAGCCGGCATCCATGACCAGATCGACCTGATGTTCCAAGCGTTCGCGGATCTCGTCGGTATCATTCAACGGATAATCGTCGCCCGGTAATATCAGCGTGGAACTGAGGAGCGGTTCATCCAGCTCCTGTAGTAGCGCCAAAACGACCGGGTGATCCGGAACGCGTAATCCTATGGTATTGCGCTTGGGGTGCTGCATGCGGCGTGGGACTTCGCGGGTTGCCTGCAAAATGAAGGTATAACTGCCCGGTGTCGTGGCTTTCAATAAGCGATATTGGCTGTTGTCCACTTTGGCATACGTGGAGATTTCGGCCAGATTGCGGCATACCAGCGTGAAGTGATGGCGTTCGTCAACTTGCCGGATCGTGCGAATGCGGGTCATCGCATCCTTGTCGCCCAGGTGACACCCAAGGGCATAGCAGGAATCGGTGGGATATATGATGATGCCACCGTTGCGGACAATAGTCACCGCTTGCTTGATCAGGCGCAAATGCGGTGTATCCGTATGAATCGAAAAAAATTGAGCCACAGTAACGATGTAATTCGAATTAAATGATGACTATGCGAATCTATCCAGCATGGAAGCGATCTGGCCTTATCCTTGATGGCTCCAATCATGCCACACCGGCGTGCATTCTGCTGGAAATTCGGGCAATTGCCCCAGGTCGAAAAAGCTTTCGCCAGGACCATGAAAATCGGAGCCACAGGAAACCATCAGATCCATCGTGTGGGCATGCCGGGCAAAGTGTTGCACTTGATCCGGAGTATGACTGGACGTAACCACTTCAATCGCTGAACCACCGAGTGCGCAAAATTCCTGCAATAAATCATTCCAGACATTCTTGCCTAGGCCATACCGTCCGGGGTGCGCAATGACTGCCCGTCCGCCGCTCCCGCAAATCCAGCCGATCGTATCACTGAGCGTTGCCCATTCATGGGAGGTATATCCCGGCTTGCCTTTGACCAGATATTTCTTGAAGACGGATTTTACGTCCTTGGCATACCCTTGTTCAACCAGGAAACGGGCGAAATGTGTCCGGCCGATCAAGCGTCGTTCGCCCACATGGGCGTAAGCACCTTCTAGGCTCCCTCGAATGCCGATTCGCGCGAGCTCTGCAGCTATGTTCTCGGCGCGCTGCGAACGGCCAGCACGAATTGAAGCCAATCCCTCAACCAAGGGCGGATATTCCGGATCGATGTTCAGTCCAACGATATGCAAGGTACGGCCGCGCCAACTGACGGATATTTCCACGCCATTTATAAATGTGATACTTTTCGCTTCAGCGGCTGTTCTTGCTTCGGCAAGCCCGGCAATGTCGTCATGATCGGTGAGGGCCATCGTGGTGACGCCGCGCGACGCCGCTCGTTCAATCAATTGAACGGGAGTCAGTAAACCATCGGAAATGGTGGAATGGCAGTGTAAATCAATGTTAAGCATGAAGCAGGCATGGTACATGAAGCAGGATCCGCATCATAACAAATAACCCGCTATTAGAGAAATGATTCGGTAGGAAAATTAAATAGATAGTTTAATGAATCAAGATGTGTTTCATAAGGAATCAGCATGGATAAGCAATTGACAGTATTGGATCATATGACGGCTGCACCGCATCGCAGCCTGTTTTTGGCGGGCGCGCTGCAAGGCGTATTGGCGTTGATCTGGTGGGTATTTGATCTGACCGGGCGCTACGGCATTGCCGGATCAATGACCAACTGGAGTATTCCGCCGACGTGGGCGCATGCTTTCCTGATGATCTACGGTTTCTTCCCGTTCTTCATTTTTGGCTTTCTGTTTACCACGTACCCGAACTGGATGAACGGCGACAAGGTCAAGCCGCGAGAATATGTCATGACATGCGGGGCAATGGCTGCCGGAGTGGTGCTGTTTTATGTGGGATTATTGACGCACAAGGCGATCAGCATCGCGGGTGTGGAGTTGATTCTGGCTGGATGGAGTGTGGCGGTGTATGTATTGTTTCGCATTCTATTGACGGCGCCGGCGCAGGATAAACGTCACGCCAGAGTAACGAGCGTGGCGCTGTTGATGGGATGGCTGGGCGTTGCGGCCTATTTGATGTGGTTGGTGACCGATAGTCCGGTTGTGCTCAATTTTGCACGTCATGCTGGCGTCTGGTTCTTTCTGTTGCCTATCGTTCTGACCGTTTCGCACCGCATGATTCCGTTTTTTTCCAGCCGTGTGCTGGACAATTATGAGATGTTCCGGCCTTTCTGGCTGTTATGGCTGATGCTGGCATTGATCGCTGCGCATGGCAGCCTGCAATGGCTGGAATTTTCGGTCTATTTGTGGATCGTGGATCTGCCGCTTGCGGCATGCGCCGGATATTTGTCCTACCGCTGGGGATTTCAGCGCAGCTTGCAGGTAAGCCTATTGGCGGTACTGCACATTTCGTTTGCGTGGCTGGGCGTTGCAATGGCGTTATATGGCCTGCAAAGCCTGATCTATTTTGCTTCCGATACCGTGGTGCTGGGTTTGGCGCCCTTGCATGCGATCGGCATCGGTTTCTTCTCGGGCATGATTCTCGCCATGGCGTCGCGCGTAACCCTCGGTCATTCCGGGCGGCCACTTGAACTGGATCGCTTCACATGGTTGTTGTTTCTAGGTTTCCAGGCAACCGCCGTGCTGCGGATCCTGGCCGACATCGTACCGGCGGGTGCTCCGCTTTTTTATGTGACTGCCGGGTTGGTTTGGCTGGCATGCTTCGGGCTGTGGGCCGGGAAATTTGCACCGATTTTCTGGCGAGCCAGGGTAGATGGCAAAGCTGGGTAATAAAGAAATAATGTCTTATCCAAGGCAAAGATAACGATACTCCGATGAACATCTACTGTATGCGCCATGGCCGCACGAATTATAACGACCTGGGTCTGTGCAATGATGATCCGTGCCAGAACGTGCATTTGACCGCAACAGGCATTGCGCAGGCAGAGTCAGCTGCGCTGGCGCTGAAAAATGTGGCATTCGATCGTATTCTGGTTTCGCCATTGCCGCGCACGCGTCAGACGGCGGAGATCGTGAATCAGTTTCATGCGGCGCCGATCGAAGTGCATGCCGATCTGGCCGATATTCGTTCAGGTTTCGAGGGCAGGGCTGTGATCGATTATTTTAGGGCGATCAGCGATGATCCGCTGCAGATGCGAATCAATGGCGGTGAATCGTTGCTGGATCATAAACAGCGGATTATGCGTTTTATCGATTGGCTGGCGGTTCAACAGAACAAGAGTGTGTTGATCGTCGCGCATGAAGAAACGATGCGAGTATTTATCGCTTATTTTGAAGGCGGCGTTGAAGATTCTAAGTTGCGCGATATTCATGTCGGCAATTGCGTCTACCGGCATTATGTGTTGCCTACAGAAAATCAGCTCAGTAATTGATGAGAGATGCGCTTGATGCCAGCATCTGCTCAACTGTTTTTAAGATAAACTATTTTGATCTCAACCGGATGTATGCGCAGCCGAATCACCACCGCCAGCGCTTGGCCGGATCCTGCCGGTAAAACAACATCAGTTGCTCATACACTGACGGATAATGCTGCCCCAGCGCGAGCGGCAATTCAAAAAACATTTCACTCATCACCGCGAAGAACTCTGCCGGACTCTCGGCTGCGTAAGAATCGATGATGATTTCCTGGAGCCGGTCGACCTGCTGGCAGAAGTGATCGTACGCCGTACTGAATATTTCATGCCACGCATGGGGGCTCATGTTGGCGTGCAACGCCGGGCATCCGTTCGCGCCTTCATGCAGCATGTCGATTTTATGCGCGAATTCATGGATAACGACGTTATGTCCCAGCTTTGAATGGATGACATCATCCCAGGACATGATCACCGGCCCGGCAGACCACGCTTCCCCCGCTGCGGCATCGTGAACGTGATGCGCGATGCCGAATTCATCCATATACTCGTATTCCAGCATGAATTCCCCGGGATAGAGAATGATCTGTACCCAATTACGGTAGTAATCCAGATCAAGGTTCAGAATCAGCAGGCAGGCCTGCAACGCAATTGTCACCCGCATCTCGTCAGTGATATCCAGATCATGCGCTCCTGTGATCGTCTTTTCATGCAGAAAAAGTGTCGCCAGCAACCGTAGCCGCTGCAACTCATCAGGATCAAGTCCCTGAAGGCAAGGCAAATGGATCAGTTGAAACCAAAGCGTATCCGGTATGGCTTCATGCCGAAGAATTTGATCCCGACGCCAATTTTTTATACTCCATGCCATGATGTACTCTCTTGTGCAAACGATCGCAGTTTCAGACTATTGTAAGTAAGATCACATGAATTGATCAAACAAGATGTCAATACAGGGCAAAAACGTTTGGGTATATTTTTCCTCTCGAAAACGCTCGGTTTGATCAAGTCACGCTTTCAGCTTTGGAATGAATGCGCTATAGTCAATCTTTATGTTCTGGCGCAGGGAATAAGGTGTAATGCGCCTGAATTTCTATTATTCAGAGAGGAAGGTTCATGGCAAATTGGTTTGAGGATAATTCATTGTCTATAGGCCGCACGCCGCTGGTGCGTCTGAATCGTGTAACGGATGGCGCGCAAGGGCTGGTGCTGGCAAAGATTGAAGGTCGCAATCCGGCGTATTCGGTGAAATGCCGGATTGGAGTGGCGATGATCGATGACGCGCAGCAACGTGGATTGCTGGGGCCGGGCAAGGAAATTGTCGAGCCGACCAGTGGCAATACCGGCATTGCATTGGCGTTTGTAGCGGCTGCGCGGGGCATTCCATTAACCTTGACGATGCCGGAAACGATGAGCGTGGAGCGGCGCAAATTATTGGTCGCTTTGGGTGCTAAACTGGAATTGACCGAAGGGTCTCGCGGAATGAACGGCGCCTTGGCGAAAGCGGAAGAAATCGTCGCCTCCGACCCGGAGCGATATGTGTTGTTGCAGCAGTTCAAGAATCCCGCCAACCCCACCATCCATGAAAAAACGACAGGCCCGGAAATCTGGAATGATACCGATGGCGCGGTCGATATTTTTGTGGCCGGAGTAGGCACCGGCGGCACCATCACCGGTGTTTCGCGCTACATCAAGCACACCAAGGGCAAAGCCATCACCACTGTGGCGGTTGAACCGACCGCCAGCCCAGTGTTGTCGCAAAAACGAGCTGGTGTATCGCTCGCTCCAGGGCCGCATAAAATACAAGGCATCGGCGCCGGTTTTGTGCCAGATAATCTGGAGCTTGATCTGGTCGATGAAATTGAGCAGGTCAGCAATGAGGAAGCGATTGCGTATGCGCGACGTCTGGCGCGGGAAGAGGGTATTTTGGCGGGCATTTCTTGCGGTGCAGCCGTTGCGGCTGCGGTACGGCATGCCAAGCGTCCTGAAAATTCCCATAAAACCATTGTCGTGGTATTGCCGGATTCTGCCGAACGTTATTTGAGCAGTATTCTTTTTGAAGGGATGTTTGATGACCAAGGTCTGACGGCGCTGTGAACTCTACCAAACGAACGCGCGATTCTCTGTTACGTACCACCCACCTGGAGATAGACAGTATTGTTGACGAGTTGCGCGTTTTGCGAATGGCTTCCCTGGAACGCCGCAATCGTCATGACAGGCCGCCACGCTTACCCTCGCGCAAAATACTCGCCAGTGTGACCGAAGGCTTGAGCGCTGCCTTGTTTCCGAACCGACTTGGCTCTTCGGAATTGGCTGACGAAGGTATCGATCATTACGTGGGACATCTGCTGAACGTGACATTGCGAGAGCTGATGGTGCAAATTCAGCATGAGTTGCACTATAACTCGGGACTGGAAGTTCTCAGCAGCGAAGACCGTGAGCAGTCAGTTTTCATTACACAGGCGTTTGCAAAAAAACTGCCGGACATTCGACAATTGCTCGAAAGCGATATTAAGGCGGCATATGAAGGCGATCCGGCGGCGCGCAACGTGGATGAGGTTTTGGTCTGCTATCCGGGAATCATGGCGATTATCCATTACCGTCTGGCACATGTGTTGTATGGCTTGGGCGTGCCCCTGATTGCGCGCATGATGTCTGAAATCGCACATTCGGTCACGGGTATTGAAATTCATCCTGGAGCTCAAATTGGCGCGAGTTTCTTCATCGATCATGGCACTGGGGTGGTGATCGGGGAAACGTCCATCATTGGGCAGAATGTTCGGTTGTATCAAGCGGTAACATTGGGCGCCAAGCGCTTTCCTGTTGATGAAAACGGCGCATTGGTGAAGGGTAACCTGCGTCATCCGATCGTGGAGGATGATGTGGTCGTTTATGCAGGTGCGACGATATTGGGACGCATCACGATCGGCAGAGGTTCGACGATCGGCGGCAATGTCTGGTTGACGCGCAGCGTGCCACCAGGCAGCAATATTTCACAAGCCCAGACCCGCCATGAAGTTTTTGAAGGTGGCGCGGGAATTTAATCGTCTGATCCGTAAATCGTGGATGATCGAGCAATGGCTTTTTTGAATGAGTTGAGGGAATGGAATGATCAACTCGTGCAATTGATTCCAGTCGTCAGATTCACGGTTTAAACAAGATATTTTTGAGGGTTGCAATGACAGTCAATAAATTACAGCTTACATTGGAAGACGCCAAGACCATTGCTGCAGCAGCGGAAGCCGAAGCAAGGCGTCATCAGTGGTCGGTGGTCATCGCCATTGTTGATGAGGGTGGTCATCTGCTTTTATTGCAGCGTTTGGATGATGCGCAGTATGGCAGTATCGCAGTGGCGACTGAGAAAGCCCGTGCTGCCATTGCCTTCCGGCGTCCCACCAAAGTGTGGGAAGATCACATTGCTGAAGGTCACACGCGCTACCTAAAATTGCCCGGAGCGTTGCCTATAGAAGGCGGATTACCCATTGTGCTCAATCAGCAGTATATTGGTGCGATTGGTGTCAGTGGCGTACGGTCGTTTCAAGATGCACAGATTGCACAGGCCGGGATTGATGCTTTCCTCTCATGAAGAGTGCTCGTTCGTATTCCGGCGAGGAAAGCGCTGAGAAACTACGGTGCTGGTTCATGCTGCGTTGAAGCATTTTTCCGAAGCGCCTTGGCTCATTGATCATTTGTAAACTGTATTTTAATTAAATTTTTCCTTTTTTGACTGTCGTTATTCGCTTGCCTCAGTGATTTCCTCTTGTACTTATTCCCCTATCTTCCTCCATCAATACCGGTATTCTTTCGGTACGTATCAGTTTAAGTAATAATAAACCGGCGTGTTTCTTTTGTGGTTTTCTCCTGAGTTATTCCTTCAAGACTCTCATTCTCATCTATTTTTCGTTGCCGTCAGTGTTGCTCAATATTGCTTGAAGCTAGGCATGCATTCATTTATCAATGAGTTATAAGGAATGGCTTATCATAAATATCATAATTATTGATTGGCTCTAATATTTTAATCCAGCTATAGTTCGCTTCGGTGACTTGTGTCGTGAAAGATAATATTTTCACGATAATTGTCACTAAGTAACAATCTTGCTTATTCTCAAAGCAATGTTGTTCGGGACTGAACGGAACTTAACGGAATATTATGTCAGTTGAATCATATTCCCGGCTCTGTTTGAAAATTTAATTTAAATATGGAAGAGGTAAAACAAATGAAACTAAAACTTTTAGCACTGTTAGGTGCATTGAGTTTTTTGTCAGCCTGTTCGTCATTGCCTGAAACACAAGGTAACGTTACGGCTGGTAATAGCAGGGTATATTGGATCAATCCAGCAACCGGACAACCCGGTGGCTATATTGTCTCAAGAGCGGCATCGCAAAAAACTAAAAATGATAACTATGCCGATTCGAATGAATCGAGAGTCATCAGCCGGTAAGATCTAATCTGGCTAATGCTCTACAAAAAAATTATGGCTTTGTAATAATACTCTAGCACTATGCAATTTTGTACTCATCAAGAACTGCCTTGTGAACGGTAGACATTGCGTTGATGATCACAGTGCTGCTCGCATCAGCTCAAACAATAATAAAAAAATGAATCACTGGTGATGCTGATTCGATTCAGCATCACCTTCACCTAGAAATCATTTTCTTCGCAAAAATCAGTTGCACTACCCTGTGCATTTTTCAACCTCAGTTTCGTGCAGCAAAGCTATCTATCGGGGCTAGAGCAGAACATTCTCAAAAATAAAAGGCAGTTTTTTTACGCATGCCGGTCGTCGTCGTGCTGAGTCAGATAAATCAGTGCGGCACTCATGATCATCACCAAACGAAAAGCTGCTTGTTGGCCGTTTGCAACGTCCGATTGCCACATCAAGAACCATTCTCCGCCGATAGTCATAAATCCGGTGAACCATAACAATAGGCCGAGGGTAAGCCCAAGAATCGCGAATTTTTTGGATTGATTGAAAGCGATTGGTTGTTGAATGTTCTGGTAGAGGTGAAAGCTGCCAGCGCCACAAAGCACGGCAATGGTAATTTCAATCGCGATGATTAAGCCATACACAATATGGTGAATGAGCGGAGTATCAATGGCGCGCCATAGCTCCTGGTTGCCAGGGAAAGTCGTGTCCATGGTCAACACATGATGCACGAAGGTGAAATTCGAGTAATAATCGGTAATATTGTTGAGCGCCACTAACGATGCATACAGTGCAATTGCTCCAACGATAAAAATTTTGGATAGTCTCGTGATCATTCAAAAAGATAGCGGAATGGGCGCTTGGAGAAGAAGGCAATTTGAACAGACAAAAGCTAATCTGCAATCTGCTTACGTTTCGATCTGACTGATGCTGTATTGAGCGACTCAGCCAGATCGAACGCGTTACTGAATAACCCAATCAGGTCATTTGTTGGATGCCGGTCAAAAGCCATGTGGCATCCGGATCCTTGAGATCCTTCTGGACGTGCCAGATTTCATCAAACGATTCTGGTTCGCCATCAGGGACATCGCGCAGCTGTCCGGTGAAGCGCACACTCGCAATGGCTGAATCGCTGGTTGTTTCAACTTCCAGCAAATGCGCATCGATGAACATGACTTCGGTTTTTTGTGATGCGCCACCGCGTTCTTTAATTTCTGCGCTGATTTCATTGAACATTTCAGGCGTAGCAAAGTCTCGGATTTGATCGAGGTCGCCTGCATCATTGGCTGCCTGCAAGCGGATGAAAGACGCTTTCGCATTGCGAATGAACGGCTCTACTTGAAAATCCGCGGGAATGCTGGGCCGGTAGGCTGTTCCTGCAGCGGAAGAAGAAGCGACCTCAGGCGGTGTATCAAAACGATCGGTGTGCGTATTAACCCCGGAGTACTGCAACGGTGCGGATTCTTGAGTCCTGGGTTTGCGCAGCATGCGAACGATGAAGAAAACTGCTCCAATCAATAGCACCAGCGTAAGGATATCCATCATATTGATGTTTTCGAACGCTCCACCCATAAATAGAGCTGCAAGCAACCCACCGGCTGCCAGTCCTGCGAGAGCGCCACCCCATTTACTGCCGGTAGAAGGCGCAGCCGCGGGTGTCCCCGCAGGAGAGCGTTGTGGATTCGGCGCTGCTTGCTGTTGGTTAATTTGACGTTGGGTTCCCATATTTTTGCCGCCGCCCATGCGCTTGGCTTCCGCATCAAAAGCAAGCAATCCAAAGCTAAGGAAAACCAAAGTCAGAAAGGTGAGGGTGTTTTTCATAATTATCTCCCAAACTGTGTTGTTAAAAAAATCGAGTATAGCATCGGGTTTGTATTGCCAGCTACCCAGAATTAGCTGATCCTCTATTCATGGGCATTTGCCGCAATTTACCTTCTTTAGAGAGTATGGCTGGCAGTATTAGTTCAGCAGGATCAAGCCAGGAATGGCATCATTGCCGATCCAGACGATGGCATTCTGATTGAATTGCTGACCGATCGAGCAGGCGTTTTCCAGATTCAATCCGATCACAAAAAAACCTTTTTCGATCGGCCATTTTCCAAGTGGATCCTTATGCAGGCTTGCTGCAATGGAATAATTCCAATTGCTTAGGTAATCCCGTAGTAATTGATGTGCTCGCGCATTATTCTCATCATTTTGTAGCTGACTCCGAGGATTGTAAGCGCTGATAATGGCGCCGTACGGCTGTTGTGCTGTTTTCAGCAGGTGCGCCAACTGCGGGGAATAATGATTGATTCGCAAGCTGATTGGATCATTGTGAATAAAAATCTGATAGTCTGTTTGCAGATAGTTCGTGATGAGATCGTCTGAGACACGAGAGGGTGTCATATGGCAGTTTATGAAATGGCAGCAACGCTTCGCAGCAACTGAGATCCGTCAACACGATAGGCGAGGAAGCGAGAACTGCGCAACGAAGCTTTTCGCTCGTGCGGTGAATTATTCAGTGTTTACTTAATGGCTGCCGTGCTCATGATCATGACCGGGAGTCTCGTGCTGCGTTGAGTGGGTGAGTTCCTGATAATTCTCGGGTGTCATTTTGCCGAGTTTGAGAATGAAAGCGGTCATTCCCCAAATGTCATCATCACTATGACTTAGCCCCCATGCAGGCATTGCAGTCATTTTTAAACCGTTTTTGATGACCCAGAAATAAGTTCTTGCGCGTGTCAATCTTTCAGTGTCATCGCTGATCGGTTCGCTCTCATGAAAAATTGGAGCACGGGGATACAAGCCCACAGAAAGCTCAGTCGGTTTCATGCCGGGCGCCAAATGACAGATCGTGCACATCTCGTGGTAATGCTCGGCCCCGGCCGATAGCATATCGGGCGCATCTAGCGATGGGACGGTCAAATCCCTGGAGCGGACGTCAATCGAGCTTTCACGCATCCTTTCGATGAATTTTTCAGTGATTTCCCAATGTTTTTCGGTGGCAGCCATATTGTAGGCACCGAATGCAAGTGCGATGATAAGTGCTATCAATGAAGTGATGAGCAGATTAAATAGGATTTTCATGATGTGCTGACCTATGGGTGGGTGATGCCCGCCGTGAAAGGGATTGGGGCAAGTACATTCATGGTACGTT
This sequence comes from uncultured Nitrosomonas sp., assembly GCA_949281375.1. Lineage (GTDB taxonomy): Bacteria > Pseudomonadota > Gammaproteobacteria > Burkholderiales > Nitrosomonadaceae > Nitrosomonas. Next base: position 232,816 of record CASDLT010000040.1, read on the forward strand.
TAAATTCATTGGGAATCAATTTGAAGGTCCATGTGACCATTTTTGCTGCCCTCCAGTTTGGCTTGAATGCTGGCTCGATTAAGGTGTGGTGAAAACATCTCTATAAAATCAAATATATACCCTCTGATATAGTTATTGCGGCTGATGCCAATGCGTGTCGTGCTGGATTCAAAGAGATGGCTGGCGTCGATCGATTTGAGATTCTTGTCGCGTTTGGCTTCAAATGCCATATTCGCCAGAATACCGATGCCTAATCCCAGTTCAACATAGGTTTTGATTACATCTGAATCAATGGCGGTAAGAACTACATTCGGTTCCAGTCCATGATTAGCAAAAGCTTGATTGATTTTTGAGCGGCCGGTAAAAGCGTCGTCATAAGTGATGATCGGATAACGAGTGATTGCTTCGAGCGTGAGTTTTTTCATTTTAAGAAGCGGATGTCTCGGAGGAACGATGACGCATCGGTTCCATTGATAGCATGGCAACGTGATCAATTCGCTGAATTGTTCAATAGCTTCGGTGGCTATCGCAATGTCTGCTTCACCTGATGTCACCAGCGTGGCAATTTGCACGGGGCTGCCTTGACGGAGAATGAGCTTTACTTTGGGGTAACGCGCAGTAAACAGCTGAATGACGGGGGGCAGCGAATAGCGGGCTTGCGTGTGCGTAGTTGCAATCGTGAGCGTTCCGTTTGCTTCATTGGTAAATTCCCGAGCAATCTTTTTAAGATTTTCCGCATCGCGAAGCATGCGAGTGGCGGTTTTTATGATCAATTGACCCGGGGGTGTAATCTGGATGATCCGTTTCCCGTTGCGTAAAAAAATATCCACACCGAGTTCATTTTCCAGCAATTGAATTTGTTTGCTGATGGCCGGCTGAGAGGTATGCAATTTTGCCGCTGCTCGGGAGAGATTCATGTTTTGATTGGCGGTTTCGCATAAATAGCGTAATTGTTGTAACTTCATGAGTAAGTATGATCATAATAATTCGTTATATGAATCTAGCATAATACTATTTTGAATTATAGAAATAATTATTTAAGATGCGCCATTCAGAAGATTCGGGAAGCTCTAGCTACAAATGAAAACCAAGTGACACGGGAGCAAGCAAAAAGATTTGTGGCAGGGGGGGGGCTCATTGCGTTCATCATGTTGGGTCGCAGTAATTTAAAGCATCATCTTTCGAGTTATATTTATTACGTTTAAATAAGTAACGTTCTTTACCATAAATTCACCGAGTGCATCACTGCAGATGAGGTCTATGTGCAGCGGTGCAATTGGCGTTTTGGGTAATTTTTTGTTTTTAAGTGAATGCCCGTAGTCCACCTTGATGACAAATAATCCTTATTAAACTTGTACGGATGTAATCTTGGCAGGTGATAAGACAATCACGCTTGGGTTTTTTGGTAGAATACCCGATTGCTAAGTTTTGCCAGAGTTTGAGGCGACAACATTGGAATGGATTTTTGCATACGTCTCGGGTGTAAAACATTCGTCGCTATGCAAAGAAAGTTATGAAATGCTGAAAAGGCGTAATGGTTGTACGCAAGGCTGCGTTGAGAGGGAAAAACTCGATTCATTAGTACGAATAGTCAGCACATAAGCTGGTTTTGAGGCAATTGAGCTAAAGCGCAGGTGTTTTTCAGAGTTCTCTTGGAATTGATGAAGGGGCAGTGATGGAGTTGTTCTGTATGTCACAATGATAGACCAGATGTGCATGGTTTGATCATTCACAGATTCTGACAATTTCCGCGAATGAAACAAGGATGGATTGATGAGTACAAATATTGAAAATAAACCCAAGCAGGTTACTTGGTTTAATGGTTGTGGTGGGCGTATTGGCATCGTAGTCGGCGAAAGCGGTGACTTTGCTTATATTGGTCTGGCGTTGAGGCATGATGAAGATGATGATGTGAATCATATCATGCAGTATGGAGCTAAATTTCCTTTGGATGCGGCATTGAAGCTGCCGGTATCAAAATATTATTCTGAAACAGAAAGTTAAAAATTTTATGGAATTTTTTCTACATAATGCTCATCTTACGTGCTTCTTATGCAGCATTGAATGAAATGTGAGGTAACTGAAAATGTATCGCTATGATGAATATGATCAACACATTGTCAATGAACGTGTCGAACAGTTTCGTGATCAGGTGCGTCGTCGCCTTTCGGGTGAGTTGACGGAAGAAGAATTTATGCCGCTGCGCTTGCAGAATGGTTTGTATATGCAAATTCATGGGTACATGTTACGCATCGCGGTGCCTTATGGCCTGGTTTCGTCAAAGCAGATGCGGATGTTTGCGCATATCGCGCGTACCTATGATCGTGGTTATGGTCATTTTACAACGCGTCAGAATATTCAGTTCAATTGGCTCAAGCTACAGGATACGCCCAATATTTTGGCTGATCTGGCGTCGGTAGAAATGCATGCCATCCAGACCTCGGGTAATTGCGTGCGTAATATTACCTCGGATGAGTATGCCGGCGTTGCCCAGGATGAAGTGGTTGATCCACGACCGTATGCTGAAGTTCTTCGTCAATGGAGCACTTTCCACCCCGAATTTGCCTATTTGCCGCGCAAATTCAAAATCGCCATTAGCGGGGGGCAGCAAGATCGCGCCGCGATTTACGCGCATGACATTGGTTTATCGGCTACACGTAATGCACAGGGCGAGATAGGTTTTCGTGTGCTCGTCGGCGGAGGTCTGGGGCGTACACCGATCATTGGCAGTGTAATATGTGAATTCGTTCCGTGGCAGCATATTTTGACGTACGTGGAATCAATATTGCGGATTTATAACCAGTATGGTCGTCGCGACAATAAATACAAAGCACGTATCAAGATTCTAGTGAAAGCACTCGGCATCGAGGAATTTAAACGTCAGGTTGAAGCTGACTGGGCAGATATCAAGGATGGTCCTGGTACGTTAACTGCAGAAGAAGTCAGACGGGTCACTTCATTCTTTATCGATCCTGATTATGAGATTCTGACAGATCATGACTCAAAATTGAGCGAATTCAAAGCTGATAGCCGTTCATTTTCCAACTGGATGTTGCGTAATGTGAAACCGCATCGCGTACCGGGATATGCAATAGTCGTTTTATCCCTCAAAAAACCGGGCCAGCCGCCCGGGGATGCAACGGCTGAGCAGATGGAAGCGATTGCAGATCTGGCAGACCGATATAGCTATGGGGAGGCGCGTATCACCCATCAACAGAATCTGGTGCTGGCCGATGTGCGGCAAAAAGATTTGATTCGCTTGTGGCAAGAAGCATCAATACATGAACTGACTTCGCCGAACATTGGCTTATTGACGGATATCATCAGTTGCCCGGGAGCGGAATTTTGTACACTGGCTAATGCGCGGTCAATACCGTTGGCTAAAATGATTGCCGAACGTTTTGAGAATCTCGATTTTCAGCATGATATCGGCGAGATAACCTTGAATATCTCTGGCTGTGTCAATGCATGCGGTCAGCATCATATTGGTAACATCGGCATTACTGGTGTAGAAAAGAAAGATCACGATGAATGGTATCAGGTGTCGTTGGGTGGAGCGGAAGGCAATGAGAGTTCGATTGGGAAGATCATTGGCCCATCCTTCACATTCAATCAGGTGCCCGAGGTCATCAATCGTTTATTGCAGGTTTATTTGCGCGAACGTATGGAAGCGGAGCGTTTCATTGATACCGTTCGACGAATTGGGCATGCGCCCTTTAAAGAATATGTCTACGCAACAGAGTTCGTGGCCGAGGATCAGGATGTCGACAAACATGTGATTGTTCCGGCGCAATATTCGGTTCCTTATTACTCTCCAAGGTTCTAGCACGAATGATCATCAAAAATAAAACCATCGTTGCCGATGAATGGACTGTTTTGCGTCTGAGCGATCAAGATTCGCCGGACACTGTGACGGTGCCAGTCGGTAAAATAATTGTTCCATTGCAAGTCTGGTTACAGCGACGTGATGAATTGCAGCAGCGGCCCGAAATCGGCGTTTGGTTGGCCACTGATGAGCGGCCTGAAACACTGAGAGAAGATGTGTGTAAGTTTTCAGTCATTGCCGTGGATTTCCCGAGATTCTCGGATGGCAGGGGTTATTCGATTGCATATAACTTGCGAGCCCGCCTGGGTTTTACGGGCGAATTGCGTGCGATGGGCGATGTGCTTCGCGATCAGCTGTTCTATATGCAGCGCGTCGGTTTTGATGCATTCGCACCGCGTCCAGATCGAAGTATTGAGGAGGCATTGAAAGGTTTAAACGATTTCTCCGATGTGTATCAGACTTCGTTTGATCAGAAACAACCATTGTTTCGCCGCGTACAGCGTAAAGGTAATCCTGCAGCAGGTTTAAACAATGAGTAGTCATGTCGCACAAACTTGGGCTAACTTGTGGTTGCTGAAGCTTCGACCATAACTGCGCAAGAGATTCCACTGACAGCTTTAGCCAGCAACATAAGTGCCCACCATGGAGTATGTGGCATGCTGCTGCGTCGAGTCCCTGCCTCTTGTGAGTGACTAGGTAAATGAGCCTTCATTCATTTGCTCATTGGGTTGCACTCGAAAGCGGGGCCGTCAATACCTGCGTCATGTGGAGGCGGAATGCGCAAATCGGGGGCTGTTGTTTTCTGGCGCCAGCAATGCCATAAAAAAGGATAGCATGGTATTGCGTTCTACTACGCAGAGCCGGTTGTTCATTGTTATTGACGAAAGCAGCTACCATAACGTCGTGGACAGTACGGTGGCTGCTCATTAAGTAAAAAACTGTGGTATCGACATAGCACATTATTTTCGGTGGAAATCGCGCGTTTCAAGCGTGTGGCGAAATGACAGATACTGTTGATTTTAATGCTGTGTATGATATCTTCCTTGAAACATATTTATTCAGATACTAACCAAGAGATACGAAACATTCAGATATATCTTATTGTGTAGATTATGCATTGCTGGATATCGATGCGGTTTTGCCGGGCTTGATTGATACTTCCGGAATGATTCATCAAAGATAGCGATGGGCTGATTTTCTTGTGTACAGTAAATTTAAATGGACTTGCGATACATTGAGAGCAAGGAGTTAAATTTAAAAGCTGTCGAGAACAGCGATCTCCTTAAAGATGATTAGTTGTTATTATTTAACATTAAGACATTGATTATTTAGGGGCTAAATTTTGTCAATAAATTGAAATGAATGATATTTTGGCTAAACCGACTAATGCTGATGAAATGATTCGGATCATTTTACGATGGCTTTGAAGTTTTGCTGCAGATGTTGTAGTTAACTTTGTAGATGTGTCTGAATGAATTGGCGGTTGTTAAGAGTACGCTCTCCACTAAATTCTTCGGATGAATAAAAATAAAAAAAATATACGGGTATTGATACTGGATGACGACAAATTTATGCTTGAATTCGTTAGTCATCTATTTAGAGAATTAGGTGTTGGTGAAGTATTGGTAGCAGAAGATGGCAAAGCAGGTTTGTATGTGTTGTCGGCTCAGATAGACCCTATCGATTTATTGCTCTGCGATGTCGAAATGCCGGGCATGGATGGCATCGAATTTTTACGTAATATTGCGGATCAGAAATATACTGGAAAAATCGTATTATTTTCTGGTGTAGATGCGGATTTACTGAAGGCGATAGAACGTTTGGCGATTGTGCGCGGATTGGATGTCATTGGTATATTATCTAAGCCGGTGACCATCGAATCACTGACGGTTGTGTTGAAAAAACTTTTTTTGCCAGTGAGCAGAATTGTATATCCTTCCACTCAGCTAAAACACGTATTCGATGCTGAAGAAGTCAAGCGAGCGCTAGTTGCGGATCAAATCAAGATATTCTTTCAACCTAAAATTTCTGCTTCCAGTCGGCGAGTGACGAGTGTCGAATGCCTGGCGCGTTTGCATCACCCGAAATACGGCGATGTTTCCCCAGATAATTTTATTTCGATTGTTGAACAGAATGGATTGATCAACGATTTTACCCGCACGGTGCTAAAAAAGTCCGTGCAGCAGCTAGATGTGTGGTTGCAGCAGGGGTTAGACTTGAAAATTTCTGTGAATGTTTCGATGGAAAATTTGGATCGATTCAATCTGCCGGAAATTTATCAAGAAGCCGTGCAGAATTCCAACGTGCCGATCGACCGCGTTATCTTGGAGATAACCGAAGGCAAGCTGGGAAAAGATTTCGCCCAGAGTCTGGATATCTTGACGCGTATCCGGCTGAAGGGGTTCGGATTGTCAATCGATGATTTTGGTACTGGCTACGCGTCCATGGAAACGTTGAAATACATGCCTTTTACCGAATTGAAGATCGATCGGATTTTTGCCCATAATGCAACCAAGGATTCGGCAACAAGGGTCATTCTCGAGTCAAGCATAAAATTGGGCAAGGCGTTTGGTTTGAATGTAGTGGTGGAAGGAATTGAGACCGCTGCAGACTGCGAATTGGTGGCGAGGCTCGGATGCGATGAAATACAAGGTTATTTTATTGGAAAGCCGATGCCGGCCATTGAATTTGCTGAGTGGTTGTTCGAATATGAGAAAAAGAATAATCGCTATATCTGTAGCGATGCTCGAGATGAAAAACGAAATGATGTGAGTTCACTAGAGAGATACTAAAATACTAAGTAATCGAATATGACAAATTTAGATGCAGCGTTGCACGTTCAACAAGAGACAATGACAGATTCACCGAATTTTAATTTTGATTTCACCGTTGCGGATCTCTATCAGCGGAATGGTCTGGTCAGGCTTGACAAGTTGTTTCTGGATTTTCTCCATACCGGCGATGAAACGCTGTATGACAAGCTGTCGCATGCCCGGGCACATCCAGATGCACTCCTTCCCAAGGATGAATCTGCACTGCTCATCGATATTGCGCCCTGGCTGGAAGATTTTCTGGCTCGGTTGTTCAATATTGAGTATGAAGTACAGCAATTGGCTGCGCGACATCATGAATTGGCTCCGCTTTATTTTTGCAAGCGGCAATTCGTTCAGCGTCGGGCCCGCGGAAAAATCAGCGACGAAGAATTGGCGTCGATTGATGGGTTGGCGCTCGAAAAAGAATTGACGGCTGAATTTGGCGAACCCTTCACAGAATTGATGTTTGCCACCAAAGTCGCGCAATGGATGGAAGCAGAAGCCGATAATGAATTGCGCTTGAACAAGGCGTTGCAGTATGCAGCCTGGGCGCTGCGGACTCCAGAAGGTCAGCGACATACGCATCAAGGCATTCTCTTCAAGTCTCCAGCGAAGCTGGATTTTCAGCATTTGCTGTCGCTTGAGACCGATAATTCGGCGGGATATACCGTACATCGGCTCAATCATGTACGAGAGCGTGATGGTTTTGCGCTGACTGATCATGGAACCGATCTCATGGGCGCGCTGGATGAGGCCAACTATTGCATTTGGTGCCATGAGCAAGGTAAGGATTCATGCTCAAAGGGAATGATACAGAAACCCAAATCTCCCGACGAGCCGCGTTCGTTCAAAAGAAGCGAGCTTGGTGCTTTATTGGCTGGCTGCCCGCTGGAAGAGCGTATCTCCGAATTTCATAAACTGAAGACGCAAGGTATTGCCGTAGGCAGTTTGGCGATGATCGTACTTGATAATCCGATGTGCGCGGGTACGGGTCACCGAATATGTAATGATTGCATGAAATCCTGCATTTATCAGAAGCAAGAACCGGTCGATATTCCTCAGGCTGAGACACGAACGTTAAAAGATGTGCTGGCCCTGCCCTGGGGTTTTGAGATTTATAGCTTATTGACCCGTTGGAATCCCTTGAACCTGCGCCGCCCAGTACCCAAACCGGCATCTGGGCGGAAAGTGCTGGTGGTCGGGATGGGGCCTGCCGGTTACACTTTGGCGCACCATTTGATGAATGAAGGCCATGCCGTAGTCGGCATCGATGGACTTAAGATCGAGCCCTTGCAGGAAGATATTTCCGGCGTCAATCCGCGCGGCGAACGCGTGCCATTCAAAGCCATCCGGCTTGCCAGCAGCTTGGAGGAGAATCTCGATCAGCGGATGCCGGGAGGTTTCGGAGGGGTTGCCGAGTACGGTATCACGGTTCGCTGGAATAAAAACTTTCTCAAACTGATCCGCTTGTTACTGGAGCGACGGGAAGAGTTTGCGTTGTTCGGAGGGGTTCGTTTTGGCGGTACACTTACCACCGATGACGCGTTTGCGCTCGGATTCGATCATGTCGCGTTAGCTGCAGGGGCGGGCCGACCCACCGTTCTGGATTTGCCGAACGGTTTGGCGCGCGGCGTAAGGGCGGCATCGGATTTTCTGATGGCGTTGCAGCTTACCGGAGCTGCGCAAAGCGATTCAATCGCCAACATGCAATTGCGTTTGCCAGTGGTGGTGATTGGTGGCGGACTGACGGCGATCGATACTGCAACCGAAGCATTGGCGTATTATCCTGTGCAGGTGGAAAAATTCTTGCAGCGCTATGAAATTTTGACGGCAATTCAAGGTGAAGATGCGGTTCGGCAGGCATGGGATTCGGAAGAAAAACAAATTGCTGATGAGTTTCTGGTACATGCGCGGGCGATTCGCGCAGAGCGCAAGGCTGCTGAACAGGAACAGCGTGAATCTCATATCATTCCGTTATTGCAATCCTGGGGAGGTGCGACGATAGCTTATCGCAAGCGCCTGATCGATAGTCCTTCGTATACGTTGAATCATGAGGAAGTTGAAAAGGCGCTTGAAGAAGGCATCTGGTTTGCCGAAGGAATGACGCCCACACGCGTCAATGTGGATACTTGGGGGCATACGCAATCAGTGCAATTTGCCGTGCAGAGACACAATGAAGAAGGTCAGTGGCAAGATGACGGCGCAGTCGAATTGCCGGCGCGGGCGCTGTTGGTTGCAGCAGGTACTCAACCGAATACGGTGCTGGCGCGCGAAGATGAGGCATTGTTCAAGCTGAGCGGGCGTTATTTTGCAGCCTGCGATGAAGAAGGTAATCCGGTTCAACCAGTTTATGCCAATCCCAAGCCTGAGTCCCCAATGGTATTGCTGAGTCGCTATAAAGATAGTGATGATGGCCGTTTCATCAGTTTCTTCGGGGATCTGCATCCGTCCTACTCGGGTAATGTGGTCAAGGCAATGTCCAGCGCGAAACAAGGATATCCGGTGGTGAGTCGTGTGTTGGGATGCGTTAAGCCGGCATTGGATATGGCGGCGCCGCAATTTTTTGCAGACCTGAATGACCGTTTGCGTCCAACAGTTCATAAAGTGGAGCGGTTGGCACCCAATATCATAGAAGTAGTCGTTCATGCACCAATGGCGGCGGAGCATTTTCAGCCCGGGCAATTCTATCGTTTTCAAAATTACGCAACGTTGGCACCGATAGCCGGCGATACCCGGCTGGCAATGGAAGGGCTCGCCCTGACGGGCGCTTCCGTTGACATTGAACGTGGGCTGGTGTCATTGATCGTGCTCGAAATGGGCGGATCTTCCAATCTATGCGCGATGATGCAACCGGGTGAGCCTGTCATACTGATGGGGCCTACAGGAACTCCGACTGAAATTCCATCAGGTCAGACGGTCGTGCTGGTAGGAGGTGGGCTTGGCAATGCCGTGCTGTTTTCCATTGGCGCGGCTGCGCGGGCGGCTGGATCGACGGTCTTGTATTTTGCTGGCTATAAAAAGTTGGTCGATCGTTATAAAGTGGCAGAGATCGAGGCGGCTGCTGATATTGTCGTGTGGTGCTGTGATGAATCGCCCGGCTTTGCCGCGACGCGGCCACAAGATAAAAGCTATGTTGGAAATATCGTGCAAGCCATGGTGGCTTACGGCAGCGGTGAATTGGGTGTGCAACCGGTTGCATTGGCTGAGGCTGATCATATTATCGCGATTGGTTCTGATCGCATGATGGCTGCTGTGGGGGTGGCCCGGCATCATCAGTTGAAGCCATATTTGAAAGCAGATCATTTTGCCATTGGCTCAATTAACTCTCCAATGCAATGCATGATGAAGGAAATTTGCGCTCAATGTTTGCAACCGCATCAAGATCCTGAGACTGGGAAAATTACCTATGTATTCTCCTGTTTCAATCAGGATCAGCCTTTGGATCAAGTGGACTTCTCAGGTCTTGCCATGCGATTGCGCCAGAATACTGTGCAGGAGAAATTGACCAATCAATGGATTGGGCGCTGCTTGAACAATAAAATATAGAGCAGATTCCAGTCGATGTGGCGCGCGCTTCCTTACAACCATTGTTGTATGAAGCATCTGATTGAGTTTCTCAGGGTATTCTGCATGAATATCGGGTAGGTAATGGCCTGAGTTATCTTGCCCTGATCGGATGAGGGGATTTTCGTATGAATATACTGAGGGGGGGAATCGGGTGCCTACAGTACAAGAAACCGATCAAGCGCCGCTGCGGCACATTGATAAGCAGTACAGTATTCTGATTGTCGGTGACATGGCGAATGATCGCCAACTGATTATTACTACACTGAGCAATTCCGGTTATCGTACTTTTGAAGTGAATAATGACGGAGAAGCGCTGCGCCATCTCAACGATCAGATTATCGATGCTGTATTGCTTGCAATCGCTCGTCCTGGAATAAACAATTTTGACGTATGCAGAAAAATTCGCCAGATGAGAGAGATGCAAGGAATCCCAGAAGTGCCCGTGATCATGCTGATACCGAACAAAGAGGTCGATGTCACGATTAATGAAGGTCTCAATGCTGGGGCAACCGATTTTATCATCAAACCTTTTGATTCCGATGAGTTGAGGGCGCGAATGGCGGTTGTGAAAGAGCGGATTCGGTTGAATGAACAACGGGCTGCATGCTTTACTGCCGAATCGACCCTACGTTCACAAGCTGCGCTTCTCGCCATGGTGACCCAGGAAATCCGAACTCCCATGAACGCCCTTATTGGCTTATCCTATCTCGGCTTACAAGCCAGACTTGATAAAACCCCTCGCAGCTATTTAGAAAAAATTAATTTCTCTGCGCGCTCATTATTGAGCATCATCAATGATGCACTTGATTTTTCACGAATAGAAGGTGGCAGACTGAGGCTCTCAGAAGAGAATTTCAATGTACGAGAATACTTGACCCAAGTCCATGACTTAGCAAATGGCTTGGCGTGTGATAAAGGAGTAGGCTTTAAGCTCGATGTTTCTCCCGGAGTACCCGAGGTGCTCTGTGGCGATGCCGCCCGTTTAGGTCAGGCACTCGTTAATCTTGTCAATACCGCAGTAAAGCTGACTGATAAAGGCGTTGTGACTCTGCACGTTCGCGCCGACGTATCCGACGCTGATTTCGTGGAATTACTGTTTATTATTCGTGGTCGAGGTATCGATCCCCGGCGCATTGAGTGTCTGTCCGAATGGCGCGATTGTACAAACCAAGCCCGTCATTACAGACACAGCAACAGCACACTGAATTTGGCGATCAGCCGCGAGTTGATCAGCATGATGGGCGGGCGCATTTGGGTGGAGCACTCATCCGAAGAGAATGGTTGTTTTCATTGCTCTGTCCGCTTGAAATCTGGTTATCAAATGACTAATGCTAAACTACTGCCGATAGAATCTCTTGATTCGGCCAAAGCACGCGTCCAGGGTGCTCGTATTTTGATTGTTGAAGAGAATCCGACTGACCAGTTAGTGATTCGCGATTTGCTGGAACTGGCCGGCGCTGTGGTGGACATTGCAGGTAAGGATCAGAGCGCAATGGATAGGCTGGTCAAAGAGAAATTTGATGTGGTAATCGTAAATCCTCAAGGGAGTGTTTTGAATGATGCCGAGAGCGTGGGCCGGCTTCGGGAGAAGAGCAAATATGCACGGTTGTGCATAATTGGCATCATCGATCCGTTGATCCCGGAGGAGTGCGACCGATCTGTTGTTGCTGACATGGATGATTATTTACCTTGGCCAATTGACCCTGAACTGACGTACCGGATTTTGGCGAAATGGTTGACTGATAAATCCGAAACAGCGGCCGATCAGCATCTGGAAAGTGCGCAGTCCAGCAAACCTCTGCCGGTAGATATTTCAGTACTGCATCGGATGTTTCATAATAATGCAACATTGGTTCGCAAGTTCGGCCTCAAGTTTGTCGAGGTTGCCAATGATACGCTGGCAGAAATGAACGTCGCTCAGGCAGAAAAGGATCTGCCAGCGCTGGGTCGGTTGGGACATAAATTGAAATCTTCGGCACGTACCATTGGTGCTTCGAGTTTCGCTGATCTGTGCGAAAAACTTGAAAAAGCCAATTTGAATAATAATTGGTCCAATGCCGAATCACTGCTGAAACAGATTCCTGTGGTGCTGACACAAATTACTCAGCAGTTGGAGCAAGAATTTCGCATTATGGATAAATGATTTCAATATCTCTCATGGCCAGGTTTCGCCAGCAATCTGAACCGTTGACGACTCGCTGGAACAGAATTTCTCGACCAGAGATCCGGTCGGAAAGGGGGGCATAACCTGCATCTGCAGCAGCGAAATTATCCCGATGATTGTCAATATCAGCGGAAAATCGATCATGATCAAGTTTTTCCTAATCCAAGTAATGCATTGCATGCAAATTGATTTATAATCCGCAGTTCATTTAAAGAATTAAGCGCAATTCTGCTGTTTATAAGCAGATTGGTAAAAGGGAGATCATCAATGCATATAGGCATACCCGCAGAGATCCGCGCGGGAGAAACGCGTGTAGCAGTTACACCGGAAACCGTTAAGAAATTTACTGCCAAAGGTATTCATAAGGTATCTATACAATCAGGCGCCGGTGCAGGCGCCAGCATTCCTGATTCAGCCTATCAGGAAGCTGGCGCAACGATAGTCACTGATGCGGCTGAATTATACGCTCAATCTGAAATCGTTCTGAAGGTGAGAGGGCCGGAAGGTGCGGAATTGGCAATGATGCGCAAGGATGCTGTATTAGTGGGCCTGTTGGCGCCGCATCAGAAAGAAGGTATTCAGGCATTGGCGCAACATGGTGTGACCGCATTTTCAATGGAAAAATTGCCGCGCATATCTCGGGCACAGAGTATGGATGTGTTGTCATCACAGGCAAATATTGCCGGCTACAAGGCTGTCATTCTGGCGGCGAATGTTTACCAGAGATTTTTCCCAATGCTGATGACTGCAGCAGGAACGGTAAAAGCTGCGCGTGTTTTAGTGCTGGGTGCTGGGGTGGCCGGGTTGCAAGCCATTGCAACAGCAAAACGACTGGGCGCCGTGGTGGAAGCATTTGATGTGCGGCCAGCCGCCAAGGAGCAGGTAGAGAGCTTGGGTGCAAAATTTGTTGAAGTACCACTGAGCGATGAGGAAAAAGCTAAAGCCGAGACTGCCGGAGGGTATGCGACTGAAATGTCAGAGGATTATAAGCGTCGTCAAGGTGAATTGGTGCATGAGCGTGCGATTGCTGCAGATATCATTATTACCACGGCATTAATTCCAGGTCGCCCTGCTCCCGTATTGATTAAGGAAGAGACTGTCCAAGGCATGAAACCGGGATCGGTAATTGTCGATATGGCGGTTGAAGCCGGCGGTAATTGTCCAATATCAGAATTGAATAAAACTGTTGTGAAGCATGGCGTGCATCTGATCGGCATTGCCAATATTCCAGGATTGGTGGCGGCGGATTCCAGTACGTTGTATGCACGCAACTTGATGAATTTTATGAATTTAATGTTAGATCCGGCCAGTGGCGAATTTAAGGTGAATCGTGATGATGAGATTATTGCAGGAACATTGGTGTGCATGAACGGAGAGCTGATTGCCTAACTGTCATAAGGCGTTTTGACCATAAATAATGAACATATTACATGATCACGTTTGATCGTACAGTTAACGGACAAATTTAAAAGGAGTCGTCATGATTGGTGAAATCGATCCGGTTATTATCAATTTAACAGTTTTTGTGCTGGCCATTTTTGTGGGTTATCACGTGGTATGGAATGTAACCCCAGCTTTACATACTCCGCTGATGTCAGTGACGAATGCAATTTCGGGAATCATTCTGGTCGGTGCGATGTTGGCGGCAGGACCGGTAGAAACCGACTGGGGGGTCTGGTTGGGCGCTGCAGCGGTTACGTTGGCTGCAATTAATGTCTTTGGCGGGTTTCTGGTAAGTCAACGAATGCTGGAAATGTTTAAGAAAAAAGAAAAAAAAGGAAACGCGTAAATGTCAGCTAATTTGGTAGCACTTGCGTATTTAGTAGCTTCAGTATTTTTTATACTGGCGCTAAAAGGTCTAAGCTCACCTGAATCAGCGCGTCGTGGAAATCTGTTTGGTATGGTGGGTATGGTGATCGCGGTTGCCACGACCTTGACGTTGACGCAAAATTGGCCTTTGATTCTGGGATGTATTGCTGTCGGTGGCGTGATTGGAGCTTTAGTGGCTCAGCGCGTACAGATGACTGCGATGCCAGAGCTGGTTGCCTTCATGCATTCTCTGGTTGGTTTGGCGGCGGTGTTCATCGCGATTGCGGCGGTAAATAATCCTGTGTCTTTTGGCTTGCCTGAGATTCTCCCTACTGGAAGTAAACTTGAGTTGTTTCTAGGCACATTCATTGGGGCGATGACATGGTCAGGCTCAGTGATTGCATTCTTGAAATTGTCCGGGCGCATGAGTGGAACGCCGATCGTGTTTACCGGTCAGCATATGATCAATTTGTTGATGGCTCTGGCGATGGTTGGTTTTGGCTTGTGGTTCTTCTTCAGTGACACCACGAACTGGACTGCCTTCATTGCAATGACCGCAATTGCTTTCATTCTCGGTTTCTTAATCATTATTCCGATCGGCGGCGCTGATATGCCGGTGGTCATTTCAATGCTGAACTCGTATTCGGGCTGGGCGGCAGCAGGTATTGGTTTTTCTCTGGGTAATCCGATGCTGATTATTGCGGGATCATTGGTCGGCAGCTCAGGTGCGATTCTTTCTTATATCATGTGCAAAGCCATGAACCGGCCATTCTTGTCCGTGATCCTTGGGGGATTTGGTAGTGACGGCGGAACAGCGGTGGCGGATAGCGGAGAACAAAAAACGTACCGGAGCGGTAGCGCTGAAGATGCCGCTTTCCTGATGGGTAATGCCGATAGTGTCATTATCGTTCCTGGGTATGGGTTAGCTGTAGCCAGGGCTCAGCATGCTGTCAAGGAATTGGCTGAATTGCTGCATGAAAAAGGTGTGAATGTGCGTTTTGCGATACATCCTGTAGCAGGTCGCATGCCTGGCCATATGAACGTATTGCTGGCTGAGGCGGAAATTCCGTATGAGCAAGTTCAGGAAATGGAAGAAATCAATAGTGATTTCTCAAACACTGATGTCGTTCTGGTTTTGGGCGCCAATGATGTGGTTAATCCTGCCGCCAATGTGCAGGGTAGTCCGATTTATGGCATGCCGATCCTGGATGCATATAAGGCGCGTACTGTGATGGTGGTCAAGCGGAGTATGGCCGTGGGTTATGCAGGACTTGACAATGATTTGTTCTATATGGATAAGACCATGATGATATTCGGTGATGCTAAGAAAGTCGTTGAGCACATGGTTAAGGCCCTATAAGGAATCTTGATGCACCTGAACGTTCAGCGTCTGGTTAGGACTGCGTTTGAATCAGAGCTGAAATCCATTGCGATCCGTATGTGGCGCTTAATTTCGCATTGTTATTATCGCTCATTATCATATTAAAAGTTATTTGAATAGCAATAGTAAGTAAAAAAAAAGAAGGCAGTGTCAGACGCTGCCTCTTTTTTTTGTGCCTCAGTATTTTTTAAGATTCCAAATCTCTAAACGGATGAGCTTTTGCAATTCCGAAACCCTGTGCATAGTCAATGCCAATTTCCTGCAATTTCGCGACGATATCGTCCGTTTCCACGAGTTCGGCAATGGTTTTGTTTTTTGATTTTTGCGCAAGCTTGTGTATCGATATTACTTTATTCAGATCTTCTGGATCACGAAGAATGTTGCAGATCAGGCTGCCATCAATCTTCAGGTAATCGATTTTTATTTTATCGAGCAGAGCCACAGAGCTTGGGTCGTCATTGAAACTGCACAGTGACACCAAACAACCAAGATCATGGATTCTTTGTGCAAAATTAATTGTATCCGTAGTGTTCGCTTCTGCATCTGCAACTTCGATTTCAAAGCAAAGGTTGGCGGGAATAACGTTCATGTTCTTGATTTGCTCTTGAATAAAATCAGGAAAAACACGGTCACTGAGTGTGTCTTTGGCGACATTTAAGCAGAAAATCGATTGACTCTTAGGATGAGTCGATAACCACTTAACGATATGATTGACAATCCATCGATCGAGCTGAGGCATCAAATTGAATTGATCAACAAATGGTAAAAATGAACCGGGTGGCATCAAATTATTGTCTTCTTCATTCATGCGAATCAGAATTTCGTAATGAGACGCTGCGGAGGAACTTGGTTTAAGTGGACTAATGTGCTGGTAATAGAGATTAAATTCTCCACCATCAATGGCTTGGGCAATCCTTGCTGCAGTCGTCGTTGGTTTTTGTGATGCTGTTTGGGGTGCATATTGTGTTGCGCCATCGGTAGGAAGTATTTCAATGATGGTTTTTGGTTCGGGTTTAGGTGGATGATCCGCTTTATTCTTGAGGGAAACGCGATTTTTTTCTTGAGTGCGCGGGGTATGTATCGTATAGAAGCCGATGGCTTTTCCTTTGTTATTCAGATGGGGGACATATTGCTCAGTGAAAATATACGGAAATCCCTTCGTGGATTTAAGAACACGTTCATTATGAACTGTTTTCCCTGAGAGAATTTCTGCAGCACATTGCGTGATATCCGAAGAGAAATCATCACTGGAGAATTCGGTCAAAAGCCTTTCATCGATCTGGTCAGGTTTCAATCCAAACCATCTGCGGAAAATACGATTATGATACCGACACCGAAGGTCGGTATTAAAGTATGCCAGCATGACAGGTATATTCTCATCAATGAACAAGGATTTTATTTTGCTTTCTGAAGCGACTTTTTCTGCCCACAACCGATGTTTGATTTCATTAGCCAATCTTTCCTTGGTGATAACAAGTTGATTCTCTTGATCCTTAATGTTTTTTTCTGTGCGTGCTTGCTGAATGATGATGACAATCTGCACTAAAACCAAACAAACCCACAATGCAGCAGACCAGTGTAAAACCACTTCATCGAAGAAAAAAACATTGATGATGAGAGCTATAATTAGCCCCAGAGCGAGGTAGGCAGCTAAGGAAGGCTTGACAATACGAGAAAGGGATATTGAACGCATACCTATTCCTTATTCTTACTCATGATGAGTTTTATTAAAGATTACTTCGGAAATCCTCGGGTGATCGAGTAGTAATATACTAATTAGCATGCTGTTTTACTATATAAGATGTCAAAGGTCGTGTCATTAACCAGAATTTCCATAGATTAGTGCGCATGACCACGAATTCCAGCAATGAATCTTCATTAACGGCAACGATTGTTATTTGGTTGATTCTGCCAGTTTTTAATGCTTGATATAACGGTAAGAACCAGTCATTTTCCAGGTTTTTTAAAGTTTCGCGCCAATAATAGGCATTTCTGTACTTGGCATGGACAAGCAAATTATCCAGTATTACAAGATTGTTGCTGGATGAGATCTCGTTTGATAACCACTCATCGGCATTGACGGGTAATTTTGAATAAGATGTGTGACTGGCTAATGCTAATGCGTGTGCAAAATCATTATTGCTCCAGATGTGCGTATATTGTGAATGTATCGACTTGGGCAGTATTCCTCCTCCCCAAAGCCATATGCTATTGATAGGTAATTCTGCGCGTGATTCTCGCTGTTGGTTGATGGGATGATCATGAAGACACATCTGAGCTTCATTGAAAATTTTATGCCAGAAAATGCTTTCGTTACCAGTGGGTAAGAAATTATTGATATTTCTGCATGTTACTTCTTGAAGCGAATGAGTTTGCATCTGAGGTGTGTGAGGTAAACGGATATACCAGCGATCGGCTCGTAAAGGAAGAAGAGAAAAATCATAATGATGCCCCATATTCTGGTTAAGGCTTTGCGTGATTTGCTGTGCTTCCTCTAGAGATATTTTAAAGGCCTGGCTATCAGCGAGCATGATGTGATTTTGTTCGATGCGCAAATGTACAGGATCAGCTCGCATCCAGAAATCGCAATGGGTAATCAAGCTGGCATTGTCAGCATGGAGCATGATGGGAGCAATCGGCCAATTGTGCTGATTTGCAATATTAAACGCCGTGCACAACCAGGCATCCATTTCCTGAGCCGGGTATCGGCTGAACGTGCTTTTGGACAATAATCGCTCTAATGACGGCAGTGATAGATTCTCATAGACTTGGGGTTGAGTCATTTCGGGCCAAAGAAGGCTTGGGATCATGAGAGTAAGATTCATAGCGAGAGATTAGGTCCTGTAAATTGATTTTTTTAATTGATAAGCAAATTAAAAAAACGATCTATAAATTTATGCACATTCTAATGGAAAGGCATAGATCAGTTGACAGCAATCGTAGTAAGACCCTGGCATTGTACGTATAATCAACGGCAGTTAAGGTTGTGATGTTTTCAGTTTGTAAAATTCATAAATATAAACTTCATATCGAGTTATGGATTCATCAGAGCAAAGGGTGTTGAGTTTTTACAATAGAATTGATGAACGAAAAATTTGTGCATGTTGTAATTGATATTCCAGTTTTGGAGATACTATGTATCAGCATATAAAAGTACCTGAGGAAGGCAAGAAAATTGAAGTTGATCGCAATAATTTATTAACTATACCGGATAATCCTATTATTCCTTTCATCGAAGGGGATGGTATCGGCATAGATATTACACCGGTTATGCGCAAAGTGGTTGATGCCGCGGTAGAGAAAGCCTATTCCGGTCGTCGCAAGATTTCATGGATGGAGATCTATGCGGGGGAGAAATCAACCCGAGTTTATGGAACTGATGTATGGCTGCCCGAGGAAACGCTGGCGGCTGCGAGGGAGTTCGTGGTTTCCATCAAAGGTCCTTTAACCACGCCAATTGGTGGTGGTATCCGCTCGATTAATGTTGCGCTTCGACAACAGCTTGACTTGTATATATGCTTACGTCCGGTTCGTTACTTCAAGGGTGTCCCAAGTCCAGTCAAGTATCCAGAAAAAACCGATATGGTGATTTTTCGTGAAAATTCTGAAGATATTTACGCAGGCATCGAGTGGGAAGCTGAATCAGATCAAGCGAAGAAAGTCGTTAATTTCCTCATCAAGGACATGGGTGTCAGTACGATCCGGTTTCCGAATACGTCAGGTATAGGCATAAAGCCTGTTTCAAAAGAAGGTACGGAACGATTTGTAAGAAAAGCCATTCAATATGCTATCGATAACAACAAAAAATCAGTTACGTTGGTTCATAAAGGCAACATCATGAAATTTACTGAAGGCGCATTCAAAAAATGGGGCTATGCCCTGGCTGCCAAAGAGTTTGGAGCCGAGCTATTTGAAGGTGGTCCTTGGATGAGATTACCTTCTGATAAGGGGGGGATCATTATCAAGGATGTGATCGCCGATGCTTTTCTTCAGCAAATTTTACTACGACCGGAAGAATATGATGTGGTGGCAACGCTGAATTTGAATGGTGACTACATTTCCGATGCGCTGGCAGCGCAGGTTGGTGGTATCGGAATTGCCCCGGGAGCGAACTTAAGCGATACGGTTGCAATTTTTGAGGCAACGCATGGGACGGCACCTAAATATGCTGGCAAAGATCAGGTGAATCCCGGATCGATTATTCTGTCTGCTGAAATGATGCTGCGGCATATCGGTTGGACCGAAGCAGCGGATATGCTTATCAGATCCATGGAAAAAACGATTCAAGATAAATTGGTTACATATGATTTTGCGCGTCTGATGGAGAATGCTAAACAAGTAAGCTGTTCAGCTTTCGGTGACGCAATGATTGCGAGGATAGATTGAGTGTAAGTAAAAATGGATCCCGCAAATAGAATCCCCTTGCCAAATAAAGTTCAGAACGATAGGTGGCAAGGGGGAGAAACTGCTATCTGCTGTGTATCTTTATGATCGTACTGTGTTAAAAGTCTACGCCAGTTTTCTTATTGTTGAATGAACAGTTAAGCGGATTGGATATTAGAGGCTTGTTTTCCTTTCGGGCCTTGAGTGACATCAAAGCTCACCTTTTGACCTTCCTTGAGTGTTTTAAACCCAGACATATTGATGGCTGAAAAGTGTGCAAACAAATCTTCACTTCCATCATCAGGAGTAATAAAACCAAAACCTTTAGAATCATTGAACCATTTTACTGTACCTGTTGCCATTTCTACTTCCTATATAAAAACTGGGCCGGAAACCCTAATACTATTTGAATTTCAAGACCATTGACGGACATAAACGATACCGCAGAGAACTTGAAGCCAAACGCCACGTATCGTTTTACGCAAATCCGGGGTTAAAGTCAAGCGGTTACGATGCATTTGTCGCGTTTGATCAGCAATTATTTTAAGATACTTGAAAATTTTGTCGTAATCATCAAATATGTCAGAAGTGAACTACTTTATACTAGTAATTGAACTGAGCGCGACAGATGTGTCTGAAATAAGCAAGGAATAATGTCATGTCGGATAATGATTCAGAAATTACTATATTGAAGAAAAAACAGGAGAAATCCAAAGATGATTCTCCGCCCATGTATAAAATTTTATTATTAAACGACGACTTCACTCCGATGGAGTTTGTTATTGATGTACTAAAGATTTTTTTTTATATGAATCAGGAACAAGCAACAAAGATCATGTTAAAAGTCCATACGGAGGGTGTCGGCGTGTGTGGTGTGTACACAAGTGATATTGCAAGTACCAAAGTTAATCAGGTTGTTGAGTTTGCAAGAAAGAATCAACATCCTTTGCGGTGCGTGATGGAGGAAAATTGAAATGATTGCTCCAGATTTAGAGGTCAGTCTGCACATGGCGTTTGTTGAATCAAGGCAGAAACGTTATGAATTCATTACTGTTGAGCATTTGTTGTTAGCGATGCTGGATAATGCAAGCGCAGCAGAAGTCCTCGGCGCTTGTCTAGTAGATGTAGAAGATTTGCGTACAGTATTGATGGATCATATTGCCCGTCATACCCCCGTCATTAATGGTACTGAAGAAGTTGATACTCAACCGACGCTAGGTTTTCAGCGTGTTATCCAGAGAGCCATATTGCATGTGCAATCATCGGGCAAAAAAGAGGTAACCGGGGCAAATGTTCTAGTGTCGATATTTGGCGAGAAAGACTCCCATGCCGTCTATTTTCTTCATCAGCGTGGTGTGACGAGACTGGACGTCGTAAATTTCATTTCCCACCATATTCGAAAAGCACCCCACGAGAATGAGGCCAAACCCGGAAATGAAGTAGATGGAGATCATGAATCCAATTCCGGTGGCATGCTCGAAAACTATACTGTAAATCTCAACCATCTCGCGTTGATCAATAAAATTGATCCTCTCGTTGGTCGGGAAAAAGAAATTGAACGAGTAATACAGACACTCTGTCGGCGTCGCAAGAATAACCCCTTATTGGTGGGTGAGGCAGGGGTTGGAAAAACCGCCATTGCAGAAGGTCTGGCTAAACGTATCGTTGAAAAAGATGTTCCTGATTTGCTCTTAAAGCATCAGATTTATGCGCTGGATATGGGTGCTTTGTTAGCCGGAACAAAATATCGCGGGGATTTTGAACAGCGCCTTAAAACATTGCTGAAACAACTCACTGATAATCCTGTTGCCATTCTGTTTATTGATGAGATTCATACGCTTATCGGGGCCGGTGCTGCATCGGGTGGGGTATTGGATGCTTCGAATCTCCTCAAGCCCATATTAAGTTCGGGTCAATTACGATGTATCGGTGCAACTACTTATAATGAATACCGAGGTATCTTCGAAAAAGATCACGCTTTATCAAGACGATTTCAGCAAATCGAAGTGAATGAACCCAGTGTCGATGAGACGGTGGCGATATTGCGCGGCTTAAAATCTCGCTATGAGCAACATCATAAAGTCAAATATACTTCAAGCGCATTGATTTCGGCTGCGGAGCTGTCAGAACGTTATATCAATGACCGACATCTGCCGGATAAAGCTATTGACGTCTTGGATGAAGCTGGAGCTGCTCAGCGAATCTTGCCAAAATCCAAAAAACGTAAAGTGATTGGTAGAAGTGAAATTGAAAATGTTGTGGCGAAAATTGCGCGGATTCCCCCACAGAACATCTCAACTAATGATCGCAATAAGTTAAAGACGCTTGGACGAGATATGAAAACCATTGTTTTCGGACAAGACAATGCGATTGACGTGTTGACAGCAGCCATCAAGATGGCAAGAAGTGGGCTCGGTAATCCACAGAAGCCGGTAGGTTCCTTTCTTTTTTCAGGCCCGACCGGGGTTGGGAAAACCGAAGTTGCTAGGCAACTGGCTTATGCTTTGAACATTCATCTGCATCGCTTCGATATGTCTGAATACATGGAACGCCATGCTGTTTCTCGACTGATAGGGGCTCCTCCTGGGTATGTGGGTTATGATCAAGGCGGATTGCTGACTGAAGCAGTGATCAAACATCCTTATGCAGTGTTGTTGTTAGATGAGATTGAAAAGGCGCATGCCGATATTTTCAATATCCTGCTGCAGGTCATGGATTATGGCACCCTGACCGATAACAATGGGCGTAAGGCAGATTTCCGGAATATCATCATTATCATGACCACCAATGCCGGCGCCGACACTTTGACCAAAGCTTCGATCGGTTTTACCAAATCCAAATCTGCTGGAGATGAACTTGTCGATATTAAAAAATTATTTACGCCCGAGTTTCGGAACCGACTCGATGCCATCATTTCGTTCGCGCAATTGGATGAAGAAGTGATCATGCGGGTAACTGATAAGTTTTTGATTCAGCTTGAAACACAATTGCATGAGAAGAAAGTGGAAGCTACATTTACCGAGAAATTGCGCAAGTATCTCGCCAAACATGGTTTTGATCCGCTAATGGGCGCGCGTCCCATGGAACGGCTCATCCAGGATACGATCCGCAGTGCGTTGGCGGATGAATTACTGTTCGGGCGCCTGGTCAATGGTGGTAGGGTTGCGGTTGATATAGACGATAATGGGAAGGCGATACTTTTGTTTGAACAAGAGACAGCGGTTGTTTAATCCATTTGATTGTTACTCTTTAGACATTTCTTAATTTAGTTGCTGAAAATCAGTGATGATGAAACTTCTCATGGCCTATTGAGAATAACGTGGTCGTTGCATTCAGTTGAGTAACAATCACTGCTTATTATGTTTCCGTCTGGAATGTCGCCTTAAGTAACAATTTCTCATCAATGTTGCAGAAGGGGCAAGCCTCACAAGAAAGTAATCGAGCCATCTCAACCAGGGCAATTCTGTTTTCTTGAAAAAGACCAGCGCTTTTCTCTTCCTTTGCTGTCTTGTGATCAGCGATTTGTATTTTTGCGGTAATATACGTATTTTGCTGGTTTCTAAAAATTTCAAAGGATTGGTATCACCATGTTTTCTCAGAAACACACTATAGAAAATGTCGACCCAGATTTGTGGAAAGCGCTCAAAGGCGAGATGCAGCGTCAGGAAGAATATATCGAGCTCATCGCTTCGGAAAATTATGCCAGTCCCGCAGTCATGCAGGCCCAGGGATCGGTGCTGACCAATAAATATGCCGAAGGCTACCCCAACAAGCGCTATTACGGTGGCTGTATGTATGCTGATCAGGTGGAGCAATTAGCGATCGATCGGTTAAAAACGCTGTTCGGCGCCGAGTATGTCAATGTACAACCGCATTCGGGTTCTCAAGCCAATGCGGCCGTCTATCTTTCTGCACTAAAACCGGGCGATACCCTACTGGGAATGTCTTTGGCGCATGGTGGACATTTGACGCATGGCTCGAGTGTAAGCATGAGTGGTAAGATTTTTCATTCCATTTCTTATGGTTTGCATCCTGAGACGGAACTGCTGGATTATGATGAGGTTGAACGGTTAGCTCACGAGCATAAGCCAAAAATGATTGTCGCAGGGGCTTCATCTTATGCACGAGTCATAGACTGGAAATGCTTTAGAAAAATTGCCGATGCCGTTGGCGCCTATTTATTTGTCGATATGGCGCACTATGCGGGATTGGTAGCGGCAGGCTTTTATCCAAATCCGGTAGGAATCGCAGATTTTGTGACAAGCACTACTCACAAGACGCTTAGAGGCCCCCGCGGAGGTATTATCATGGCCAAGCCCGAGTATGAGAAAACGTTGAATTCTGCAATTTTCCCTCAAACTCAGGGGGGGCCGCTGATGCACGTGATTGCTGCTAAAGCTGTTGCATTTAAGGAGGCTGCAACTCCAGAATTTAAGCATTATCAAGAGCAAGTGATTGAAAATGCGCGTGTGATGGCTAAGGTGCTTACCAACCGTGGTTTGCGAATTGTATCTGGTCAAACGGACTGTCATATGTTTTTGGTCGATTTGCGTGCGATGAACTTGACTGGCAAGCAGGCCGAAGAATCGCTCGAACATGCTCATATTACCGTCAATAAAAATGCTATTCCAAACGACCCACAGAAACCATTTGTAACCAGTGGCATTCGTGTTGGTTCACCGGCCATTACCACAAGGGGCTTCAAAGAATTGGAGGCAGAACACTTAGCGAATCTGATAGCCGATGTGCTTGCTGCTCCCGAGGATCCTGCCGTGTTATCTCGAGTGGCAACTGAGGCGAAACAATTATGCGCCAAATTTCCGGTATATGGATGATTTCACCGCTATCGAGCAAGACTGTTAGACGCTGCCCTAAGGATAAGTTTTAAGGGGTAACGTACTATGAAATGCCCTTTTTGCCTTGCCGATGATACCAGCGTGATTGATTCTCGCGTTAGCGAGGATGGTCAGAAAATACGCCGCAGGCGGCGCTGCCAATCCTGTGATAAACGATTTACCACTTATGAGACAGTCGAGTTACGATTGCCTCAAGTGGTGAAACATGACGGTAGCCGAGCCGAATTCGATCGTAATAAATTATTTACCGGCTTCAAGCGGGCGCTTCATAAGCGCCCTGTTCCTACTAGCTATGTCGATGCTGCGATTGATCGCATTATGCAAAAATTCTTGAGCTTGGGAGAGCGCGAAGTATCCTCGCGTAGTATCGGGGAAAGTGTTATGGAAGAGCTCTATAAACTTGATCAAGTGGCTTATATTCGTTTCGCATCGGTATATAAAAGTTTCCAGGATGTGGATGATTTCCGTAATGCCATCAGCGAAGTGCAAAAACCATCTGAATAAATCGGACGCTGGTCTCCGAAATCTGCCTGCTTATCGGCTACATCAGGCGAGTTCAGTCCATTTCTTGGATAATTCCTGAATGTTTTCTGCTGCTGATCATGTTTTCATGTCACGGGCATTGCAATTGGCGGAGAAGGGGCTCTACAGTACAACACCGAATCCCAGAGTAGGTTGTGTGATCACTCGCGGTACGCAAATCATCGGCAGTGGGTGGCATGAGCGCGCCGGCCAACCTCATGCAGAAGTTGTCGCATTGCAGGCGGCTGGTGCAGCGGCAAAAGGAGCCGTGGCTTATGTGACGCTCGAACCATGCGGTCATTTTGGACGCACGCCACCGTGTGCTCATGCGTTGATTGATGCCGGCATTGTCCGCGTAGTCGTGGCGATGGAGGATCCCAATCCCTTGGTATCGGGCCGTGGTTGTGCGTTGTTAAAAAGTATGGGCACTGCTGTTCAGACGGGTCTGCTGCAGGCTGAAGCGCAAGCGCTCAATATAGGTTTTGTTTCCCGGATGGTTCATAACAAACCTTATGTCAGATTAAAAATTGCTGCGAGTATGGATGGGAAAACTGCGCTGAAGAATGGCGCCAGTCAATGGATTACCAGCGAGGCGGCGCGGCATGACGCACATCGGTGGCGTGCGCGCTCTTGTGGCATATTAACAGGGATCGGTACAGTTCAACTGGATGATCCGGAACTTTCGGTACGATTCATGGAAAGTTCCCGCCAGCCCAAGAAAATCGTTGTGGATCGTTACTTGCAAATTCCTATGGATGCGAAATTATTTCGGGGAGAGCAAGTCTTCATTTTTACGGCTAACGATGCAAACGAGGAGAAAAAAAAGTCGCTGGCTGAACTCGGAGCGCAGGTGATCGAGATGCCCGATGCAGAAGGACGAATCGATTTGCAGAAAATGATGACACTTTTGGCTACTGAGTTTGCGATGAATGAAATACTGGTGGAAGCGGGGCGTGGATTGAGCGGTGCTTTAGTCGAAGCGGGATTGGTGGATGAAATAATTTTCTATCTTGCACCTCATTTAATGGGTGACGACGCGCAAGGAATGTTGAAATGGCCGGAACTAATGAGCCTTGCACAAAGAAAGCGGCTCGAGATCAGCGATCTCAGGATGGTGGGGAAAGACATACGTGTAATTGCCAGATTGCAGCATCAATAAATTATTCGCGATGAGGCCGTTTGGCGAGTTTTCGTTGCAAGGTGCGCCGGTGCATGTTTAATATTCTTGCTGTGACTGAGATGTTATTATCATTCTCGGTAAGAATTCGTTGAATGTATTCCCACTCCAAGCGTCCTACCGAAAGTGGATTGACGCTGATAGGGATATCTGGTTCGCCTGAGGTTCGCTCAAAAGCGGCCATGATTTCGTCAGCATCGACGGGTTTTGCGAGATAATGAGTGGCGCCCAGTTTGATGGCTTCCACTGCCGTGGCAATGCTTGCATAGCCAGTCAACATCACGATCCGTGTCCCTGGATCGAGAATTTTTAATTTTTCTACCAACACCAGTCCGGATTCAGCGGATAATTTTAAATCGACAATTGCATATTCTGGTGCTGATGTTTCAGCTAAACCTAATGCATCATCAATGGTGTGTGCGCATGCAACGCTAAAGCCTCGCTTGGTCATCGCCTTCGATAATACGCCACAGAAAACAGAATCGTCGTCGACAATCAGCAAGCTTGGTAATTCATTGTTTTCAATCAATGTTGCTTCAATCATGGTACTAACCTATCAATGGTAGAATGACCTGCGTGCAAGCACCGCCTTTTTCGAGATTAAATAAACGCACGCTTCCTCCGAATCGCTCAATATTTGCATTTGCGAGAAACAACCCTATCCCAAAGCCCTGTCCGGGTTTCTTACTTGAGAAAAATGCTTCTCCCGCGCGTTGCATGGCTTCTGCTGTTAATCCTTCGCCGTCATCGATGATCTCAAGATGCAGTATCTTGTTATCCCAGTTACTTTTGATTTCGATGCATTTTGAAGACGCATCAGCGGCATTGTTAAGCAAATTAAGAATGGATTGACTCAACAGTTGGTTGTCCATAATGTGAGGAATGGGTTGGAAATCCGAGCTTTGGTACGTAAAACTTACCGATGGGCGAATCAATTTCCATTTATCAAGAATTTGAGCAAGGAATTCATCGACGGGGAGCTGGCTGCCATGCTCAGTTCTATTTTGGCCTGCTTTGGCTAGCAGCTGGGTGAGTGTCTGTTTGCAATGGCTGATCTGATCTCTGAGAATTCGAATATTATTTTGAAATTCGCTGTCCTGTGCATATTCTTGTTGCAGTTCTCTGGTAACCACTGCCATGGTTGAAAGAGGAGTGCCTAATTCGTGAGCGGCACCAGCGGCTAATGTTCCCAATGCGATGATCTGTTCATTGCGTAGGGCATGTTCTCGAGCCTTGGCCAAATCTTGGTCCCGTTCCCGAATTGATGAGCTCATTTTTACCACGAACCATGCAATGATGACGGTACTCAATACGAATGCTAGCCACATACCTGACACATGCAGCGCAAACTCGATCAGATGATTGCTATGATCATGCGGTAATGGCACATAATTGAATAACAGAAGTGTGTAGCAGGCGATCGTGATGACGGCCATTACCCACGTGTAGCGCCAAGGTAGTGCCGCAGCGGCGATCGTCAACGGTAACAAATAAAGCGAAATGAACGGATTGGTCGAGCCGCCGCTAAAGTAGAGCAGACTGCTGAGCGCAAGCACATCAATCAGCAATTGCAGAAAAAATTCAATATGCGATATCGGCCATTTACGATGCAGTCGTACCCAGGTCAGAAGATTGATGAAGGAGAGAACGGTAACGATCGTGATCAATTCTGTCCAGGGAATCACAATTTCGATGGTCCAGTAAACTAAACCCAACAAAGTGCACTGAGCGATGATGGCAATATTCCTGAGCCAAAATAGTCGCTGTAAATTTTTACTCAGCGGCGACTGACTAAGATCACTAAACATAATAAACAAAGGCTTGTAATTCGTGGTTAGCTAAAATGTGGAACAATAGCTGAAATTTTGACGCATGGCTATGCGACAAATTGTCTCAGGGGCACTTTATTCGCGGCAGATAACGCATTGTTCAACTAAAAGGTGAACTGCATTCAATCGTTGCACGAAGAACGTTGAATATTGATTTGAGAGTGCAAGCCGATCCAGTGCATCGTCCAGCATTTATTATGAATCATAGTAACGGGCGGTTTTTTCGGTTAGAATCGTGGGCCGGGATTTCTTATGTTGATGAATTAGCATTATCTTTCCAAAATTATCTTATGATTCTTATTCTTGTGCCTAATACCCGGCAGGATAGTCCGGAATATAAACAACTTCTCGCACATTTGGCCAATTTCTCCGGCATATCGACACGTGTTCATACTGAGGTGGGTGCAGAACAGACTTTGTCGGAAATTTATCTGATCGGTAATACCAAGGTGTTATCGATTGAAGATGTTCGCCTACTTCCTTGCGTCGACAGGGTAGTCAGAGTTTCAGAAGAGTACCGTGTCCTGGGGCGGCATGAAAATGACGATCGTCCCACTCACTTCGATTATAACGGTGTTCGTTTTGGGCAAGACAGCCTGAATGTATTTGCAGGATTATGTGCGGTGGATA
Organism: uncultured Nitrosomonas sp.; assembly: GCA_949281375.1. Taxonomy (GTDB): domain Bacteria; phylum Pseudomonadota; class Gammaproteobacteria; order Burkholderiales; family Nitrosomonadaceae; genus Nitrosomonas. Next base: position 261,773 of record CASDLT010000040.1, read on the forward strand.
CAATTGAACATGTTGAAATCATGATGAAAGTTTTGAAAGATCATGGTCAGGTATGTACACGCATGGGTGCGTATAAACCACGTACCAGTCCATACGCATTTCAAGGGCACGGCAAAACCTGTTTGCCCTATGTGTTCGATCTTGCTGGCAAATACGGCATCAAGGTGATTGCCATGGAAATTACGCATGAATCTCACTTGGAGGAGATCCGTAATGCGCTATATCAAACGGGTAATACCACGGGCGTCATGTTGCAGATTGGAACACGGAATACACAGAATTTCGAATTGCTTAAGATCGTGGGGCGTCAGCAGGATTTTCCAGTATTGATCAAGCGGGGGTTTGGCATTACGCTGGATGAGTCATTGAATGCGGCAGAATATCTGGCGTCGGAAGGAAACCGTAAGGTGGTGTTTGGATTACGGGGCATGAAGACCAATATGGGCGATCCTCATCGCAATTTTGTCGATTTTACACATGTGCCTGTCGTCAAACGGTTAACCCGCATGCCAATCTGTATCGATCCTTCCCACTCTGTGGGAACGCGCGCTTCTTCGCCCGATGGGATTCTTGACATCATGCATGCCACTGCTCAAGGTATCATTGCAGGCGCCAACATGGTTCTTGTCGATTTTCACCCTGCACCCAGCAAGGCTTTGGTAGATGGACCGCAAGCGCTGCTCATGAAGGAATTGCCGCAATTCCTGGAAGATATTCAGATTGCTCGCGAAGCGTATCAAAAACGCGTTGCCTTGGTCGAACGTTATCGAGGAGAAGAATCATCAATGCCTGATAGGTCGATAGCAACTTTCTGATATGTACAGAATGACTACTTACGGATTGCAATAAGCTAATTCGTTATTGGAGAAAAAGATGATCAAAGTATTACTTTCAAATCCCAGAGGCTTCTGCGCTGGCGTGGACCGCGCAATTGAAATTGTAGAGCGAGCGCTGACGATGCACGGAGCACCTATCTATGTGCGTCATGAAGTCGTGCACAATCGTTTCGTTGTCGAAAACCTCGAAAAGAAAGGCGCAGTATTCGTAGAAAATCTGGATGAAGTCCCGCAGGACAGTATCTTGATATTTAGCGCTCATGGGGTGTCTCATGCGGTGCGCCGGGAAGCAGCCGATCGTAAATTAAAGGTTTTTGATGCAACCTGCCCGCTGGTGACCAAAGTTCATGTTGAAGTGGCCAAAATGCGCAAGGAAGGTAAGGAGATCATTATGATCGGTCATCAGGGTCATCCGGAAGTGGAAGGAACAATGGGTCAGATCGAAGGTGTTGATAAGGGAATGTATCTGGTGGAAACCGAAATGGATGTGGATGCTCTCACCGTCAAGGATGAAACGAATTTGGCGTATGTTACTCAGACTACTTTGTCGGTCGATGATGCTGCGCGAATTGTCGAGGCGCTCAAACGGCGCTTTCCGATGATCACGGGCCCAAAGAAGGATGATATTTGCTATGCGACACAGAATCGTCAGGATGCAGTGAAGAAAATGGTGAATCAATGTGATTTGGTGATCGTGGTCGGTTCTCCCAATAGTTCGAATTCAAACCGGTTATGCGAAGTCGCAAGGAATGCCAATGTGGAAGCTTATATGGTGGATCGCGCAGAACAATTGCAGGAAGAGTGGTTCCTGGGAAAGAAAAACATTGGGATTACTGCGGGCGCTTCGGCTCCAGAAATACTGGTGCAGCAGGTCATTTCTCGACTCAAACAGATTGGAGCAGAACAAATTGGTGAAGACGTCACAATTGAAGAGTTGAGCGGTGTGGTTGAATCAGTTGTGTTCCCATTGCCCAAAGCTTAAGAAATTCCGGAGGCACTGCGCAATGATTCCCATCCGTTCTGATAAGGTCCGCTATCAATGGGTTGTGGCCTTCCGGTAATTGCATTGACTAGAATTTCAGCACTGGCTGGCGCCATCGTAACTCCATAACGAAAATGCCCGGTGTTGAAAAAAACATTCCGAATAGTCGGATGTTTGCCAATGATCGGTACATTATTGGCCGAAGCAGGACGCAATCCCGACCACTGCTGAATAATCGGCATCATTTGCAGTGAAGGAAGAACAGAGTGGGAGCGGTTCAATAAATACTCTCGAGCGGATGCTGTCGCCTGTTTATCAAATCCAACGTCTTCCAAAGTACTGCCTACTAATAGATGACCATCCCTGCGGGGAATGAGATACACGCCGTTCTGGATGAGGATGGTGGATAGTGGTGGTTGATCAAACTTGAACAATAGCATTTGTCCTTTGATCGGTTTGATATTTAGTTTGAATGCGTCATTTTTCAGTATTGTCGTGCTCCAGGCGCCGGCACAAATCACGATGTAATCAGCAAAGAATTCTCCATGCGATGAGATGATCGATTGAAGATGGTGTTCCATTCTCTTCAAGCCAGTCACAACACAATGTTCGATGATCTTTCCACCTAATTCGAGGATTCGTTTTCGTAATGCCCGCAGCAAACGAGGATTGCGGACCTGTGCGACTTCTGGTAACAGCAAACCCTCCAGATTCATTTTACTGCTTTCTATGGTTGGGATTGAGCACTGCCTAATTCTAACTTCCCGCATCGAACACCACTGTAAAGCTGTTTTTTGATCATGCGGCGGCAATATCAGCATTCCTGATACCTCATATTCGGGATCGATACCCGTAGCATGATGCAAAAGGGAGCACCAATCAGGAAATAGGCTAGCGCTGTAACTGGTGAGTCGCGTAACCTCATCGGAATAGTCCCAGGGGCAAAGCGGGGATAAAATTCCTCCTCCTGCCCATGACGATTCCTGCCCGACCGCATGACGTTCCAGTATCGTAACGTTTGCACCCTGCAACAAAAGGCGCTCTGCAGTTGCAAGTCCAATGATTCCCGCACCAATGACGATGACGTCTTGTTTCATGCAAAAAGCTTACTTTTTGTTTACCTGAAGAAATAACGAATTGACCGGCAGCATGAATTGTAACTCATGAGAGGGACTATCTTCGTGGCTTGAGGGAGATTTAGAAGATAACCCTCGAAATTCTTATTAAAGTTAATCAACTGACTAACCGTTAATTCTTGGACTCCTCTACTGAAGAACATGATGTTCAGAGTGAAAATAATTGTTGAGCATTATAGCGATGAGAAACGAGCAGGATATTGAGAAAATCGATCAAAGTGGATTCACGTTGATAGAGCTGATGGTGACGTTAAGCGTTGCCATTATTATCTTATCGGTGGGCGTCCCAAATTATCGCGTATTTGTGCAGGATAGCCTCTTGATTGCTCAAAGCAATAGTTTTCATTCGGCGATAGCGTTAACCAAGAGTGAAGCGATCAAGCGCAGCAGTCGCGTGACGCTCTGCCCGAGTAGTAACGGCACAAGCTGTACGGGGGGTACCTCCTGGTCAAATGGTTGGATAGTATTTACCAACCCTAATGGAAATAACGTTGTTGATGCTGGGGATGAAATTCTGCAGGTAGGCGCGGCGCTGTCCGGGGGAAGCACGCTTTCAGGGGGAAAGACAAGAATTACATTCACGTCCAATGGATTTTCGATGGCATCCAATGATACTTTTTCGTTATGCGACAGTCGTGGCGCTACCTATTCCAAAGTTCTCGTTCTGAACAATCAAGGCCGTATTCACGCTGAAACGGGTACTGGAACATGTTCGTAATCCATCCTTTGACAATGAAGCAGCAAGGATTCAGTTTGCTGGAAATACTGATCACGATTTTAATCGTGTCGTTTGGATTGCTGGGGATGGCGGCGTTGATCATTTCAGGTGCGCGCAGCAATAATATTGCGCATTACCGCTCAGTAGCAAGCAAACAGACCGAAGACATCGCGGATCGCATGCGCGCCAATCGAGCGGGGCTCATTGCCGGTGCCTATGATGATCTAGCGGCGACCACACCCAATAGTGGCGACTGTGTGACGGGCGAGTGCAGCGAAACGCAGATTGCCACGTATGATCATGCGCAATGGAACGCTGCCAATGCTCAATTGCTGCCTGGGGGTGTAGGTACTGTCACCGGAACTGTGGCGTTAGGATATCGAATTACGCTCAGATGGACTGAAAAAGGCATGAATGAAGCTGATCTGACATGTCCCGCCGGTGTGCCTGCGAATACGCGATGTTTCGTGACCAGATTTGCGCCATGAACTTTCCACGGATCACTTCCTTTACGCATTCCAGAGTTGAGTCTGGGGATCCGAAATTGGGATCCCAACTTGGCTTTACCTTGATAGAACTGATGATTTCCATGACGCTGGGGTTGATGTTGTTATTGGTGATTAGCACCGTCTTTGTCAGCAGCCGTCAAAGTTTCCGCGAACAGGAAGACAACGCGCGCATACAGGAGAGTGGACGATTTGCGCTCGAGATTATCGGGCGCAGTCTTAAACAAGCCGGTCATGTTGAAGTTCCATTCGATGACTTCAAGGTTGCATTTGAAGGAATCGCTATCAGTGGCACAAACGGTGGTGCGGGTGTGGCTGACACATTGACTCTACAGCAGGAAGGTGCGGTGGGTGATCAGGATTGTGAAGGGATGAATGTGACGGTTGCTGGCAGCATCATTCAGAATTTTTTTAATTTGGATGCGGTTAACGCCGAGCTGCAATGTCAAGGAGTGATTTCTGTTCCTCCTGCTGTGCCCGCTGTGCCTGCGGGCGCGCCAATTGGAAATGTATTGTTAGAAAATGTTGAGGATTTGCAGATTGTATATGGCATTGATACTGATGCGGATCAGTCGGTTGATCGATACGTGGCGACCGCTGCGGATTGGAATCAGGTCCTGACAGCCCGTGTCTGCGTACAAATCCGTTCCGATAAAATAAATATCGTACCTGCAGGGACGAATTATCTGGATTGTAACGACACTTCAATCGCGAATGCAGCAGACCGACGACTCAGACGTACATTCACTGCGACGTTTAACTTGCGCAATCGTATCAACTTCCTGCCATGAGTACCTTAAATCATTTATCCATGAAACAACAAGGGGCTGCGTTTGTCACGGGCCTGATTTTTTTGATGGTTCTGACCCTGCTGGGTATTACGGTTGCAAAAATGGCAACCATCGAAGAGCGTATGTCAGGCAATATGCGAGATCGGATGATCGCCATGCAAGCAGCGGAAATGGCCTTGCGCTATGCAGAGCAGCATATCCGCGATAACGATCCTGCCACGAATAATCCGAAAGCAGTCGAAGGCATAGAAGAATTCGACACGACGTGTACCTCAGGGCTTTGTTACTACGGTGCAGGAGTGGCGGCGCCTGTTGTTTCCGCGACCACGACCTATTGCACACCCACATGTCCGTTCAGCTACGCTGAAGGGACTTTATTCAGGACTGACGGCATAGACTATACCGCGCCGGAGTTGCCTGCGGGCGTGCCTGTTCCTACTTACCTCATAGAAGGTATCCAAAAAACACCTCCCGGCGGTAGTTTGAGATTCTATTACCGCATCACCGTCCGTGCGCAAGGTATAAAAACTGGCACCGTAGTTTGGTTGCAAGAAGTATTTAGACCCTAGAGAACGTTTGAAATAGAAAGGATGGATCTACCATGAAAATGACATTGCTGGGCCATACCGTTACGCTGAATATCATTGCCCTTAGTTTGTTCATGCATTGGCCAGGTGGAATCCATGCGGCGCCGCCGCTATCGAATAGTCCGTTGTTTCTGGGTGGAAATATTTCCCCGAACGTAATGTTTACGCTTGATGATTCTGGTTCGATGCATTTTGAAATCATGCCGGAAGAATTGATTCTTCAGGATGTGCGTTATATGTTCCCTCGAGCAACTGGAGTTTATGGTGCAGATGACTACAATAATTACGTCGTTGATTTTGATGAAACCAATAAGTATGCAGTTAAATTACGGTCCAGCTATGTCAATAAAATTTATTACAATCCAACAGTAAGATATTTGCCATGGAGCAATGCGGATGGTTCTCTGATGAATAACGCGAGTTCTACCTGTGCATATCATAACCCGCTGAATACTGGCGCAGGTTGTCGCAATTTAACCGTGAACAATACGCAGACGGCTCGTTGGTTGAACAACAATGGAACCCGTTCTGCCAGTGTATCAAAAACATTCTACCCTGCCGTGTATTATCAATATAACAGTGGTAGCGTCGATAATCCTACCAGCTATACCGAAATAGAGATCAAATCCTCAACAACTACTTATACCGGTGGCCCCAATCGTTCCGATTGCGCTGCGGCTCCAACCTGCACTTATAACGAAGAAATTCAGAATTTTGCCAATTGGTATACCTATTATCGTTCACGTATTTTACTGGCGCGCGCGGGTATCGGCAGAGCTTTTTCCGCCCAAGGGAATACCATGAGGGTCGGGTTCGCGGCGATTAATAAAGGCTCAACGACAATAGATGGAGTGGCCACGACCGTTGTAAAAAGCGGGGTAAGACAATTTACCGGTACAGATAGAACCAATTTTTTTACCAATCTCTATGATCATGATATCCCAGCCGAAGGAACACCATTGCGCGAAGCAATGATTGCCGTTGGGGAATACTTCAAAAGAACTGACGATAAAGGCCCCTGGGGGTTGACACCTGGTTCAACGGGCGGCACACAGCATGAGTGCCGGCAGAACTACAATATTTTGATGACGGATGGTTATTGGACGGAAGGTTCCATATCGGGATTGGATAATTCAGATAATACAGCAGGTTCCAGCATTATTAATCATTCCTCACCTGCTTCACCTGCATCGTACAGCTACGCACCGGCGCTGCCTTATTCCGATGCCTATAGCGATACGCTCGCGGACGCTGCCATGCAGTACTGGAAAAATGATTTACGCACAGATCTGCAGAACAAAGTTCCTATCAATCCGCATGACCCTGCATTCTGGCAGCACTTGGTGAATTTTACAGTCGGTCTTGGGGTTACAGGTACGTTAACCGAATTACCTTCGGGCGCCCAGTCTTGGCCGGATCCAACCGCGGCTGATGCAAAAAAAATTGATGATTTATGGCATGCTGCAGTTAACAGCAGAGGGAGTTTCTTTAGCGCCTCAGATCCTGCTGCATTTTCGAATGCGCTCACCAATGCTTTGACGGCCATTATTTCGCGGACAGGATCCGCTTCTGCCGTCGCTGCGAACTCTAATTCGTTAAAGACAAATGGGCGAATTTATCAGGCAAAATTTAATAGTGGCGATTGGAGTGGGCAATTACTATCAATCCCTTTTGGTCCAGCGGGAATATTGGCTACTACTGAATGGAATGCTGGAGCAGTATCGCTGTCACCCAGTGTCATTAACCCGGCTTCCAGGGTGATGATTACCAAGGGAAGCAGTGATGGGGTTGCATTCCAATATGCCAATTTAACGACCGCCCAGAAGACATTCATTGACAAGAATGCTGCAGGAACGATTGACAATTGCGGAGTGGAACGAATCGCATATTTGCGAGGCACTGCATCTCAGGAAAGCAGTGCGGGAACGTTCACTTGCGCGAGCTCCACAGCAATTAATAAATTTCGTGTTCGATCGACCAGCAAATTGGGTGATATTGTTAATTCCGGTCCTATGTTTGTGGGAAAACCCAGTGCAGGGTTTTCTGATGTCGATCATTCGGGGTATGCGGCATTCAAAAATAACTATAAAGACCGCCTTCCGATGATCTATGTGGGTGCAAATGATGGCATTCTTCACGGCTTTAACGCTTGCATCGTAGGTGTGACGCCGGGATGCACGACTGCTGATGCAGGCAAGGAATTACTTGCTTATGTACCAAGCCATGTGTATTCGAATCTCAGCAGGCTTACGGATAAGGATTATAACGCCAGTCATCGCTATTTCGCCGATGGCTCTCCGATGGTGGGAGATATTTATTCCAGTAGTACATCCAGCTGGCGCACGATATTGGTGGGGGGATTGAATGGTGGTGGCCAAGGTTTTTATGCTTTAAACGTGACCAATCCGAGTGATGCCGCCAAATCTGAACCGGTATTTTCTGAGGCGAATGCCGCCAGCCTGTTGTTGTGGGAATTTTCGGATGCTGATGACGGAGATATGGGCTATAGCTACAATCTTCCTCAAATTAATGCCTTCACTGGTCAGGCCCGACAGATCGTCAAAATGGAAAATGGGAAATGGGCCGTGGTAGTCGGCAACGGTTACAACAGCGCAAATGGCAAAGCAGTGCTGTATATACTCTTCATTACCGGAGGTGAAGATGGCAGTTGGACGTTAGGAACAGACTTCATCAAGTTGGTGGCAGATGCGGGCACAGGCAATGGCCTCTCTACCCCCACTCCGTTTGATTCAAACGGCAATGGTTTGGCGGATGTTATTTATGCTGGCGATTTCAAAGGCAATCTATGGAAATTCGATGTCAGCTCATCGACCTCAGCCAACTGGAAAGTAGCAATGAGTGGGGCGCCATTGTTTACCGCAGGTACAACAAAGCCGATCGTTTCTCCCCCTGCGATTACTTTTCATCCTAAAAAGGGTCAGATCGTCATGTTCGGCACAGGTAAGTACCTGGAAACTGCAGATACAACCAACACCAATGTGCAAACTTTCTATGGATTGTGGGATTTAAATACCACCGGAACCATAACAGCATCCATGCTTACTCAACAGGTTTTCACGGATGGGACTGTCAGAACGGGTACCCAAAACCAAGTAAATTACTCTGCCACGATTAAAGGCTGGTATTTGAATTTGCCAGTGAGTGGAGAAAGAGTGACAGGAACACCAACGGTCGAAGATGGCATTTTGGTATTCAATACGATTGTTCCATCTGCGTCTCCGTGTGATTTTGGCGGGAGAGGATTTGTAAATGCGCTTGATTATTTGTCAGGAAGTATGCTGTCATTCCCGACATTCGATTATACGAGAAATAGAGTGCTTTCTCTTGAGGATGGATTATCCGCGGGCATTGAAATAGGCTTCTCAGTGGGAGGAGTGACACGTATCAGAGGCAAAACGGACGATATATTGGTGTCTTCAACAGCAGAGGGTGGACTTGTCCAAACTACCACAGCCAAAGGGGCTGCCGGCCTGCGGGGCCGGATCACATGGCGGGAATTTATGCCCTGAGTCCACTTTAAAATGAGACAATGCCATTATTGATGAGAACCATTAGGAAATGATTGCGATGAAACTGCAAACTTACACACGTCAATTAGCGGGTTTTACGTTAATCGAATTAATGATCACAGTTGCAATCGTCGGTATTATTGCGGCGGTGGCTGTTCCTTCCTATCAGGATTATACGCGCCAGAATAATCGTGCTGGCGCTAAAGCATTGCTTTACGAAAATGCGCAGTTCATGGAACGGTTTTATAGTCAAAATAGCCAGTACGATGCTTCGGTTGGGGCAGACGCTCGCCCTAACACTGCAGATGATACGGCCGTCGTGCTGCCCAATACGCAATCACCTCGAACGGGCACAGCGCTTTATAATATTTCATTGCAGGCAGTGACAAATGATACGTTCGTGCTTCGTGCAGTGCCGACCGGATCGATGGCGGGTGATCCCTGTGGTACGCTGACACTCAGTAATACGAATCTTCAGGGAGCCGGCGGCGATGTTGCAAGCTGCTGGAATCGATAATTTCGGGAATGACCCTTGTTTTGACCAGAACGAAATTTTTGAAAGACTTTGAAATATGCCCGCAATCGATCCTGGAATGCTAACCTCACACTAGCTATGCTTTTTTATTCGTAGGCTGCAGTTGTCAATGAAATTCCAACCTGTCACTCGTTAGCTTTTCTGAAGCTTCCTTGACATTCAACAATCTCAGGTTATTCCTTGATTTCCTGCTCAATCTGGTCGGCTGTGACATGGCGGACGTCTTTACCTTTGACCATATACACCACATATTCCGACATATTTTTGGCGTGATCACCAATCCGCTCGATCGCCTTGGCGACAAATAAAATTTCCAGGCAAGTAGAAATTTTTCTCGGATCTTCCATCATGAAAGTGATCAATTGCCGCAGGATGGAACGGAATTCTTCGTCGACGAATTCATCCTGACGCACAATTTGAGCAGCCGCATTCAGATCAAGCCGGGCGAACGAATCCAGCGCTTTATGCAACATATCCGTGGCAATGCTGGCTACATGCTTGACCTCATTGAAGCGGGGAATGTGCATACGATCGGCGGCATAAATCAATTTTGCCATGCGGGCAATTTTTGCCGCTTCATCTCCTATCCGTTCCAGATCGGTGATGGTCTTGATCACCATCATGATCATGCGCAGGTCGCTCGCGGTAGGTTGCCGCCGGGCGATGATCTGATTACAGATCTCATCGATCGATACTTCCATTGCATTGACGCGATGATCCCTCGTAATGACCTGATTGATCAACTCTTCATTGCCCGTAATCAAGGCTTCCACGGCATATTCGATTTGCTCTTCGACAAATCCACCCATTTGAAGAACACGTGTGCGCACTTCTTCAAGATCAGCATCAAACTGTTTGGAAATATGCTCTTTGTTTGCCATGATTTGCCCTGTGTCGGTGAAGAATTAATATGTTAACGAGTTAAAACAGCTATGGAGAACAAACTTTGATCAAATTGTGATCGTCTTTACCCCATCATTGGTTCCCAGTAGTAGTGTATTCGCTCCGCGCCGGGCAAAAAGCCCATTCGTCACAATGCCGGTGATGTGATTGAGCGTTGCCTCGAACTCGACCGGATTCGAGATTTGCAAGCCATGCACATCGAGAATCACATTGCCATTGTCCGTGACAAAACCTTGCCGCAACGCAGGATGCCCGCCCAGCAGGACGATTTCGCGCGCAACGTAGCTGCGTGCCATTGGAATGACTTCTACGGGTAATGGAAAATTACCCAGTACATTTACCAGCTTGCTCTGATCCGTGATGCAGATGAATTTACGCGCGACCGCTGCGACGATTTTTTCCCGCGTCAGCGCACCGCCACCGCCTTTAATCATATGCAAATGCTCGGTAATTTCATCCGCGCCATCGACATATACGGGCAGATCCACGACATCATTCAGATCGTGAACTTCAATTCCATGTCCTTTCAGGCGTTGCGCAGTAGCATCGGAGCTGGCCACGGCGCCTTCGATTTTGTGTTTGATTTTGGCGAGTTCATCAATAAAATAATTAGCGGTCGAGCCTGTACCTACGCCAACGATACATCCCACCGGGATATGCTGAATTGCCGCTGCCGCAACCGCGCGCTTCTGTTCGTCCTGTGTCATGATGCCCTTATCAATGTTCAAAAAGAGGATTAAAAATCCTATGCAGGATAGCGTTAACCGCTCAGTAAGGCAATGCTTCCGGTCATGGAGTGCCGGCTTCAAGTGGCGAAAATTGATAGACATGTCGAGGAATATCGTTTATGAAGGCAATTGCTTACAACATACATTCCTTGCACGCGCCGGCACGTCATCGGGGAAATTCTGTTCTTCAAATCTATGAAAACTGCTGCGTTTGATCGTTCAGCGTTGAAATCCTGTTCTTGATTTCGGGTTTTTGATATTTAAGCGGCATTCTCCCTCAGCATGACATCCTGCCTTTTGCTATCCTGTTCTGGGGATTTTCAAAAAAAACGGTCAAGCTCGGATTGAGGAATCCGGTAGCCCTTGAGCCACAATTTGAATTGCCGAACGTCGTGAAACAGCATCAGATCTTGTTGAATGCGGTTAATTTGACTACGCAGCGAGCGGGTATCCTCATTCAGAAACGTGAATAACCGTTTGGGCGACAACGGATCATGCCACGACAGGCCGAGCATCTCCCTGACATGCTGTTCGACGTGTTGCACTTCCTGCCAAAAATCTTCCAGCTGTCGTTGTAGCATCGTGTTGTAATATTTCAGCCGGTCGTCTGCGATATGGCGGACAGCGTGCTGATCGATCTGTGCGATGCTGAACTGCAACTCCAGCAATTGCGCCAAATCCTTTTTTCCGTAGGCTACCGTCACTTTCTTCATCAACTCGGTTTTGCGTTCACGCTCCGCCGGATCGGGCTCGCGGTCAGGGTGCAAGGCGGCCACCAGTTGCCGGTAAACGGCTTGGATCATTTTCGAAATAGTCGTTTCTTCTTCCTTCTCGTTGGCCTCCTTGCGCAATTGCCTGGCAGATTTTTTACGTTTACCCCGCGATTCCTCATCCGAGTGTTTTTTTTCCACCGCTGCATCGGAAAAATCACATTCGTCGTCCCCCAGATCAACGCCTGAATTTTGCTCCAGAAAGGATTTCAGCATTGCCTCGTCATCGAAGTCGGTTTGATCGGTATCCTGCCCACTATGATAATCATACAGCGGCTTTAAATCGTCCCAGCCATGGTGAATCAGTTCCTCGCACAGGCTGCTGATCAGATAAGAAATCTTCTCATATTGCATCGTCGAAAATTTTTCATGAGTGTATAACCCATCCAGCATTGCCACCATTTCTGCATGATGTTCACGGAATGTATGGCGCAACGGCAACAGTTTTTGCGTAATTTCCTGTTGAAACTGCGGAATCGCTTCCTGCCAAGCGGCCAGCAGCGTTTTCTGCGCTTCGATTTTTTCGATCAATTGGTTGAACTTCTTCTGCGCCGGGGAAAGACCGGCTTCATGCGGATTTTCTTCAATACGAACGGTTGTGATGGTGGGTTGTGGCATGATTTGAAATAAGTGCGGTGAACGCGGGAATTTTTAAGAGGTATGACGTGTTATTTTTTCACAATTTGATACATCTATTATGAAAAAATTGCACTCTTTTACGATAGGCTCCTGAAGTTTACAGCGGCTGCGATCCAAAAAACTCAGGAAATGGTATCGGTAATCAAACAACAAGAGCGAACGGCTGACACCCACTTTTTTCAGTAGTATTGTGTCAGCACAACCAACAACTGCTGCGACCGGGCATGCAGGTAGAAAAATATTTTTACGGTGATCCGAGCACATGTCGTTTGAATGTGTGTCAACTGACGGAATCGCTGACATCATTGCTTGCCGCCCCGACGAAGTTGTACATTTCCACCGACGTGACGCATACGACCTGTTACGGCATTTGCGCGACAGCGGCGTGCTGGGATAATCGAGTGCAATGTTGTTTCACCGCTTCACGAACATTCCGGCTTGCATACGGCGATATGTCGGATCCGTCCTTGCGATGTGAAGAAGATCCTTTCCAGTCCGTGCCGCTCCACATGCTCGCCCGTGGATGCGTGGGTGCCGGTCATCGCAAATGTAAACTCGGCGCCGTCATGATCGACCTTGCGGTATTCCGCCACTTGCCAGTGCGCATCGGGAAACCGCGTGAAGAATTCGAGCATCATGACATGAATGGCCTCAACGCCGTGGTATTCTCCAAAAAATTCGGAGTGGTAGGTTGCGTCGGCGTCGAATAACAGCTTGATGGGCGCGAGATCGTGCGCATTCGATAAGATGACGTAGTGTTTGGCTAGTGCGATCGGGTCAATGGAGTTCATCGGTAATGGCTATTTTAATGCTGCGCGAGTGAAAATCCATTCATCCGTGCTGCTGTCGTCTGCGCTGAAACGGTAACCGGCCACATCAAAGCGCTTTATCGCTTCCGGATCGGTCAGTTGCTGATGGATGATGTAACGGCTCATCATTCCGCGGGCTTTCTTGGCGAAAAAGCTAACGATTTTGTAGATGCCGTTTTTCTCGTCCTTGAACACCGGCGTGATGATGCGAGCATTGAGTTTTGCGGGCTGGACGGCATGAAAATACTCATTGGACGCCAGGTTGATCAGGATATCGTCGTTTTGCTTTTGTAGTGCTTGATTGAGTGCATCGGTAATGATGCTGTCCCAGAATTCATACAGATTACTGCCGCGCTGATTGATGAATGGAGTACCCATTTCCAGGCGATACGGTTGCATCAGGTCGAGCGGTCGCAACACACCATACAAGCCAGACAGGATGCGCAGATGGTGCTGCGCAAAGGCGAGTTCTGCGGGCGTCATGGTGCCGGCGTCCAGGCCGGTGTAGACATCGCCCTTGAACGCCAGGATGGCTTGTTTGGCGTTTTGCAATGTGAACGGCCGTTGCCAGGCGAAGTAGCGGTTTGAATTCAGCAGCGCCAGCTTGGGGCTGATCGACATGAGCTTGCCAATCTGATCGGGTTCCAATGTTCTCAACCTATCGATCAGTTCGGCGGAATCGTCGAGAAAATCGGGCTGTGTATGGTCCTGAGTGATCGGTGGGGTTTCAAAATCCAATGTTTTTGCGGGCGAAAGAACAATAATCATGGGAGGCTCCACAAATAAAAAAATAGTACCAGATTAGGCAGGTTAAGGGGTATCCCTACGATCGGCGCGTCATGACTACTTGTAATCGAGTGTTCAATCCCCAGATAATTTCTCCTAACAGGATTTTAATTTGCGAGCACTTTTGTCAATCACAGGAGCTAAACATGTTGAGTTTGCGAAAATTTATTGTACTGGCGATCATGCTGCTGCCAATCTCAGCAGGAGCGCAGGAAGATGGCGTGGAAAGTTTGCGAAAGACCAGCAAGGCGTTCGCGGAAGTGGCGCGGAAAGTATCTCCTTCGGTCGTGCTGATCCAGGTCGAGGATGAAGCTAAACGCGGCAAACAACAAAACCCGTTCGGCTTGCCGTTTGGCGATGGTGAATCGTTTCCGTTTGGCGAGGATTTATTGCGGCGGTTCTTTGGTGATAAATTGCCCGATTTTCGTTTCAATGCCCCTGGCGGACAACGCCCTGCAATTGGACAGGGTTCTGGCTTCGTATTTCAACCCAAAGACAAACAACTCGCCAATAAGACGTACATCCTGACGAATAATCACGTGGTCGAAGGCGCCGGTAAGATCAGCGTCAAGTTTTATGACGGCCGCGAATTCGAGGCCAAAGTCAAAGGCACTGATCCGAAATCGGATATCGCTGTGATCGAAATTGACGCCCGTGGCATGCCTGCTGTTCGGCTGGGCGATTATGCCCAGTTGGAAGTGGGTGAATGGGTGGTGGCGATCGGCAATCCGTTTGGCTTGAGCCATACGCTGACCGTCGGCGTTGTCAGCGCCAAAGGTAGAACCACGCTTGGCATCAGTGATTACGAGGATTTCATCCAGACTGACGCGGCCATTAATCCCGGCAATTCCGGTGGCCCGCTGGCGAATCTCGATGGTGAAGTAATCGGTATGAATACCGCCATTTTCAGCCGCAGTGGCGGCTATATGGGTATCGGCTTTGCGATTCCGATCAATCTGGTGGAGCGCATTGCCAGCCAATTGATTGAACAGGGCGAGGTGGTGCGCGGATATCTTGGCATCATGATTCAGCCGCTGACGCCGGATCTGGCGAAATCGTTCGATCTCAAGAACGAACAAGGCATATTGATCGCGCAAGTCACCAAAAACTCGCCGGCTGCCAAAGCAGGACTCAAGGCAGGGGATGTGATCTTAAGCTATCAGGGACGGGCGGTCACCGATGTCGGCGATTTTCGCAATCAAATCGCGTTGGCGCAGCCGGGCAGCCAGATCAAGTTTGAAATTTTTCGCGACGGCAAGCCGCGCACGATCACCGTCAAGGTCGAGAAGATGACCGACAGCAAAGCCGCGGCTGTGCAAGAACCGGCGCATTTTACCGAAAAGCTGGGATTGACCGTGCAGACGATCACGCCCGAACTCGCCCGGCAACTGGATGTGAAAGCGAATGAAGGCGTGTTGGTAACTGAAGTCGCGCCGGGTTCGATTGCGGCGATGGCAGATATCAATCGCGGCGGCGTGATATTGGAAGTGAACCGGAAAAAGGTCAATACCGCAGCCGAGTTCAATCAGGCCGTGAAAAGTGCTTCCAATAAAGTGCTGTTATTGGTGCGCGAAAACGATGTGTCGCGCTATGTGGTGCTGAGCGGTCGCTGATCGGATCGAGCACGGCAGGCTTCGATGGTGAGTGAGTTGCGGTTTCAAAGATGAGGTGAGTCGGAATGGGCATGATGTCATTCCCTCTGTCATTCACGATCCGAGAGGGATTTGAAGCCGGGTTTTTTTGCGGTATGCTCGACGCATTAAATCTTTCATAGCTTGAGCTATCATGACCATTTTTCCCGAGATTCTTACATTGCAGCCCGACATGCGGCGCTGGCGCAGGCAGATGCATCAATATCCGGAAACCGCTTTTGAAGAGACTGCAACCGCCCGGCTGATTGCCGGGCAATTGCAACAGGCCGGCATCGAGGTGCATCAGGGTCTGGCAGGCACCGGCGTGGTCGGAGTTCTGCGTCGCGGCGCCAGTCTTAGCAGCATCGCCTTGCGTGCCGATATGGACGCGTTGTTCATTCAGGAACAGAATCACTTCGAGCATGCTTCCCGCCACAGCGGCAAAATGCACGCCTGTGGCCACGATGGCCATAGCGCCATGTTGCTCGGCGCGGCGCATTACCTCGCCCATCATGGCCATTTCGATGGTACCGTATATTTTATTTTTCAACCGGCCGAAGAATGCCGTGCGGGAGCCTTACAGATGATCCATGAAGGGCTGTTCGAACAATTTCCGGCGCAACGGGTGTTTGGCATGCATAACTTTCCGGATGTGCCGGCCGGACATTTTGCCGTCAGACCGGGTCCGATGATGGCGTCGTTCGATTGCTTTGAGATTGCACTCAATGGTCAGGCCACGCATGCTGCGATGCCGCATTTAGGAAACGATGTGCTGGTCGCGGCGGCGTATCTCGTCACGCAACTGCAATCCATCGTCAGTCGCCAGATCGATCCCACCGATGCAGCCGTGGTCAGCGTAACGCAAATTCACGGTGGCAATACCTGGAACGCTTTGCCGGATTCTGCAGTGGTGCGGGGAACCTTCCGCAGCTTTAAACCTGCGGTGCGAGATCAACTGGAAAATGCAATTCGTCATTTGTCAGCAAGCATCGCGCAAGGTTTCAGGCTACACGCTGACATCTGCTTCAATCCTGAAAACCCGGGCTATCCGGTCACGATCAACAGTGCTGCCGACACCGCCAGCGCAATCCGCGCCGCCATCGCCGTGGTTGGTGAGCACTGCGTCGATACCTCACCAACTCCCAGTCTGGGCGCAGAAGATTTCGCGTTCATGCTGCAACAGAAACCTGGCTGCTACATCTGGATCGGCAATGGTAACGCAGCAGGCAATTGCCTGTTGCATAATCCCCATTACGATTTTAATGATGACATTCTGCCGTTGGGTGCGGCCTATTGGGTGACACTGGTGGAGAATGAGTTGCCGGGTTGAGATTCTCAACATTTTTCAATAACGGATTCTACCTTTTTATTCGCATCATTCTGCGATAGTAGATTCATACCTGAGTCCAGCTCATGGCTTCCCTATAATTATCCCTATTTCGTTAGGACATTTTGGCCTGCTGAGCGCAAATCAATATAAGTAATCACATTAGAAGCCCCGAAAACCGCATCATTGTTGATGTATTTTCTGAACAGCATCGGCCTGTGCGTTTTCCCATAGAGATAACAAAAAAAATTATGCTAACTTTTAATTATCAATGACCTGGATTGAAATTGGTTATTTGATAGATGATGGAAGGCACAGTGCTGCCAAAAAATTCCATGATCAAAAACGTTGAAATTGGTAATTGATGGTAACTCATATAAGGAGAAACAGCTCATGGCTACGATAAATGGAACAGCAGGAAATAACGTTTTGAATGGTACCCAGCAAAGCGATGTGTTGAATGCCAATTGGTCGGCTGGAAATGACAAGATGTATGGCAAAAACGGCAACGATAGCTATTTTGTCAATTCCTTGGGCGACCAGGTTATTGAAGTAGGGACAGGCATTGACACCGTTGTTTCGCGTCTGGCATTTTATGATTTACCCAATAACGTCGAAAATCTGGTGCTGGATATCGGCGGCTTGAATGGTATCGGAAATAGTTTGAGTAATTCTTTGCAAGGCAACGACAGCAACAATTCTCTTTGGGGTAATGAAGGCAATGATGAACTATGGGGTTATGTCGGTGCTGATAAACTGTATGGCGGCGCTGGAACCGACACGTTGCACGGCGGGCAGGGTAACGACATATTGGACGGAGGAACTGATGGCGATCTGCTCAAAGGTTTTTCCGGCAATGACACCTATTATGTCGACTCATACGCAGATGTGATTGACGGAGAAGCGCCTACGCAGTTCTTTCCTAACATGGGTATCGATACGGTTTATTCCAGCGTGTCAAGAAATCTTGAGGCCAATATTGAAAATCTCATTTTGACAGAAGCCGCGGGTGATTTTTCGTGGGCAGGTGGAAATGAACTGAATAATCAATTGACCGGTAACAGTTTCAATAACTCCTTATATGGTTACGCGGGTAACGATACGTTGAAAGGACTGGGTGGGAATGATTCCCTATGGGGTTATGAAGGAAATGATAATCTGAACGGCGGTGACGGTAATGATTTCCTCTCTGGCGATGATGGCACTGATACGCTCACCGGCGGTGTCGGTTCAGATTGGTTTTATTTTTATTCAGCAAGCCATAGCCCGAATTCCAATCTCAGAGATAGCATCAAGGACTTCAAAAGTTCCGAAGGCGACATTCTTGATATTTCAGGGATCGATGCCGATGCGGGGACCTTTGGAGATGAAGCGTTTGCAAGCTGGCAAATCAGTTACGATCCCATTTCACACGTATTGTCAGCCGATGTATTAAATTCATCGACTGATTTCTCGGTGAATCTCACTGGATTGGGACCTGGTTTTAGTCTGGCGGATATGATTCTGTAATTGATTTACTGTGTTTATGAATTCCCGCCACTGATTGTGGCGGGAGATTGAGACATCAATTATTAATGATGGAATTCTGCTGCTCGGTTAGGCATTTTGGGTGAAGTCGGTAGAGAAAGAATTGATGGGATATGGGTAGAAGATCAATGCGTGCTAGTTGGATCAAGACTGATTATTTGCTTTAACTGTCTGTGAGAAGTGAGAATCATCAATTGATTAATATCCCTCCTTGCAGTCGGCATATCTGCCGTGCTTTGGTTCAATAAAGTGATTGTTATTATTCTGGCCATGAAGGATTGAGTCCTAGCAGATCCCAAAGTGGTCGTCCGTCAATCCATAATATCCTTTCGTTTGAAACAATACTATGGTTAAGATGCATTAGAGCCTTGGGAATAGGCATTGCAGAGTGAGGATTGACGTATAGGTTGTTCATTCTCGAAACCATATTGTACGGGTTCAAATTGCCGAACAACCATGCGCCAGTTACCCTCGTGTATCGGGGCCCATTCGGGCCAATCCAGGCGCCGTTCGGAGCTCGGTGCTTTCTAAACTCTTGAGAACCGTGACAGAAGGTAAACCGTTCTTGTCCAAATAGTGCCTGTATTTCATCAATACGATCCAATGTATATGAATCAACGTTTACAGCAACAACATAGGGCTTAGACAACTCTCCATACCTTCCACCCTTGAACAATATTGCGTCACGAATTGGCTCCCAGCTATTTGTCAACCGCCCTTCTTCAGAATGTAGTCCGATTACTCTTTGCCCTTGGCCACGTTTTTCAGGCTTTATCGGTATTACTTGAAATTCGATTTTCCAATCTTCATATTGCCATTCTAGAACTGGCAAAGCGTCGCTTCCTCTAGCCTCATACTCACGAATAACATCATCAGGATTTAGTTTGCTCAACCACTTCGACAAGACTCTACGCAACGCTTTGCCTGGGGGCGGAGTATTGGGACTGCCTTCAGAATCTACTCCAATAAAGAAATTCGGTGAGTCAACCTTTTCGATTGCTTGTAGCAGGACATTCTTGCGTTTCTCGGCGGCCATTTCACTTGTATCGAATTCCAATGCAAGAACCGCTTCCACATAGAACTCCTCGCCGTCAGGTGTAGTAGCGTGAAAATCAGGTCTCTTAATACTTCCGTTCTTCAAGTTCGGGTGAATCTCTACTTTGCAGCCAAGGCCACTAAGTATCGCAAATAGGGCGATTTCAAAAGACGCGGACTCGAACGATCTTCTATCACGCGACTTCATTCTAGAAATGAGTTGTTGCGCTTCGTCCTCGGGCATTTTTGAAAGCCAATAATTCAAAAAAACGCGAACCTTTGATATTTCAGCTCTACTGGAAGGATCAAGAAACTCGTACTCGCCCTCAATATGGGACTGGTATCGACTGTCGGTGCGGGTTTTCTTTAGGAATAGCATGGCCTAGATTTCTGGGATGCTAACTAAAATTAGACATCTGGAATAACGTAATGTAAAGCGCTATCTATTAAATTTATTTTTAAAATTAGCACACTACCACTTTCTTGCTTTTTAAAATGCGTCAATGTGATTTTAATTAGCATATATTACTTACTTCATAAGTCAGTAGAAAATTACTTTTAAGCCATTTAACCCAACTTCTGCATCAATTCCTTGACCCGTATCACCCGCTGATTCACATCGTCGATCTGTACCTGAATTTTCAGTCGATCCTGGCCGGAGAGTGAGTATTCGCGGCCGCTTTGGATCAGTTGGATGATTTTAATTGGATCGATCGGCGGATTCGGCAGGAATTGCACTTGAATGCCATCGGTGCTGGCATCGATGCGAATGATGCCGAGTGGTTTGGCCGTGATGCGCAGGCGGTGGCAGTCGAGCAGCGCCCGGGCCGGATTGGGCAGCAGGCCGAAGCGGTCGATCAGTTCCCGGTGCATGTCGTCGAGCTGGTCGTTGTCGGCGCAGTTGGCCATGCGCTTGTACAATACCAGGCGTTCGTGAATGTCGTGGCAGTAGTCGTCAGGCAGCAGGGCGGGCACGTGCAGGTTGATTTCTGTGGCAACGCCGAGCGGGTGCTGCATGTCGGGTTCCTTGCCCTGCTTCAGCGATTGAATTGCGGTGTCGAGCATGGCGCTGTACAGGCTGAAGCCGATTTCCTGCATTTCGCCGCTTTGTGATTCGGAGAGCACCGCACCGGCGCCGCGAATTTCGAGATCGTGCATGGCCAGATAAAAGCCCGAGCCGAGTTCTTCCATCGCCTGAATCGCTTCCAGACGTTTTTTCGCTTGCGCGCTCAGCGCCGCTTCCGGTGGCGTCAGCAGATAGGCGTAAGCCTGATGGTGCGAGCGCCCGACCCGGCCACGCAACTGGTGCAATTGCGCCAGGCCGAACTTGTGCGCTTCGTTGATGATGATGGTGTTGGCGCTTGGGATATCGATACCGGTTTCGATAATTGTCGTGCAGAGCAGGATGTTGAAACGCTGTTGGTAGAAATCGCGCATGACGTGTTCCAGTTCGCGCTCCGGCATCTGTCCGTGGGCGATGTGGATGCGTGCTTCCGGCAGCAGGCCGGTGAGTTTATCCAGCATCAATTGGATGGTGCTGACTTCGTTGTGCAGGAAATAAATCTGTCCGCCGCGCTTCAGTTCGCGCAAACACGCTTCGCGGATGATGCCCATCGAAAAGCTGCTGACAAAGGTGCGGATCGCCAGACGGCGTTGCGGTGCAGTGGCGATGATGGAGAAATCGCGCAGCCCTTCCAGCGACATCGCCAGCGTGCGCGGAATCGGTGTTGCGGTGAGCGTCAATACGTCGACTTCGGCGCGCAGTTTTTTTAGCTGTTCCTTTTGGCGCACGCCGAAGCGATGTTCCTCGTCGATAATCACCAACCCCAGATTCTTGAAGTGAACGTCTTTTTGAATCAGTTTGTGCGTGCCGATGATGATGTCGATGTCGCCTCGGGCCAGACCCTCGATCGCCTGGGTTTGTTCCTTAGCGGAACGAAAGCGCGACAGTTCGGCGATTTTGACCGGCCATTGATCGGCGATGAGGCCGAAACGGTCAGAAAAATTCTGGAAGTGCTGTTCGGCGAGTAGTGTGGTTGGGACCAGCACGGCGACTTGCTTGCCATCGGCGACGGCGATGAAGGCGGCGCGCAGTGCCACTTCGGTTTTGCCGAAGCCGACGTCGCCGCAAATCAGCCGATCCATCGGCTTGCCGGAGGTCAGGTCTTCGATCACGGCTTTGATTGCGGCAGCCTGGTCGGGTGTTTCCTCGAAACCGAAACCTTCGGCGAATGCTTCGTAATCATGCTGTTGCAACGTAAACTGGTGTCCTTGGCGCGCCGCGCGCTGGGCATACAGATTCAGCAATTCTGCGGCGGTATCGCGCACTTGCTGCATGGCCTTGCGTTTGGCTTTGTCCCACTGGCCGCTGCCAAGCTTATGTAGCGGCGCGGATTCCGGCGCGCCGCCACTGTAGCGCCCGATCAAATACAGTTGCGATACCGGCACATATAATTTATCGCCGCCGTGATATTCCAGCGCCAGAAACTCGCTCATCTCGCCCGCTTCGCCTTCACCGACATCCATGCTGACCAGGCCGAGATACCGGCCGATGCCGTGCTGTTCGTGCACCACTGGATCGCCCGGTTTGATTTCGGACAGATCACGCAGGATGTTGTCGGTCGAGGTGGATGTTTTGCGCGATTCGCGCTCGCGGCGGGCGTGCACATGCGTGGCGTACAGCTCGCTTTCGGTAATCACCGCGAACTTCTGCGCGAGTTCGGCAAATCCGGCATGCAGCGGCGCGACGCCGAGCATGAACGGTTCGGTGCTGGTCAAGAATGCCGCGAAATCCTGGCAGATCGTTGCATGCAATCCGTATTGATGCAGATATTCAGAAATCAACTCGCGCCGCCCCATGCTTTCTGCTAGTAACAGAATCCGGCCGTCGGCCAGTGCGTGCTCGGCAGCAAACGCCGCTAATTTTTCCAGCGGGTTTTCGGCATGGCGGTTGACCTGAATGGAAGGAAGCGCGTGAGTATGTTTGGGTGCAGCGAGTTTCGATTCATCCGCAGCAGGCAGAATTTCAATGCGGGCATACGGTTTTAACTGGCCAAAAAAGGTATCGCTGCTCAGGAACAGCTCGGCCGGCGGCAACAATGGCCGTTCCATATCTCCGCGCAGCAACTGGAAGCGTGATTGGGTATCGCGCCAGAATTCATCGATGGCGGGCCGCACATCATGGTGCAGGCACAGTAATGTATTGTCCGGAACATAATCAAACAATGTCGCCGTGTGATCGAAAAACAGCGGCAAGTAATACTCGATGCCGGCTGGCGTCAAACCCTTGCTGATGTCCTTGTAAATCTGTTTTTTGGTCGGGTCACCCTCGAATTTTTCGCGAAAATTGCCACGAAAAGTGGTGCGGCCGGCTTCATCGAGCGGAAACTCACGCGCCGGCAACAGGCGAATCTCCTTGACCGGATAAATGCTGCGCTGCGTGTCGACATCGAATGTGCGTATCGTGTCGATCTCGTTGTCCATTAGATCGATACGGTATGGCAGCGGGCTACCCATCGGGAACAGATCGATCAAGCCGCCGCGGACGCTGAATTCGCCCGGGGAGAACACCTGCGTCACATGCGAATATCCCGCCAATGTCAACTGGCTGCGCAACCCTGCGATATCCAACGTTTCGCCTTGCTTCAGGAAAAACGTATGCGCGGCGAGATATTCGCGTGGCAACATGCGATACAGCGCCGTGGTCAACGGCGCGATCAGCACGTCGCAAGCGCCATTCATGACCTGATACAAAGTGGCCAACCGCTCCGATACCAGATCGTGGTGCGGCGAAAACGTATCGTACGGCAGGGTTTCCCAGTCGGGCAGCAAGTGCACCTTCAGTTCCGGCGCAAAATAAGGAATTTCTTCCAATAAACGCTGCGCATCGAGCGCATTGGCGGTAATGACGACAACCGATTTGGCCTGCTGGCTTAGCTGGGCAAGAAACAAAGCGTCGCTGGAGCCGACAAAATTGCCATAGCGCAAAACTGTGCCGGGAGAGGGGAGGGTATGAGATTGTTGCATAGTCAGAGTTATCAGTCTGGCAATCTCAGCGGTTGGGTGGCGAGATTGGCTGTCATTCAAAACGGCTCATTATAAGCCAGTTACGTGTCATCCATGGGTATGCGGTCTGATTGAATTCAGATATGAGTAATGGGGATTCGATTTTCACTACCTGCTATTCCCGCTATTTCCATATGCACGGGATATAAGTCCCAAAAAAATCATAAAAAAGAGTTTATGAACGGGTGGAATGACTCATTGGAATAAATTCCAATATTGATTATCATCCGGGATGTGAAATTTATGTGAATAATGACATTAAAGTCATGACCGATAATGTTATTTGCATCGAAGTCACGTACGTGTTTGTTCGTGCGTAGTAAAAAAACTTGAAATATTTTTAATAAAAATAAGGAAAACAGATGAGTAATATTTTAGTTGATGATGTGTATGTTGATGAAACCAATGCAAATGCAGTGTTTACTGTTCGGTTAGATGTGGCGGATGCTGCTCAGGTGACGGTTAATTATCAAACCATAGCAGGAACTGCGGGACCTAATGCCAATCCGGATTACATAAGTTCCTCGGGAAATTTGATATTTGCCCCAGGTCAGTTGTCTACAACAATCAATGTTTCTATTGTTAATGACACCACAGTGGAAGCTACTGAGAATTTCTATTTGCGATTATTGTCGCCGAGCGCGAATGCGACGATTTCGGATGCATATGGCCAAGCCACGATTATCGATAATGACGCGCCTTCAGGTACACCGGTGGTGACGATCAATGACTTTACGGTGGACGAGGCATCGAAAGAAGCGACGTTTGTGATTGCATTGGATCGTCCGTCTACCAGCGTAGTATCGATGAATTATGCGACGCAGAACGGCACGGCGGTGGCTGGTTCGGACTTTGTCGCCAAGAGCGGCTCGCTCAATTTTGCGCCAGGCGAGACGGTCAAGACGGTCAAGGTTACATTGACCAATGATGCTGCGTTTGAATCCTCGGAAGCGTTCAACCTGGCGTTATCGGCGATCACGAACGCCACGACGCTGGATGCGATCGGCACGGCGATCATTGCGGAGAATGATGCAGCATTGGTGAGCAATTCCAATATTTCGGTGGATGATATTTTTGTGGATGAATCGCAAACCTATGCGGACTTTATCGTTCGCTTGGATGCACCGAATACTGGAACGGTGACAGTTAATTATCAGACATTGGGAGGTACGGCTAGCCCTAATGCCGATTGGGATTACGCTAGCACATCTGGATATTTGACATTTGCACCTGGGGAAATGATTAAGACTGTCCGAGTAACTTTAGCCAATGACTCACTTATAGAGTCTCCGCAGAATTTCGATCTTCGGCTGTACACGCAGAGTGCGAATGCGACGATTTCGGATGCATATGGCCAAGCCACGATTATCGACAACGACGCGCCTTCAGGTACACCTGTCGCAAATATCATTGATGCGGTAGTCGATGAGACCGATAAAACGGCTACGGTAACCGTGACACTCGACAAACCCAGCGTCAATTGGACATCATTGAATGTGGCTGGGCAGAAT
>CASDLT010000041.1 GCA_949281375.1 uncultured Nitrosomonas sp.
GAATCGTCAGTTTATCGGCTACTGAAAGCCCATGATCTGATCACAAGCCCAGCCTATATTCTCATGCAGGCAAGAGACAAGTTTCAGCATCCCACAACGCGTGTCAATGAAATGTGGCAAACCGATTTCACCTATTTCAAAATAACCGGCTGGGGCTGGTATTATTTATCGACTGTGCTGGATGATTTCTCGCGGTTTATCATTGCCTGGCGGCTTTGTGTCTCTATGAGCACCAGTGATGTGTCAGATACCCTCGATGATGCATTGCGCTTTACAGGACTTGACCAGATCAAAGTCAAACATAAACCGCGATTATTAAGTGACAATGGCCCGAGTTATATTTCGAGTGAATTGGCGCATTATCTTGCAGCTCGAAATATGATCCATACACGCGGCAAACCCTATCATCCACAAACTCAGGGTAAAATCGAGCGCTGGCATCGTTCTTTGAAGAACCAGATTTTGCTGGAAAACTACTACTTCCCTAACGAATTGGAAGATCGTATTCGACAGTTTGTCGATTACTATAACCATGAGCGCTATCATGAATCACTCAATAATCTAACACCGGCCGATGTCTTTTATGGCCGAGGACAATCTATTTTGGATGAAAGAGAAAAAATAAAGCGGCGAACCTTAGCTTTGCGACGCCAGATGTTTTATGCTAAACAATTAACAAACTCAGACCTGATGAACTAAAACATCTCTTAATCTAGGCAATCATCTGTCCAAATTGCTTTGACGACGTACATATATTATAATCGCACGAGGCGACATGCAAAGATCAGTAACCAAATACCTGCTCATTTACTCTGATGTAAATGATTTTAAATACCGGAGCTTTTATGTGCCACATATGTGACAAAAAGAACGAATATCTTCAGCATGATTCACGAAAACGTTCATTCCTGAAATTGGCGGCAGCCTCTGCGCTGGGTTTGGGTATTAGTGGTGCAAGTATCGCCAGTGTAGAAGAAACAAAGGTACCTTTACCGTCAGCTACCAAAATCCCTCCCCAGCCTGAGAACGTGCTTACCCCTGACCAAGCTTTGGAAAGATTAATGGCGGGCAGCAAGCGGCATGCTAGTGGGCAATCGACTGTATCCTTGGACATACATACTTCCCAGGACGCTCTGGTTAAAGGGCAAAACCCCTACGCTGCTATCTTAGGTTGCGCCGATTCCAGAGTCGGTCCTGAACAGTGTTTTGATGAGGCTCACGGGGATCTATTTGTGGCTCGAGTTGCTGGTAATTATATAACTGTCGATTTTCTGGCCACGCTTGAATATGCGGTTGCCGTATTACATACACCGTTGATCATGGTGCTTGGCCATGAAAGCTGCGGAGCTGTGGGAGCCGCTATTGATGCCATTGATAAGAATAAACAGTTTCCAGGACACATCCAAACAATGGCAACTGCATTATTGCCCGCAGTCAGGGCAGCGAGAAGTATGCCCGGAATGCTATATGAAAATGCAGTCAAGATGAATGTCGCCCTCACTGTTACCGAGCTGAAGAATAGTACCCCGATCTTAAGTCAATCAGTGAAGGAGAGAAAAATTCGGATAGTCGGCGGGATATATCGACTAAGCACAGGAATGGTAGAATTAGTCGCTTAAATTAAAACCTATTAACGCCAATATGTTATATCCGATGTTTCGCCTTTCTTCATTTCCGATGATCAAGTAATAGGCATTATTCAATGCCACTTTTGAGTTTTCAGGTAATGGTTTAAGGAGACTGATTTCCACCCAACCTCGATCAGAAATACCTGTTCTGATTTCAACAGGATTAAATACCCATTCCATTTTATTATCTTGCTCGTTTATTTCTACAAGAAAAATGTAAGGCTTACCATTCTTTATAATAATAGCTTCTTCTGGTAGAGCGTGGATTGATGAATCATCCGTATAGATTTTTCCATGTATGCGCATACCAGGAATAAAAAAATATTCTTTTTGATGAATTTCGGCATGCACACGAACTACTCTAGGATTTCGCTTGAAATTTTTTTCAATAGAGAAAATTGTAGCGGAGAAGTTTTTTTTCGGAACTGAGTCCACCGTAAATGATACTTTCTGACCCATTTTTACTTTGTGTATATCTTTCTCGGATACCAGTATATCGGCATGTATAAAATCATTATTTATGATACTAAGTATTTGTGCTTGAGGATCTACAAATTGACCTGTTTGCACCAATATTTTCTCAATGTAACCATCAATAGGACTTACTACTGGTAGGTATTGAGAAATATTCCCATTCTCCAATTTTTTTACATCAAGATTTAATTGTTTTAATTGTGCGTCATAGCCTTCTAATTCACTCTTTATAATTTGATAACGAGCCTTTGTTTGCTGATAAATATCATCATCAGAGCCAATTTTCTCATCGTGAAGCCTTTTTTGGCGATGGTATTCTCTCTCTAGAAATTGCATCTGATTATAGGTTCTTGTATATGCAGTCTGTAGGTTAATTAGATTGGGATGTGAAAGGTAAGCCAATATCTGATTTTTTTTTACTTTTTCTCCTTTAATTACTTTGATCTCAGTAATATTAGCTCCAAAAATAGTTGTAATTACGGCTTTATGTTGAGGAAACAATTCCAACCAACCATTAGCGTTCACCACCCCGGAAAGATCACGTGTGGGTATATTGCCAACTTTTATTCCGAGACTCTTAAATTTCAGTGCAGAAAGACGGATTGCACCTACCTCTTTTTCGTTATGAGAATAGTAAATAGGATCCATATGCGTATCTTTAGAAAGAGCTTGATTTCTATCTGCTTCAACATTCTTGTTATTAGCCGTTTTGCTCATACAACTAGCAAAATGAAACGTTGCTAATATCAAAATTGATATGAATAAGATATGGATTTTCATCGTTATTTTATCTTTACCTATTGTACTAATTTGATGTTTTTAAGAAGTATTCCAACTGATATCGGGTATCAAAATAACTGCCAAATACCCCTATGGAGTACAAGTACAAAACATGATCTAGTCAGGCTTCACACTTCTGTGACAACTTAGGTGGTTCAGCAGCTGGTCATAGTGCGGGATAACTTGTCAACTATCCTCAATTGGGCATACAGCTTAGAAAATTCGCTCTCCGCAATGTACGACGCATGATCTGGGTACCGAGCGTTGCCCCCACGGTGAACTGGTGGCACTATCATTAATCTTGTATCTTTTTCGTTTCAGGATCTACCGATGTGACTTTATTCGAAGTATCTCGTCCATGGACGAGCCGATACAGTACTGGCAACACCAACAACGTCAACGCAGTCGACGATAAAATCCCGCCAATCACCACCGTTGCTAGCGGGCGTTGCACTTCCGCGCCGGTACCGGTTGCAAGCGCCATGGGTAAGAATCCAATCGATGCCACTAAGGCCGTCATCAGAACCGGGCGCAGCCGAGTTAGCGCGCCGGTTTGAATCGCATCATCCAAAGATAATCCTTCTTTTTCTCTCAACCCGCGGATAAATGCCAGCATCACCAAACCGTTCAGAACCGCTACGCCGGACAGCGCGATAAACCCGACCCCGGCGGAAATGGACAAGGGAATATCACGTAACCATAAAGCGAAGATGCCGCCGGTTAATGCAAAAGGAACACCGGTAAACATGAGCAGCCCATCACGCACGTTGCCGAACATCGTGTACAACAGAATAAAAATCAAACCGAGTGCCAGCGGAATCACAATCTGCAGGCGGTGCGCTGCGGAAATCATTTGTTCAAACTGGCCGCCCCAGGTAATCCAGTATCCCAGTGGAATCGGTACTTTTTTGGCGATCAGTTGTTCGGCATCGTGAACGAATGAACCCAGATCACGGCCACGCACATTGGCGGTAATCACGATCCTGCGCTTACCATTTTCCCGGCTGACTTGATTGGGACCCTGAGTGATCTCGAAATTGGCCACTTCTCCCAAAGTAACAAAAACGGGTACAGCCGGTTGGGCCGCTTGTGCAGCTTGCGGCGCATTGGCAACTGCAGCCACGCTTTGCATCGGAACGCTGATCGGCAGCCGTTTCAACGCTTCAATATCGGCTCGCAAATGTTCCGGCAAGCGGATTTGCAGATCGAAGCGCCGGTCGCCTTCAAAAATCATCCCGGTGCTTCTGCCGCCCACCGACATAGCCACAACATCCTGCACATCACGACCGTTCAGCCCATAGCGCGCCATTTTTGCGCGATCCATCTGAATGGAAAGCACCGGCAATCCGGTAATCTGTTCGACTCTGACATCCGCAGCGCCGGAAACAGTTTTAAGCAAGCCTTCGATTTCTTCTCCCAGATCCAGCAAAGTATCCATGTCATCACCAAATACCTTGACGGCAACATCGGCGCGCACGCCCGATAGCAACTCATTGAAGCGCATTTGTATCGGCTGCGTAAATTCGTAATTATTACCCGGAACCTTATGGACAGCCTGTTCCATCGCGGCAATCAACTCTGCTTTGGTGCGATGTGCGCCGGTCCATTCCGACTGTGGTTTGAGGATGATAAAAACATCCGCGACGCTCGGTGGCATGGGGTCGGTGGCTATTTCGGCTGTGCCGATTTTGGAAAACACCCGATCGACTTCAGGAAATTTCTTGACCGTTTCCTCCAGTTCGTTCTGCATTTCAATCGCGGTGGTCAGGCTGGTCCCCGGAATGCGGATGGCATGCAGCGCGATATCGCCTTCATTCAGACTGGGCACAAATTCGCTGCCGACCCGTGTGGTCAGCAAACCCGATAAGATAACAATAATAATGGCAATCGTAACGGTGAGTTCACGGTGATTCATGGTCGCAGTCAATATCGGCGAATAGACTTTCTTTGCCCATGCCATCACAGGACTTTCTGTCTCTTTCACCTTGCCGGATAGAAAAAATGCAATCGCTGCCGGAACAAAGGTAAGCGAAAGCACCATCGCGCCAATCAATGCCGTCACCACGGTGAGCGCCATCGGGTGAAACATTTTTCCTTCGACACTGGTCAATGCAAAAATGGGTAAGTAGACGATAATAATGATCAACTCACCATAGATCAGCACCCTTCGCGCTTCCCTGGAAGCATCGAACACCAATTCAAGACGTTCGGTGAGTGTCAGTTCACGCCCTAATCGCATCTGCTCATGCGCCAGCCGACGGATACTGTTCTCAACAATGACGATGGCGCCGTCCACGATAATGCCGAAATCAATCGCCCCCAGACTCATCAGGTTGGCGCTGACATGATTGGTCACCATGCCGGTGAACGTAAACAGCATCGACAGCGGAATCACAAACGCCGCTATTAATGCCGCGCGCATGTTACCGAGAAACAGCAGCAAGACCACAATCACCAGCGCCGCGCCTTCCAACAGATTTTTCGCCACCGTATGAATGGTTTTTTCCACCAAGATGGTACGGTCATAGACCGGTGTTGTGACGATGCCTTCCGGTAAATTGCGATTGATTTCTTCTAATTTCCTGGCTGCCGCTTGAGCCACGAGCCGACTATTTTCTCCAATCAGCATATGTACCGTGCCTAACACCACTTCTTTGCCATTCTGAGTGGCGGCACCGGTACGTAACTCCTTGCCGATCAAAATATCCGCGACATCCTTGACACGGATCGGTGTTCCTTGCCTGGAACCCAGGATAATGTTACCGATTTCATTCAGATTCGCGATTTGCCCCGGTATGCGAACCAGATACTGTTCGCCACTTTTTTCAATATACCCGGCTCCCACATTCAGGTTGTTACGTTCCAAGGCGGTCACCAGATCTGCTAATCCCAGCCCGAAAGAAATCATTTTCTCCGGGTACGGCACCACATGAAATTGTTTGACATAACCTCCCAACGTGTTGATTTCTGTCACGCCTTTGACCATACGCAATTGCGGCCGAATGACCCAATCCTGGATTTCACGCAAATCGGTTGTCGTGTATTCAGTGCCGTCCGGTTTTCTTGCACCGGGCTTGGTGTCGACTGTCCACATAAAAATTTCGCCCAAACCTGTGGAAATAGGTCCCATCATCGGCTCGATGCCGATGGGTAACCGGCCTTTCGCCTCTTGGATGCGCTGACTGACCTGCTGGCGCGCGAAATAAACATCGGTGCCGTCTTTGAAAATCACCGTGACCTGCGACAAGCCATAGCGCGAAATAGAACGGGTATAGTCGAGATGAGGCAAACCCGCCATGATGGTCTCGATCGGAAACGTGATGCGCTGCTCGGACTCAATTGGTGAATAACCTGGCGCATTGGTGTTGATCTGAACCTGTACGTTGGTGATATCCGGCACAGCGTCAATGGGCAACTTCTGATAGCTGTAGACGCCGATGATTGCCATCATCAAGACTGCCATCAACACGATGCCGCGTTGATAGATAGCGATATGTAAAATACGTTCAAACATGATGGTCGCCTCGATTAGATAATAAGTTTAGTGATCATGGGTTGCACCTGCTTTACCCAATTCAGCTTTAAGGGCAAAGCTGTTACCTCCGGCGTATTGCTCTCCGGGAGTCAATCCCTTCAGTACTTCAACCATTTCACCGTCACTATGCCCCAGCTCCAAAGGACGAACCTCGAAATACTGATCATATCGGCCAAATACCACCGACCAATCCCGCAATGTTTGAATGGCAGCAACAGAAACGGCAACGGGTACTTCAATTTCTTCTGCCACCAATTCAGCATTTAGAAACATGCCGGGACGCCATTTTCCTTCTTTATTATCCAATTCGACCCGGGCTGTTGCGGTACGAGTTTGCCCGCCGATTAACGTCGAAATATAGGTGACAGTTCCTTCGCTTTCCACATCGTAAGCAGTCGCTTTCACTGCAACTTTCTGACCGAGCCGAATCACATTAAGATCTTTAGGGTAAACGGTAACAGCCGTCCATACCGTGGATACATCCGCGATGGTATAAATTTCCCTGTCTTCTTTGAGCGCTTCACCCAGTACGATGGCCTTGGCAATAATGATTCCGGAAATGGGTGAGCGTATTCCATAATGCGTAATGTCTGGACTTAAGCGGCCTGATTCAGGCTGTACACCCAGTGCGCGCAGCTTGACCGACGCAAGTTCCAAAGCAATCTCGGCTTCATTCCATAATTCCTGCGCCAGAAGAAATTCCTGCTTGGCACTAATCTTTTCTTCCCATAATTGTTTCTCGCGCTCGTAGGTAGCCCTTGTCAGTCCCAGCCGCTTTTTGGCAACGTAATATTGACTGCGTAAATCCGCCAGCATCGGACTTTCGAGAACCGCCAACACCTCGCCCTTTTTCACATGCTGACCAAGATTGCCTTGAACGGAAGTCACTAAGCCGGGAACCCTTGGCACCACCCGCACAATATTATGTTCGTTGAAGATCACTTCACCCGGTAATTTGAGTTTTGGTCTGATGATAGCTGGCCCCGCTGTCAAAACTTCAACACCCGTACTTTTGAGCATTGCATCCGACATTTCCACCCGCCCTTCCACTTGGCTATAACTCCAGCGCATTAGCTTGCCATTACGCTCAGCTGCGATAGCAATATCGAATGAATGGGGTTCTTCCACGACTTGATCTCCCAGCAAATAATCTGCTTCCGGAGTGAATTTAAACAACTGCGCAGGGGCTCCCAATCGGGATAATGTAATGGCAATAGTGCCCGCTGTTGGCGGAAGCAATCTACCTTTCTCATATAGATACACCCTGAACTGTGGCGGTACGCCTTTCTCAAAAATCGTCAATTCCACACTAAAGTCATCATCCGTAAATAGCTTGCCGCCTCTTGGTCCAATACCCGGTTGATTTTCAGCTAATTTTTCATTGGTATTGGCGCTCGCCATTTCTTCTGGCACCGCAGAAGGCTTGTCCAATGTTAGAATCAACCCGCCCACTACAATCCCTATGGCAATCACAATCAGGATTGGCATCCATCGCGCTTTGTTCATAATTTAATCCTTAATTTTTTCCCCGCCGCTACGGTTGGCGGATGTTGATTTCATGATTCGGCTTGATGCTATCGATAGGCCCCGCAATCAGGCGCTCGATGTCATTCACCAGGCGCTGATAGTTTGCCAGTGCACGCACATAGAGAAGCTGATTCTGAAAGAGAATACGTTGCGCATCCAGCATTTCCAGCAAACCAAACTTTCCTAATTCATACCCTCTGCGCATCACATGGAAAGCACTTTTGGCTCCGGGCAATACCTCGTCACGCAGTATGCTGATTTCATTCCATACCGCTGACATCATTTCATAAGACTGCGTGAGCTCAGTCTTCAATCGCAACTCCATCGCGGATTGCTCATCGACGGCTTTGTCCACGCGCTGATAAGCATCTTTGATATTTCCTTGATTACGATCGAATAGCGGTAATGGCACCATCAAACCTGCCACAGCTGTGCTTCCGCCCAGTAGTGCATGATGCACAACGCCCGCATTCAGGGTGAGGTCAGGTATACGGCGTGTCTGCTGCACTTCCAACAACGCTTTACGGTGTTCAATATTCTTCATCGCACGTAGCGCCATCGGATTATCTAAGATACGCGTCTCCAGCACTTCAAAACTAGGAGGGGCAACCAACGTTTCAAGATTTCCCAGCGCCTTGCCAAATTGCGGAGAAGCACTATCCCACAACAACGCCAATCGCTTCCGTGCAGATGTTAAATCTCGCTGTGCCTGCTCCAGTTCAATGCGAGTAGTCGACAGTCCTACTTTAACCCTGGTTTCCTCAATGGGAGGGGCCTTACCCGCCTGCACACGTCCGGTCACGGTATTCACCACGTTCTGTGCGACTTGACTGGTTTCCTCTGCGAGTCTGAATCGCTCTTGTGCAGCGAGTACTTCAGTGAACACATTGGCTACTCTGGCTATTATTTCCACGCGCCTGGCCTCAAAATCTTTAGCCGCCAGTTCCTCACCCAAAACCGCCGCATTGACCCGCGCAGCACGTTTTCCACCCAGCTCAAATAACTGACTCACACGAATAGTTGTCAGTTGCTGCACGATCTCTTTGGATACTGATTCGGATGAATTGACGTCGCCACTCAACTTTTGTATGTTTCCAGGATTTTCAACGTTTACCATTAATTCCGGGTTTCTCGGCAAGCCAGCTTGCAGGGTTGCTCCTTCCTACGCACGGATCTCCTTGGAAAAAGCCGCCAATTCAGGATTGTGAAGTAACGCAAGATTAACCGCGTCACGCAAAGTAAGATCATTTCCCACTTTATTCACTATTGAATCAGTTGAATAACCTTTTATTCCTATCCCATTGGGCGAAATATTAAAAGAATCCACACTGGCTTTTATCTGAGATGAGAAATTCAATAATAGGATGGAGCTCAGCAGTATGATTCGTACTTTTGACGATACCCAATAGCACAATGCTATCAATAGATCGCTCAATTTCATGGAATTCCTCCGCGTACATAAGCATATACAAACAAGTCACAAGCTAAGCCTGAATGACCCGTCTCAGCGGTACTGTGGATCAAAGAAAACAATCCACAAACCGCACTATTAAAATTCAGCTTAAGAAACGCTACGGGGAGGACGCAGGGGTAAATCCGGAATGGTTTCGGGAATAATTGCGGAAATAAATATGGTTAAAACTTCTGTGACGATTTGATCAGGTACCAGAGGAAAAGAATTAAAGAAAAAAGGTTGATATTGTCCTGACGAATGCAAGCATAAATGGGTTGCTGCATCAAGATCAGCACCGTCTTCGGAAGTATTGTGGTGATGTAATTCGAGATGTGTCGCGGGATCAGAGGATAGTTCTTGATGGATATGATCCAACTCATGTGCAAATACCTCTCCTCGAAAGGATAAACTGAGCCCATTCATCAATATGCTAATTATTAGCATATTGATAATAGGATAAGTTGAATATTTCCGCATTGGATCCGAATTTTATATATAAGTAGGATTTTACTCGGATATGATCATTTCACATTATTCGTATATTTGCAACTTAGAAATTTTTCTAAACAACACTGGCTTTATATATTTTTTAGGCGTGGAAAAATATAAACAGATTTAAACCTGAATACCTTTTATTTTATATATATGCGAGAATCATCACTTATTTTTATTGATTCATAATCAAAGAGATGAACCATCCGTCGACTATGTGACGTAGAGAAATAAATTCATGAAGTGTGAAGAATGTTGTTATCAAGACTCCATTTTCTTGGCATGTCGTTCATTTAATCATTAAATTCTAGGCGCAGAATCATGAGTGCGACATTTTGTCGCATTGCTTTTTATTACGGGCAGAAAGATACTATTTGAAGGTATTAGCAACAGTATTAGATAGTTCAAAATTGCGAACAAGGCTAAATCCCTATTCCACAATTACTTTCTTAGCATCTCACTTAGGAAATAGAATAAACATGAACAAAATGAAATTACTTGCACGTACATTGACTGGCATCATGCTGATGGGTTTGGGGCAGAGCGTGCTGGCGCATACGCGCCTAGATATGCCCACGCAAACTGAAGGAACCCGGTTAATCAATAACATCGTGATTGGTCACTCTTGTAGTGATACTGTCCGTGTCATTGGAACATCAGTTGTATTTCCAAATGGTCTGGATTCAACTATTCTGGTGGATGGCCAGCCGCATGGTGGTCCATTGAGCGATTTTCTGACAAATTATGGAAATAATTTTCAGCTTTTATGGAATCGCGGGGCATTCGATGCGATGGCAGAGAAAAAAGATTCAAACGGCAACGTGGTTGGATTCTGGGTGGGCGGTGGACCCGGTATGCCGAGCGATTTGAATGTTGCCACGCCTGTGAGAATAACAGCAGCCGGAATCGAGCCGACATCCTGCGCCCAAAACGTGAAAATCAGTGTTTCGATTGCTAATATCTGCGAAATTACCGGTGTGGGTGATTTTGGCAGAGAAGGTGTCGTTGATCTGTGGACGCATAATAACCTGGGTACCCCGTATGATCGCGTGAGCACAACCGACGATGGCCCAGCTTCATTTACTATTACGCGCGATCTGGTGACAAATCCATTGCCTTCATCATGTGGTGGTACTGGCGTCACTGTGGAAGTAAAACCATCGGCCGCGCAAATTAATCGCGATATGCCAGTTGTAATTGACGGGCAACAGATCTGGCCGCTGCCGTAGATCGCTGAATCAGTAGCTCTTTACAGAGCTTGCCGCAATGGCAAAACCCGACAAGATATTGCAAGCTTGTCGGGTTTTTGTTGATACAGGTGCGACATTTTGTCGCATTGCTATTTGTTTGTCTGAACGAGACAATAAGATCAGGTACTACGATAAAGGTGTAGTTCCAGAAATAGCTTAATGCGTCTTTGCGACATGAGGAGAATTAATTATGCAACCCAACATCTTGAAGAAATTATCAATCAGCATTTTCATGTTGGCGTATACGATAGGTTATGCGCAGCTCAGTGGAGCGGATGAAGGTGGTGCAGTATTGGATCCAACGGGTACCGTTAGAAATTTTACCGGTTATGCGCAAATCACCTGCTTTGATAATGGCAATGGACCGGCTGATTATTTAGAAGCCGATATCATAGACCTTTCTGCCCCAGTGGAACATTTATTGGTTAATTTGCTATTGCTAAAGGGTGACAGGGCAATTGGTGTTAGCGATACAGTTTCAGGGGATGCAAATCCAAGTCCACCCATTATACTGCAAGGAGGGAACGGGGTTTATTTGTTGGTGGTAAACAAAACCGATGTGGGCGCAAGACAATTTGTCGTCGACTATCATTGTAAGACAGCAACAGGTATTCATACCGGAACGGATATTAATGTCAAACAATTTGAGTGATTCTTGACTTCTTGAATGTTAAATCGTGATTTATTTGATACCCCAGTTTCTTATAGTATGAATCTGGAAGACGATTGTACAGTATTGTCAAATGATTCAAGTAATTAATGAGGGTACCAGGACAATGATTAAGAAAATAAAATTGTTGTTTTTTATAATTCCAGTGTTGAGTTTGTTTGCAACAGCGTCACTTGCAGAACACCTGGAGCAGGTATCGTCCGCTTGTGCATTGACGACATTGGATGGCAAGCCTGCGCATGATCTGCAAGAATTGAAGGGAAAAGTTGTCTACATGGATTTCTGGGCGTCCTGGTGCCCTCCTTGTGTCCAGTCCTTTCCTTTTCTAAATCAACTGGATCATGAGTTGAAAGATAAAGGCTTGCACGTAATTGGTATCAATCTGGATGAAAAAATTGCGGATGCCGAGGATTTTCTTGCTAAAAATCCAGTCGATTTTTCGATTGTTGCAGATCCAAGCAAACAATGCGCCAAAGGTCTTGAAGTGATGGCAATGCCAACTTCTTATTTAATTGATCGAAAAGGGAATATCCGTCATATTCATCAAGGATTTCGTCCTGATGAATCTGAAAAATTGCGTGCATTGATTACGCAATTGGTGATGGAACCTGAGAAATAGAGGGATTTTTTATACTTGTCTTACTTCATGAAAAAAATTCGCTATTACGCAACGATTTTCGGATCCATACTCGCAATGGGTATTGGGGGAACCGGTTGTGTCAATATCGCACCATGGGAACGCGGTATTCTTGCGAAACCTGAGATGGAGTTGGATCCATATCCTCTGCAAAGTGAATTACAATCGCATAACTATAGCAGCCGCGAAGCAGCGCCGAGCCATAAATCCTCTTCGGGTGGCGGTGGCTGTGGTTGTTATTAAGCGAATCCCTGCTCAGATTTTTTCAGGTGAATAGAATTTGCAACGAAATAGTATGCCCCCGTGTCAGGGCGGCAACCATCAATTGGGTACTTTGGAAGCATCGCCTGTAAAATCACGAAACACGCTCCACGCACTAACATCCGCTGCATTGGTATTGCCAGGTCTGTTAATAGCACCGGGGCATGCCGTCGGAAAAGACCGGATCAATTTTCAATATAGCCGCTACCAGGAAGGCGAGCGTAATCTGTATGGCGCTCCAAGCCTAAAACCAATCAGCGCCGATGTTTTGCATGGCAGTGGTATTTTTTCTCTGACTGATCGCACCAAGTTTTCTTTTGGGTATACGCAGGATACCTGGTCTGGCGCAACACCCGTGACAACAACCCCATTGGCTACCGATGGCGGTAATCGTGCGTATTTCAATAATGGCGTAGTGGTTGGTGCCTCTCCGCTTTTACAAAGCAATGTGCTGTTAGACCGTGATTTAAATCCCATCGGACGAGATCCCATCACGAAACAATCATTGGGAGTCGTCGATACCCGATCTGTGATGGTCATGTCATCAGCTTCGCCGGAAACACGCCGCCAAGCCACTTTCGGCTTAAGTCATGAATGGAATGAAGCAGCCATCAATGTGGCAGGGGGTTTTTCACGGGAGCGTGACTATAAGTCAAGTTTTGGCAGTATCGGCGGACGCCTTGATTTTAACCAGAAGTTGACCAGCGTTAAATTTAATGGCGGTGTACGTCGTCAAAGCAATTTGGACAGATGATTGCCTAGATTAAGAGATGTTTTAGTTCATCAGGTCTGAGTTTGTTAATTGTTTAGCATAAAACATCTGGCGTCGCAAAGCTAAGGTTCGCCGCTTTATTTTTTCTCTT
>CASDLT010000042.1 GCA_949281375.1 uncultured Nitrosomonas sp.
GGATTGCTGAAATCATAAGGGCCATCGTAATTGTTACGAGTACCAGGTGCTTTGGGAATTGGCACGCCCGCAGCAACTGTCGTGTAGTCGCGGATGCCTTGCAAATTCTGATACTGATAGCCAAAGTCTGTAGATAAACGCAGGCGCTTACCCCGATAATCAAGACCAATTGCTGCTAAGGCAGATTCCCGTGATTGATAATTGATAGGAGTATTACCATTTCGATATACGCCATTGAGGCGCACACCGAATTGTTTGTCTGAGCCATAGCGTCGGCCGATATCGACATGCCCGCCGAACTGGGAATCGGAAATATAGCTAGCAGTGAACTGGGTTAGCGGCTGGTTGCCCGCCCGCTTGGGGATCATATTGATTACGCCGCCCACGCTACCATTCGGAGTGACACCATTAAGCAGAGCATTCGGACCCTTAAGTATTTCGACACGTTCGATGGATTCAGCCATCATGGAATTGAAAAAGGAGGGAGTGACACCTGCCATGCCATTGAACAGTAGATCCGTATTCCCGACATAAAAGCCGCGGATGCTGAAATCATCCGCCCCTGTGGACGTGGATCCATTTGCATGAGCGGTTGGATCATTATTCAGGATATCAGCGACATGATGCACCTGCTGATTCTGTATTAATTCCGCCGTGTAGCTCGTTTGATTGAATGGTGTGTCCATGATGTCTCGATTGCCTAAAATTCCGAGTCGCCCCCTCTTGCCACCTGTCCCCCCACATAGGGTTGGGGCAGACCTCCCGTCTGTCCGCTATCGGCAGCCACCGTGATCTCCGGTAGTATTGTTGCGTTTCCTTCTGCTGCACTTGCTTTCGACAGTTTATGCAAGCTGTATTTTCCATTGGTATCTCGTACTGCATACAGGTTACTTCCGGCCAGTAATCGATCCAGCCCTTCCTGGAGTGTATAGCTGCCCTGTAATCCCGTACTTTGCAGGCCAGCAGTCGTATCCGGCGAGAAGGTAAGCAGGATGCCCGCTTCACGGCCAAAATGGTTAAGCACTGTTTCCAGCGAACCGGCAGCAATGTGATAGGTTTTGCGGGAAGGGGTAACAGCGGGAACGTTCCGGGCGGGTGTTTCGGCAGCCTGAACGCTATCAGGCGGCAGAAGGATCGTAAGGGTGGTCAATGTATGGCAGATAATACTTGCCCATACAATGCCTGGTAAATGCCTTTCACAGAAAACATAGAAATGATTATGCGGATGATTCATGTTCCGATTCCTGTCGGGTTAAATGAAGCGAGTTAAAAAAGAGGTACTCGTTTCCTATGTCCCGCGAGAATCGAAAAAAGACCACTTAACAGGAAAATTTTTTCAGGCAGATGGAGGTATCTGAGGTAACTTACGATGCAGGCCTTACTGTTACCCAATAGCGCGTGAAGTACTGGATCTTTACAGGCAAGGTGGTTTGCAGCGCATCCAGAATATCCTCCGGGTCGGTGAGGGGATAGGTGCCGGAAACGCGCAGATCGGCTACGGCCGGATCCCAGTTGAGTTTGCCGGGACGATGGCGATCCAGTTCAGCCAGAAAATCGGCCAGCCGCATACTGCTGGCGATGATCATGCCATGACTCCACGCGGTGCTCGTATCATCGGCCGGGCGTATTTCATGAATGCCCTGATTGCTGAAATCGACTTGCTCGCCAGCCTGCACGACATGCCGGTAGTTGATATCCTGGCGCAGCCGGATTTCGACTGCTTCCTCAAATACGCTCAGGCGATTCGATGTTGTCTGCTGATGAATGGTGAAGCGAGTGCCAAGCGGACGCAGTTCGCTTTGAGCGATTTCAACGATGAAAGGACGCACAATCGATGCGCTATCCTGATTTGTGGTAACCAGAATTTCACCACGTACCAATTGCAGTCGGCGTTCATTTGCCGTGAACCGGATATTGATGGCGGTATCGGTATTGAGAACGACGCGGCTGCCATCAGCAAGTGTGATGTTGCGCCGTTGACCGATATGAGTGCGTTCATCGGCTGTCCATGCCCGCCAGGGAATTTTTTCATCAGCCCACCAGCCGGTACTACCAGCGAACAATATGACGACCAGTGTCTTGATGATCTGGCGACGCTTAAGGGAACGACGTGGCGTCAAAACAGCTTTGGCAACAGCTGAACCAAGCGGTGAAGTCAGCCCGTTGAAGCGGGTATTGACTGTCTCGATATGTTGCCAGGCAAGTTTGTGATCGGGATGTGCCGCCAGCCATCGCTGAAATGCTTCATGGGTGGCTTCGTCGTGATCAGCCGCTTGTAGTTCGACTAACCATTCCACTGCGCACTGGGCAATCTGCGGTGAAATATCAGCTACATTCCGAGTGACGGCTGGCTGAATACCGGGAGCCTCTGCCTTGTTTTCAGAATGGTGATCAGCCTCGTTATCGAGATGCATTCAATCGATTACCAGTGCAAAGTAGCATTGTGCACCGGCTTTGATCAGATAGCGTTTAACGGTCGTAATCGAAATATTCAATTCAGCCGCAATCTCGGCATGACTCATGCCATCCAACTGAGCATATAAAAAAGCACGTTTGACCGGTAGTGGTAAACGATTCAGCAGATGATCGATTTCCAGGAGTGTTTCCAGCAGAATGGCGCATTCTTCGGCTGAAAGAACTGAAGCCTCGGGATGCTGTACAAGCATCTCAAAATAGGCTTGCTCGATCTGCTTACGTCGCCAGTGATTCGCCAGAACCCGTTGTGCGACCGTAGTCAGAAAAGCGCGTGGTTCCTGAATGAGAATTGGCTCTTCCCGTGTGAGCAGGCGCATAAAGGTATCGTGCGCGAGATCAGCCGCCTGATGAGAACACCCGAGTTTTTTGCGTAACCAACCATGGAGCCAGCCGTGATGGTCCTGATACAGCTCGGTAATCGAGTCAGAATGGATGGGATTAACGCTCAAAGCAGGCTCCAGCAAGTATTTCATTGATCATCAAAGTAAACCCATCGATATGACGAAAGGCTATACTCCAAGCATCACGGGTATCCAGAATATCCATCAGAGAATCTGTACAAAACTTCGATAATGATTCTCATTATATATGGTCGGATAGTAGTTTCAATGTAATCTTGCTGGTTTGGGAAACCCGTACTTGTCTACAACATAGCAGTCATCCCGGTTCTGTTCGTAGCCCTAAGGAACCTCTGAAAAACTACCTGCGTTGCCATTTCTGCGTTAAAAATCGGCTTAAAATGCTC
The DNA here is from genome assembly GCA_949281375.1 of uncultured Nitrosomonas sp. Taxonomy (GTDB): domain Bacteria; phylum Pseudomonadota; class Gammaproteobacteria; order Burkholderiales; family Nitrosomonadaceae; genus Nitrosomonas. The sequence goes on from CASDLT010000042.1 coordinate 3,221, forward strand.
ATTTATTACGTATAAACTCCGCTTTTTCGCAGATTTTTGCCTTGAACTGACTATCTCGTCGACGTTTTTCAGAGATTCCCTAAAGACCAAAATATTGGGCAAGAAGCCAAGATCATCATAAGCGCTGCAAGCGAAAAATCCATGAACCGGCCCTTTACTAGCAGTAATGCTGCGAGCACGCTATACAGCAAAACAGCAATGATCATGTTGTGCGGAGCTACTACTCCGCGATTTTGTCAAGCGCTGGCGCTCGTCAAGGCTTCACTACCAGGTTGTTATGTACTCTGGTGACACCCTTGACAGTACGCGCCAGCTCGCCTGCACGGTTTTTTTCCGCTTGTGATTTGGTAAATCCGGACAGTTGCACTTCACCACCTTCTATGGTTTTGACGTTGATATTGGCTGCTGAAGTGCCGGGATCATTTGCCAACTTGGCTTTAACCTCTGTCGTGATAATCGAGCCATCTACATATTCACCCACGGACTCCTGGTGCCGTGCGACTGAACAGCTGGAAACCATTACCATGGAAGCGCTGGCGATGACCACGATTGCAATTGCACGAGATATCATCATGATATTTCTCCTTTATAAAAGTGTATGGTTTGAGTCAGGTAGTTTATGCAACATACATTTAGAAAAATATCGCACTTTTCAATGATAGTCACCTGGCATTTTATATTTTCTGTGTCAAGCTACCACCCCAATGCCGAGAAGCCCGAGAACAAGCAACACAAGCGTAATAAGCGCGAACAGGAAAAATAGAAATTTTGCGATTGATGCCGTGCCGGCACTGGTGCTTCTGAAACCAAATACACCCGAAATGAATGAAATGATCGCGAAGATGATGGCCCATTTGAGCATTTGTTTGCTCCTGGTCTTGATTGAGAATTCGGTCTGATTCATTGCCAGACTG
>CASDLT010000043.1 GCA_949281375.1 uncultured Nitrosomonas sp.
CTTTTTGATCGCTACCGTTACCGCGCGCTTGGCACCGGTGATCCACACCTTGACCGCACCTGTCAGTCCATGCCCCCGGTAGCCTCGATCCACATAAGCTTCCTTCGGTGCAACACCAGACAGTCTGTGGGCTTGATCCAGTGATGCCGCTAACGTGTGTCCATCATACGGATTGCCGGGAAGGGATTTCATCCCCACGACAAAGCTTTCCTTGTTGGGGTAGAACAAGCAGTCGTGTCACCATCCGCCATTTCAGAATCGGCATTTAAATCTTCTTTTTGCGCCAAACAAACCGGCTTTAATTCCGATATCTCTTATGGCTGGCTGTACCATGTGGATCGCCCGCCGCCATGCCGGACAAGCAAGCCTTTTTCCACCAGTGAACCAAAAGTTGCCTTCAATGTATTCGGGCTTGCGCCTGTCTCACGCACCATATCGCGGGTCGTGACGCGGCCATGGCCCTGAACATAATCCAGGATTTTGACGGCCAATTCGGGCAGGACGGCCAGGGCATTCTTTTCGCGCTCCACTTTCCCGGCCAGGCGGCGCTTCTGCTGCTGCAAAGCGCGCATGAAAAACATAAGCCAGGGTTGCCAATTCGGAGCTTCACTGCAAATTGTGCCTTGGGTCTGACGCAAAGCGAGATAATACCCCTCCTTACTGTTCTCAATCACACTCTCAAGCGACGAATACGGCACATAAACATATCCAGCCTGCAACAAGAGCAAGGTCGTGAGAACGCGGCTTAAACGACCATTTCCGTCCTGAAAGGGGTGAATTTCCAGGAACACCACAACGAACACGGCAATCATCAGCAAGGGGTGAATGCGCTTCAGCTCGCGGGCATCGCGCAGCCAGGTGATAAGTTCGGTCATCCGGCGCGGCGTATCAAACGGCGTAGCCGTCTCGAACACGATACCAATCATTTTACCGTCCGCGTCAAAAGCTCCCACGTCATTGCGAAGGGTTTTATACTCACCCCTGTGCCGCTCATCCTTCTCACTGTAGTGCAAAAGGTCGCGGTGAAGCTGTTTGATATGGTTCTCGGTGATGGGAATATCCTGCCAAGCCTGGAAAATCGTTTCCATGGTATCGGCATAGCCAGCAACTTCCTGCTCGTCGCGTGTCTCGAATTTCTTGATTTCCAGCTTGCCAAGCAGGTGCTCAACCTCGCGGTCACTGAGCTTATTACCCTCAATGCGCGTTGAAGAGCCGATACTTTCAATCGTGGCAATGCGGCGCAGGGCTTTCAACCGATCGGGTGCCAAAGTGCCAAGGGCACGCCAAGCACCCTTAAACTCGTCTATTTCAGACAGTAAGGCTAGCAATTCAGGCGTGATTTGAATAGCGTCGGTTTTCATCATACCTGAATATATACCTGATTATACCGGAATGTCCACCGGAATAATTGCCGGATTATGCCGGAATAGATAATTGTATCCACGATCATAAGGACATTGCTATCAGGGGTAGAACAAGCAGTCGTGTCACTCCGTCATTTAAACGCCTAAGTCGTTTCCTCAATACCAATATTGCTTTCAAGTCTTTTGTCTAGTTTATTCAAATACTTGAAATTATTGCACCGGTGCTACAAACATTCGCTCCATGGCCTTAACGTGTTTGATGGCCTTAGAATGAAAAGTCAACTCTGCCACCAGTGTATCTAGTATTGCAGCATTTTTTGTCACTAACATCAGATCTATGTCGTAAAACAGATGTTTTGCGACATGGGTGCTGCCAATGATTAAAGATCACTATAAATGCTCAATAAATATACGTAAAACACTGTCGTAAAATGTTAGCATACGGAAACATTAATTTTAAGGTTTTCCGTCTATGTTAGTTGGATATATGCGCGTTTCATCGGAATCGGATCGGCAAAGCACAGATTTGCAGCGCGATGCATTGCTAGCTGCCGGTGTCGATAACAGGCATCTTTATGAAGATCGCGCATCAGGGGCCAAAGATGATCGCTCCGGGCTGACAAGAGCTTTGGACTTTGTTCGACCTGGGGATGTGCTGGTCGTATGGAAATTAGATAGGCTCGGTCGCTCTTTGTCTCATCTGCTTATGATTATCAACACGCTCAAAGAGAAACAAGTGGCATTTCGTTCGCTCACCGAGGGCATGGATACCACCACGCCATCTGGCGAACTGTTGTTCCATGTATTTGGCGCTCTTGCCCAATATGAACGTGCCTTGATTAAAGAACGTGTTTTAGCGGGCCTGACCGCCGCCAGAAAACGCGGACGAATTGGTGGACGTCCACCGGCCATTACCGGCGAAAAATTGGAAGCGATTATTACCGCACTTAATGACGGTATGTCCAAAGCGGCGGTCTGTCGTAACTTTGGCGTCAAGCGAACCACGTTGATCGAAACATTAGCTCGCATCGGTTGGCCTGCTTCAAATCCAACTCCATAACGGCGCAATGGACAACAGCTGCGAGAAAGTTCTGTGGATACTGACACCCGAGGAACTCACACTGGTAATGTCCAAGAAACGAACAAACCGATTAGGCTTTGCTATCCTGCTAGCTTTCTTCCGCGAACGCGGCAGGTTTCCGCGAGATGGATCCGAAATCGAGATGCAAGGTATAGCTTTATTAAGTCAACAGTTGGAAGTACCGATTCCAATAGATAGCGAGGCCACTCTGATTGGCCGAACTGCCGAACGACTACGATCTGAAATACGAACGCGTTTCGGTTTTCATGAGGCCACGGTCGCCGATGCGAAAATACTGACAACTTGGCTTCGCGATCATGTTGCGGGCGAATTCGGCGGCAATATCGACCCCATGATTGCATGCTTGGAAGCACGTTGCAAAGAGCTATTGATTGAACCGCCCACACTTGATCGAATGGATCGAATTGCCCGTAGTGCGTTGCGCGCGCATGAAGACCGATTCCACAATTCTATCTATGAGCGTTTATCGCCGGAACAACGCGAGAATTTGGATGCCTTGCTACGCTCAGAGAAATTTTACTGCGAGAATGTAGAACAAGATGATTATACCACCAGTGCATCAGCTCTTTTACTGAAGCTACAAGGAAATCCTGGTCGCCCAAGCCTTGCCAACATGCAAGCTGAACTAGCGAAATTAGAATTAATCCGAAATATTGGATTGCCAGCCGATTTATTTGATAAGGTTTCACCACTTGATTTAGAACATTGCCGCAAACGCGTTTCTGTCGAAGTACCCCGCGATTTACGCAGACATCCCGATGCCGTGCGCATTACTTGGCTGGCAGCCTTTGTTTACTTGCGTGCCCGCAGTTTGACTGATGATCTTGTGGACTTGCTAATTGAAACCATCCATCAGATCGGCGCACGGGCTGAACGTAAAGTCGAGCGGGAATTGCTGGAAGACCTTAAGCGAGTTTCCGGCAAACAAAACCTGTTGTTTGAACTGGCGGACGCTAGTCTTGCACAACCCGATGGGGTGGTGCGTGATGTAGTATTTCCTGTGGTTGGCGAACAAACGCTACGTGACTTGGTTAAAGAATGGAAAGCTACCGGCCCAACGTATCGAATCACATTACAAACCGTGATTCGTAATTCGTACAAGGGGCACTATCGACGGATGGTGCCTACTTTGCTGGCCGCACTGAAGTTTCGGAGCAACAATGACCTTCATCGGCCAGTGATGGACGCTCTTGGATTGGTAAAACGTTATGCAGACGCCAAGGTGCACACCTTTCCGGCGGATGAAAACGTGCCGCTTGATGGCGTAGTGCGCGGATTATGGCGTGAGGCTGTGATTGAAAAGGATGCCTCTGGTCGGGATCGTGTGAATCGCATCACTTATGAAATTGCAGTGCTGGAAGCGTTACGCGAACGACTGCGATGCAAGGAAATTTGGGTGGTCGGCGCAAACCGCTACCGCAGCCCAGATGAAGACCTGCCCACTGATTTCAATGAGAACCGTGAGGACTACTACCAAGCATTAAATCTGCCACTCGATGCCGAGCAGTTCATCGCTAAATTACAGGCTGAAATGCGAGAAGCATTAAACGCCTTGGATACGGGCCTGAAAAAGAATTCCTGTGTCAGAGTAAGTAACAAAAATAACGGCTGGATCATCTTAACACCGTTGTACGCACAGCCAGAACCACCAAACCTGGCAACGCTCAAAGCCGAACTTAATGCCTTGTGGCCCATGACCAGTTTACTCGATATGGTGAAGGAAACTGATCTCCGGCTAGGTTTTACAGATGTATTGAAAAGTCCAACATCCTATGAAACGATGGATCGTTCTATATTACAGCCGCGCTTATTACTTTGCCTGCATGGTCTTGGCACCAATGCGGGCTTGCAGCGCATGGCCGGACTTGATTCCGGCACAACGGCAAGAGACCTCGCTTATGTTCGTCGCCGTTATATTGGCGTTGACGCCATGCGCCGCGCGATTGCTATTATCATTGATGGTACGTTACACGCTCGTAATCCAGCAATATGGGGTGACGGTACTACAGCCTGTGCATCCGACTCAAAGCATTTTGGCGCATGGGATCAGAACTTAACCACGCAATGGCATGTTCGTTATGGTGGACGCGGCATCATGATTTATTGGCATGTCGAGCGCAATTCTCTGTGCATCCATTCGCAACTGAAATCTCCATCCTCTTCGGAGGTGGCATCGATGATCGAAGGCGTCATCCATCATTGCACTGAAATGGAAGTTGACCGTCAATACGTCGACTCTCACGGCCAAAGTACGGTTGCGTTTGCTTTTTGTCGTTTATTGGGTTTTCAATTATTACCCAGGCTAAAAGCCATACACTCGCAAAAGCTAAGTCGGTCAGATATCGGTATGGCCGATGCTTATCCAAATCTACAACAAATTCTTACGAAACCGATTGATTGGGATTGCATACGGCAGCAGTACGACCAAATGATTAAATACGCAACTGCTCTGCGCCTTCGGACTGCGGAAACCGAAGCCATCCTTCGGCGCTTTACTCGAAAGAACGTTCAGCATCCGACTTACAAGGCATTCGCTGAATTGGGCAAGGCAGTTAAGACTATTTTTTTATGCCGCTACCTGAACGATGAAACGCTACGCCGGGAAATTCATGAAGGGTTAAACGTGGTTGAACAATGGAATGGTGCAACTGATTTTGTATTCTTTGCGCGCCGGGGCGAAATGTCAAGCAATCGCCGGGAAGATCATGAAATCAGTATGCTTGCCTTGCATCTCATTCAAAACTGCATGGTTTACATCAATACATTGATGATACAGCAGGTGTTAGCCCAACCGCATTGGCAAGACAAAATGACATTACGCGACTACGCTGCGTTGACTCCATTGGTATGGGAGCATATTAATCCGTATGGGCGATTTGATCTTGATATGAATACTCGTCTCGACTTGCCGTAGTCAAAATGGCGGCTGGTGACACAACTGCTTGTTTTACCCCCAATACCACTGTTTTTAAGCAGGGCAGGTATCTGATTGCTGATTAAGTAATGTGCCAAAGCCACAAAGGTACTGGCGCCATTATCAATCACCACATCGGTTTTACTTTTGGAGATGGATTCAATCAAATCATCAAATTTACGTGGATCAATTTCGTCACCTTCCATTAAATCCAATCGCTGAACATTTAATTTCTTAAATCCATGAAAAGTAGCATTCACCGGGTCAGTATCAATGCAAAGAACATTTTTCTTCTTGGCGTAATAATGCTGTGCCAGTATGGATGCGATGAAAGATTTACCAACCCCTCCCTTACCTTGCAAGATCATGTGTACTTTAGCCATTAGAATAATTCCTTCATAAAATTGTTGCGTTTAAATTGAAGCTTGCTACATCACGTTGTGAATCTTGATTCTTAATACGGGAATGAGCGCAATGATCTTGGCAGCTATTAAATAAAATCCTTAGGATCATAATCAGTACTCCACTCGAAACCTTTCGGGTTTCCATAATCCGGGGATTTTGGTGAGTCAGTTATTTTTATCCGATCTTGTGTCGATTCTGATTCAGGCTGGAGTTGCGCCGTCGATTCAGAATCAGGCAATGGCGCGGATTCTTTTTTAGCGATAATAGTTTTTGATTGTAGGGATGAATTAGTTTTATATTTATTTACTAAATTCAAGAAAGTTTGATAGCTAAATGTAATTTTTCCTTCTTCGTATAATACTTCCCAAATATATTTAACTGACCATCCATCATCGATGGCTTCATTTATTTCGTCGCGCAGAAGGAGAAACATTGCAAGATTGAATCTTGCATTGCTTTTGTTTTTCTTGACTGCATTCTCGGCCATCCGTTGAGATAACTTTTTTTCCATATCCGCTAATAGCCGCCGTACTAAAACGACAATGTCGTATTCATAATTCCATTCAAAAACTTTTTGGTTTGCATGATTTGAGAATTCAATTGTTTCATGAGCAAATCACACAACCAATTATTTCAAGTATCTATGCAATTATTATCCAACAATGCAGAAGATATCCACTATATAACAGGTATATAAGAATTAAACAAATATTAAATCAAGAAATGTCAGCTCGAATTAGATAACTACAAACTTAAATAATAATGCATAATTTAGTATATAGAGATAGAATACAGGGCAGGATATGTGATGTTAGCTAACAAGTAAACTTGTCATCCAACATCACAAGCTCTTATTCGCACGGTGTGCTCAACGATAATCCTGCTCTGCGAGGCAAGGGTTAATGCAGAAGCAAATGCAGACGCAAAGCAAATTCAAAGTCCGAAGTAGAGGCAACACCCAATAAATGAAATAAGAAACACAAAAGCAATCGAGAAAACGAAGAACCAACCAAAGCAATGAGTGAGACAAACCCAAAGAATAAAAGAAAATACAAACTCCATCTCAGGGTTCCAGTTGAACCGGAAGAAGGAAAAATCATCAGGGAGCAAGCCGAAAATTGCGGCCTGAGTATTTCAGAATATTTAAAAAAA
>CASDLT010000044.1 GCA_949281375.1 uncultured Nitrosomonas sp.
TTCAATGCCAAAATTCTGCGTTACCGCGGCCTGGCTTTGGCGCATGCTTGGCACATGCTGTTGGCGATGGCGTATAACTTGAAAAGACTGCCAAAACTCTTCGCCGATCGGCGATTGATCGCGCAAACATAGGGATATTGCGCCTTCTTGATCGGAAATGCCCGGTTTAGAGCAATTATTTTTGGCTCATTTGCGGAGAAATGACTAAAAATCAGTCGATCACATAAAAATGAGCCCATGACTACACTGAAATAGGAAATTTTGTCATTTTGCAAAGGACTCATTATTTATATAGGTATTGCCATCTCCGGCTGCGAACAGATAAATATCGTTGCCTCCACCTCCAACCATGACATCATCGGCTCCTAGACCTCCATTGAGGATATCATTGCCTGAATCACCAGCAAGATAGTCTTGACCGTCCCCGCCCAGTAAAGTGTCGTTACCTAAACTACCGTCGAGCATGTCATTCCCACCCAAACCACTAATAATGTCATCAGTGTCAAATCCAGTAATATCGTCTTCTCCAGATGTACCAGTTAGCACTTTTGTCATTAAGTCCGCACTGCTCCAGATCGTACCATCTGCAAATTCAACTGCATTCAACAAGAAAATTCTGTTGATAGCAAAATGATTCTGTACCGTAATCACTTCACCGGTGCTTTGCAGCGTTAGCTGCAAATCATAATCATAAGAACCTCAGCGCCCTACCATAACATCGCTTGGATTAATACCCGCAGCAAACCGCAAAACATCATATCGAGCTGCGCTGGTATCAAAATTGTTAATCGTGGCATTACCATCTACGGCTGCGAACAAATACACATCATTACCTTCGCCGCCTTCCATATAATCCCTTACTCCCAGGCCTCTATTGAGGATATCATTGCCTGCGTTTCCATAAAGTGAATCCTGGCCTTCTTCTCCACCTATTAAGGTGTCGTTACCATCATTGCCGATAAGCGAATCATTGCCAATATTCCCGCTCAGGTGATCATTTCCACCGGCACCTGATAAGGTATCATCACCGCCTAAACCATCAACGGTGTCATCGGACGCAAAACCAGCGATATTGTCATTACCTCCGGTACTTTGCAGGGCCATCTGTTTGATCATCGCACCATTCCAAAGGGTGCCGTTACTGAATTCGATCGCATCCAATGCATAAATGCCGCCACCATCTTCATAAAAATGATTGGTGACATTGATCGTTTTTCCAGTATCTTTTATCGTTAACAGCAGACTATTGGAATCCCACCGAACAACCACATCGACAGGATTAATGCCTGGCATAAATCTCAGTACATCGTTACTCGTTGAAGCAGTTTCACTATTATTGATTGAAATGTTACCGTCACCTTTGGCATAGATATAGGTGTCGTTGCCGTTATCTCCACTCAAATAATCATTTTCCCCACCGCCACCCCGCAAGATGTCATTGCCGTCACCACCCATCAGGATGTCACGACCACTTCCACCATAAAGCACATCATTTCCGAGATTGCCATACAACGTATCATTTCCTATGCTACCATTAAGAACATCGTTACTAGCTAATCCATTGAGATTTGTATTGCTCGTACTGCTAATGACAATGGTATCCGGCAATGCATCTCTTTCAATAATACTTACGCCTAAATCCTGCAGGATGGATTGTGTTTGCGCTTCACCAACACCTTGGTCAATCCAGTTACGCAACATCTCAAGGCCAGTCCAACCATTTTCCTGCAATACAGAACCTGCATATTTGTTCAATTCGATCAAGTCGGCTAATGCGGCAGCAGGATTTGCGATCTTCTGATTGTCAAGTAACGTATTGAGCATGGAGAAAGTCACAGATATTTGCCCGGATTCATTCACATCCAACGTAATTTCATTTAGATAAGGCGCAAGTCGCGTCTGCAACACCAAGCTGCCATAAACGGATTCTTTAAGCGTTTCATAGATTTGCTGCATAATCTCGATTTGCTGGGTAGACAGTGATACAAAAACTCTTTCTGAATTTGCGACACCTGGAGCCGAGCTTACTATTGTCTGGGATCCATTCCCTAGCGTTACTCGATCCGTGCCGACTGTCACCAACGGGGTTCCGTTAAAGCGCTCTAGCACGCTGATCATACCCACCAGTTCTTGCTGATTCTGTTGTAACGTTTCGTAGGCTGCACGCGTGCTAGGATTGAGCGCATCTAAAACAGCATTATCTGTCGTATTCCAATAACCCATATGAGTATCGTGTTCCGACCAGGATTGATTCGGTTTTAAATAAATTAAGAAATACCCTTTATCGGCTGCCTGTTCGACACTATTTTTCATGGGCGAGGTATTTGCCCAAGTAGTTATCAGATCATCCAGGTGTGCTTTCTGGTCTGCATAGTTGGTTTGTGCCACGTAGCTTGTCAAAGCAGTTGCAACCGTTGGGGATAAGCTAACCGCTTCACGTAAATCCCGCACCCAACCTGAGCCTTTGCTATCAGGTAAATTAAGTGCTTGTTCTGTAGGTGGAATAGTATCAACGAATTCCCGATAGAACGGATTATTGGCCAAATCCAAATTACCGGTTTGACCGGTTCCATCCACCGTCAAATGTGCTGCTGCAGCGGTTTGCACATTACCATTGCCCAAATTGACGTTCTGAGTGGTGGCATTTAAATTAAAACTGACGATCGCCAGTTCCGACAAAGAAAACAGTTCATTTGCGGTAGAAATTCCATTCTGGTTAAAATCACGCCAAACTTGCAGGTGAGCAAATTCGTCATCATTCTGATCAAACACATGATCCCCATTGGAATCCAGGTCGGATAATGCGTTAAAACCATTAGTAGCAAGCGCGCCATTGGATTTAATGGTGTCGACACCAAACAATTCCCGGCCAGAATCGATTGTGCCATTGTCATTACGATCCAGTACCAAAAAACCGTCATCGCTTTTGACCCAACCCGTACCGGTTCTAATGCCATCACCATTGTGATCGAATACTACTACCGTACCCCCGATGCCGATGGTTTCGATGCCATCATTGTCCAGATCGAGTACTAATGGATCGGTGCGTGGAGGGGTCCAGTTCTTGAATTGAAGAAAGAGAGTGTTGAGTAAAGACGAAAAACCTTCCAACCCCACTTGTGAGAGCGCATGCAGGGTCAAAGACAGGGTCGTGATCAACCGTGCTACCGCCTGATCTGTCGGTATGTCATTGAATACCGGTGAAGATACGACCCGCGATTGATCGATACCAAGCCAAAAATGCCAGTCCAGTTTATTGAGTACCGGAGCTTGTCCGACTACCCGCGTTATGACGCCATCAATGGCAGTTTGGGCTGATAAGCCATTATTTACTATAGCAGATCGATAACTTGTTTCAATTTGTTCCGTATTGGGCCAAGTAGGTTGTTGTGAAAGAAGGGTTAAGTAATTACCAAGATGCTCTTTTGCTACGATAGAAAATATACTATCGTATGCTTCTTTCCCCGCAGTTTGATACCAGTGCATACGAACAAACGTATTCATTTCATGACCTAACGTTCCGGCACTCGGTATTCCAGTAACCGCCGCGGCATTGTCGGCGTATCGATCTCCTCGGAAAGACAGTACCTGCCATGCTTCGCCCGTGCGTCCTTGGTTATTTAGGTTTATTAGTTCTTGTATCTCAGCTTGAGTTAAATTATGGGCAGACATAGTGGGAAACGCCTTTGTGATTGCTTATTGTTCAAATGATTTTAATAATTCGTGTATACGGGCACGTATATTCAGAAAATTGGTTTTGTATTTGCTAGCGAAGCTTACAGTTAATTCCAATTCCTTATAATTAAAATAAACCGTACATGATGGAAAATAATCGGGCGTCTCTTCCCGCTTAATACATTGCATATAAATGTCACCATCTCGATAAAAATATTTATCCAGATCATGTTCTTCATATTGAATGATTTCAGTACTATCAAAACCTTCTGGAATCATTCCGCCATTAGGATGCCTGCCACTCACATATTGGAATGCACTTTTACGATATGGAATAGATCCGGCATTGGTAGCAATGCTGATTGAAATTTTGTTGCCGTGCCCCGGTTTGTCATTCGAGCGATCCACAGGCTTCATGTCGGGATAGGTCGCGTAAACATAAAAATAATCGCCACCTCGATAAACCTTCTTGAACTTCGTATTTGATACACCGAATTGCTTTGCTGAAGACTCTTTCATGATCATAAGATCATATAAATAATCCACCGGCACTTTGAAGCGGTGTTTCTCTTCTTTTCCCAGTACCACAATCACCGAATCATCCGGCAACTCGTGGCGTTCAACCCGGTCATCCAGGATAAACGTGTTGACCAGCCAAATGGTCGTGACGATAAAAACAAACCAGAGTACAAAATGTTTTTTGAGGTGATTCAGCAAGATCACTCCTGTATCGAAGGTTTAATTTGCATTAATCGATATACTGCATCGATTACTTCATCGGTTCTGTATTGCCATACTTAGCATAGCCATTTGCCTGACCACCGCACCATTTCAAAGGGTGCCGTTGCTGAACTCCCGTATCCAATGCATAAATGCCGCCACCATCATTCACAAAAATTTGGCAACATTGATCACTTTTCTGTATCTTTTATCGCGCTCAGTGGAAAAGGTCAGCCATTGTATCTAGGCTTAAAATTCCTACAATAGAATATTTGTCATACTTTCAATGGGATATTGGCAACTTGGCCTATTAAGAAGGGCGTGGGGATTGATAAAAACCAAATTCAAGAACCATGTAGAAGGGGTAGTTACCACATAGCTGCCAAAAGTGCCATCTTCGTCAGAAGGTTAATCCTAGTACAATATAATCAATAGATTAATTTTTTCTTGCTTTAGCCAATACCCTATAAACTGTTGCTTCACCCACGCCATCCTGGTTGGCAATCTCAGCCCTGGTCAAACTCTCAGTATCCATACGGATTATTGCTGCCTGGCGTATACGGTTACATATCAAGAATGATCGAGGAGATGTCTGGACTAGGGTGGCGAATTATTATTCACGCACGTTGAAATATAACGCGAGGTATCGGGCTGATTTGTTAAAGCAACTTAATGGGCGGATTGGTTGGAGAAGATTGATTGATAAATTGCTTTATAGCTTAAGTTATTAAGCTTACGATGGAATTAGTCCTCAGGCATCAGATCGGGATTGTACAGAACCTCCCAGAGATGGCCGTCGGGATCCATGAAGTAGCCGGCATATCCGCCCCAGAACGTATCCTGTGCGGGCTTCACGATCCTCGCTCCGGCGGCATCTGCCTGCTGCATCACCTGATCGACTTCCTCGCGGGTGCGCACGTTGTGGCCGATGGAGAATTCGGTGGGACTGCGCGGCGACACTTCAACACCTGAATCATGAGCAAGACTGGCACGCGGCCAGACGGCGAACTTTAGCCCCGCTTGAAGATCGAAAAAAGGAACTGCGCCATGTTCATACTGAGCGCCCATGATACCCTCAGTCTTGAGGCCAAGCCCATCGCGATAGAAAACTACCGCACGGTCCAGATCATCAACGCCAACTGTTATGACTGTAATTCTCGGTTTCATGATCATTCTCCTTTCTATGATGACTTGATGCTGTTGCAATGTTTCATGAGTTGATTGATTTGTTAGCATAAAACATCTGGCGTCGCAAAGCTAAGGTTCGCCGTTTTATTTTTTTCTCTTTCATCTAGGGGTAAATCCAATAGTCGTGCCACCCACCGTCATTTTGAATCACCCCGGATTTGCAGGAGACTCTATTTCTTGAGAGGATAGAGTAATGAAAAAACAGATGAGATATTCGCCGGAAGTTCGTGAACGAGCAGTCCGGCTATTGCACGAACACCAGAAGGACTATGAATCGCAGTGGGCAGCGATAGTATCCATAGCATCGAAGATTGGCTGCTCGCCGGAAACCCTGCGTAGCTGGGTGCGCCAGTCAGAAACAGATCAAGGTATTCGAGGGGGATTATCCACAACTGACCGTGAGCGGCTCAAGGAATTGGAACGCGAGAATCGGGAATTAAAGCGTGCCAATGAGATATTACGAAAAGTATCTGCTTATTTTGCCCAGGCGGAACTCGACCACCGGCAGAAGTAAAGATGGTGTTTATTGATCAGCACAGGAAACAGTACGGGGTCGAGCCGATCTGCAGGCAAATTCAGATTGCCCCGTCGAGTTACTATGAACATAAAACACGAGAACGAGATTCTGACCGATTACCCGATCGTATCAAACGAGACAGAATACTTGAGCGAGATATACAGCGGGTATGGGAAAACAATTTTAAAGTCTATGGCGTCAACAAAGTATGGCGGCAGTTGATTCGTGAAGGTATTCAGGTTGCTCGCTGTACCGTTGAGCGGCTGATGAAGAGGCTCGGAATACAAGGCATCAGGCGGGGCAAGAAGTGTTGGACCACGATTGCTGATGACTTGCTTGATCGACCGACCGACAAGGTAAATAGGCAATTTGTAGCCACGCGTCCCAACCAGCTTTGGGTTGCGGATATAACATTTGTGGCAACCTGGACTGGATTTGTTTATGTAGCCTTCATTATCGATGTTTTTGCACGATTTATTGTTGGCTGGCGAGTCAGCCGATCACTGCAAACTGATTCGGTATTGGATGCCCTGGAACAGGCATAGTGGGCGCGGCAAGATGTCAAAGGGCTTATTCATCATAGTGATAGAGGAGGTCAATATCTGTCGATTCGCTACACGGAGCGCCTGATAGAAGCCAATATTGAAGCTTCTGTGGGTAGCGTCGGTGACTCTTATGAAAATGCAATGGCTGAAAGTATTAACGGCTTATATAAGACAGAGGTCATTCGACGTCGCGGCCCATGGCGCAACATTGATGAGGTGGAATTTGCCACCCTGGAATGGGTTGATTGGTTCAATAATCGTCGACTGCTAGAGCCGATCGGTAATATCCCACCGGTTGAATTTGAAAAGGCATATTATTGCCAATTGAGGGAGTCGGCTGATGCAGCTTGACTCAGACTAAAATGTCTCCGGAAAAGCCGGGGTGATTCATTCCATAAATCGTTGCTTCTTCATCAGTAAAATTTCTCTTTGTCCAAGATAGAAATTTCTACTGCTTTGCTCGATTAATTTTTGGGAGGATTACCATGTGCAAATGTACATTTGTTCAGTAGTTATTCCAGTTGTCGAGGCACGATATTTTAATGAATGCAAGGCTTTTAATGGCTTCTTTTTATGTGTTTACGGTTAGTTATCAAATTTCTAAGTGCATCAGACTCTTGATTGATTTGTAGAAAACAGCTAAATGTTGTTTAATTTTGAATATTTCCTCAAATACTCTACAAATCGGAACATCCATAATTAGTCGCACCTGAGAAACCATCACGATTAGCATAGATATTGACGTTGAGGGGTGTTCAAGAAAGCTGGAATTTGCCAGAATTGAGGCTGTTTACTGTGATATCTGGTGAATTAGATGA
>CASDLT010000045.1 GCA_949281375.1 uncultured Nitrosomonas sp.
CGCGAATGACGGCACCGACTTCTTCATGCCAGATATCGGGCGAATTGATGTTGAACGAAAAGTTCCAGCTCAGCACATCGCTGAAATTCTGGTTGATGGTGTTGCGGATATCGATGCGGTTCGAGTCGCGCAGCAGTGTGAGGTATGTGGTATGCAGTACTGGTGTTTCAGAAACAGATTTGAGCGTTGTAGTCACAGCTCCCATTTCTTCCAAACTCAAGATTCCTTCTTGGTTACCGAGGTCGTTGATTGTTTTTCCATGGTTCACTCGCACAAATTCCCGATGATTGCGTTTTTTATCGATCAAGCTCGTTATCGCGCCGGAACTGGATATGGTAATGCGATAAAAATCGTTTTCCATGATATTACCATTGACGGTCGCGGCATGAGTGAAAATCGTGCCCACACCGTTCCTGATTTCGAATACTTTATAGCCCACCGGCGGGATATTCTTGGCCAGAATCCTCAAATAAGAGGTTCCGCTCATTGCGACATACTGTGAAGGTACTTCCTCTCCTGTAGAGATATCAACGACATGTACCTCAGTCCTGTTCGCGACAGGGATATCGGCATAATCGGTACGCGCCCAGCTCAGACTGTTGAATACATAAAACCGCGGAGTGGCGCCCTTCTTGGCGATCAGGCCGCCAAGCTGGTCCCTGGCATCGTTATGGAGCGTATTGACGTAAGAAGTGATCTCGCCTTCGATTTTGCGCTGCCATTCTGCCCGGGCGTTGCGCGTGACGAGGCCATCGGCGGTCCAGTTATGTTCATAATACAGGCCGAAATTGAGCATGGCCTTGTTGCGGGCTTCGATGCGGCTAGCCATGAAGCTAGGGTCGCGCAGAGAAACCAAGGTCGCCATCGCATCGGCACTGCGCAGTTTTTCAATCGCTCGTTTGACGCGGGCCGATACTTCCGACATGGATGCGGAATAAAGTTCCCATTCATTACCATAGCTGGCCGCAAAGCTTTCCAGGTCGGCACCATGATGGGTTTCGAAATCCTTGAAAAAATCCAGTTGATTTGATACGAAGATTTTACGCCTGGAATTGGTCATGGCTTTCGCGGTGGACACAAACACATTATCAGTTGTGAGCAGATCATCTTCGCCTTTTCCGAAAATACCAATGACCGGAAAAGGGTAACGTGACGCGAACATCGTATCATTGTCGACAAATTCGACAGCAGCAGAAGAATCGCGCCCTTCCGCATACCCTCCGATTACCGTGTCCTCGTTATCGTTGATCAACTGATGGGAATACCATTTCATAAGAAGGCGACTGCCGTCGCGGCCACCAATGTAATAAATCTCACGGTCGCGATTACTCAGGTGTGGCACGTGCGTCGCACAATTGCACACGCCTTTCCAGGAATATTTAGCGCCCGATCCCGCCCACAGCGATGACAGACCATAGGGCAGGGTTTGATTTTCCATCGCGATCGCAATCGGAAAATCGATGTCATAGGCACGTTGAATCTGGCCAGGATAATACATGCCGCGCAGCACGGCTTCGGCTGGCGTGCCGCCATTCGACAGCACCAGCGCATTCAGGGGCATGCTGAAATGACCGCTCTTGATCCGATTGATCAATCGCTGAAACTGAGCGGGATTGCGGTTCTTCTGATAAATCCACATCCAGAAACTGCCATCCGCATTCCAGCGGGCCTGATGGTGAACAGCATCATTCTCACTGGCGTCTATCTGGTTGAGGTAGTAATCAGTCATTGTCAAGAAGGCATCTTCATACTCTGCTTCATCCGCCGTCCACATATAATCGGTATGATCATCCGGGGCAAGATAAATCCGCTTTTCAGCGATAGCTGTTTGCACAGAGGTCAACAGGACTAAGAAAAACCAGCTTATGAAAATCAGAGGCTTCATAACAAATTCCAGAGACCGAGCAGGTGAAGGTACGGGATTTAGTGCGAATGATAAAGTCATCGAGGATGACTGCGGTTGAAATATTACCGCAAGATCATTTAAATTCGCTTAGGAATTGGCTCTGACTGGCAGTAGGAAGCGCACAAACAGGCAAAGAGCTTTATTCCGCCACCGAGGCTGCCAGTAACTCAGCCTGATGTTCGGCCATCAATGCTGAGCAAAGTTCATCGATGTCTCCATCCATAATCTGATCCATTTTATAGAGCGTGAGGTTAATACGATGATCGGTTATACGACCTTGCGGGAAATTATAGGTACGGATGCGTTCTGAGCGCTCGCCCGTGCCCACTAGCGATTTACGGGTAGCAGCCTGTTCTGCATGATGCGCTCGCATCTGCTTGTCATGGATGCGCGCTGCCAAAACGCTAAGCGCCTGAGCCTTGTTCTTATGCTGCGAGCGACCGTCTTGGCATTCAACGACAATACCCGTCGGCAAATGCGTCACTCGTACTGCCGAGTCCGTTTTGTTGATATGTTGACCACCCGCGCCGGAAGCACGGAAGGTATCGATACGCAGCTCAGCAGGATTCAGAATGACTTCGCTCACTTCATCGGCTTCCGGCATCACCGCGACAGTGCACGTTGACGTATGGACCCGTCCCTGTGTTTCAGTCACTGGAACCCGTTGAACCCGATGGCCTCCGGATTCGAATTTAAGGCGCGAAAAAGCGCCTTGTCCGATAATTTTGGCTATGATCTCCTTATAGCCGCCGATATCCGACAAGCTTTGCGAAATAATTTCAACTTGCCAGCCACGCCGTTCTGCATAGCGCGAATACATGCGAAACAAATTACCTGCAAACAGAGCCGATTCATCTCCACCGGTTCCGGCGCGAATCTCCAAAAAAATATTGCGTTCATCATTTGGATCTTTCGGTAGTAATTGCTTGTGAATTTCAGATTCAATCTTGACTAATCTTTCCTTACCCGCTTGAATCTCGGTTTCGGCAAAATCCCGCATTTCCAGATCAGCATGCATTTCACGTGCAGTTTGAATATCGCGCTCGCTTTGTTGATAGCTACGATACAACTCGACGATAGGAATGATTTCGGCGTGTTCGCGCGTGAGTTTTCGATAATTATCGAGATCAGAGGTTGCTGATTCGCTGCTCAACAAATGGTTTAATTCTTCAAGACGCACACTCAGACGAGTGAGCCTATCAGTGATGTTTTTGTTCATTATGGGCGATGCAGTTGATATAGCCGATTAATTAACTCGACTAATTCCTCACGTTCGTCAACTGCAGCCTGATTCAATGCACTGGAGGGCATATGCAGGAATTTATTGGTAAGACCGTTACTGAGGGCCTCAATGACTTTTTTCGGATCCTCACCCTTTTCCAGCAACTTGTGCGCCCGCGCGAGTTCGTGACGCCGGTAGCGTTCTCCCTGATCGCGCAGTGCACGTATAGTGGGTACCATCTCTCGCGTCGCTAACCAGCGCATGAAATCAACGACATTCGAATCAATGATGGTTTCTGCCTGCGCTACCGCGTTCTGACGCGAGTCTAGTCCTTCTTTTACAATTTCGGATAAATCATCGACATAATAGAGAAAAACATCGTCGAGTTCGGCAACCTCAGATTCAACATCGCGCGGTACGGCCAGATCCACGATAAAAATGGGACGGTGCTTGCGAATTTTGATGGCGCGTTCGACCATGCCTTTACCGAGAATCGGTAGCGGACTGGCCGTGCAGGTCACGATAATATCGTGCAAAGCGAGTTGTTCGGGCAAATCACTCAGTGTTATCGCCTGTCCGTTGCTAAATCGCTTGGCAAGCGCCTCAGCACGCTCTGTGGTACGGTTGGCGACAGTGATCTTTTTTGGGCTGCGCGCGGCGAAATGGTTCGCGCACAACTCGATCATCTCCCCCGCTCCGATAAACAACAACCGTTGTTCTCCGATATCGCCGAAAATCCGTTCAGCCAAACGTGCTGCCGCAGCAGCCATCGAGACAGAGCTAGCGCCAATTTCGGTCGATGTGCGAACTTCTTTGGCAACATAGAACGTGCGCTGAAATAATTTGTGTAACAGCAAGCCCAGCGTACCTGCATGTTCTGCTGATTTTACCGCGCTCTTCAATTGTCCGAGTATTTGGGGTTCTCCGAGCACCATCGAATCCAATCCGCTGGCAACGCGGAATGCGTGTTTCACCGCCTTTTCACGCGGCAATTTATATAGGTAGGGATCAAGCTGACGTGTTGGCAGATGATGAAAATCTGCCAGCCATGTCATGGCATCTTCAGGACGGTCAGTACAGCAATAAATTTCTGTGCGGTTGCAGGTTGACACGATGGCAGCTTCTTTGATCGGGTTTCGACCTACCAGGTCAAGCAATGCATGTTCCATCGTATTTTCAGGAAATGTAACTTGCTCACGCACGTCCAGGGGCGCAGTATTATGATTGATGCCAAAAGCGAATAACTGCATGAAAAATAATGCCAATCAAGATGAAGATACAAGCAATGGTACTTAATAGTGGGCTATTATAGTATTAGCGTTTATTAAATGCCATCGGTCAAAAAATATATTTTTTATTTTTCCAATCAATTTATTAATGCCACGGTGTCACGGGGATAATGGAAATGCTGTTTTTGGGCGAGCCTTCGATAATTCTATCGCTATAAGACAGGTAGACTAATACATTACGCTTTGCATCGTAAAATCGAACGACCTGTAACGATTTAAATAACAATGATGTGCTCTTTTTGAAGACTTCTTCGCCATCTTCCTTGCCACTCTTGACTTTCTCCGGCAATGTAATGGGTCCGATCTGGCGACAGGCAATGGAGGCATCCGAAGTGTCTTCAGCCACGCCTACTGCACCGCTCACGCCACCTTTCTTTGCCCGGCTCAGATAACACGTCGCACCTGGAATATCTGGATCATCAAACGCCTCAATCACGATTTTGTCATTGGCTCCGACTAATTTAAATACCGTTGAAACACTGCCTATCGTTTCCGCGAACGCTGCTGCTGGCAACAATGCCATAAAAAAATACATCACGTTGATCATGAGGCGATTAAATATCATTGGATGTTTCATGGATTTCTCCTATGGAATAAATGATTGAATACAGATGACGTGAATATTACTGAATTTCTCACTTCTTAGAAATGAATTATGCCTTAATGTTCACCGGTGTTCCTACACTCACTGAATCAAACAGCTCTATGAGATCGTTATTTCTCATTCTAATACATCCAATTGACCCCGGCTTACCCATTTCAACGCTATCCGGACTGCCATGAATATAAATATAGCGACGCATGGTATCGACGCGCCCCAAACGATTAAATCCCAATTCACATCCCGATAACCATAAAATCCGAGTCAATATCCAGTCCCGTTGAGGATATTGCTGACTCAGTTCTGGGCTATAAATTTCACCGGTTGGCCGGCGTTTGATGAAAACCGTATTGATCGCTTGACCGCCACCGATTCTGGCTCGTATCACATGCTTGCCGAGAGGGGTACGAAAGCTGCCGTATTCCTGTCCAGTGCCGTTCTTCGCAGAGGAAATCGAGTAGAGCCTAATGAGCCGATCGCAATCATCAAGTAATTCAAGTTTCTGATACTGAATATTAATATTTATTTTCATGCTATCTCTATCCGGCATTTTTGCGGCGTTGAACAAAAAATTGTTTTAGCAACGCACTCGACTCTGATGCTAGAATACCACCCGTTACTTGCATATGATGATTAAGTCGTATTTCTGCGGGCAGATTGATCACGCTTCCGCATGCTCCTGTCTTAGGATCAGAAGCTGCATACACCAGCCGATTGATGCGTGCATGAAAAATTGCACCAACACACATGACACAGGGCTCCAAGGTGACATACAGAGTGCAATCCAGTAAACGATAGTTTGCCAAGTGAGCACCCGCATTTCGCATAGCCATCACTTCTGCATGTGCAGTTGGATCGACGGTCGTAATTGAAGAATTAAAACCACGCCCCACAACCCTGCCATTTTGCACGACAACGGCACCGACCGGCACTTCATCATGATGTTGTGCTTGAAGCGCCAACTCTAAGGCAAGTTGCATAAAATGGATATCATCCGAACTTAATGTCATTTTATTGCGCTCTTGTAATTGCTCACGTAAGCAAATCAATGATTAAAAAAATTTCTCAACAAGAATAATGTTGCCGCAAACTGCTTAGCAAGCATTCTTCAGTCAGCCGGTCAACGCTTTTTTAACCCCTAAAGCTTTTCCATCAACAAATCCATGATCATTCAAAATCCTTCTCAGCTACAAACCATACGCGATCTTTTCCGTTTTGCAGTCAGTCAATTCAACAAAGCGGGCATCCATTTTGGACATGGCTCATCCAATGCTTATGATGAGGCAGCTTATCTTATTTTAAAGACTCTGCACTTACCGCTGGACCAATTGGAACCTTTTTTAGATGCTCGAGTAGTCAAGGAAGAACGCGAACAAGTACTGGCCATCATCGAGCGCCGTGTCACTGAGCGCATTCCCGCAGCTTATTTGACCCATGAAGCCTGGTTGGGCGATTATAGTTTTTACGTGGACGAGCGCGTGATCGTTCCCCGCTCCTTCATTGCAGAATTATTGCAAACCCATCTTTCACCCTGGATAACTGCACCAGAGAATATCGCATCAGCATTGGATCTATGCACCGGCTCGGGATGCCTTGCCATCATGATGGCGCATAGTTTCGAGAACGCCGACGTTGATGCTGTCGATATCTCCAATCACGCACTCGCCGTGGCACACAAGAATGTGCAGGATTATGGCCTCACTGGCAGAATCCGTCTAGTTGAATCAAACTTGTTTTCCAATTTATTAGGTAAGCAATATGATCTGATCATCAGCAATCCTCCTTATGTCAACGCCGAATCCATGATGCAGTTACCCAAGGAATATTGCCATGAACCCCAGAATGCCCTGGCAAGCGGACTGGATGGTTTAGATGCAACGCATCAGATCCTGCAGCAAGCAGCTCAGCACTTGACCTACTCAGGCATACTGGTCGTTGAAATTGGCCACAACCGCAAAGTGCTCGAACAAGTTTATCCACATCTACCATTCACCTGGTTGGAAACCAGCGCAGGCGATGAGTTTGTCTTTTTACTGCGACGCGACCAGCTATTGCCGTGATTGTCAAACCCTGACGGGAGTTTATGGAAACACGTGCCCATCCCGCAAAAATCAAAGAAATGGAACGCTTACCGACCTGTTTTGACACAGCATCAGATTTTTTTGCCTTGCTACGGAGAAGCTTCGGTCATAACGTATCGATTTGACCCCCTATCACGTCAATAAGCTCAACAAGCGGCGGATTTCCTTTTCATCCAATTCCAGCCATTGCCCTCGCTTTATTCGCGGCGGCAAATTGATCGGACCAAAGCGCACGCGCATCAAACGGCTGACCGTCAATCCGATGGCTTCAAACATGCGCCGCACTTCGCGATTTTTACCTTCTTTGAGTATGACCCGATACCATTGATTGACGCCTTCGCCGCCCTGCTCTGCCAGATAAGAAAAGGCCGCCATGCCATCCTCCAGTTCAACGCCGGTCGTCAATTGAGTCATCTGTTCTGCTGTCAATTTCCCCAATATCCGGACAGCGTATTCACGCTCCACCTCAAAGCGAGGATGCATGAGACGGTTTGCCAATGCCCCATCCGTAGTAAACACGAGCAGGCCACTGGTATTGATATCGAGGCGCCCTATCGCAATCCATTTCGACGAGCGCAGATGCGGCAATTTATCAAATACCGACGGGCGGTCTTGCGGATCGTGGCGACTAACGATTTCACCTTCAGGTTTATGGTACAGCAGCACCTTGAGCATGCTCTCCTTGATATTCGATCGGATAACGCGCTTTCCAATCCGTACGACATCATCGATTCCAACCCGATCCCCCACGGCAGCAGTTTCACCATTCACACTTACTTCGCCAGCGGCTATCAAAGCCTCCATTTCGCGCCGAGAGCCCAATCCCTTCTGCGCCAGGAATTTTTGCAATTTCATAGTATCCGTCGTTGCTGATGTTTCTGGCGTATGAGTAGAATGGTTCTTACGATGACTATCAGAAGATTTATTTTTTGCCGGTTTGATTGATTTCATACGCTTAAAGAAATGAACTTGAAATGAATGATACTCGCTCAGAACAATCGCCAGGCAAAGTACAGGTATCGATTTTAAATCATTTGAGGATTGCACTTGAAGGTATCTTGGGTTGGCGTGGCTTCGGCACAGAAACACGCCCTGCCCTCGGCCGCAGCCTGTTCCTCAAATAAGCAGCTCGGATCCTGCAAGAGAATGCATTACAACGCTTTTATCTACATGCACAGCCAATGTTATTGCAACATGAGCAAGTAAATTTGTTTTCAGCTATTTTCTAGGAAATCTGCATGATTCGAGGCATAATTGCGCACTTCTTCATGCTGAGGAATCCATATTCATTACGTTAACGAATCCATCATGCCTGCACTTTCAATTCCACGCTATACCACGTCTTATACTGCGCCCGCCTGGTTACCCGGCGGAAATCTCCAGACGCTCTACCCCTATTTTTACAAACCCGCGCCCCGCTTCAATTATCGCCGTGAGCGATGGGAACTCGATGATGGTGATTTTGTCGATGTCGATTGGACCAATGGGTCAATGGATGCGCCGCTGGTGATTTTTTTTCATGGCTTGGAAGGCGGCTCATCAAGCCATTACATTTTAAGCATCATCAATGACCTGAGCCATTATCAATGGCGCAGCGCGGTCATTCATTTCCGGGGCTGTTCGGGTATGCCCAACCGACTGTCACGCGCCTATCACGCCGGCGATTCAACTGAAATTGACTGGATGTTGCAGCGCATTGCCGGCCATGCCCAGTCGTTTGCCAAACAGCAGCCCATCTATGTCATTGGCGTCTCTCTCGGGGGCAATGCTTTATTGAAATGGTTGGGAGAGAAAGGCAGAAATGCGCAAAAACTAGTAACTGGCGCAGCCGCCATATCTGTGCCTCTTGATCTAGCAGCGGCCGGGGCGGCGCTGGATGTGGGTTTCAATCAAGTGTATACACGGCATTTCCTGAACACTCTCAAAGTCAAAGCATTCGATAAACTCGAACAATTTCCCGGTCTGTTCGATGCCGCAGCGCTGAAAAAATGCTCCTCCATTTACGATTTCGACAATCTCGTTACCGCCCCATTGCATGGTTTTTGCAATACCGATGATTACTGGCGCCAATCCAGCAGCAAGCAATGGCTGAAACACATTCAAGTACCGACGCTGGTGATCAATGCGCAGAATGATCCTTTCATGCCTGCATCGGTATTACCCACATCCGGTCAAGTGTCATCGGCAGTTTCGTTGGAATTTCCGGCCGAAGGCGGTCATGCCGGCTTCATACAAGGCCCTTTTCCAGGCACACTCCAGTGGTTGCCAAAACGGATACTCAGCTTTTTTCATCATGAATGCGCGTGATCTTTGCACGTACAGTTCGAATATCAAGTTATCCCTTTCAAGCTAACCCTTGTTCAGAGACACTAAAAGAATCGGGCAATGAACGCATTCTTAACCTCTCTGCCCAACGGTATTTTCACGCGGTGGCCGCTGCCAGGCGCGATCGTAACTGCCTGCCCTTTTGTATCCAGCATCTGAGATAACTCGATTGTGTAATTTCCGGTCGGATGAATGATTTCCAGACGGTCGCCCACCTGAAACCGGTTTTTGACCAGGATCTCTGCCATGCCGTTCGCGGTATCGAAACCGGTGACATCGCCGACATACTGGCTGCGATTGGATTCGGAATGTCCCCGTAGATAGTTCTGAGTCTCCTGCGTGCTATGCCGTTGATAAAAACCGCTGGTATATCCTCGATTGGCCAATCCTTCCAGTTCACTCAGCAGCGACACATCAAACGGCTTCTGTGCAACTGCATCATCGATGGCCTGGCGGTAGACTTGAGCGGTGCGGGCGACATAGTACATAGATTTGGTGCGTCCTTCGATTTTAAGAGAATCAATGCCCAGCTTAACCAGTCGTTCGACATGCTCAACTGCGCGCAGATCCTTGGAATTCATGATATATGTGCCATGTTCGTCTTCCATGATCGGCATCAGTTGCCCAGGGCGCTCTTTTTCCTCAATCAGATAGACTTGGTCGGCCGCAGGATGACGTTGAATTGGGCCACAGCTGCTAGACAGGCTGGCTTCATCGGATTGCTTCATCGCTTCACCAAAATTGAAATCAATGGTTTTGATTTCTTGAATATCCCCGCTTGGATTTTCTTCCGCAGATTTCACGTTGTAATCCCAGCGGCATGAATTCGTGCATGTCCCCTGATTAGGATCGCGATGATTGAAATAACCGGATAATAAGCACCGGCCTGAATAAGCGATGCAGAGCGCCCCATGCACGAACACTTCCAGCTCCATGTCGGGGCACTGATCACGAATCTCTGCAATTTCTTCCAGGGATAATTCGCGCGACAAGATCACACGCGTCAAACCGATTTTCTGCCAGAATTTCACTCCCATGTAGTTAACGGTATTGGCCTGCACCGACAGGTGTATGGGAATGTCGGGCCATTTTTCCCGCACCATCATGATCAAGCCAGGATCCGCCATGATCAATGCGTCCGGTCGCATTGCGATCACTGGCTCCATATCCTGCAGATACGTTTTGATTTTGGCGTTGTGTGGCATGAGATTGCTGGCCACGAAGAATTTCTTTCCCAAGGCATGCGCTTCGGCAATTCCTGTTTTCAGTTGTTCCAGTGCAAATTCATTATTGCGCGCCCGCAACGAATAACGTGGTTGGCCGGCGTATACCGCATCGGCGCCGAAGGCATAGGCGCAGCGCATTTTTTCTAATGAACCTGCTGGAAGTAAAAGTTCTGGAGGTTTCAACATAATGTAAAATAATGTCCGAGGTAATCAACAATGAGCGATGGATGTGTATCAGCTTCTGAATGCAGCCGTTCTGCCAGGGAGATTTTGTAAAACTACTGTGCTGTGTTTTTTTGAGTTTCCCTGAAAGTAAGATTTTCTACTGGCATTTTCATTCCACTGAACAAACAGCTTTTCCATCATTGAATTGTAACACTATGACCACTGGCCCTGCTTTTATTCACTTACGATTGCATAGCGAATTTTCCATTCTGGACAGCACCGTCCGCATTCCGGAAGTGATTACGAAAGCCGTGGCAGATCAAATGCCGGCGCTGGCGCTGACTGACTTATCCAACCTGTTTGGCATGGTCAAATTTTATCAGTCTGCCTATAAAAAAGGCATTAAGCCGGTACTGGGCTGCGATGTGTGGATCACTAATGAAACTGATCGTAACAAGCCAACGCGATTGTTGCTGCTATGTCAGAACCATGCGGGTTATCTGCGTTTATCACGCTTGCTATCGCGCGCTTACCGGGAAAACCAGTATCAAGGCAGAGCCGAAATCCGCACAGCATGGCTGCACCCCGATGAATCAGGGACTGATGGACTGATCGCTCTGTCGGGCGCCCGCTTTGGCGACATTGGCTTATCCATCGCGCTGGGCAACATGCATCAGGCAGAATCCCAGGCACAGCAATGGGCACAAATGTTCCCTGATCGTTTCTACATCGAAATCCAGCGTGATGGCCATGCCAACGACGCGATACTGGTGCAACAGTCGCTGCTGCTGGCGCGAACATTCAATTTACCGGTCGTGGCCACTCAAGCAGTGCAATTCCTGAATGCCGAAGACTATCGAGCGCATGAAGCCCGCGTCTGCATTGCTGAAGGTTATATTCTGGAGGATAAGCGGCGCCCCAGGGAATTCACTGAACAACAATATTTCAAGACACAGGCTGAGATTGCTAACTTATTCGCCGACATTCCCAGCGCACTGGCGAATACGCTGGAGATTGCCAAGCGTTGCAATCTGACGCTGGAACTCGGCATCAACCGGCTGCCCGAATTTCCGACACCCAACAACGAAAGTATTGATCTCTATTTGCGCAGCCAGGCTGAAGCCGGTCTGCTACAACGGATGGAAAATCTGTTCCCGAAAGCTGAACTGCGCAATGGCAATATGCCGCAATATCTTGCGCGACTTGATTTTGAAGTCAATACCATCATCCAGATGGGATTTGCCGGCTATTTCCTGATCGTAGCCGATTTCATCAATTGGGCCAAACACAACGGCGTGCCGGTCGGACCTGGACGCGGATCCGGTGCAGGTTCTCTTGTGGCGTATTCGCTGGGCATCACCGATCTTGATCCGCTGCGCTATGATCTGTTGTTTGAACGTTTTCTCAACCCTGAACGTGTTTCGATGCCTGATTTCGATATCGATTTCTGCCAGGATCGACGTGAATTAGTGATCGAATACGTCAAGCAACGTTATGGCACCGGAAAAGTATCGCAAATCGCCACCTTTGGCACCATGGCCGCCAAGGCCGTCATCCGCGATATTGGCCGGGTATTGGATTTACCGTACAACTTTGTCGATCAACTGGCAAAATTGGTGCCGTTTGAGATCGGCATGACGCTAAAAAAAGCCCGTCAACTCGAACCCCAGCTCAATCTGCGCGCCGAAGCCGAGGAAGATGTCCGTAATTTGCTTGAGCTGGCCGAAAGCCTCGAGGGCATCACACGAAATATTGGCATGCATGCCGGTGGGGTACTGATCGCATCCAGTGAAATTACTGATTTTTGCCCCATTTACTGTACTGAATCGGGTGAATCGGTCATCAGTCAACTCGACAAGGATGACGTCGAAAAAATTGGCCTGGTCAAATTCGATTTTCTGGGGTTACGCACCCTGACCACGTTGGATCGCGCCGTCAGCTACATTCGCCAGTTGCATCCAGACACCGGATCTTCCTCTGAAGCACAGACCGGCCTGTCGACATCGGTTTTCTCGTTGGTCACCCTGCCGCTAGATGACGAAATGACCTATGCGTTGATGCGAAAAGGCAATGCAGTGGGTATTTTCCAGTTTGAGTCGCGCGGCATGGTCGACTTGTTGCAAAAAGCCAAGCCGGATCGTTTTGAAGACATCATCGCACTGGTCGCACTATATCGCCCGGGGCCGATGGATTTGATTCCAGAATTCATCGACCGCAAACATGGCAAAAAAAACATCGAATATCTCGATCCCCGTCTTGAACCGATACTCGGGCCGACTTACGGCATCATGATTTATCAGGAACAAGTCATGCAGATCGCACAGGTTATCGGAGGATATAGTCTGGGCAGTGCCGATCTGCTGCGCCGCGCGATGGGCAAGAAAAAAGTCGAGGAAATGGCGCAGCAACGCGATATTTTCGTGACGGGAGCAGTCAGCAATGGTTTGAGTGAAGACAAGGCGACCGAATTGTTCGGTCTGATGGAGAAATTCGCCGGTTATGGCTTCAACAAATCCCATGCCGCAGCGTATGCGCTGATTGCTTACCAGACCGCCTATCTTAAGGCGCACTATCCGGCGGAATTCATGGCCGCCTGTCTGTCCGCAGATATGGACGACACCGACAAGGTGCATATCTTCGTCGAAGACAGCCTCGCCAATGGACTAACCATACTGGCTCCCGACATCAATCAATCCGAATACCGGTTCATTCCAATCGACAATAAAACCATCCGCTTTGGTCTTGGTGCAGTGAAAGGTACCGGTGAATCGGCGATTGGTTCGATCATCGCAGTGCGGGAACAAACTGGCTCATTCACTGATTTGTTTGATTTCTGCCAGCGTGTCGATCGGCGTATTGCGAACCGCCGAGTGATGGAATCGCTGATTCGCGCCGGAGCCTTCGATACGCTCAATCCGAACCGCGCCAGCCTGATGGCTTCTGTCGGTCTGGCGATTGAAGCGGCCGAACAAAAAAGTGAAGCCATCAGTCAAGTTGCACTCTTTGCTGAATGCCCTGAACAATCTCATCTACATTCACAACTCATCCCCGTAGAAGCCTGGTCTGAGCGGGAAAAACTGCATCAGGAAAAAATCAGCCTGGGTTATTATTTCAGCGGCCACCCATTCAATACCTATGTTCATGAGTTAAAACGATTCATCCGCACACGATTGGATCGTCTGACGCCTCAGCGCGAGCCCCAACTGCTGGCCGGCATCATTCATTCGATTCGCGTGCAGATGACGCGCCGCGGCAGAATGTGCGTAATCAACCTGGACGATGGCAAAGCGCGCGTCGAAGTCGTGGTCTTCAGTGAAGTGTTCGATGCGCATCGCGCCAGGCTGAAGGAAGATCAGCTGTTGATCGTCGAAGCAAAAATAGGCATGCGCGGATATGGCGGCGATGAAGGCGATGAGCTGCGCATCACCGCCGAGCAACTGTACGACTTGGCTGGAATCCGTTCCCGCTTTGCCAAGCAAATCAGGATTCATTGCAGTCCGTCGACGCTCAATCAGGTATCCAGCCTCAAAGCATTGCTGACTCCTTTTTCAAGTCAGGCACAACCCTCTGCTATTGCGACGAGCTCGTCTACCTGTCCGGTTGCGATTGTATATCGCACGGATTGCGCCAGTGGCGAGCTTGAACTGGGCAACGACTGGCGAGTCAATCTGCATGAGGATCTACTGCAATCCTTGACAACTCATTTCAAAACCGAGAACGTCGAAATCGTGTATTAGCGTTTTAATGTGTTCGAGTGGCAATCCAGACTATCGTTGCCGCTGCATCGTCAACAAGCGTGAAATCAATATCGCCAGATATAGCACACCGGTAGTTTGCTCGATCATCACGATCGATCGCGCAGAATCGGAAACTGGTGTTATTTCTCCAAAGCCGACACTGGTCAAACAGGTGAAACTGAAATACAGCAGATCCCACCACGATGTCGTGTTGTCGGGATTATTGGGGCCATTGATATAAAAACTGCCCGGCTGTACATGTTCGATCAATGCATAACAGTAACCGAACACGAAACCCACCAGGACATACAGCGCCGCGGCAGCGAATAGTTCATCGAATGTCATCACATCGTCATGCAGCATGTAGCGCAACAAACAAATCACCACAAAGCCATGAAACACAATCTGCGCGAGCAGGTGTACTGCAACCAGTTCTTCATGACCGAACAAAGCCACTGCGGCATACAACATCATGGCCGGCACGGCAAAGGCATAGCCCAGCCATGGCTGATACCATGCCTTGCGTGATGCCCGCAGGGCCAGAAGCAAAATAACCCCATCATACAAAGCCAGAAACGCTCGTCCTCCGGCATATTGATTAACCACGGGGTAGATCGCAATCAGGGTGATTAATGCAAACAACAACCAGAAATTGGGAAATGACGTTAATCGCATAACAAATCAGTACTGATCAAGTTTCTCATTGAGATCATTGTTCGAGGAGTCAACGCAAGACTATTCAATTTGATCAACCTGCGACGGAAGATTTCTGAGAGAATAAACTGTAGGAAAATTGGAAGCAAGCCAAGTAAGCGCAGATGACCGGAACAGAGAAGTGAATGAAAGTGCAAGCTTAACGAAGGATTTAACTGGAATACCTACCAGGAATGATCAGCTTTTATGGATCACTCATCGGCATCTCGTGGTGTGTCACTACGATCGCAAAATTTTCGAGCGATCGCCGCCTCAGCTGTATTCATCGATTGTCCTCACATCCTTATTCGTGATTGTAACCGAATGTTCTGCGGCTGGATTCTCGCTTGAGCATCTTGCAGAAAATTTCGAATTGCTGATTTGACGCTATAACAACCTTTGGGAATCAAATAAAAAAAATGAAACATTCCTTTTATTATTATATCTGCTTGATATTGATGAGCGGCTGCACTGCAATAGACCAGCCTCTTGACACATACAGCCAAACGCCACCGATGATGAAAACGACTGACGATCCAGTCGCAACCGAGCCAGCTCTGATCGTTAATTCAGCTACGCCAAGCACATCCATACCCCAAAAAAGAGCTCTACCACCCCCACCCGATCTTTCCCAAATTGCTGGGAATTCGACACCCGAGCCGTCCTGGCCTACCGAAACGGGTTACGCGACATATTACGCCGCCGAGATGGAAGGCCGGCTGACCGCCAGCGGAGAACCTTACGATGCCGGGCAATTGACAGCCGCGCATAAAACCATACCGATCGGTAGTTTGGTTCGCGTCACCAATCCCAAAACCAAACGGCATGTGGTGGTTCGCATCAATGATCGCTGGGGAGGCGGCGGCGACCGCATCATCAATGTATCGAAACACGCGGCTGAACAGCTTGAGTTTGGCAAATCAGGACTGGTTTTCGTGCACCTCAACGTAGAATCCATTCCCGCCAAAAGTGTCACGACATCATCCGTTCAGCGCCCAGCGCCTCTGCCCGAGCGAATCGAAGATAGTGAGTCGAACACTCACTCCAGGTTGAGTATTTGTCAGAACGAGGCCAGTATTCTCGGCCTGAGCGGCGAATTTTTCCGCAATCATGTGGCTGGGTGCTTATTGCGGGGTAAATGAGTTTTAAGCAAGCTCTGACGCCATCCAAAGCCAGATTCGTTCCTTATGGTCTGTTATGCTTCCAGCAGCGGACTCATCGGATATTCCAGTGCTTCCTTTATCGCCACCAACGATAATACCGCTTCCCGGCCATCAATGATGCGGTGATCATAAGACAAAGCCAGATAATTCATCGGGCGGATTACGATCTGCCCATTTTCAACGACTGGACGTTCCTTGGTTGCATGGATGCCTAGAATAGCGCTTTGCGGCGGATTAATGATGGGCGTCGAGAGCATGGAACCGAATACGCCGCCATTGGTAATGGAAAATGTCCCGCCGCTGAGCTCTTCGAGGGTCAATTTGCCATCTTGCGCGCGTTTGGCAAAATCGGCTATCTGCAACTCAATTTCGGCCAAGGTCAATTGATCGGCGTCGCGAATGACCGGCACCACCAATCCGCGCGGACTACCCACTGCAATGCCAATATCGTAATAGTCGTGATAAACGATCTCGTTGCCTTCCACTGATGCGTTGATGATGGGATATTTCTTCAGTGCCGCGATGACTGCTTTGACAAAGAACGACATGAAACCGAGCTTGACGCCATGTTCCTTTTCGAACTCTGTTTTATAGCGAGTGCGCAAATCAATGATGGCCTGCATGTTGACTTCGTTGAATGTCGTGAGGATGGCAGCGGTCGATTGCGACTGAACCAGGCGTTCAGCAATCCGCTGCCGCAGCCGTGACATTGCAATCCTGCGATCCAGGCGGGTTCCCTTGGGTGCTGAATCACTCCTTGCCGCAGCTTCATGCGCAGGCGATGTTGCAATGGCGGATGGTTTATTGGCGACATACGTCTGCACATCTTCCTTGGTAATGCGGCCGCCCAGACCTGTGCCTTTGATCGCACTGGTTTCAACGGCTTTCAGGTTGTTTTCTTCCACCAGTCTACGCGCGGCCGGCATCAGCATCGGAATGGCTGCATCATCCGCTTCGGCTTTGGCGGTTACCGTGCTTTTGGGTTCTTCCGCTGGTTTGTCCGTGGCAGAAGGTTTTTCAACCTGATCATCAGGTTGCGTGGATGCGCTGATTTCAATTGTGGCAATCACCTCGCCGCTGACCACCGTGGCGCCATCTTTTTTAAGAATTTCGGCCAGTACGCCCGCATTGGGGGCAGGCAATTCAAGCACAACCTTATCGGTCTCGATATCGACCAGGTTTTCCGATCGCTGGACAGAATCGCCCGTTTTTTTGTGCCAGGATACCAGCGTAGCCTCAGCTACAGATTCCGATAGCATGGGAACTTTGACTTCAACACGCATGAGCGCCCCCTTTAGATTTTATCTCTGAATGCTGCCACGATTAATTCGTGCTGCGTAAATTTATGCCGTGCCGTATAACCCACGGCGGGAGAAGCGGATGAAGCCCGCAATGCGTAACCCAAAATCTGATCCCGCCGCATGTGGCGCAATAAATAATGCTGAATGCGATGCCAGGCCCCTTGATTACCTGGCTCTTCCTGACACCAGATCACTTCCTGAGCATTTTCATAGCGATCGATCTCGGCCTGAAACTCATCGTGCGGAAATGGATATAGCTGCTCCAAGCGTATGATCGCCATTGTCATGATCTGCTGTTCTTTGCGATACGCCATCAGTTCGTAATAGATCTTGCCACTGCACGCAATGATGCGCTTGACTTTGGTCGGATCCAGATTTTCAGCCTCCGGAATAACCGGCTTGAACTGCCCCTGCGACAAATCGCGAAGACTGGATACCGATTCCTTGTGACGCAACATGCTTTTCGGACTCATGATGATCAAGGGTTTGCGTAACGGGCGTATCATCTGGCGACGCAATAGATGAAACATCTGAGCCGGCGTTGAAGGCACGCACACTTGAATATTGTAATCCGCGCACAATTGCAAATAACGCTCAAGCCGCGCTGATGAATGTTCAGGGCCTTGACCCTCATAGCCATGCGGCAGCATCATCACCAGACCACACAATCGGCCCCATTTGGCTTCTCCGGACGCAATGAACTGATCGATCACGACCTGAGCACCATTGGCGAAATCACCAAACTGAGCCTCCCAGATCACCAACTCATTCGGTTGCGTGGTTGCGTAGCCATATTCAAATCCGAGTACGGCTTCTTCCGATAACATCGAATCAATGACAACGAAATCCGGCTGATCAGGATAGATATGCCGTAAAGGTACATACAGCCGCTCGTTCTCATCAGCTGCCACTTGATCATGCAATACCGCATGACGATGAAAGAAAGTCCCGCGTCCCGAATCCTGCCCCGACAACCGGACAGGGTAGCCTTCCTTCAACAATGACGCGTAAGCGAGATTCTCAGCCATTCCCCAATCCAGCGGCAATTCGCCGCTACCCATCAGGCGTCGGTCAGAAATGATTTTTTCAACCCGGGGATGCAGTTTGAAACCCTCGGGAATATCGGTCAATCGGGCTGCCAGTTGTTTCAGCGTTTGAATGGCAACGCCGGTTTTGACTGACTTATTCCATTTGA
Source organism: uncultured Nitrosomonas sp. (assembly GCA_949281375.1). Classification (GTDB taxonomy): domain Bacteria; phylum Pseudomonadota; class Gammaproteobacteria; order Burkholderiales; family Nitrosomonadaceae; genus Nitrosomonas. The sequence goes on from CASDLT010000045.1 coordinate 18,905, forward strand.
TGGGTTTAACGAACAGATCCCAGTTGATGGCATAAGGAGATTTGAATTCATAGCAAATGTTCTTATTGGGATTGACACCTTCATCCATTGCTTCGCGGTAGCCATGCACCAAATCATCCGCATCCTTGGGTGAAATCACACCTTCTGCAATCAATTGATCGGCATAGCACCGGCGCGTGCCCGGATGGCGGTTGATGATCTGGTACATTTTCGGTTGCGTCACCATCGGTTCGTCCTGCTCATTGTGGCCAAGTTTTCGAAAACAAACCATGTCGATCACGACATCCTTATGAAACCGCATACGAAAATCGAAGGCCAGCTCTGCTATCATGACGACCGCTTCGGGATCATCGCCATTGACGTGAAATATCGGCGCTTCGATCATTTTGGCGACATCGGTGCAATACAGTGTCGAGCGGCTATCCCGCGGATCCGAGGTGGTAAACCCAATCTGATTGTTGATGATGATATGCACCGTACCACCGGTGCCATATCCACGCGTTTGTGACAGATTCAAGGTTTCCATCACCACGCCCTGACCGGCGAAAGCCGCATCGCCGTGGATCAGTACCGGCAGAACCTTGTCACCCAGTTTATCGTTGAGTATATGCTGGCGCGCGCGCACTGATCCTTCAACGACCGGATTGACAATTTCCAGATGTGACGGATTGAATGCCAGCGCCAGACGCACGACGCCATCAGGCGTTTTGATGGCGGATGAAAAGCCCTGGTGATATTTGACGTCTCCGGAAGGGAGATCCTGTGGCTGTTTTTCTTCAAACTCACGAAACAGATCAGAAGGCATCTTACCGAGGGTATTCACCAACACATTGAGCCGGGCACGATGCGCCATACCCATTACGATTTGTTGCACTCCCGCTTTACCAGCCTTCTGGATCAGACAATCGAGCAACGGAATCAGACTTTCATTCCCTTCGCCAGAAAATCGCTTTTGCCCGACATAGCGCGTATGCAAATACTTCTCCAGACCCTCTGCGGCATTCAACCGTTCCAGGATATGCCGTTTATAGTCTGCTGAGTAATTCGGATGGGATCGCTGTCCTTCCAGACGAGCCTGTATCCAGCGTTTCTGTTCGACTGATGAAATGTACATATATTCAGCGCCAACCGATCCACAATAGGTTTCTCGCAGGATCTGCAAAATTTCACGCAATGTGGCATGCTCCGGCCCCACCAGTGAACCAGCGTGAAAAACCTTTTCCATGTCCGCTTCGGTAAATCCGAAACGGGCCGGATCCAGTTCGGGCACATCAAGCTGCTGCTTGATCCGTAGAGGATCAAGTTTGGCTTGGCTCAATCCCAGGTACCGGTACATGTTTATCAGTTGCAGGACGGCAACTTGCTGACGGTCATTCGAGTCACCGCCAATCACGTCGGGAATTGCGGCTGAGGCTTCAGTCGCAAGCGATTTAACCACCGGTGCGACCAAAGCAGGATTCATCACTGGCCGGGGTTGAATATGAACGATACTATCCGGCTGTTTGGACAATTGGTCAAAATATTCGCGCCATGCCAGCTCGACCGAATTGGGATTATGCAGGTACTCATCATAAACTGCTTCAATAAACGACGCATTCGAACCAAATAGATGAGAATCACCCAACAACTGTTTATTCATACATTGGCGCCTTAAAAGAAGAGAACGCTATTTTCTGGTGTAGGAAGCAGGAACATCCCGAACGGTCGTTCCCGTATACAATTGCCGTGGCCGACCGATCTTGTAGGAAGGATCCGAGACCATCTCATTCCATTGCGCAACCCATCCAACTGTCCGAGCCATCGCAAAAATGGCGGTAAACATTTTGGTAGGAATACCGAGAGCACGTTGCACGATGCCTGAATAAAAATCGACGTTCGGATATAGCTTGCGGGAAATAAAATAGTCATCTTCCAGCGCAATCTTTTCGAGCTGCAAGGCCAATTTGAACAACCGGTCATTTTGCAGGCCCAGTTCATTCAACACCTCATGACACGTTTCACGCATCAATTTTGCCCGTGGATCAAAGTTTTTATAGACGCGATGGCCAAAACCCATCAACCGGTAATTGCTGTCCTTATCCTTGGCCCGCTTGATATATTCATCGATGCGGGACACGTCGCCGATTTCTTCCAGCATGTTCAGACAGGCTTCATTGGCGCCGCCATGAGCCGGACCCCACAAGCACGAAATTCCCGAAGAGACACAGGCAAACGGGTTGGCGCCACTGGATCCTACCAGCCGCACAGTCGAAGTTGATGCATTTTGCTCATGATCGGCGTGCAGAATCAAGATACGATCCAGCGCTCGCACGATGACAGGATTTGTGACATATTCTTCCGATGGTACTGCGAACATCATATGCAAGAAATTTTCCGCGTAGCTGAGCCGATTCTGCGGATAGATGAAAGGTTGCCCAATATTATACTTATAGGCCATGGCCGCAATAGTTGGTAACTTAGCAATCAAGCGATAAGCAGACTGTTCTCGATATTCCGGATCTGTAATGTCGAGGGCCTCGTGATAGAACGCAGATAATGCGCCAACGACGCCGACCATGACCGCCATTGGATGTGCATCTCGTCTAAAACCGCTATAAAACCTGACCAGCTGTTCATGCAGCATCGAATGGCTCTTGATCGCATGATCAAAGGTGTTTTTTTGTTCGGGAGACGGCAATTCACCTTTCATCAGTAAATGGCACACATCAATGAAATCACACTGCGTAGCCAATTGCTCGATCGGATAACCCCGATACAGCAAAACGCCTTTGTCTCCATCGATAAAGGTGATCTTGGAGCTATTGCTGGCGGTCGACAAATAACCCGGATCGTACGTAAACAAACCACTTTTCGCATGCAGAGCGCGAATATCCACGACATCAGGCCCCATGGTTCCGGATAGAATGGGTAACTCGATCGGAGTACTGCCATCGTTGAGATTCAAGGTCGCCATTCGTTGTTGCGTCATAATACTTCTCCACTTATTGCTTACGATTGTTGAGTATGCACGATCAAAACGTCGGAAATTGCCGGAATACCGGTAAAAACCTAACTCTTTTGCAGTAATGTCAAAACTTGTTGCACGTTTTCATCCGTAGTGATTTGCCGATTCGTGATCAATTCCCAGAGATCATTGTCCGGCAGATCCAACAAGTGCTCAAATTGCGCTAACCCTCTTTCATCCAATTCAGCGTAATGCCGATCCATGAAACGTTGCAAAATGATATCCAACTCCAGCAGACCACGCCGGCAACGCCAGCGCGCACGCTCGAATTCCTTCATACCATTCTTTTTACCATCATATCCTTGATTTTGCCAATGGCGCTGGTTGGGTTCAATCCCTTGGGACAGACATCGGCGCAGTTCATGATGGAGTGGCAGCGGAAAAGCCGATAAGGATCTTCCAGATTATCCAATCGCTCGGCCGTTGCCTGATCGCGGCTATCAGCGAGAAACCGGTAAGCTTGCAATAAGCCTGCCGGCCCGACAAATTTGTCAGGATTCCACCAGAAAGATGGACACGCGGTTGAGCAGCAAGCACAAAGAATACATTCATAAGCCCCGTCCAGCGCCGCACGTTCTTCCGGCGATTGTAGCCGCTCAGTTTCTGGCGGAGGGTCATTATTGATCAAATACGGCTTTACTGAATGATATTGCTGAAAAAATTGTGTCATGTCGACGATCAGGTCGCGAATGACTGGCAAGCCCGGTAAAGGACGTATTTCTATGGGTTCCGTCAGACTCTTGATTGGCGTGATGCAGGCTAAACCATTGCGTCCATTGATATTCATAGCATCCGAGCCGCATACGCCCTCACGACAGGATCTACGCAAGCTCAAACTGTCATCGATCGACTTGATGCGCAGTAAGGCATCCAGCAACATTTTGTCGGTAGCCGCCAGCTCAACGTCATAGTCTTGCATGTATGGCTTTTCGTGTTTATCGGGATCATAGCGGTAAATCGAAAACTTCATTGGTAGACTCCAAATGGTTTGAAGATACTGCTTAACGTCGACAAAAACATCAATGAGAGAAACAAAGTATACAGATTCGATGCGAGATTAGCATACATCGGTTCATTTTTTCCATGCAAGAACACACATATCTGTTCTTCCCTCAACCGCAATGATGCCCAAACATGGTTGAATGACATAGAGTATAAGAAATCGGGTAAAATTTAGACATTGGTTCGTGTGGCTGGGCCAACGTCAAGCACTCGCGAAACGGGTATCATCATCAAGCCATCATCAATATTTATAAAAGGAAATTTCAGATGAGTCTCAAATATAGCGCGGTAGGTTTCGTAATGCTCAGTAGTATGTTGATCGGTTGTGATTCGGTTCCAGAAGCAGACGCGGTAAATTGTGCGGGGAGAGGAATGGAGAAATCATTGACGGCATTTAAAAATGACGAAGCCAAACGTCAGGCATTTATCGATAAATGCACTGAAATCAATAAAGCCAACTAAGGTATCACTGAATAACTTCGTTCAACCCTGGGAATCAAATTTGAATTTTTGGGGTTGAGGTTGTCATCCCTCGGCAGATGACAATTGCAACGTCCGTGAAACTGCCAAACCTTTACATTACACTGATCATGCGACAGCAGATTCCAGGACTTACTGGTGCATGCACATCCTCACCAAATATGTCTTTCATAAACCTCGTCTGCATTATTGATTGTACTTCCACATAAATCATTAAACACGGAAACAGCAGGCCGTAAACAACCGCTCTCCGCTGACTCCATACGGTTCTCCCGCCATGATCAGATTCGACGATGTTTCCAGACGGGCATCCTGTACCTGTAATGTATCCACTGCCAGCAATTCACTTGCAATGCCAGCGGGACTCACATCACATTGAGCGCCACGAATCAAACCAACCAGTTTCAATGCATCCACCCCATAGGGCTCCAAGCGCAGCGACTCGAAGTAGACTTTCTTTCCCTTGGCATTGATCTGGCAAAAATAATCATTCAATGCGCAAGTCATTCGAATTTCCTGCTCATAGCGCCAGCTCGTGAATTTTACAGACACAAGTTGACTGACGTCGGATTGATCAAAGCAACCGCGTTTTAACGCCGCAGCGACATTGAGATCACACCCGGCAGAATGATAAGTGACTGGAATTGCGTCGCTATCCGGAATCTCGAACACCAATGCCACACCTCGATGTCCATCGGCATAATGGCTCCACAATGCGGGATCCAGATAGTTCGAGCAAAAGCAGATCGCCCCATACTGCTCATTAGCATGATTCCAGAATGATTCCAACGTGAGCCTGACATCCTCATCTAAAGGATCGGCCATACAAAAAGCCCAAGGGTCATTCAATTCATTGAGACGAACAATTTTCAGGCGGCGATCGCGCAGCGCTCTGATGGCGAATTCGGAAGAGGTGAAGTGGTAGACAATCATAAGTAAATTACCGAAAACAGCAGAGCGCTAATAAATGGGGCGCATTGCACTCATATCTAATGCAATGACTACGCCCCTCTTTCAAGCAACTAAGAAACTTGATTATTTATCACTTCTTTATTAGACATAAACCTTAATTCAGTCTCAACAGGACATGATGCTATTTTGCGCCGCCAAGATCGCTCAATTCTTTTACGTTCATTATCATCATAATAAACAACAACAATGATTAACTTAAATTTAGCTTCAAAAAAAAAATCTGCAACAAGAGCGTTATATAAGAGCCTATCGAGTGCCATCATCGCGGAAATTGATGTCCGAAATGCTTTTACCTCTAGAAACGTTGCTTTCTCACTTGCTATAGGAAAAAAAGCATCAAATCAAGTACCAGTACCTCCTACTCCAACATATTGTATTGGTTCAATCTTTAATTCAGAAGCAATCAATCTAATAACAGAATATTCAATTCTCTTAATTTCCTCTTTGTAACTTTGGCGATCCACTTTTTTACTTTGCTCTTGAGATCGCACAGGGGAAAAAACAGTTATACCCTTATTTGCTGTCTTTTCTTTATTTTCTTTAATTAAGCCATCTTTTGATATTTTATCTCCTAGAGACTCACTTACTGCTTCTTCAAGCTTAATTTCCCGTTCTTCTGGAGATAATTATTTCAAAAAAAAGATAAAGTCTTGAGAAAACCCCCATCATCTTTAAAATCTCCCGGTACATATAACTTTCCGTGATGCTCAGTCACTAACTTATAAAAAACATTAAAATAGAAATAGGAAAAATGACTATAAAGATGATTAATGGCCATCGTTCATGACATGTCAATTTATCAGCAGATGAACCAAGTAAAAAACTAGCAATTCCATAAATAAGTGAAATAAAAAGCGCAACAATTCCCAGAGGATTCTTAGTTAAATCTTTGGCGCCTTTGAGAAAGTCCATAAAATGAAAGAATTCTAAGTGGATAACCCACACTGCTCATCAATAAAATTTTTCACCGCCGTCACATCCGCATCCTTGACCACAAACCGCTGCGGCAAGTCTTCCAGATGTTCGAAACCTGCCGGGCGTTCTGGTTCATGGCCGATGGCTTCCTGGATGCTTTCGGCGAATTTGGCGGGTAGTGCAGTTTCGAGACAAATCAACGGCACGCCGGTTTCGCGGTGCGCCAGGCCAACCTTGAGGCCGTCGGCGGTATGGGTATCCACCAGCACCTGGTAACGTTGATGAATATCGCGAATGGTGACAATTCGTGCTGCGTGATTGCTGCTGCCTGAAACAAAGCCATAGTCCTTGATTTTGGCGAACAGTGGCGTTTGCGATACATCGAAGGCATTGCCTTTTTCGACGGCTGACCAGAATTCCCTGACTTGGAGCGCATTGCGGCCAGTCAGGTCGAAAATGAAGCGTTCGAAGTTGGATGCTTTGGAAATATCCATCGACGGGCTGCTGGTGTGCCGGGTTTCGATGGTGGTGCGCGGGCGGTACACACCGGTGCGGAAGAATTCATCCAGCACATCGTTTTCGTTAGTTGCCAAAATGAGATGCTTGATCGGCAACCCCATCATGCGCGCCACATGGCCGGCGCAAATATTGCCGAAATTGCCCGACGGCACTGCGAACGACACCTGCTGGTCATTGGTTTTGGTTGCCGCAAAATAGCCTTTGAAGTAATACACCACCTGCGCGACGATGCGCGCCCAGTTGATCGAATTGACGGTGCCGATGCGGTGCGCTTGCTTGAAAGCATGATCGTTACTGACCGCCTTGACGATATCCTGGCAATCGTCGAACACGCCACGAATGGCAATATTGAAGATGTTTCTGTCTTGGAGCGAAAACATTTGCGCAGTCTGAAAGCGGCTCATCTTGCCGAGTGGCGACAACATGAACACGCGGATGCCGCGCTTGCCCCGCATGGCGTATTCTGCGCTGGAGCCGGTATCCCCGGAGGTTGCGCCCAGTATGTTCAATTCATCTCCGGTTTTATCCAACTGATATTGAAACAGATTCCCCAGCAATTGCATGGCGATGTCCTTGAATGCCAGCGTCGGACCATTCGACAAGCCTAGGATATGCAATCCCGGTTCCAGTGTTTTCAGCGGCGTGATGTCCGGCGTGCCGAATATCTCGGCAGTATAGCTGCGATTAATGATATCGCGCAGGTCGGCAGGTGGAATGTCGTCGACAAAGCGCGACAGGATCTCGAACGCCAGCGCCGGATAGCTCAAAGCACGCCAGGCAGTGAGCTCAGCAGTTGTGATTGTGGGATAAGCTTCCGGTATCGCCAGACCGCCGTCGGGCGACAAGCCGCTCAGCAGGATTTCGGAAAAGGACTTGGGCGGCATGCCGCCACGGGTAGAAATATAACGCATGGTAGATTTTCGTAGATTGTGTAACAACGCAAGATCGGATCGGCTGCAAACGCCCGCATCGCAACCGGCGTTGCTATGATCGGCCATTTAGTTATTCAGTTCCTCGATACGCAATCGAAAAACTTCTCCAGCAACAACGGGTAGCGCCTCGATACGGGCAATCGCGGCATTGATATTTTTCTCGACCGTTTTATGAGTCAGCATGATGATGCTCACTTGCTCGGACTCATCACTAGCTTCTTTCTGAATCATCGCGCTGATGGAAATGGTGTAATCTGCCACGATACGGGTAATGTCCGCCATCACCCCGGGCTGATCAACGACCTGCAGGCGCAGATAATATGAGGTTTCCACGTCTTCCATCGCAATAACCGGCGTATCCGACAGCAAATCCGGCTGGAATGACAAAGTCGGCACGCGATGCATCGGGTCGGCAGTTTGCATGCGCGTGACATCAACCAGATCGGCAATGACTGCGCTTGCAGTCGGTTCTGCCCCTGCACCGGCGCCGTAATATAACGTTGCGCCGACAGCATCGCCCTTGACGACAACAGCATTCATCACGCCTTCGACATTGGCGATCAAACGCCGCACCGGAATCAGCGTCGGGTGCACACGCAGTTCAATGCCTTTCGCGACACGTTTGGTGATCCCCAGCAGTTTGATGCGATACCCCAATTCTTCGGCGTAGCGAATGTCCTCGCCGGTCAGTTTGGTGATGCCTTCGGTATAAACTTTACTGAATTGTACCGGGATGCCAAAGGCTATCGCCGACATCAGCGTGATCTTGTGCGCCGCATCGATGCCCTCGATGTCATAAGTGGGATCTGCTTCGGCGTATCCCAACTGCTGAGCTTGTTGCAGGACGTCGGCAAACGACAGGCCTTTCTCACGCATTTCGGACAAAATAAAGTTCGCGGTGCCATTGATGATGCCTGCAATCCAGGTGATGCGATTCGCCGTCAATCCTTCCCGCAATGCCTTGATGATCGGTATGCCACCGGCAACCGCTGCTTCGAATGCAACGATCACACCTTTAGCACGCGCTACAGCAAAGATCTCAGTGCCATGATTGGCCAGCAATGCTTTGTTCGCAGTAACCACATGTTTGCCATGCGCAATGGCCTCGAGAATCAGATCTTTAGCAATCGTCTGTCCGCCTATCAGTTCGACCACAATATCGATATCTGGGTGCGTCGTTATTTCATGCGCGTTATCTGTGACGATCACGCCTGGGTCAGCTAATTTCCTGGCCTTCTCCACATCTTTGTCGGCAATCATCGTGATGACGATATCGCGACCGGCGCGGCGCGCAATTTCTTCGTGATTGCGTTTTAGAACAGTGTACGTGCCACCGCCAACGGTGCCAATGCCAATTAAGCCGATATGAATGGGTTTCATAGTTTTCAATTAAAAGAATGGACGGGACAAACTACCGGATTATAGGAGCCGGAAGAGAATAAATAAATAGAGAAATCCAGAACCACCGTGATGATCAGTTGCCATGACGCTTACGATAACGCTCGAGAAAATGAGCGATGCGTCCGATGGCTTCGGTCAGATCATCAACATTGGGCAAAAATACGACTCGAAAGTGATCGGGATCCTTCCAGTTGAAACCACTGCCTTGCACCAGCAATACCTTTTCTTCGAGCAGCAGATCGAACACAAATTTCTGATCATCCTCGATCGGATATATCTCGGGATCTAGCCGTGGAAAGAGATACAACGCAGACTGCGGCTTGAAACAGCTCACGCCGGGAATATCCGTCAGTAACTTCCACGCCACATCGCGCTGACGCATCAAGCGGCCGGTCGGCAATGTCAGATCATAGATGCTTTGGTAACCGCCAAGCGCAGTCTGTATGCCAAATTGCGACGGTACATTGGCGCACAGGCGCATTGATGCCAGCATGTTCAGACCGGCGATGTAATCGCGCGCATGCACCTTTTCCCCTGACACGACTGCCCACCCCGACCGGAATCCAGCCGCGCGATAATTTTTGGATAGGCCATTAAATGTTACAAACAAAACATCATCCGCCAATGACGCAATCGACGTATGCGTCGCATGTTCGTACAGAATTTTGTCGTAAATCTCATCGGCATAGACGATCAGTTGATGCTGGCGTGCTATTTCGATGAGTTCCAGCAATGTTTCTCTGGGGTACAACGCGCCGGTTGGATTATTGGGATTAATGATCACGATCGCGCGCGTCCGGGCATTGATGCTGGCGCGGATGTGATCCAGATCCGGCAGCCAGCCGGTAGATTCATCGCAGATGTAATGCCGGGCTTTGCCGCCTGACAGTACGACCGCGGCAGTCCATAGCGGATAATCCGGCATCGGAATCAGCACTTCATCGCCATTATCCAGCAATGCCTGCATGGTCAGCACCACCAGTTCAGATACGCCATTGCCGATGAAGATATCATCCAGTTGCACATTCTTGATCTGTTTTTCCTGGGTATAGTGCATGATCGCCTTGCGCGCTGCAAACAGCCCCTTTGAATCGCAATAGCCTGAAGCATCTGATAAATTACGGATGACGTCCTGCAAAATCTCTTCCGGCACATCGAACCCGAATGTCGCCGGATTACCGATATTCAGCTTGATGATATGATGACCTTCATCCTCCATCTGCCGGGCGCGCTCCATGACCGGCCCACGAATGTCATAACACACATTGTTCAGTTTGCTGGATTTCAGGATTGGGCGCATGTTCAAAAAATCATCAAATGGATGTTTAGATAAACTCAGACCTAGCAAAAAAATTGCTTCCGGTCAGTTGCTCGACCAGGTTTCACATTATATACGTAATCCCGTTGATTTCGTTATTTAAGGTAGAAGGGAAAATTGGCGTAATTTTGCTGGATAATTTCAGTAGGAAACAAGAAATAATAAATGATGGATGGATGGAGCAAAATCCGCTTTAAAATGGCAATCTGTAAATGAGCAATGCATATTTTGAACCAGACTTCAATATTGCATGACCAGAAAATGCGATACGAATACCTAGACTTCAAACCTCAATTGCACATCACAAACAGAAGGTAGTGTCCTGGACAGCCTGCTTGATGTGCTGCACGAGGTTTTTCACATAATTCGGGCCAAACAGGATTTCGATGAGCAAATCAAGTTCCACATCGCCTCCTTCTGACAGATGATGCAATATCACGGTTTTTATCGCTACGGATGACATGTACCGCCAGCAATGCTTCAACTCAGCAATCACTTGCACGCGAGCAGGATAATCGTTACAAGGCAAATCAGACTCGCCATTTTCCGACCGTTGTCTTGTCAACAGAAAAATTCATGGAAAACATTTTCTGTCACACATGCCATGATATTGTCGAATCCAGGCATCGCTTGATGAATATAGTCCATCGTTAAGGAATTTTTAGACTGAGGCAGAAATGTTTAACTTGAACGCAGTTCGGAGGGACAAATTGAGGAAAAGCGCGGTAGCCAACCAATACTTATCTGGCAGCATTTTCTCGAACGTTGTTCGTTCACTAAAAGAAAATACCTGAGACTTGTGAATCGCAGGTAGCGATGATTTTTTGGGTGGCGAATTTCACAGTACAGCCACCAGCAAGAATCATGAACCGGTGGCTGTATTGTATCCTACCTCCCTTTAGGAAAAACCCAGGGAAACTCTAAAGATTTCACTTTTTCAGAGCTTCCCGAGATGATTAATTGCCAGGCCAGCAAGGCACCCGGTAAGAATCGAGATCGACTTTCTTATACATCGTAGAAAATTGAAGGCTATTGGCCCGGGCACAAACATTATTAGCGGGGTCATATTTTTTGTATTCAACACTGAATACCGGCTTGCCCACCTCAATGAACATATCATAGCCATACTGCCCGTCGGTGTTAGGATCTGTTCGAGTGCACTCTTTATAGGCGAAACACTCCTCCACGACTGCAAAATCAACATAATTAAGCACTTTTGGTATCTGCTCGACATTGGATTTGAGCGCCATTGTCATACCTAGATCATGCGCTGAGTTAGCCAGATATACGATGAAAGCGATTTCGTCTTCAGCGGTGATGTTCAACCCGGTTTTGTTGGCGGTCTGCCAGCCATCGACATTATCGAATTCGATGGCGTCAAATCCTTTATCCTTGCACATCTGCATTTTTCGCTTGAGCCATGGATCCACTTTGGAGATCTGACGAACATCGATCCAGCGTTCATCGGTAAAACCGGCATAAGGATTGCCGAGAACGTGAGGGCTGAGATCTTCTGAATCAACGCGCCAATTCTCTAAAGTGCCAGCCGTGATGTAACAGGTGACATTGCGGTTTGAAACAGAGTTGCCGGGCAAGCTCTTGAGTTGGTCTACGATGGCCGCATCGTTGGTGTAACCATCGATGTCATACATATCCGCCACGATCGCTGTGTTAATCGCAGTCTGGCCGTTATCGGGATTCAGTTGCCACTGCCAGGTCGCGCCTACCGGAGGATGATAACAAGCAGAACCATCGGCTTTCACGCAAGGAACAGGCGCAGGCAGCGAAACTACCGTCCAGGTGTGACTGGCAACCGATGTTCCGTAACTATTGGTCGCGGTCACTTTCATCGTATGGCTGCCCGGTGCAATATTGCCGTAAGTCACCTTATTGCTGGTGGGACAAACCGTAGCGGGTCTGTTATCCAGTTGACACGTCAGTGATAAGCCTGTGCCTGTGGGTTGAAATTGAAAAATGGTTTTGCTGCTGTAAGAACCATTCTCGGGCAATCCGTTGATAAACTCGACGAGCGGCGCGGCAGCGCTTGGATAAGCTGCTATAACATCCGTCAGCGCAGTCGTTGCATTCTTTTTACCGCTTGGATTGGTTGCGGTAACGATTACCTTGATACGCTTGCCAGCAGTTCCGGCTACCAGTAACAACTTCGGACGAGGTCCATTGGGAAACAGACCAGGGGCGATCACGCAATTTGTACCTGTTGCTGAACATACCTGATACTTATACGCAAACGTCATGGGGTGGTCCCCGTTCCATACGCCCGGATTGACCGTGATCGTCGACCCAACTATGAACGAGCCGCTCACAGTAGGCAATTGAGTGTTGCTTGGAACTACGGCTGATGCAGTACTGGCCAGACCTGCGGTCAATAATAAACCGGCCAGCTTCATCAGTATTTTTAAAAAATCATTATTCATGGATAATTGCTCCGTTCTATTTTTACATGAGGCTGTAGGATAGGAATCGCTCTCCTCAGCAGAACAGCATTTACTACTGCTCTGAAAGATAAGCAAATTTCAGTAAAGATTGTAGAACTGTGATCTGGGCAAGTAAATAAGCCGTCATTTATATTTACATAGGCCTGTACTTAGAGAAGCGCTGATTAATTCTACGAACGTGATGAATGGCAAGGGAGTGAGTAATGATTGTTCAGCGCATTCTAGTCATTTTGAGTCAAAAGTAAGTTGGATCTAAACCGCCGTCATCTTTACTTCTCGGAACGTGATGGTAACCGGCGGTGCTCCGTCTTGGGATGCTGCATCGTCTGGCAAGCACGCCGATAAACCAGCAAGGTGCGCTGAACGTTTCCGAGCAACGTGTCAGACGGATAACCCATCATCCGGCCAGTATCCAGAATCCCAGCCGGCATATTGGTCAGCAATTCCAATCCTTGCAGAACGTGCTCCATGGTGTAAATCGCAAACAAGCCTTTCTCGACTGCTTCGATGATGGGATAACCCAGCATCAGATGGCGCCGGTTGGCATGAGGAATTAGAACACCCTGATCGCCGGTCAGGCCAATTTTTTCACATAGCTTGAAGTAGCCTTCAATCTTGTCATTGATACCGCCAATCGGAAGCACATCGCCAAATTGATTTAAAGCTCCCGTTACTGCGATATTTTGATGCAACGGCAATTCCGCCAATGACGACATCAGCGCATAAAACTCGGCACAGGAAGCTGAATCGCCTTCGATTCCGCTATATTCCTGTTCGAAAACGATCGAGGCGCTGAACGCCAGCGGCGTCAGATGAGCAAACAAGCCGGATAAATAATGCTGTAATATCAATACACCTTTATCATGCAATGGGCCTGTCATATCCACTTCACGCGCAATATTCAGCAAACCGTCTTCTCCGGCAAAAGTTCGTGCAGTCACACGCACCGGTGTTCCAAAACAATGATCCCCGAGGTCGATCTGCGTCAGCGCATTGATCTGCCCTATCCTTCCACCTTCTACAGCAATCGCGATTTCCTCCTCGACAATCGCTTCTTGCAGACTGACGTCGGGATAGTTATGACGCAACATTCGTGCTTGCAAGGCTGCTTCGATATCTTTTACCTCTACCACCCGGCCACGACGTGCAGCGCACACCGCAGCACTCTCCAGCACCAGCATTTCGGTTCGCCCGAAAATTGCACTTTGGCGCTGCTGATCCTCGATTTCTCGATGCGAGTCTTCCAACAAGCGGGCGACGGCCTGAGAAGAAAAATGGGGAAGTTGAGAGGTATGGCACAGGTGTGCGACAAACACCGCAGATGCATGATATGTGACCGCGCTGGCCATGAAGCTTTTGGCGAAATCAACCTTGACGCGGAACCGCCGCATGAATTCGGGATCAATTTCCTGGAGGTCGTAATAGGCTTCACGTGAGCCAATCAGAATTATTTTTACTGATACTTCAATGGCTTCTGGTTCAATCGCTATTGGAGCGGGTGAGGTCAATGTTGAACCAGATTCTTCGATCTGGATCCTTTTGCTGCGTAAAAATCGATGCAATTTTTCCCACAGTAATTGGTCGGTCAGCACGTCATCCAGATGCAGCATCAAGAAACCACCATGTGCCTTGAGCAAACTACCGGCCCGTATGCGCATGAAATCAGTTTTGAGCTTTCCGTTTTCGTATTGATAATCGACGCTGCCGAACAGTGCGCTCATCGACGGATATTCTTCGATGATGACCGGCGCTCCCTGCAATTCAGCGTTATCGACCACCAGATTTACCTGGTAGCGCGCCAGAATGTGATCCAGTTCCAATCGATGCTTGCCATCCTCGTTGGCACTGACATCGAACACAGCTAGATTGTCGAGAAAATCGGCTTCAATATCATCAAAAAATTTGCTCAACCGCAAATTATTCCTGAATGACTTAGGCAACCCTTGCTGGATCTTCTTCAGTGCAGCATTCAGCTGGGGTTGCACGCTGCGGCGTTGCAGTGCTGTTTCGGCGCTATTCTTCTCCGTGTCGATCTGTTTCAGGCTTTCAAAATATTCGATAATTGCATCGTGCAAATGCTGTTCCGCGCGCTCTTCCTTAAGACGCCGGGTCTTGGGAAGTTTCAGCATATTTTCTTCGGTAACGATCTCACCCTTTTCATCAAGGAGCGTAAACACGATCTGCTCATTTTCACGGTGCAGCGCGAAATGCAGCGATTCTGCAATCTTTAACAATCTTGTGTAGGCTTTACCGGCTTCAATCTTGAATTTTTTCTCGATGCGATCGCGCTTGAGTTTAAAATCCTGACCATTCAAGCAGCACGCAATGTCATCCGGGAGGGATTTGACCAGTTGCGATAAGGATTGCCTCAACCACCGACCTTGTCCCGCCGGTACCTGCAACGCCCACGGATGCTCAGGCGCAGCAAAATTGTGCAAAAAACACACATCGGGGGGAACCGGCCGTTCAGTAGCCGCTGCCGTCATAGCGTGATGCAACAATGACGAGCGGCCAGAACCCACTTCTCCTAATACGAACAAATGGTAATCCGGATGCATCATAGTCAGTCCAAAGCGTGCTGCCACTTCCGCGCGTTCTTGTCCGATCCAAGTTACTGGTTGCTGCAATAATTCTGAGGTATTCGAAAATCCGAGGGATTCGGGATCAATTGTGTGGCGTAATTGCGTAGGATGCAAAGATAAAGTCGACATGTTCGAAGCGGTAATGAATTGCCGATATTGTACCGATTTAGCTGTCGCAGGGTAATCAAAGTATCGTGCTTCCAGGTTTAATTAAAGCTTCATGCAAGTGTTATGCTATTGCACAGTTGACTCAACGATTTAATTAGCATAGTTATTTCCGATTCATCCAACGCTTGATCGTTGATTGAATGACGATAATGAGTAGTGTCGAGTACTATCGATGTTAGTACCCGAGGTCACTACTCAAAAGTTACTTTTTTAATTTTAATCGCCCGCACTGCTCAGTAATCATTCCATCTGCAGCCGATTCCGGGCGTTTTTCTCACAGGACACCATCATGTTACGAAAACTTCTTGCATTTACTATTGTGTTCATGTCACTGACGGCGCATGCGGCCGAATCATTGATTCTCGAATATAAATTCACGACAGACAGCGGAAAAGTGGTTGTGGATTCCAGCGGAAACGAAATGGACGGTACCATCCTGGGCAGCGGTACGTATCACTTCGGCACTGGATTTTCTGGTAGAGGGCTTAAATTGAACGGTGTTGATAATCATGTGCTTGTGCCGGACAATCCAATTTTTGACTTGCATCGTTATACGTTGATGGCCTGGGTCAAATTCAGACCCAATAAATGGGACCGGGAAGAAGTCATGGAAAAAGCCGGGGCATTCTGGATGAATATCCGCCAGAACACGCGACGCGTAAGAGTTGGTGGGTTTTATGGCGGTTGCGCCAATGATATGTATTATTTCAAATTGGACAGCACCCAACCAGTGCCCATCGATACTTGGACTCATGTTGCCGCCAGTTATGATGGCACTACCCTGAGAATCTTCATCAATGGAATATTGTCCGGAAAATCAGCCGTTCCGGTTCCCGGCCCCGTTTGCGTCAACATCGAACCTTTGTCGATCGGATCCAAACACCGCATCATCTCTCCGCCTGAAGATGCAGCATTCTTCCTGGGCACTATGGATTCAATAAGAATTTTCGAAGGTGTATTACCTGCGTGGCGCATCAAGCAAGAAATGCAGAAATAACGAAACGGGGTTACTCGGCGAACACCTATGTAATTCTTTGATCGTTTATAAATTGATAATAAACAGCGATGGGTTCGGAAACCATTGAACCGATCGCTGCTCATACTGAACCTTATCGCTTGCTTTAAGAACGGATGCCAATTATCAGTTTCGGTATTTACGGTTGAAGCACCAATTTAAGGTGTTCATTAGAAGGGCAATTTGAACCCAGCCGGCAATCCCAATCCACTGGTCAACTCCGCCATTTTCTCCTGAGTGGTGGTTTCAACACGTCGAACGGCATCATTAAAGGCTGCGGCGACCAGATCTTCAAGCATTTCCTTGTCGTCCGATACCAGACTTTGATCAATGCTGACACGTTTGACATCGTGCCGGCATGTCATCACAACTTTTACCATGCCCGCACCAGCCTGGCCTTCAACTTCAATCGTGCTAAGCTTTTCTTGCATCTGCCGCATATTTTCCTGCACCATCTGCGCCTGTTTCATCATGTTACCTATATTTCCTCTCACTTCATTTCCTCCATTTATTTTTGAATCGGTTTAATTGAAGAGACAATCAATTTCGCATCAAATTGTTCGATCAATTCCTGCACAATAGGATCTTTCTCAATCGTTGCAATGGCTTGAGCTTGTTTTTCCGTTTCTTCACGTTGCTTCAATGCAGCCGGGGTCATGCCGGTAATGCTGCCAATCGAAAAAACCACTGCAATGGGTTTATCAAAATAAGCCTCCAATGCTGTCTGGATTTTATCCTGATATCTCTTTTCCAGCAGATGCTTGTGCACATCCGGTATGCATAATTCGATCTGGTTAGCTGAAATCGACTTGGCTTCACTGTATTGCGCCAGCATTTTGGCCATCCCAGTCAATTTTAGCTGCTGAACCAGTTGCGGCCAGTCTGAATTGGATTTCTGGCTGACTGAATCTGACGGCAGTTGATCGATGATTGAGTGAGAATGGCGCTCTGCGGGCAGATTGGGCGGCCGGGCCTTGGATGTCACGCCTGACGCAACCTGCGGACGCTCCTCAAGATCATCGGGCATGAAAGCCAGCATACGCAGCAAAGTCATCGTGAAGCCTGCGTATTCATCCGGCGCCAACGAAAGATCGCTGCGTCCATGCAATGCAATCTGATAAAACAACTGCACATCCTCAGCCGGGAAACTCTGCGCCAATGCGAACAGTCGCGCAGAATCAGGAATATCTTCGCTGATTGCCTGAGGCACAGTCTGCGCCAGCGCAATTTGATGTAGCACAGCAGCCAACTCCTGCAGAACGGGATCGAAGGACAAACATTGCGCCTCCATTTCCTGCGCCAATGACAGCAGTGTCAATCCATCTCTTTTTGTCAGCGCCTCGAGCACATCGAACAAATAGCCTTGATCGATAATGCCCATCATATCTCTCACGCCAGCTTCCTCAACCTTCCCTTCACCGAAAGCAATCGCCTGATCCAGCAGGCTCAATGCATCTCTCATGCTGCCCTGCGCAGCACGCGCGATGAGCTGGATCGAGGCAGTGTCATTGGGAATGTTTTCCTTCAACATTACCTGTTGAAGATGATGCGCAATTTGTGCCGGCGGAATCTGCTTTAAATTGAATTGCAGGCATCGCGACAGAACAGTAACAGGAATCTTTTGCGGATCTGTGGTGGCCAATATGAATTTGACATGTTCCGGCGGCTCTTCCAGAGTTTTCAGCATGGCATTGAAAGCAGATTTGGAGAGCATATGCACTTCATCTATGATGTAAATCTTGAAGCGTGCACAAGTCGGGGCATACAAGGCATTCTCAAGCAGCTCGCGCATGTTGTCCACCTGAGTGTTCGATGCCGCATCCAGTTCGATCAAATCAATGAAATTGCCGGAATCAATCTGCCTACAGGCTTGACATGCACCGCATGGCGTTGAGGTAATCCCGCTTTCACAATTCAGCGATTTGGCTAGAATTCTCGCAATGGTTGTCTTGCCTACGCCGCGCGTGCCGGTAAACAAATAAGCATGATGCAATCTGTTTTGTTCGAGCGCGTTACCCAGCGCTCTGACCACATGTTCCTGCCCAGTCAATTCTGAGAAATTTTTGGGACGCCACTTACGTGCAAGAACTTGTGTTTGCGACACGGTTTTGAAATGAGTTAGAAAAGATAATTCAGGAAAGATTTATCAAATCAATTTTTATTAATGATGCTATCAGGTGGGTGGCGAGCCAAACCCCCGGCACTCGCAATAAACGGCTGTGGCTGCTTCCTTCCGGACCTGACCAGATTCACCATCTTGCAATGCGGGGAGGCCCGCCATGGAACTTAATAAAAGTGTCGGCAGTATACCAGCAGACGATCAATTACTCCAATGCGTAGGGTGAAAAATAGAGTGATTCAAGAGAATCATCAAACCGATCAGCGAATTTGCTGGCGGCGTTAATTCGATAAACAGACAATTAGATGCAATCAGAATGAGGGAACAGCGTTGCTGTCATTTAATGTGGCGTCAGTTAACACTATTGGAAACTATTGGTGGCACATACCTGGGTATTCCAAAAAATACGGCCCTAAAGAGGGCCGTAGAGTAATAAGCTTTTATCATATGTCTGACTCATGTTAATAATCAATCATACTGCTGAGCAGAGATATGCAATCTTGCATGATGATTTTTTCCCTTAAAAACGAGAATTTATTATGGAAGATGGAATTATTGATTTGTTTGACCTGCTGCTTCTTGTTTATTTTTTTCAAGCTCGCTATCAGACAATTGCCCCTCTCTTTCTTTGTAGAGGCTTGGCGGATATTGGCCAGGCTTTCCTTCACCTTTATTACATGCGGTCAGCATAATGGCCAGTATTGCAGCAGCTAAAATTGAATATTTCATTAATAAAACTCCTTATTAACAATATCTAATGTTTATTGACATCCGAAAATGTCACCTGAACACCCCGTTAGCTTAACTCGTAAAAATCGTCAGCATTTTTATCTCAAATAAAGCTTAATTTTTGAAAAAATACTTTCAGCAAGATAACCTTTATTCTTCATTAACTTGCCTGAATGACGGCATACAAGTTTTATTATAGTTATGAATAAGCAAAGAACGCTTATCCTTTTTAAGGATAGCACTAAAAAAAAGAGTTTGGAATTTAAAAATGTAACCAAAAATTAAAAAAGCAAGTGTTTTTTGTCGCTAACAACCTATTTTTTATAAAAATGAATACCCTACGTAGAGCATGGAATATATTTCCAGTCTGTCTTGATCGTCAAATTGCGTGATCATTGAAGAAATACCTCTCTCTGCCGATACATGTTGTCAATCGATCGATTACAAGCTGGGATGTAGAATTTTTGTGATAACCCTCTAAAAAAAGCGCTTATGAATACTCAAGTTAATTTACGAGATGACATGACTTCATCTGCCGATATAGACAGTCCATCCGCCAAGGATAGACTCATTGCGATGATTGGCACCAATCCGGATCTGCCCACCTTGGGTGCATCGATATCAAATATCGTGCAGCTTTCTTCCGCCGATGAGGATTCCGCCGAGCAACTGACTAGCTTGATATTGGCCGATGTGGCCTTGACCCAGAAAATTTTACGGCTAGCAAATTCGGTCACATTCCGGGGCGCGTCGAATCAAATCGTGACTACAATTTCCAGAGCCATTCAATTGCTGGGACTTGATACCATTAAATCGTGCGCATTGGCCATGATCGTGGTCGATGGCATGCCCGGAAAACAGACTCTCTATGTCAAAAAAGAGTTGAAATTCGCTTTGACAGCCAGTCTTGCAGCTCGGCAAATGGCCAAGCGCAGTGCTTTTCCGAATGCCGAAGAAGTAGCCATCGCAGCCCTATTCAAGAATATGGGCCGGTTGTTGGTAGCTGCATTTGAACCGAGCCTTTATAAGGAAGTAATGGATCTCGTCAAACAGCATACGCACACTCAAACTCAAGCCACGTTAAAAGTCATTGGCTGCAGCTTCGATGATCTGACCGAAATGGCACTGCAAGCTTGGCATATTCCGGAATTCATCATCAGTGCGATGAAATTGATAACTGCCAAACGATTGGCACCTCCGAAAAACCGGCAAGAATGGATGCGGCAAGTCACCGAATTCAGTGAGATCTCCGCACAATTGATTTGTCATCCTGAGGAATCGGAAGAATTCGCGCTGGAAGAGTTCATTCTTCAGCGCTTTGGCACTGCCTTGAACATTGATGAAACAAAATATACAGAATTGATCGCAAAAATCACTGAAGAAGCCAACGCTTTCAACAATCAGATCAATTTACAAGTACCTGCAGCGCCTTCATCCGCCAAAGGGCCAAAATCATCCAGTTTCGATGATTCGGCGGACGAGTCATTATTCGGAGTGCAACGCCATGCCAGCGGAAAACCACACAATGCACTCGATCAACTGACTTCCGGCGTGAATACTGTCGCGACCATGACTGCCGGCAAACAATACAAGATCAATGAATTGATCGTGTTGGTGCTTAAAACCCTGCACAGCAGCCTGGGATTCAGTTTCGGAACCTTCTGCCTGAAAGATGCTGCGAACAGCCAATACCGCGCACGCTTTTCATTGGGTAATTACAGTGAAGAACATCAACGGCAATTCATTTTTTCCGAATCTTCACCCGACATTTTCAGTTTATCCATCAAAAAAAATGTCGACCTGTCGATTGCTGATTCGCGTGATGACAAAGTACAACATATGCTGCCGGAATGGCATCGCACCCTTTTTACGCACACCCGCAGCTTCATCATTCTCCCGCTAGTCGTGAATGACAAGCCCATCGGAATTTATTATCTCGATCGGGCCCAGCCAGCGCCGGAAGGAATTTCTTCTGAAGAAATGAAAATTATCAAGACGCTTAAAAATAAAATTCTTACAGCCCTGCTAGCCCATTAAGCACCGATCCAATTTCCTTGGCTGGTGCATCACTCAAATATTTTGATCACGACTCAGTGATCCCCCGATTTCCCCATCCACATTGACCCACAGATGCGGTAAACCCAGCGAATCGAGCCACGCTGCACCCTGTTTTTCCTTGAGCATTCCAATCGTGGAGGCGCTACCAGCAACGACACAGAATTCACCGATCACGCTCACCGCTGCCATGTAATTGACTGGCCAGCCCGTTCTAGGGTTGAGCACATGGCCGTATCGCACACCATTGAGCGTAATGCAACGCTCGTAGTCGCCACTGCTGGCCAATGCACCTGAGTGAAGCAATACCATTTTCACGACCCCGTCGGGTTGGCGCGGGTGTCGCACCGCTACCCGCCAAGGGCTGCCATCCTCATGCGGACCAATAACCTTGATATCCCCGCCCAGATTGACAATACCATGATGAATGCCTGCCTCCCAGCACAGCGACGCGGCCCGGTCGACGGCATATTCCTTGACCACGCCGCCAAAATCAATCTCCATACCCGCAACCGGAAATGACAATTTCGGCCGCCGCCAATGCAGTCTGTGCCAGCCAATTTTTTCCAGCAGTACCTGAATCGTCGCCTGATCTGGAATCACACCCGACTTGAAATTCCATGCCCGGCGCAGGATTCCTGAAGTGATATCGAACAATCCATCGCTCTGCTCATGACACGTCGCCGCGTAGTCAAGCAATCCGGAAGTTTCGTCATCCACGGCGATGGCTCCGCCGCGATCAGCCACACGATTGATTTTCGACAGAAAGCTATCCTGCCGGTAACGGGAATAGCGCGCCTCCAGGCGATGTACATCATCCATTACCACCTGAGCTACACGCCGTCCGATTCTGGAATTTATGGCATAAAGTTGGATGGAACACGGCGATCCCATCGCGTTGAAGTCAAAGTGGTAGTAATTTAAGTGAGCCATGTCAGCTCGTTACGTTGATGCCGCTGAGGATTATCGAAAGATACCGGTGTGTAGGATGCGCTTGCCATTATGCCATTAAATCAATCACTGGCAGGATTTAATCAAAGTATCTGGCAGAAAGCTAAAAACTAAAAATCTTAATTATGGTAAGCAAACTGATCGCGATTCGAAAATTCCTGATCAGGGTAATAAAAAATTGAGAAGAACGATCCGAGCATCTCCGAATTTCTTGCGCTATGTTTATAAAACAAGAATAAGACTATTGAGAGATGCTCTTTGATAAAGAGGATTTGATAAAATATTTGTTATAGAGCTTTATTACAAAATAATGTCGTAATCTAAATCTAGATAAGGCGCGCCCGTTAATTCAATTTGAATATCGTCACCCCCAATCACATCAGCTGTTAGGATTCCATCTACATATGAACCTTGTGTAAATGCTTGATCCCCGGGTAAAGTTAAATCTGCATCAATAGATGAAAGATTTATTTTGTCTTCTTCGTAATGACTAAAATCATGAATTACATCTCTACCTGCTCCAACCGGGCTTTCAATAAGAATATTTCCTAATATCACATTGTATTCATAACTAAATTTATCGGCTCCACTACCTCCATATAAATGGTCCTTTCCAAGTCCACCATACAATCTATCATTGCCAATTTCCCCATAAATCTGGTCATTTCCACCAAATCCCCAAATACCATCATTTCCCCCTTTTCCTCTTAAAATATTAGTTTCTTGAGAACCCTCCATAGAATTATTGAGATTGTTTCCTATTCCATGCAAAGCATGAACTTCCAATTTTATATTTTCAACATTACTTGGTAAAACATAAGTGTCTGATCTACTAAAAACCCATTCCACTCCTTCATTTGCATTTTCACTGATTACATCTAAACTACTATCAACTTGATAGTTATCGTTACCTGCTCCGCCTACCAATTGGTCATTACCCGAATTAATACTTGCAAGCCAGTCATTTCCTCCCAGGCCATAAATGACGTCGTTTCCTATAGTACCTTTCAAAGTATTATTATTATTGTCACCATAAATAATTGCCATACTAAAACTCCTATCCTAAAAATAAAATTTCTGAAAGCTATGTAATTTAACTATCTCAAATAGATTCATAGCATATCGATCGTAACAAAATATAGTGATAAGAGAATGTGACATAATGCCGCACACATGTGGCGCTGCAAGCTTAAAAAACCTAAATGCACATGAGTAAAACCTCTGTATATAAAAAACTGGCACTCGCTAGCAAGTTAAGTATTAAATTCACTGTAACAATTAAAAATAAGGTGCAATCAAAAGTGATAACTCCAAGTCGCGGCCAGTGATCCCTTGCGGTTCAACTGGAACCCATTGAAATCATTGCTGATCGGTTGTAACCATTCCACGCCGAAGCGGTTGCCGGCAAAGCGTCCCACTGGAATTCTGGCGTTGACGCCGAATCCCATGTCCCAGAACTGTCCGCCATAATTGCGCGGAAAATCCATCGGGCCAATGCGCGCGTTATAGTCATCAAAGTCGCGATGGATTCTATCCTGCCAGGTATAGGCGCCGCGCAAGGTAGCGGTCAGCCAATGCGTCAGATCGAAACCGCTCCAAGCGGTCGCCTGTACCATATCGCCAAGTCGATATCCCGATTTGTTCTTTTCTTCCAGGCGCTTGATGCCACTGAACTGTGCACCCCACGACCAGCGGCTTTTCTCGCCGACATACGTCAGGCTTGGCATGAAATCCCAGGTGCCGCTGCCCAATTGCATGCCGAAGTGCATCAATCCACCATCTGCGGTATGGGAGCGACGCATTTCGATATCGATTTTACCCGTCGGTGCGCTCATGCCAAGATTGACATGGATGCGGTGTCCCGGCATATCGAGCAATTTAACCAGCGATGAAAAATACGTGTCACCCAATGCGCCGGTTTCTTGTACCATGCCGGCATGGCTGGCATGCTCTGGTTTCACCGCAGTTTTCACGCCAGATAATTCCCGCAGATTCATGTCCATATCCATGAATGTCGGCATCAGCATCACATTCAGCCAACGCGTCGGTGCATACATCAGATCGAGCATGTGCATGCGCATGTCCATGTTGGCGGGCGTGAACTGGCAATCCTGTCCACCACAGCCCTGGTCAATGATCGCCTGATCACCCGCGCCATGCGTTCCGTGCCGCATGTTTCCACCGGTCCAGTTATACATAAACCGGTAGCCTGCCATGAAATCCCCGGCTTTATCGAGCATATGGCCAAACATGATTCCGGCCGGCGGCAGGGTGTGACGATGATGCGATGCAGCATGCTTGTGTGATCCTAATGATCCCCCTTGCCCACCCACCGGCATGGATGAGACAGGTTCGATATCGAATCTGACCGCCGCATTCGCAACATAGTAATCAAAATCGGCAAAACTGTTACTGCCACTCCCGCCGATCTGCATCGATCCGGCGCGTGTGTAGTATTCAAAGCCGGCTTCGAGCGCAACTCCCTTCGTTAGCAATTTGCTTAATACCACGCCACCGCTCAAGGCTCCGAAACCTGCCAGGCGATGATCGCTGGAAAAATTTTTCGGCAATTGATACGGCACATATTTGGGTTGCAAGGTTTGAGCCACGGCATCGTCGATCGTATTGCCATCCTGATCGACATAACCAAACACGCCACTTCGGAAATACAAGGCATCCGGATTCGTTGGATTGAAAAAAATTTCTCGCCCCAAACTATCAATTTGCTGTTGTTGGTAAGTCTGCTGTGTAAATAGGTAAGGCCTGTAAAAACTCGCCGAATCCTGAGAGTAATAGCGAATCCGGGGAGTCAATGTCCAGCCACTTCCGAGCGGTTGCACCCAACTGGCATCGAAAGTATGGGTATTGACACCCCAATCGTCGATCGATAGGCGGTAACCCAGATGCATGGCCGCATTGAACGGACTGATGTAATGCACGTACTTCGCATTGAGCGCAACCTGATTACGGGCACCCGGCCGCTGTTCGATGAAGGCGCGTACTTTTCCATTGAGCGGTGTGGATTGTCCATTGCTCAGCTCGGCCGGGTCGACAAAAATGAATGACATCGCCTTATAGGGATTTTCCAGAAAACCACTGCTGTGCGTATAGCCGATGCTGGCATCGATGTAGGCATTCTTGGTTAATACTTGCGTCAATCCGACATTGGCAACCCAGTCCTGTCGTTCATCCCGCAAAATTTGTGAACCTTTGCGTCTGACGATCTGCTGAGCATAGGCGTCCTTATTGATATACGGCGCCGAATCGTGATCGAGAATTGCGCCAATTTCACTGAAGGTATAGCCACCATTGAATTTGACCGTGGTCAATTTCTGATTGAAATCAAGCCGACCGCCGATATTGCCAAAACTGGATTTGTAATCACGCTCACGTGAAAAACCACCAGAAACATTGATGGCAGCTTCGTTCCATTCGTGGCCTAACCCAAACGTGGCCTGACGGCGCGTTTCCGGTGACGCCGACACCATGACCAGCACTGAACGGGGATCGGTTTCTCCCGTCACTTGCTTCGTGAGCGGGTCTCTTCCGATGGGCGTCAAATCGCGATTCAGAAGGACATCGGTTTGCAGCAGTGGAGAAGCGCCAACGACCACTCCGTTATTGAAATAGGGACGATTGCCGCCAGTAGTTGCCAATGGCGTCGAGGTAACCGGCGTTGCGCCAGACCAGGTATCCTGGGTATAACTGAACGAAAATGTGGTTCGGTCGGTCAGAGAAAACAAGCCACTCCCATGCAATACATCCGCAGTGATGGGCTTCAGGCTATGCGGCGCACCGTACAGATTGCGTTCGCCTTCCTGATAGCGGCTATACTGGAAATTGATGCGTTCCTTTGCGCCAGCATGGCTCGGCGAAAACAGCAAGCCTGGCAACATCAAAGCGGCGGAAGTCAAAGCATGAAGCGAATTTTTTGAGGATACCGCTGGCTCGGCGGGCAGATTAGACAACTGCCGGCAATTACGGTGGCGCTGAAGCTTGTGATTTTGATGCAAATGAATTTACCTCAGAGCTGCTCAGGCGAAAGGTGAAATCTAATAGCAGCCACAACCCCCGCCACCGGATGAGGATTTATGGCTGGGCGCAGCTTCGCGGCTGCTGTAATTATGTGATTGAATTTCACTTTGTAATGGATAAGGATCCAATTCCATCTGGGGTTTCGCTAGATTGCCACGCTCCCATGGTGCAATGCTTACGCACCCCGTCAAGGTGAGAAAAAGCGATCCGGTCAACAAAATCTTATTGAAGCACTTTTTTGCGAGGAAAATTGAACGACTCGACATTACAAATCGATATCGCAAGCAATGCGATGTCGCTACTCCATCAGTAATTGCGTAATCAAAGCCCGTAATTGCTGAGTTTCATCGGGTCGGAATCCTTGATGAATATGACGGACATTGCCTTTTTTATCGATCAGATAGGAGGTGGGCATGGCCATCAATTCAAAGGTTTTGGCGCATTGCTTGCTGCTATCGGCAACGATCGAAAAATCTACCGGATGAGTTGCAAGAAACGCCTGAGCGTCGGCTAGCTTTTCATCCAGATTCACACCAACCACATGCAAGCCTTGGTCTTTGAGATCTTGTTCGAGTTCATTCAAAAACGGAAATGATTTGACACAGGGTGGACACCAAGATGCCCAAAAATCCATGTAAACCACCTTTCCTTTCAGTTCCTGTAAATCATATGTGGGCTTGCCATCTAACGTAGTCAACTGACATGAAGCGGAAGCATGATCCAGATGTTCAGCATAAACTGTGGCCGTTAAAAATCCGAGATTTATCGCCAGAAAAAAAAGAAGTATTTTTTTTATCATATCGCTCTCGCATTGATCAATAAAAAAATCTATCAATCATCAAGTCATACCCATCGATTATTGGAATTGAAGCACATTTGGTTCATCTGTACCCGTATGAACGTGGTTGGCAGTATGGCAATGATAAGTCAAGGTGAATACACGTTCCCCAGGTCCGCTTTTGTTAACCAGCACAAGATAGGGCCCCGCTCCTTCAGATATTTCGATTTCAGGACTGGATTCATTATCGCCTGAAATAGGATCCGTGGTATTAGCAGCATTCTTTTTGCCAATAATTTGCGCGCTTAATAATAAATTATCTTGTGGCGGCGAATGGTCTTTAATTTGCACAACAAAATGATCTGGCGGGCCATTTCCATCATCGTAACATCCTATTACAGCATAACCGGTAAAACCAGGAACAGTACCATCCGCATCCATTGTTACCAAAGTTACTTCATGTGCGCTTGCCATGGTACCGTAGCTCAATGTAACCATTGAGAGAGCCGCTAATACTAATTGCTGCATTATTTTTTTCATGATTTAACATTCCAAAATTTGGTTTTAAAACAACCTCGCTCTAGTAGTAAGGAAGGAGAAAGAGCGAGGTCTCGTAACAGTAAATTTAATGTCTACCTTACTGCGGCCAAACTTGACTGCCTTCAAACTTGATAGGCATATCACGATTGAGTTGGGCAGCGGATGGCTTCACTTCGACAACAGTTCCGGTTCCGCCACAGCTTTCAGGCAAAGCGCTAGTGCGCGTAATAGTCAAAGAAGCTGCGCCATCTTCAGTGCGATCATAAGGCGTCCCTAGTCCTGCGAGAGTCCATTTGTTAACGGTATCATCGTTAAAGCCAGAAATCGGCGTAATCTCGCAAATATCGACGATCGAAACATGAAATTTGACGCTCGCGGCGCAGGAATCAGCCACGAATTTAACTGCACCCACTCTAAAAGGTATATAGCCATTCAAATGATGCGGCAGGGAATTGCCACCACCAGCCCAAAAACCTGAAACATTCCCGTTAGCGTCAGCTTTTTCATCTTCGAAGCTAAAAATAGCCCGGCTATAGTTTTTTTGGATCGAATTTCCCCACTCGACGAAATCGGCCAGAGTACCCGTATGCGGCTGACCATTGACGGTAACCGTTGAATCCACGCCATCTGGAAATACCACACTGGTGCCAATCACGTTGCGCTCTCCGCAACCATGCCCAATGATGATGTTATTGGAAGTTCTTATATCCTCAGTAACCACAGGAACTTCAAGTGTCGTATGCGCAAACGCGCTAAATGCTATGGTTGATGCCGCCATGCCAACCATGGAAATTGCAAAAAAATTCAGTCGTTGTTTTGTATACATTTTCTACTCTTAATATTACTTAATGAATTTGTTGATTGTTTTTGCATAGAATTCTGTATGAAACGTACCAATGATTTTTCCATTTCTTTTGTATTAGTGTTTATCATCTTGAAGAAATAGTTTGTTTTAGAGCTTATCGTTACGTTTGAAATTACTATTGCAAGCAAAAGCTTTTCTTCCATACTTTGCCTTTAGATTATCGTTTTTCAATTAAGAAATATCAATGCGACAAATTGTCGCACCACATCGCACTTCATTTCTTGAATTACTTCAGAGCTTATTTATTAAAGCGCGAGCGATTCAATAACCCATTCAGCGCACAAAAGTGCGGCATTTTGCCGCATTGCCATTCACGGAACTATTAATGACAATACGCCTGCATTCATTTTGAAGTTTTATCAGCTTTTCTTTCTTCTTTCTTTTTCTGCATTCAAGTTTTACATCTCAATAATAATCGGAGGATTGTAATGTTCATAAGTAAATCAATAAAAATGTCTCTCAGTATGGTAATCCTGATGACCGCATTTCAGCACGTGCAGGCCCACACCGTTCTAGAAATGCCAACAATCAGCGATGGAAAGAAAGTTACCAACAATATCGACATCGGCCATGGTTGCAAAGAATTTCCTGTGATCGGCACCAGCGTGGTGATTCCCGACGGTATTGACTCCACCATCATGACGAATGCTGCCGACGAAGGAGGAAAGGATGGATTTAGTGGTGATATAAGTTCATTCATTAATTGGGGCAATAAAATTAGATTGCTACAGAACCGCTCAGTATTCAGTGAACAGGGTGAAAAAACTGTTGACTCCAACGTAGTCGGATTCTGGTCGGGTGGCGGACCAGGTGTAGCGGCTGACCTTGATGCTTATGTCCCCTTCATTATTAACCCAGCGAACATTGAACCTAGCTCATGCGCCAAAAAAGTGCGATTTGCTATCGCCATTGCAGACGTGTGCAAAATCACGCCACTCAGTGGTATTAGCGATGAAACAGCCGTGAATTTATGGACGCCCGCTGTCGGCTCTAAATATGATGGATTAAAAGACTCTCATGCCTATAACTCCCCGGCATACCTTTCGATTGAGCGTGATTTGGCAATTAATCCCTTACCTGAAAACTGTGGAGACGGCTTATATGTCTATGTAGAACCATCGGCTGCCCAAGTCGATCGTGACATGCCGATTATTTTCAATGGCACTCAGGTTTGGCCAGCACCCTAAAAAAAACGCTAACTAACGATTGAGTCCGGTCATGCCATGTGAAATCAGATTTAAATGCCCGTTTACAGTCAGCCTGTAACTGCTTTTATATTTTGTTCACCTAGCCTGATCGCACTCTCACTTTCTTTCCTAAGTCACTCTACAATTCATTTTAAATGGAGAAAGAACAATGACTAATCAATTCATATCCTATGCTTGTGCAATTTCTTTCACCTGCACGACTGCCAGCGCTTTCGCCGCCACGACGTATCTCGATCAGGCATCGTTTACCTCAGCCCTAGGTGGCGCAACGACTACTTTTGAAAGTTTTGAAGAGCCTCCTGCCGATAATTTATCGCCGCTTGTATTTCCTACCGTTGAAGTATCCTGCGATGGTTCAGAATGGTGCAGCAGTTTTTTTGGCACCTCGTCGGTGATGCCGACGGATGGTTCGTTCGGTGTGTATTTTTCAACCCCTGACAGCATTACTTTTACATTCTCATCACCGATCACCGCATTTGCAATCAACGTAGGCGATCTTGGTACTCGTGGCGCAACGGATTTCAGCGCCACGCTATCCAATGGCAATTCGGCTACGCTTTTTACCAGCTTCACCGGTATGCCAGATAATCAGGCATTTGTGGGTTTGATCGATACCACGGAATTCACTTCAGTTACTTTTCAAGGTTCTGCGCCTGACGACGGCATTTATTTCGACAGCATGCAGACTGCTTTGGTAACGGCTGTTCCAGAACCCCATACCTATATGCTGCTATTGATAGGATTGGGTTTATTGGGAATGACCCGTTATCAAAATCGCCCAATAAGCATGGCAGCAATACCTCAGTAAGTTTTTTATCTTGTCAATGAAAATGCCCAATGAGCTTTGCTCATTGGGCATTTATCTGGTGGGTTATTAATCCCGCTATTACGCTACCACCATTATTGTTGTTGCTTGGATGAAACGGTCGTTCCAGTATGCGCATTGCTTGCGGTTTTGCAGTGAACTTGAACGTCATAACTATCAGTCCCCGCAGCGCTATGTGAAACGAACAGATTATATACACCCGTACCTTGCGTTACTCTTACCAGTGGACTATACGCGGCATCGGTATCGGTAGTATCGGTACTGGACTGAGCGCATTTGTTGGTGGTGCATGGCGTGGTGCCTTTTTGCAAAACAATGCTGACTTTGGATGTGTTTGCTGTCATGTCCTTGACTTGTGCTTCGACATAGGAAGGCACGCCAGTCCCATCATCAAAGCAGGAGACCTGATAAAAATCAACACCAGCAGCCAGACCTGTGGTGAAGCTGCCACCTTGGTTATGAGCCAGCGCGACGCCCGCCTGACTGATCATTAACCCACCCAGCACTGTGATCACTGAATTTTTTAATCCTGAAAATTTCATATCTATGCTCCTTATTCATAAGGTTGTGATGCCCATCGTGAACAAACAAAAGATCCTCAATAAAAAAACTGATGATTATTGAGAATTATTGATTGATTAGCGTATTGACATTATTTTGATAACGACTCCAGCTTGAAAGCAGCCAATTCTCTGACAGCCTGTTCTTCGTCATTCAATGCTTGTTCAAGCAGGCTTGTGCCATTTTCATCCGCAGTTAAGCTATCGACTGCCATCAAGCGCACTGAAAGCTCGCTGTCCTGCAGCGCCTGTTCAAGTATCAAAGGCACATCAGCGCAGTTTTGCTGAGAAAGTGCATACAACGCCTGCGCTCTGACATTTGAATCGGGATCGCGCAACGCTGCTTGCAGAACTCTCTGCGTGACATTGGCATCGACTGAAGTGGCTGATGATTTGCCAGCGAGTTGCGATAGTGCGCCAAGACGATCAAGAGGATTATTCGATGAAGCCAAGTTCAAAATTCTGGCTGATAACTCCCGGTTTGATTCCTGATTCTCATTGGCGGAACAGCTGATTTGCAAAGATTCCAGGCTGTTGAAAGCAGGCCGGGAATTTGCATTGCCAGTTTCATCTGCCACGACATTACTCGCAGCAGCCGCGAACGAAGAAATCATGATCAGTATCGGCAAGCCCATTTCGGGTTTCTTAAATATCCGCATAATTACTCCTTGTTGGTAAAAAGAGAATTGAAGATGAAGTGAGAGCTCCCGTTCTCACTTATCTTCAATTTAGATACCGCCTAAACCTTAATCAATCAGATATAGCTTAAGGTTTTGGCCAGTATTGTTTGCCTTTGGTGGTTATGATTGGCATGTCACGATTCAGCTGCGCAGCCGATGGAACGATTTCAACATCTAAACCTTCGCCGCATGAAGCATCCATAGGATTATTCGTGGTATCACGAGTGACGGTATAGCTGGCCGGTGAGTCGTTGGCGCCAAATGCTAAACCATCATAATTCGAGCCAACGGCTGGCGTCCATGTTTCCAAAACGCCATCTGCGAACCCTGATATCGGTGTGATTTTACAAATGTCTGCGATAGCAACAACTACTTTGACACTGCGCGCGCAAGAAGCTGGTTCGATGAACATGGCACTTGCACGGAATGGAAGATAAACCGTGTAACCTTCTGGCATTTTGCCGTCTTTGACCCAGAATCCTACAACATTACCATTGGCGTCTTTTTTCTCGTTTTCGGATTCATATACGCTGTGGTCGAGAATTTTTTGAAACAGATTGCCATAATTCGATACATACGCATCGACCGTATCGGTGGTTGCAGCACCATTTACTTTAACGATTGAATCGACGCCATCCGGAAAAACGACAGTACTGGCAATGGTATTCTTGCCTTCGCCGCAGCTATGGCCGATAACGACGTTATTGGTGACTCTGACCCCTTCCATAACCGTTGGTGTTTCCAGACGAGTATGCGAAAATGCACTCTGTGAGACGCCCATCAGCAATGCAACAGCAATCGCTGCTTGGGTAGAAAGCTTAAATTTTTTGTTAATCATGTTAAGAAAACCCCTTTTAACTTTTAATGAATTATTTTTGTGCTTCTCACTAGAGGTTGCTTTTTGAGGTGATGCTCAAAAAGCAACCCGAAACCGATTCTTTTCAATTTCCCTGATTGAACAATCAATAGATGTTCCCTAAGTAAAAAGAATTAATTTCGGCGCCAATCATATTTTTTAATCCGCCAAATTACAATGCGGCAAAATGTCGCAGGTGCGCTCTGAATAAGGGTTATCTTCCTACCTTTCAATCTCCTGATCTGACCAATTAACAATCATTTACTGATCAGTTCTCAATTTTTTCCTGCACTAATTCCGACACGGCTGCGACAATTTGTCACATTACCAGCGGTTGTTTTCTTACTTAGAATATAAACAGTCAAAATCTGCAAGACGATTGAACAGCAAAATTTTCAACCATTGAATACCCTTCCCTTCTCAGTCTTCTTCTCCTTGGCACCTACAAATTATCAATCATTCATTTAAATACATAAACTTATATAATGATAACCATGAACTATCATAAAAATCTCTTATCTCGTGGCAGGTTGTTCTTACCTATTATTGCTTTAATATTGCTGTACGGAATCAGTCACCCCGGTTCAGCACAAAATAACGCTAACAACCACTTACAAAATCAATCTTGCTATGTACTGGTGGCCGACCGCGTCTTTGATGGATTTAATTTGCTCGACAATTCAGCCGTTCTAATCAAAAACAATCGAGTGGTTCAAACAGGCGATGCGATTCAGTTGAGCAAACAATGCAGCCGAGCCATCGATCTCGGAGATGCAACGATATTGCCGGGATTCATCGAATCCCACGCGCATTTGACATTCCAGAATATTCCTGCAGAAATCGTATTGAAGCACGGGATTACCACCGCCAGAGATACTGGCGGGCCTTTACGTAAATCGATGGGAGGGAACGGCTCATTGCGTGTGATCAGCGCTGGTCCGATCATTCAAGCCCATGGTGGTTATCCACTCAACATTTTCGGTCATGGCGCACATTCCACGGCTAATGCATACGATACTATCGGCATTGCCGTATCCACAGTCGATGAAGCGCAAAAAGTCGTCAAAGATCTCGTGGAGGGCGGATCAGTCCTGATTAAAATTTCGTTGGAACCGGGAGGAGAAACGGGAGCTCCTTGGATGTCCAGTCATGGTCATGGCACACCGCCTGCTACTCCGTGGCCGCTGCTGTCGCTTGACATCATCAAGGCTGTGGTTGCGAAAGCACACTCACTGAATCGCAGAGTCGCCGCCCATGTTGGTGAAAATGCCGGGGTAGAACTGGCGCTCGACGGCGGCGTCGATGAGTGGGCGCACATTCCCTGTGCAGAAATTCGCGATGACTTGCTGCATCGAGCGGTTGCTCAACATGTTACTTTTGTAACTACTATTGATACCCTATCAGCTTGCACTGGTATTCATGCCAACGTGCATAAGCTTTCTCACATGATTGCTCATAATCCCGATACGCGCTCCAAGTTCATTTATGGCTCTGAAATCGGCCACGACAATGTACCGTGGGGCATCAATGGTGAAGAAATGAGTCTCATGCTGCATTTAACCAGTGGAGATTCGATCGATTTCCCAGATGTACTAAATGTTTTTAAAGCCGCGACCTCCGAAGCCGGTAAAAATTTGGATAAACCATTGCTGGGAACACTGTCGCCGGGAGCCCCTGCCGACATTATTGCTGTGCGTGGCAATCCATTTCTCAGATTCAAATTACTGGAATATCCAGACCTGGTCATTTCCGGCGGTCACTTCATAGTCAACAACTTCAAGAAAAATAAAGCTAATCCTTAAAGGGACATGATGAATCAATCTTCTTCAAAATTCCTCGAAAAAATCTGGCTGCATTGCACGGTCTTCCTGACCGGCGCCGCAGTAATGGTCATCGAACTTCTCGGAACCCGCTTGATTGCACCGTTTTATGGCGCCAGTCTGTATGTGTGGACTTCTCTGATTGCCGTAACGTTGATTGCACTGGCGCTGGGATATTATGTCGGAGGCATCCTGGCTGATCGCGCCCGATCCGGACTTTCTGTGATCATCGCCGCCTCAGGTTTTCTGACGCTCGTCATTCCTTGGCTTACAGGCCCGATTTTGCTGGCGACCGATCCGCTAGGATTACGCCTTGGGAGCTTCATCAGTACACTGATTTTGTTCTCACCCAGCTTGATCATGCTCGGCATGGTCGGCCCATTTGCGGTCAAACTGTCAACCTCGGCTTTGTCCAATGTCGGTGCTAGCACCGGATCCATCTATGCGGTGAGCACGGTAGGCAGCGTAATCGGAACATTATTCCTCGGGTTTTATTTGTTTCCACTGGTTGGCTCGCGCGAAATCTTTATCGGTCTTGGCGTAGCTTTGCTGATATTGGCCATACTTGTCACGGTAATTGAACGTAAATATCAGCAATCCACGTTGTCTCTGATACCTACAACGTTACTGGTTGTCATCGGTATCGGGTTGTTTCCGCAAATCGCAAACTCTGGCAAGCCCGAATCCAGCGAAACGATCAAAACGCTTTTCGAGCGTGAAAGCCTATATGGCTGGGTTCGAGTGATCGACAAACCCAAGGAAAACATTCGCTTGCTGACGGTTGATGCATCAACGATTGGTGCTGCGAGCATCAGTCACGGGCAGAATCTACTGACTTATCAAAAGATCGTTGCACATATTCCCGCGTTAGCCCCAGCTATGAGAAATGCCTTACTGATTGGTCAGGGCGCTGGTCATATGGCGATGACACTGAAAGAACATGGCATCGTGACCGATACGTTGGAAATCGATCCGGCGGTGGCGGAAGCTGCTACCCGATTCTTCGGATTCGAACCCAGTGGCCGCGTCATTATCGGCGATGCCCGCTATGAAATCCGCCAGCTCAAAGGACCGTATGACCTGATCATCCTGGACGTATTTACCGGAGGCTCGGAGCCAACTCATCTATTGACGGTGGAAACACTTACTCAATTACGATCATTATTGAGTGACCAAGGCATGCTGGCCTTGAATTTCGTTTCGTTTTATGAGAATGGACAAAATCACGCGCTCGCATCGGTATCAAAAACGATTGCTGACGTTTTTCCCCATCAACAAGTATTTATTTCTGATCTTGGATCCGATTTCAACGATTTTATTTTTCTGGCAACCAATCATTCCATCCACCTCGACAATGATGAATTACCGAAAAAACATAGTGAATGGTTAAAGCAACGGATGGTAACGATCGATCAGTCAAAAGGCGTCGTTCTGACCGACAATCTAAGCTCATTGGAATTGCTGCAAATGCGCAAATCCGAGCACTACCGGCGAATGATCGTCGATACGTTGGGTACCCGCCATTTCATCCGCTGACTAAGCAGTTTTAAATAACTTCATGCCGTGTTTATTTAAATGCGGCATGATCCAACATTTCAGCCGCATGCTTGCGGGTCAGTTCAGTAATCTTTACACCACCCAGCATACGCGCAATTTCTTCAATCCGTTCTTGCTGATCAAGTATTTTGATCGTACTCGTTACCGGCTGATTCTCTACCGGCTCTGCTGATTTGATGACCTGCCACTGCTGGTCTCCGGTTGCGGCCACTTGCGGCAAATGCGTGATGCACAATACCTGGCGTTCCTGAGCTAATTTCTTCAGTAAATTCCCGACAATTTCTGCCACTTGTCCCCCTATTCCCACATCAACTTCGTCAAAAATCAAGGTCGGTACGGTATCCAATTTACTGCAAATCACTTGAATCGCGAGACTGATGCGCGATAGCTCTCCGCCCGAGGCGACTTTCGACAGGGGCCGCAACGGCATGCCCTGATTGGCTGACACTTGAAACTCGACCTGCTCCAGGCCATGGGACGTTGCTTGCTCAAGTGGTATTAATACCGCAGAAAACTGCCCTCCCGCCATGGCCAGCATTTGCATGGCAGCGCTGACCTGATGCGACAGCGCTTCGCTGCCTTGCTGACGCACCTGGCTTAATTGTTCAGCCAGCACCAAGTATTCTGCTTTAGTCGCAGTTTCTTGCGCCTGCAGTTGATCGATAGTGGATTTTGAATCAAGGGCATCTAATTGATGCCGGAGATGATCAAGCAACTGCGGCAATTCTTCTGCTGATGTCCGGTATTTTCGTGCTACCGAGTGAATTGCAGACAATCGCAGTTCGATATCCTGCAGCGCCTGCGGATCCAGATCCAGATCCTGCCGGTAATGCTTCAGATCGCGAACCCCTTCCTGTAATTGAATTCTGGCAGAATCGAGCAAATCGGTGATAGCTCCAAGTTGACGATCATAGTCAATCAGATGATGCAGTTCGGCATGAATGCCATCGATCTGTCGCAGAACCGCCGACTCGCTGTCGGATAGTGCTTCGACTGCCATATCCGCAGCGGCCATGAGTGTCGCCACATGCGAGAGTCGACCATGATCGGCCTGCAACTTACGCCATTCCTCAATTGTCAGGTTAAGGGCGGATAGTTCGTTTACCTGCCACTCTAATTGCTCGCGTTTGTCATTTGATTCTTTAGCCCGTTGCTCCATGATGATTCTTTGCTGCTGGCATTCCTGCCAGCTTAGATAGGCTTCCTTAACTCCACGAGCCATATCAGTGCAGCCCGAAAAAGCATCGATCAATTCCCGCTGAGCGTCTTTCTGAAGAAGCGACAGGTGAGCGTGTTGACTATGAATATCGATCAAAAAAATTCCGGCATGGCGCAATTGCTGCAACGTTACACTATGGCCATTGATATAACTCCGCGAACGTCCCGAGCTTTCAATGATACGACGCAACAGGCAGCTATCGTGATCACCGTCAAGATCATTTTCCCGCAACCAATTGATCATGTCTGGCATTCGGCTGACATCAAACAGCGCATTGATTTCTGCCCGGTCACACCCCATACGTATCTGGCTGATATCTCCACGCTCCCCCAAAGCAAGCGTGATTGCATCGATCACGATGGATTTTCCCGCTCCAGTTTCTCCAGTGACGACCGTGAAACCCGGCATGAGATCCAGGTCAATCTGCTCTACGATGACGAAATCTTTGATGCTTAAATGTCTGAGCATGTGAGCCGGATGTTGACAGGCATTATGGAAATTCGCTCCAACCTAATTTTTCTCTGAGCATCCGATAATAACTATGATTGACTGAATGCAATAATCGCACCGTCTTGGGATAACGCCGCACAACTATGCTGTCTGTTTGCTCCAAATCCCAGCAGGAATGGCTATCGCAATTCATGCGCACATGAGCAGAACTATGCAATTCAATCTCGACACTCGCTTCCGGACCTATGACGATGGGGCGATTACTGAGGGTGTGCGGACATATGGGGACAAGGGTAATCAGTTCGAGGCTTGGGTGAAGAATGGGTCCTCCAGAAGACAGGGCATACGCAGTGGAACCCGTAGGTGTTGCCACAATCAAGCCATCAGACCGCAGAGTGTTGACATACTCACGATCGACCTTCACTTCAAATTCAATCATGCCGCTGCTGATACCCCGATAAAGCACCACATCATTGAATGCGAGGCTTCCAAAAACGCGGATGCCATCTCGAATGACCTCAGCATATAATAAAATCCGCCGCTCAGTAGTGTAATGTCCCGCCAGGATTTCATCCAGCGTTTCAAACATGGTTTCAGCAGATAAATCGGTGAGAAAACCCAGTCTCCCTTGGTTGATGCCAATCAAGGGCACATCATAGGGAACCAGCATTCGCGCGATGTTCAACATCGTGCCATCACCTCCGATGACCACGGCAAGATCAGCTTGTTCGCCAATTTGTTCCAACGATAGACTGGGATACTGATCTGTGTGAACCTGAGAAGCCGTCAGATGATCCAAAAAAACGGTATAGCCTTTTTGGGTCAGATATTCGGCAAGATGAAGCAAGGGCAATGCAATCTCTGGATTCTTATGCTTACCGATCAGCGCAATGGTCGAGAATGGGGAATTCATTACGATAATGTATCAATGATCACAGCCATTGGATCAAAAAGGAGAAACGCAGAACACCTGATTAAAATGCGCTACACTACACCAGCTTCTGCTCTGCACAAAAATGATGCCTCTTTCGTTCCCTGAACTTGAAATTAGCTTCCAAAGAACCATTTATTTATCACTTATTCCGAACTAAACAAAGATATGCTTCATTGTGGAAAGTTTAGCATATATAAGGCAAAATCAATCTTTATAACTCAACAATGATGCTCAGTGGAATCGTATACATAATCTGCTATGTTAAATGAACGTGCTCAAATCTTATTAAAAACCCTAGTAGAGCGATATATCCACGAAGGCCAACCGGTTGGTTCCCGCACACTCTCGAAATTTTCTGGATTGGATCTGAGCCCTGCAACGATTAGGAATGTCATGGCGGATCTCGAAGAGATGGGCCTAGTGGCGAGTCCGCATACATCCGCAGGAAGAATCCCCACACCCAAGGGTTATCGATTCTTTGTCGATACTCTGCTGGTTGTCAAAGCCTTGGATAAAGTTGAAATCAACCATTTGGAAAGCCAGTTGCATCCGGACAATCCGTCCAGGTTGATCAATGCCGCTTCGCAATTGCTTTCTGAGCTAACACATTTTGCAGGTGTAGTGATTACGCCCAAGCGCAAGGGGGCCGTGTTTCGCTATGTCGAATTCATGGCATTATCAGAAAAACGTATTTTGCTTATCATCGTGACGCCCGAAGGCGATGTTCAGAATCGAATCATCTTCACTGAAAACTCATATTCCCAATCAGATCTGATTGAAGCAGGCAACTTTATCAATCAGCATTATGCCGGTTGCACCTTGAACGAAATCCGAAGTCGCCTGGATGTCGAACTGAAGCAATTGCGAAGCGAAATGATTAGCCTCATGAGTGCAGCGATCGAAGTCGGGGGAAATGCCATTGATGAAAGCAGCGAAGCTGTCGTTCTAACCGGTGAACATAATTTGCTGCATGTGAATGATCTGACAGAAAATTTACTCAGCCTAAAAAAGCTCTTCGAATTATTCGAACGTAAAACAAAGCTGCTTCAGTTACTCGAACTAAGTCGGCAAGCGCATGGTGTGAAAATATTTATCGGCGGCGAATCTGATGTTGCTACACCCGAAGAATTCAGCCTCGTCACTGCGCCCTATGGAATTGAAGGAGAAATCGTCGGCACGGTAGGCGTCATTGGTCCTCGGCGCATGTCTTATGAACGTATCATACCCATCGTCGATATCACTGCAAAACTTCTTTCAAATGGTTTATCCCAGCATTGATCGATACATTATCTGCATTTAACCACTGTGCTTCTTTTCATACTGTTACACCCACAAACTGATCATTAATTCTATGACTTCTCAACCAATCTATCGACACGGATCCCAACAACGAACGGGTGT
This sequence comes from uncultured Nitrosomonas sp., assembly GCA_949281375.1. Lineage (GTDB taxonomy): Bacteria > Pseudomonadota > Gammaproteobacteria > Burkholderiales > Nitrosomonadaceae > Nitrosomonas. The sequence goes on from CASDLT010000045.1 coordinate 59,252, forward strand.
ATTGTTAATCAACCTGGGTACGCCTGACGCTCCGACCGCCGCCGCTTTACGGCCTTACCTAAACGAATTCCTCAGCAATCCACGCGTTATTGAACTCCCCAAACTGCTTTGGTGGCCGATATTGCATGGTTTCATTCTTCCATTCAGGCCGAAACAGTCAGCAGAAAAATATGCAAAAATCTGGATGCCGGAGGGTTCTCCGCTCAAGGTTCATACAGAGCGCCAAACTGCTTTATTGCGAGAGGCATTGCAGTTGCGGTTGTCTGACCCGCCCGTGGTCGACTACGCAATGAATATCGGCAACCCTTCCATTTCAACTGTCATAACGCGCATGCAAGCCCAAGGATGCGAGCGAATTCTGATCCTTCCTCTGTTTCCACAGTATGCAGCCAGCAGCACTGCTGCCGCCATGGATGGCGTTTTTGCTGCTCTGAAGCAGATCCGCAATCAACCTGCGATTCGCACCATCAAGCAATATCACGATGACCCTGGCTATATTGCTGCCCTCGCGCAAAACATCCGGGACTATTGGGACATACACGGTCGCCCCGAAAAACTCATCATCAGTTTTCACGGTACCCCGCGAGCAAGTCTTGACAAAGGCGATCCCTATCATTGCGCATGCCAGAAAACTGGGCGATTACTGGCTGAAGCTTTAGCTTTAGAATCCCATGAGTATGCAGTTTGCTTTCAATCCCGGTTTGGCAAAGCCAAATGGCTAACGCCATACACCGCAACGACATTGACGGAATTAGGCAGCGAACAAACACGAAGGGTTGATGTTGTATGCCCTGGGTTTGTGGCTGATTGCTTGGAAACTCTCGAGGAAATCGCAATGGAGGTTAAAGATTTGTTCATCAACGCAGGTGGTAAGGAATTTCATTATATACCCTGCCTTAATGAACGAAATGACTGGATTCAAGCGCTGGCTGAGATCACTTGTCAGAATTTACAAGGATGGTTAGACAAGCAAACTTCTGAAGAAGCTTGCTTGTTATCCAGAAAACGAGCACTTGAAATGGGTGCGAAGGAATGAATATCTGAGCGCTTCATGGCTGATCGTAAAATAACCCGAACAATAGTTCGGGCAACAATTTGAGAGTTACTCAATAAGCGAACGACGCTCAGACTCAACCTAACTTGGCGAACATCGCTCTTTTTTCGAGTTTTTTACACAATCCAGATATCGCTTGCGACGAGCTCAGGGTGCGTAATCACCCCGAGTGTTTCAAGCACAACACCTCCACCGGCTTTGCTGCCATTATTGTCATATATCAGCACCCCGGTTGTGGTGTTATAAATGAGTCGATCATCCAGATCATGTGCAATACCAGTATCCGAAGCCCAGAATCGCCCATCCGTAACACTGAATTGCCCTGTTATGCCTGCGGCGGAGAGTACCGATTTACTAAAATGAAGTTTATCGACTCCAGATACAAAATCTGCGATGACATCTTTATTTGAGGTCGCATTCGCTGTACTATTGAACCAGAAAATATCAGCGCCATTACCACCAGTCAGTTCATCATTGCCAGCACCTCCAATAAGTACATCGTTATCGTTTTCACCCTTCAAAATGTCATTACCTGACAGCCCCCATAACATGTCGTTCCCATCATTGCCGGTCAACGAATTAGCCCCGCTATTGCCTGTCAGAATATTGGCGGCTTCATTTCCGGCACCCGAAATCGCAGCAGTGCCCGTGAGCGTTAGATTTTCCACATTTTCTGGCAATGAGTAACTCACCCCCGATTGCGCCAAATCAATTCCATTGACCGCAAAATTCTCGCTTTCGATGATTTGATCGGAAGCATTGTCAACAATATATAGATCATCCCCGATGCCTCCCGTTAAGGTATCAATGCCTATCCCGCCATTGAGAATGTCATTTCCAGCACCACCCTCAATCACATCATTGCCCGCTCCCCCAGAAATATTATCGATGAACGCTGTGCCCAGCAGATCGTTATTGCCTGCATTACCTGCCAATGCCAAACCATTAATAGCGAGTGACGCATCGATATTCAATGCAACTATTGCCGTAGAAACCGCGGAGGTAGAGCTTCCTGTTCCAATGACGATCCGTTCTAGGCCGGTGTCGCTTGCGAAGATGACCAGCGTTTCATTTGCAATTGTCGAAGAAAAGCGAAGTTCATCAATGCCGCTGCTATCTGAAATTTCTCCCATTGCATGGTGTGAACTCGTATTGATGATGTAGAGGTCATTGCCAGCTCCACCCGTTAATTGATCGTTCCCGGCGCCCCCAATCAATTGATCATTTCCGGCTCCACCATTAATGACATCATCGTAAGCGGTGCCTGTTAAGCTATTTGTACCCGAATTTCCAATCATCGTGATGGGATTGAGCATTGCCGAAGCATTGATGTTCAGTGCCAATGTACCGGTTGTTATCGCACTTGAGTTGATGCCTGTTCCAATAACTACCCTTTCAATTCCGACATCTCCAGCAAATAAATTCAGTGTGCTCGCAACCGTTGTGGCAAATCGAACCTCATCGATACCTGAACCTCCTTTATCCGAAATTTCAGCTACTGCATGATCGGTTGCAAGATCAATCTGATAAATATCCGAACCTTCACCACCATCCATGCTATCAACACCGGATTTTCCATTCAGTAGATTGTCTCCCAGGTTACCGATCAGGGTATTAGCCAGTGCATTCCCGATTCCCCGTGCATGAGCATTCTCAGTAAGGACCAGTTTTTCGACATAGTTAGTCAAAGTAAAGCTTACTGAAGATTGCACGACATCGACACCGCCGGTGGTACTACTTTCCACTACCTTATCCAGTAAATTATCGATCACATAGGTATCGTCGCCGTTTCCACCGGTCAATAGATCAGCCCCCATGCCTCCATCCAGCAGATCGGCACCCGCATTACCGTTTAAAATATCATTGCCTTCCAATCCGAATAAGGAATCATCACCTACTGTACCGACTAAGGTATTGACTCCGCTATCGCCATTCAAAATTTGTCCCTTGAATGTTGTGGCCTTGATTGAATAGGTTCCAGTTGCAGTTGAATAGTCCCATGCAGCCAGATAATAAGTACCTGTTGTAGGAGCTGTATAGATGATTTGTGAATCGGTAGTGCTGGAATTGGCATTATCATTGAAGGCTACACCCGACAAACTCGGATTGAAGAGCTCGAGATATGGATTCAAATCACCGCCTACTTTATTGAGATTGAACACATACGTTGTACCGGCTACTAAACTTACCTTAAACAAATCGCCGTCATACATTTTCTCGATAGTACCTGATAATTCCGCTCCATTGACGGTGAGCACTCCATTGGTGTTGGTCGCCAACGGGTAATCATCTTCACTGGACAAGAAATCGTCATTCAAAATAGTGCCATTTGCTGACTGAGTACCTAACATCAATCCTGCTGAAGGATTGGATAAAGTCACTGTAAATCCTTCATTCGATTCAAAGGTAGTATCACCCGACAGCAAAATCTGTAAAGTTTTGGACGTTTCTCCTGGTTGGAATGTCACAGTGCCTGACGTAGCCATGAAATCATCGGCATTTGCCGCTGCCGAACCGAATCCTGAGATTACCCAGTCGATAGTTTGCGTCGTTGCAATAGCCGCGTTCAGACTGACAGTAAATGTATAAGCAGTTGATCCACTATGGCCTTCTGCTAATGAAGCTGAAATGGTGTTGATTGAAACTGCAGGCAGAGAAGGAACCGGCGGAGTTCCCAATAATTCATTCAATGACTTGGTAACATCGGAAAAAACAAAATTTTCAAAATTTCGGATCGTATCTGAGCCAGTAAGGCTATTCACAAAAGTAAACTCTTGGTTCCCTCCGGAAGAAAATGAATAACTCGACCAAGTTCCAGAAAAAACAATGTAATCCGTGCCATTGCCTCCATCCAGAATGTCATTTCCTGCTCCAGCGATCAGTGTATCGTCACCATTGCCTCCGGAAATTAAATCGTTACCGGCGCCACCATCCAGCCTGTTGCTGAGTAGGTTGCCGGTAATCGTATCGGAACCGGAACCACCGGTCGCATTTTCAATATCACTGGTATAGGCAATTGCGATGTTATAGGTCATGTTATTCCCTGAGGAATAACTGCCAGGCATCAAATTTATGGTATTAGCCGTGGACCAACCCGATAGATTCAATGTATCAATACCATTGGAATCGTAAATGGTGATGATTGGGTTGAGATTGACTGAGAAGTCATAAATGACCGAGAGTTTGTCACTGATATTGCTACCGAATCCATAAATTGAATCAGTGCTTCGAGTTGTCGTTTCAATTCCATAGATGGATTGAATGGCCATGATGTCATTGAGCATGGGCGTTTGGGGCGAATAGAGCTGACCATTCGTGCCCACCCAATCCGCCCATGCCACTGAACCTTCACCACTACTTTGGCCTGAACCCCAGTTCGGTCCGAAATAGGACATTACAGAGTAGACGCCGCTATCCTGAAAACTCGATGGAGTCCACGAACCGGAGCCATTATAATTACCCATATGATCAAGCCCGAACGCATGCCCAATCTCATGCACATACGAAAGAAAGGAATGTTTACCAACCTGTGGCGTCATCAAATCGGCATACGCACGATTGAACCACACGCTTCCAATCGTAGGAAAATAAGCATGAGCGTAGCTTACCCCTGTTGTTGACGTTCCAAATTCGATGTTGGAGGATGTTGAGGTGGTACGTTGCAGATCTGGGAGAATCAGATCATCCCAGGTTTGAAGCGCCAATTCCGCATATGATTGCTGAAGCGCATTCAATGCCTGGAATCCGGAAGCTTCTTGCGAACCATACAGTCCACTGGTTGACATTGGAAAGGCATAAGTTATGTTGCTATTGCTCCAATGATAACCCGAGTCAAGCTGATCGATAATCTGCTGTTGCGTCCATGACGATAGTGCCATTGCTCCTCCCTTTCTGAGTATAAAAATCAGCAAAGCGAGGGAATGCGAGAGAACCAATGGAAAATCAATAGGCTTGATTATCTGTTGGAACGATGCAACCCGGCCACCCTTCCGGAAACTGTTGGTTAGGGCCCTCGGCTTTGCGTCCGGGAGTCTCCTCCCGTTTGCCTTTTAATCGAATTACTTGTTGTTACTTGTTTTCAAACTTAATCCGATCGTTGCCACTCAATTGAATTTCACTGCAAGTTATAGCATGACTCAATGAGATTTCTTTCTATCGACGCTCCCGGCGATTTATTTTTTTAAGAACGCATCGACAGATTTCAAACCCTTATCGACGTGAATCAATAAATCTTTAGAAAAGTTTTTAAAAAACTGCTGTGCGCCGTTCATTATTTTCTGAACTCAGGTTCAAAATACTCATTTATTCATTCAAAATTCATTGCTGACCTGATTCCGCTTTTCCTCTTACTAAACATTTCTCTTTGATTTTTCAGCACTAGACGACTGTCATTGCGTGGATTGGGCCATTTGAATGACCGGCTGCGCACCGTTTTCAGACAACAACACCGTCATCATATTATTCACTAGCACAGCGCGTTGATCAGAAGTCAATGACACAATATTCTTTTCTTCAAGATTTTTTAATGCTCCTTCGACCATACCGACGGCCCCATCCACCAATTTTTGGCGTGCCATCACTACCGCTTCGGCTTGCTGACGGCGCAGCATCGCATTGGCAATTTCCGGTGCATAGGCAAGATGGGCAATTTTGGCTTCCTCGATGACGATACCTGCCACCTCGACATGTTGTTGTATGGATTCACGCAACAATCCGGCAATGGCATCCAAATCGGTGCGCAAACTTTTTTTTCGTTCTTTAGTATCCATCACTTCAACAACATCATACGCATGACTACTGGCAACTTGCCGTACTGCAGATTCGCTTTGAATTTGAAGATAATTCAATGTGCTTTCGACATCAAACACGGCCCTGGCGGTGTTGTGTACTCGCCAGGCAACCACAGCGGCAATTTCGATCGGGCTGCCGCGTTCATCGTTCACTTTAAGTACGGGTGTGTTCCAGTTGTTTATACGCAACGACACTCGCGTTCGGCTATAAAACGGGTTGACCCAAAAAAAACCGCTTTCGCACACGGTGCCCGCATATTTACCGAAAAAAACCATGACGGCTGCTTGGTTCGGTTCCAGTGTAAAAAAACCCTTGCAGCAAAATAACATCACCCCCAGAAGTACCCCTCCAGCTATCAATTTGACCGGACTGCCGGGGGTCGCTATTAAAACAATGGCGAATACCAGCACTGGGAGCACAATCATTAAGAGCACCCACCCGTTGGCACCGGAAATAATGTGTTCAGTAGTGCCGATCGCGTTGCTACCTCTTGTTCGACTCACATTCATACTCCTTCAGAAATAAAAAAACCGGAACCTGAGTTGCATTCTTAAATGACGATTTTGATCAGATATTTAATTCCTCAGAAATGTATTTACTCACCAAAATACTGTCAAATTGGAATAAACATTGAAAAAGAAGCTTTTTCTAACTTACAATATGTTCAAATCATTGTTATCTTCTCACTCTTAGAAGCGGCATCCAATTCTTTCCATCAGGAAAATTTCAACCATCAATTCTAACACCATTGATTATTAATCGTATTCATATGAGCAAAGCATCATTCAATACGTTAAAAAATTTAAACTTAAGCTCGTTGATACCTGCTTTCGTTTAAACCCATTCATTCGAGTACTAAATTATGCGTTCCATCCTCATTGGACTTACTGTTTTATTTTCTACCCTAACCGCTGTGATTTTTTTTAAAGCTCTGCAGCTTCCGACTCAGGCATCCACTATCAATGTACCAATTACCGATATTCCCTTAGTTAAAGAATCGCCTGCCGGCACTTCATCACCCACTTACAAAGACAGCCAATCCCATCAAATTGTCGAACCGCCCGAAGCAGTTAATCAACCCGACTCGCCATCCGCAGACAAAAGCACGTCCGTCATACTCGAAACTGTGCCTGTACAACGCGAGGATAAAGTTGCCGCGCCGATAGAAAAACCCATCGAGAATACGCCTCCAGCAAAGCCCATAGAATATCATCCTCGCATATTGACGGTGTTTGACGGCAAAGCGTTTAGATCGGGTCAGGATGTCCTTCGTGAAGCAGCCTCTTCTAAAATCGAAAAACTCATCAGTGAGATAGCAGTATTCCCAAACAGTCATATCCTGATTGAAGGGCATACCGACAGCATTCCAACCGGCCATCAACGTCGGAATAACTTGAATCTTTCCGTCCGCAGAGCAAATGCCATTGCTAAGATATTGATTGCTCGTGGAATTGCGTCCCATCGGATTTCCGTTGTCGGGCACGGCGACACACGCCCGATCGACACCAACCGAACAGAAGAAGGCAGAGCCAAAAACCGCAGAGTAGAAGTCAAGTTAATGCTAAAAGAAGGGGAAAATTAATGCATATGTATACCGAGCACTTTAACCTCAGCGCGCTTCCATTCGAAAACGTGCCTGATCCGCAATTTTTCTATAATCAGGGCGATCATGCGCGTATTCGCAAGCAGATTTCTGGCTCATTGCAAAGCGGTCGTGGACTCGTGGTTGTGACCGGTCCAATGGGATCAGGCAAAACGACGCTCAGCCAGATGATCAAAGCAGATTTTCCAGAATCCATTCAATTGATCTGGATGGCCGAACCCCCGGTAAGCAGCAACGATCTGTATTTGTTTTTAGCGCAGGAACTCGGATTGGAGCCTTCATCCTCAGAAAAAACCTTTGTCATGCGGGATATTCGCAACGCTCTGCTAAAAATCAATGCCGAAGGAAAGAAATGCCTAGTCATCATCGATGAATCCCATCTGATGTCTGACGACACGATCAATGGCGTGCGCCTGCTGAATAATCTGGAAGAAGGATCCCTGAAACTCATTCAGTTATTGCTGCTGGGTCAAGAAGAACTAATGGAAAAAATCAACAAACCTGCAATGGAGCCATTTCGGCAGCGGATCGCGGCACTCGAAACGCTGGGAAAAATGGATGCCGACGCCGTGCGCAGATATATCTCGCATCGGATTAAAGTTGCCGGCGGCACACCTGACCTGATCTCCAACACAGGCTGGGAAGCGATTTCGGTTGCATTTCATGTCGGAGGAACGCCGCGTACTATCAATTCGCTCTGTGATCGGGCTTTCAGCGTTGCTTATGAACGTGACAAACATATCATCGATGCGCATGATATTTATGAAGCTACACAACGATTAGGACTAAGGACGGATGTTTTTCACTACATTATTTCTCTAAAAAGCAAGGAGAGAAAGAGTCAGGAAATGCACACCGCCTCTGAACAGGAAACAATGTTCACTCCGCCGCCAGAAGCAGAACCTCCAATTGAAAAAATGACCGCACCGGCTGAATCACCTCAATTTGACATACCATCCGCTGCAGAATCGATCCATGCAACTCCTCAGCCCAAAATCTCGATACCCGCCAGAGAGCAAGAAGCCACCGTCACGCCGATCAGCCAAAAACTGAAACAACGGGTAAACAGTGTAGTGGATGGAATTCCAGATGATCCCCGCATTCGAGTCAATGTTACTGAATCCTCATATGAAAATATCGCCCGAGTCATCAAGGAAAAATATCAACAAAGAAATTTGAAATTACCCCTGACATTTCTGGCGCTCTCGATGATGGCATTCGTCATCAGTTTATTTTATTTTTGTCATCGCACCGATTCGGTTGGTTTCATTGGCTGCATGATCGATTTATTCGGTTTTTAACCTGTCGCCGATTTATTGCCCATCATAAGGCTCACGTGGTTTCATTTCCTCGATGACGTAAAAAACAAGGCGTTTACCAAACGCTTGAATAGGGGAGACAGGATGAGCAAGACTGCGAAGCCGATGGGGAAAGCGATGCTCCATGAATAAAGCCATTCCTTGACAAATGCGCTGGAAAAACCCAGATTAATCGCCGTTACCGTTGCCGATACACAGCCTGTCATCGTTGCCGACATGATCAAGCAATAAACGCAGTGCACCAAAAGTGTATGCTTCATTTCAAAGCTATGTACAAATCTAAATTCGTGTTTGCCTGATCTGCTCACCACCGCAATATATACAGAAAAGAAGACATCCTGCTGGTGGATTGGTGTTCCACTTATGCTTCCTTACCTGCTCGCTGTCGCATTGCAGCCGCGATCAGCTTGGATTTCTGAAACCGCGAGTGCTTCAGACGATCTCTCAGTAGCTAATCAACAGAAATATAATCAACAGTTTCAGAATCTTATAAAAAAACTTGCTTGACAGTCACTGATCACATCAAGTCTACTATAGTCAGATATTCTAGTTTAATTTTTTAATTGATGGATCGTATTTCTTCCTGTCTGTTGCAAAGGGATCACTGTGGATTTCATGGCACTTAAAAGCTTTAGTTTTATCAGGATCCTGAGCTATCTGCTTTTTTCGGCGAGTTGGCTGGCTTTTGCCCATTTCTTTGGCAGCATGATTCCGAATCAACAGCTATGGTTTGCCTTGTTGATCACTTTTCTGTTCAGCTTACCTATTTACTTGACCGCACTCTATGCAGTGACTATTCAACGAATTTACATTTCAAGTCAATTCAAAGTCGTGGGCATATTGCATTGGCTGATAACCCGACGCACTCTTGCCTACGTTGGGTGGCTACTGTGGTCGATTGTTTTTGCATTTTTGTTGTTGTTTTATCTCGGTTCGGCTGACAAGCAGGAATGGATTCTCTTTTTTGGCATCATTCCAGTCTTCGCCTTCAGCCATGTCATTTTTCACCCGATGGCCAGCCGTGAATTCAAACCCTACATCGCCATGCATAAATCATTGGCCTGGTCACGCTGGCTGACATCTATGATCATGGCCCTGCTATTCATACTGACTTCTCATCATGCCGACAACACCCGGCAATATGCGAGCTTATCAGAAGCGGTTGCATCGGAAAGTCAGAAAATGACCGGAGTCAGCAACAGTATTTTGATTCACGAGGTCAATCGATTACTCGGGTTTGTCGAAGGATTGAAGCGCTATGCACTGGAAAATTTGCACACACTGAATGATGGGATTTATTTGGGTGCTCTTTTTCTCGGCAGTGTCGTGTTTTTCTACAATATTTCACTCGGGATTTCTAGTTTCATGATACCGATTTCAGAATATCGCCGGATTTTTGCGCCGCTGCAGGATAGTGATCAGCCTCCTCCTGCCTCGCCCTGGTCCTGGGCGATCACTTCTGCATTAGCGACATTCTTCGTATTTTTTGTGTATGTGCCGTCAACCGTCTACATGGATGCTTGGCTTCGCGCCAATCCGGAGACTATTGCGCACATTCAGCAATCTCAGAAAACGGTTGTTGAAACAGTGGAAATGATCGGCGACGAGTACTATAAACCCGGAACTACCGAACAGATCGAACAGGCCTATCTCGATAACATCCACCAATTGGAATCTTCTCTGGAAAATTTACGCCAGACGACATCATCCTCATTCCAGCATATGGCCGACAACGTGGATGGTTATCTCGACTGGTATTACAGTTTGCCTGGTGAATATGAACGCATCGTAGCGCTGGCAACGGGCGCTTTAGAGAATTGGATGAGCGAAAAATTACAACACTATCTGATGAAAGGCAATGTCTTTGGACCAGTGCAGCAATCGATCGATGAGGTGCTGCGCAGCAACCAGCAATTGCGGTCCCAGCATCTGCACAAGGTCGAACAAATTCTGACTGATAACCGCATTGTGCCAGCTGAAGATACTCAGCTGAACATCACTCGACACGCCTCATTAAGTGCGCTTAAAGAACCGCCTGTTCATAGCGTTATCATCAATCTCGAACATCGCATGCTGATCTCGGGAGGTATCGGTACAGCCGGAGCCATTACCGGGGCGATCGCTGGCAAAATCACTGCAAAAGTTGCTGGCAAGGGCATCATCAAACTGGGTGCACAGGCTCTTATCAAAGTGACTGCCGGTAAAGCGGTGAGCGCATTGGGCGGCGCAGCAGCGGGTGCAGCCACGGGTATGGCGATCGGCTCCATCATTCCCGGAATCGGTACGACGATCGGTGCAGCCATTGGAGGAATTATTGGCGGAATCACCATCGGATTGACGGTGGAAAAGTTACTGTTGATGCTTGAAGAAGCTTTTTCGCGGGAAGAATTCAAACACCAAATTCTGCTGGCCATTGACGAAGAGCGTAGCGAATTTGAGAAATTATTAAATAATCCTCAGGTATCGGATACACTATCCGGCACTATAACACTGGACGCGCCGGAAACGCCTTAAGAGAAATCAGACACGCCAGGCTGGTCAGTAAATCGGTTTTAGCATGTCGTTGCTGCAAAACCTGGGCTATAACTACAAGATCGCTGCATCGGCCGTTGCAGGAAGCGAGTCTGAATGAATCATCGTTGTATTTTTCACCCGACCGGAAGAGCAGTGCTTGGGTATTGACTAAATCAGCACACAACAATAAAGAATTGGAATCATCATGGATCACAACATTGTCTTGATCACCACCATCGCGGCAGGCTTTGGCCTTGCTTTAATTTTTGGCTTTATCGCTGAACGGCTGAAAACCCCGGCTTTGGTGGGATATCTGCTCGCCGGCATCGCCATTAGTCCCACGACACCTGGATTTGTGGCGGATATCGGCATCGCCTCCCAGTTGTCTGAAATTGGTGTCATGTTATTGATGTTTGGCGTTGGCTTACATTTTTCATTGGAGGATCTACTTGCAGTCAAGCGCATCGCTCTACCTGGCGCAATTGTCCAGATGGCAGTGGCTACTGTCCTGGGCATGGCCTTGGCCACTTGGTGGGGCTGGGATATCGGCGCAGGCTTGGTGCTCGGCTTGTCACTATCATGTGCCAGTACGGTTGTGCTGCTAAAAGCCCTGGAATCGCGTGGATTTCTGGAGAGCATGAATGGCCGGATCGCGGTGGGCTGGTTGATCGTTGAAGATCTAGTAACCGTACTGATTCTGGTTTTATTACCCTCCTTTGCCACCATGCTGGGCGGCAGCAATGAAAGCGTTCCTGCTGAGGAACCTCTGTGGTATACGATTGGGGTTACCCTGCTGTTGGTTTCAGCTTTCATCGCATTGATGCTGATCGTCGGCCGTCGGGTATTGCCCTGGTTATTATGGCAAGTGGCGCGAACCGGTTCCAGAGAATTGTTCACACTGGCCGTGGTTGCAGTTGCCATTTGTATCGCTTACGGTGCAGCGGCATTGTTCAATGTCTCCTTTGCGCTTGGGGCATTCTTTGCAGGCATGGTGATGCGTGAATCTAAATTCAGTCATCGCGCTGCTGAAGAATCTCTGCCATTGCGCGATGCGTTCGCAGTATTATTTTTTGTATCGGTTGGAATGCTGTTCGATCCGGCAGTGCTCGTCGAAGAACCATTGCGGGTTCTCGCCGTAGTGGCGATTATCGTTGTCGGAAAAACCCTCGCTGCAATGCTACTGGTGTTCATGCTGGGTTATCCGCTCAATACGGTTTTGATCGTGGCCGCCAGTTTGGGACAAATCGGTGAATTTTCCTTCATATTGGCCGGATTGGGATTATCGCTCGGTTTAATGCCGGCCGAAGGCATGAGCCTGGTGCTGGCTGGCGCTTTGATCTCGATCGCGTTCAATCCGATCGCGTTCGCCGCCATTACACCCTTCAAGAACTGGATGCTGAAACATTCTGCATTGGCGCGCAAATACGAAAACCGTGACGATCCGTTCGCAGAACTACCCATGACCACCGAGCGCAAATTTCTCGAAGGACAGGTCGTGCTGGTTGGCTATGGTCATGTCGGACAGCAGATTGCCAAGGCATTGGCCGAACAGGATATTCCCTATATCATTGCCGAGCAGAATCGTGAACTCGTTCAGAATTTGCGCAAACAAGGCATCAATGCGGTATCGGGCGATGCGACCGAGCCTTCGGTATTGATACAGGCGCATATTACCGATGCCGATATGCTGGTCGTTGCGACAGGGGATCCACTGAATGTTCGGCAGATGATCGACACGGCCAGGACGCTCAATCCAGACATTGAAATCGTATTGCGCACCCGTAGCGAAGACGAAACCAAGCTGCTTCGGAAAGACAACATGGGAACGGTATTCTTTGGTGAGGAAGAACTCGCCAAAAGTATGACGCATCACATTCTTGATCGTTTCAATGCCAAATCGGGATTACAAACTGGCTCGGCACTTTGACACCCATCACAGATCAACTCAATCAATGACAGCAATTCAATTTGACAGGAATACACAATGACAGAACAACATTATGTAGGTATTGATCAAGATAAGGATGAGGGATTGACGCATCTCGGACGGATCGTGCGCGATGCGTGGGTATTTGGCATTCTGTCGGAAACAGAAAACTGCTCGGGCTGGAGCAGTGCGGAAATGCAATTGCTCTACGAAAAAGTTCACGCAGCCTGGGAGCCTTATGCGCATCTGCCCAGCCGTTTACCGGATGACTTGCGCGAACGGCACATGCAGCTTTATTCCGAAGCAATTACAGAAGCCAAGAAGAAAGGCTGGGCTGTCGACTTGGGGGATGATGACTAGCTAAAAGTTGATAAACCTGCGCATTCAATCAACTGAAAACGGCCCTATCGAAATCAGATTCAAGATATTCATTGATATGGCAAAAACAGTGTCTGCTGTAGCGATGCTGCTTGGTTTGGCTTCCGCTCGCATTTTTCTAGCAATACCTCAGGTTTTGGTTTTAGCCGGAAAATTGATGATTCGAGCTGGCCCATCCAGTTTGGATTTATTTAACAATGTTTGCAGCGCGACGGGAAACTCAGTCTGCAACCGTGACATGATGTCGGTCATATGATCCCGATAGGAAACGGCTTCGTAGGTTACCGGCTGATCCAGCGCATCGCGGGCCTGTGGCCTGAAATTCTGCCAAGAAACGTCGATCCAGCATTTGCGCTCTCCATCGATAAATACGAACTCCTCATTATCCAAAATCGCCATATATTGCATATTTCGAATGGGAACAAACAAATGGCGGGTAGGACAACGGGCCAGCAGCGTAATGGCCAGATTATACGTAGTTGCAGGTAAATGACGCGATTCCCGGTTTATCTCAGGATCTCGATAACAAGTAATTTCCATGGTTCCCCCATCAGCATCGTTTAGAATTTAACTACATTTTATTCGACCAAACGCCATTGATATGTATGTTACCTTACCGTCGTTATACAAAGAACTCAAGCCTATTGAACGTATTTCCTCCAATCCATTCGAATACCACATCAATTAGTCGCTCGTTCATGTTGCCATTTCGTTCTCTCTGATCCCTCACATGCGCCCCACTCGACTTGAAAAACCCGCACCCGTCCGCAATGGCTTCAAAACGATGACTACGTTGTTACCCTATCTATGGGAGTTCAAGGTCAGGGTCATCCTGGCGCTCAGCCTGCTGATTCTCGCCAAGCTGGCCAATGTCTCAGTTCCGTTGGTGTTAAAAGAAATTGTCGATGCTCTGGATCAGTCTCGCGCAGCGTTAACGTTACCGATTTTTTTATTGATCAGCTATGGCGTCCTGCGCCTCTGCAGCACTCTGTTCGGTGAATTGCGCGATGCCGTATTTGCAAAAGTGACGCAACGGGCGATACGCCGGGTTGCAAATACAGTATTTGCCCACTTGCATTCATTATCGTTGCGTTTCCATCTTGAACGGCAAACTGGCGGCGTTTCCCGCGACATTGAACGTGGTACGCGCGGCATTTCATTCCTGTTGAACTTCATGCTGTTCAATATTCTGCCGACGCTGCTTGAAATCGGCTTGGTGTTGGCTATATTGATCAACCAGTATGACCTGTGGTTTTCCATCATCATTTTTTTGACCTTGCTGGCCTACATCGCGCTTACATTGATCGTCACCGAATGGCGCATGATATTCCGCCGCACGATGAACAATATGGACTCAAAAGCCAACACCCAGGCGATCGACAGCTTGCTGAATTACGAAACCGTCAAATACTTCAGCAATGAAGCCTGGGAAGCACAACGCTACGACACGCATTTGCAATCCTGGGAAAAAGCGGCTGTGCGCAACCAAACCTCGCTTGCCGCTCTGAATGCCGGACAAAGCGCCATCATTGCCATTGGCGTCACTTTGCTGATGCTGTTGGCTGCCGAGAACGTGATTGCCGGCAGTATGTCGCTGGGCGACCTGGTACTGATCAATGCGTTCATGCTGCAACTCTATATGCCACTGCATTTTCTGGGATTCGTTTATCGGGAAATCAAGCATTCGCTGGCCGATATGGAACGTATGTTCACGCTGTTGGATGAACATCGGGAAATCCAGGATAAGCCTGGCGCTTTAACGCTGGATGCCCGTAATGCCACGATCCGATTCAGTCACGTCAATTTCGGTTATGAATCCAACCGGCAAATATTGTTTGACGTCAGTTTTAAGATTCCTGCCGGGCAAACGATTGCGGTTGTCGGTCATAGCGGTTCCGGAAAATCGACATTGGCGCGGTTGCTATTTCGTTTTTATGATGTGCAATCAGGAAATATACTGATTAATGAACAGGATATTCGCGATGTCAGTCAACACAGCCTGCGCGCCGCCATCGGCATCGTGCCACAGGATACCGTATTATTTAACGATACTATTTACTACAATATCGCCTATGGACGCCCGGATGCAACGCAGGAAGACGTGTTTGCGGCCGCAAAGTCTGCGCATATTCATGAATTCATACAAAGCCTGCCTGAACACTATGAAACGATAGTCGGAGAACGCGGCCTGAAATTATCCGGCGGAGAGAAACAACGCGTGGCGATTGCTCGCACCATTTTGAAGAATCCGCATATTTTAATCTTTGACGAAGCGACATCCGCATTGGATTCCAAATCCGAAAAACGCATCCAGACTGAACTCAGACGCATTGCACTGAACCGTACAACACTGACGATTGCTCATCGCCTTTCCACGATTGCCGACGCCGATCAAATTCTGGTCATGGAACGTGGCCGCATCGTTGAACGCGGCACTCATTCACAACTTCTGGCAACCCAAGGCGCTTATGCACAGATGTGGGAACTGCAACAGCAGGAAGAAATCAATAGACATCAGCATGTCGCGCTTCCTCCCTCAGCATGAGTGTTGAAACATGAAAAACTGGCTGGTGCACCTGCTCCCCTTCAAAACGGCGGAATCACAACGTTTGGCACTGCTGTTCGTCATCGTATATTTTGCTCAGGGTATGTCAGCCCTGCCCGTTCAGGTCATTACGATCAGTTTCAAGGATCAGGGATTGAATGCCGACGACATTGCCACTTTTTTTCTGTTGACATCGATCCCGTGGTTTCTCAAACCCCTGTATGGATTGATCTCGGATTTCCTGCCGCTGTTTGGTCAGCATCGCAAAAGTTACTTGTTGCTGACTTCCGCTTTGGCCTGTGTGGCCGGTGCGGTTGCGGGATTTTCGGCGCAATTTTCATATTGGGAATTGGCTGTGCTATATACCACGATGGGATTGGGCCTGGCTTATAACGATGTCCTGACCGATGCGCTGATGGTGGAAAATGGCAAATTGAATGGCTTGACCGGTGCTTTCCAATCGGTACAGTGGAGCGCAGTCACCGCGGCGGCCATCGTAGTCGGGTTACTGGGCGGATATTTCGCCGAACACCGCCAGATGCAATTCGCTTTTGCGGCTTCTGCGCTGTTTCCATTGATCGTGCTCTTCATGGCGGCCTTTTTTGTCTATGAAAAACCCGTCGAGTCGAAACAAGGCAATGTTTCTGAGGTATGGAACGCCTTGCGCGCCGGTTTTGGAGAACGCTCGGTTTGGCTGGTGGCTGCTTTCATTTTCTTATTCAATTTCAGCCCCTCTTTCGGCCCGGCATTTTTATTCTATCAGACCGATGAGCTGGGCTTCAGCCAGCAATACATCGGTATCCTGAATGCCGTCGACTCAGCCGCTAGCATTCTCGGCGCGCTGATTTACGCACCGCTTTCGCGATCTATGCCGCTGCGTCGCTTGATCAATGTAGCGATAGGATTGTCGGTCATCATGCTGCTCACGTATTTAGCCTATCGCGGAGAAATTTCTGCGCTGTTGATTCATATCATCTGGGGTATTACTGGCATGGTTACAACGCTGGCATTTCTCGATCTTGCTGCCCGAGCCTGCCCGATGCGCGCGGAAGCAACCTTCTTTGCCCTGCTGATGGCCATTTTCAACCTGGGAACACTGGCATCGCAAAACATTGGTGCTCATCTGTACACCGAACTCGGGGAAGGTTCATTCGCCTATACCTGGCTGGTCATCATTTCCACCATTGCCACGGCAGCGATTTGGTTTCTGGTACCCTTCATTCATATCGAACGGATCGAATCACGTGCATTGCAGCAATATCGAACTAACCAGAATACTCACCAATCAAAATGACTATCGAGACCGATTTTTCGCGACATTGCGCACATGGGAATGAATGCAATGATCACTTACCGACATTTTAATTCGCTACTTCCATTCGTGTTTTTATTGGCTTGCACCGGACTTCCACCGGCAGTTGAGCATGCTCCTGCCGTGCAACTCGACTATGAGCAAGTCAATCGCAGCCCAGATCAATACCAAGGCTCGCCCGTGCGCTGGGGCGGTGTCATCATCGATGTGGAAAATGATGAAGATTCGAGCCTGATACAGGTCGTTTTCCATCCTCTTGATTTCAGTGGCCGCCCCCAATTAGAAAAAACCGGACACGGCCGTTTCGTCATCAAGAGCGCGGAATTCCTGGATCCGGCAGTGTATGCCAAAGACAAGGAAATTACCGTCGCTGGCACCCTGGCGGGGAATATCGAACGCACCGTGGGCAAGCGGCTCATACACGTACCGTTAATTATAGCCAGCGCGCTCTATCTGTGGCCTACCGATTATTACGATTCACGGCAATATGGGCCTTATCCGTATTATGGCTACCCCGGCTATGCGCCAATTTATCGCGGAGGATTTTATGGACTTTACTTTCGGTGGTAAAAACAAAAATCACCTGTCGGCACTTTGTGGATGAGTCCCGTTCCATAAAATTCTTACGGTGTCCTGCAAAGTAATGAGCATTCGAGAGTAAAATACCGTCAATCCGGCCTTGCCGCGCCTGGCCCATGTCATTAAACCTGTTCAACTGAGGATTACGCCATGTATGTCACTATCGTTCATGCTACCGTCATACCGGAAAAAATCGATGCTTTCAAGAAAGCCTGCCGGCTCAATCATGAAAAATCCATTCGCGAGCCGGGCAATATTCGATTTGATATTCTGCAAGTAGCGGATGATCCGGCAAAATTTGTGTTCTACGAAGCTTACAAGACTCAGCAAGACGCTGCCGCACATAAACAAACAGCCCATTATCTGGCATGGCGGGATACCGTAGCCGACTGGATGGCTGAACCTCGCCTGGGCATCGTGCATCATGGTGTATATCCAAATAGCTGATGATCCCGAGTTTTTCCATTGCGCGCTTACCACGCATCGAATTTGGCGCCGGCGTCTTTAAAACCTTGCCTGACGTCATCGCCCGTTTCGGTTCACGGGTGTTAGTAGTCACCGGCGCGCATTCATTCATCCAAACGCATCATTGGCCATTTCTGCTCGATCAGCTGGAACACCGATCGATGTACTGGCAACATTGCAAGATTGCTGAAGAACCCTCGCCCGTGCTGATCGATCAATTCGTCAAAACCTATGCGGATGATCCATTTGATGTCGTTCTCGGTATCGGAGGCGGAAGCGCGCTGGATGCCGCCAAAGCCATCGCCGGATTGTTGAAGGTGCAGCATTCGGTTATGGATTATCTTGAAGGTGTCGGCCCTGAATTATCGTACGAAGGCCCTACCGTACCCTTCATCGCAGTGCCAACGACTGCCGGCACGGGTAGCGAGGCCACCAAGAACGCAGTGCTCAGCATGACGGGTACTCACGGTTTCAAGAAATCGTTTCGACATGACAAGCTGGTTGCCGAATACGCCATCATCGATCCGGATCTGCTCGCCAGTTGTCCGTCTCACGTGGTCGCTGCCAACGGCATGGATGCGTTGACACAACTGCTGGAATCGTATGTTTCCCTGAAATCCAATGCCTTCACCGATGCGCTCGCGATCAGCGGATTGCAAGCCGTGCGTCAATCCTTGATTCCACTTTACCAACAGACCGGACCGCTCGACCAGCACCGCGCTAACATGGCGTATGCCGCATTACTGTCGGGAATCACGCTGGCTCAGGTCGGCCTGGGTTCTGTGCATGGCTTGGCTTCGCCCCTGGGAGCATTTTATCCGATCTCCCATGGCGTGGTATGCGGCACGCTCGTGGCGTCTGCAACCTATATCAATATTCACAGCATGCTGGCACGACAACCGGATAATCCTGGGTTGGCCAAATATGCGAAAATTGCTGAAGTCATTTGCCAGCAATCATTCTCAACATCAACTGCCGCGTATGCCGCACTAACAGATCTGCTGTTGCAATGGACAGATGAACTCGCTTTGCCACGATTATCGAATTATGGACTCAATGAATCCGGATTAGATCGCGTCATCGCGCACTGTCGCGGTAGCAGTATGAAAACCAATCCCATCGTTCTGACCGATGAAGAAATCAAGCTCATTTTGCTCGAACGTCTTTAATGCACAAGAACCGCCGCGCGGCTCCCATCCATGCGAAGGGCGGTTCTCTCAATCGCGGATGCAGGTCCCTTAGCTGGTTGGACAATCCGCATGCAGCTCAACTCTGGCATCGTCATTTTTCTTGAGTTTCCGTAGTTTTGCCAACGATTCCTTGTAATAATCGAGCTTGTCGCGTGACAAGAACAAGTGCATCGCCATCAGCCGATTCCGTCAAAAATCGAGCAATTCATCGATACTGTACTGGCGCGACAGAATTTGCTTATCCATGAAAGTGTTTAGGTAATTGCTCGGCAAAACCGCAGACGTCAGCGCCACTGCTCCGGACAATCTGGGATAACAGCGATAAGCTTCATCGTGTTGATTGGGAATGTTGATTGCGTTCAGTCCTGTATCTTCGATCAGAATATCCTGAGCGTCGTGCGCCGTTCTGCTGCGTTGCAATCCGGCCAAAAAACCCGCTAGCCGGATGCACAGAAAATTGATGGATGCATCGTGATGATGTTGGGAAGCGCCATTGTTCATCGCGTCATGGATGTATAAATGGAGCAGCATAGTAACGATCATACCGGCAGCGCTGACATCGTTGGCTTTCAACGATATACCCATCGACGTCTCAACTACAACTCGATTGCTTCGAAATGGCTGTAAGCGTTATAGCGATTTCCCAGCGCTTGCATCTACTTGACGAAATGGTTGCGTACGACATCGTTTTCATAACTGCGCGCTGACTAAACCATGATCTCGATCAGAAAATCTGCTATCGAGCGATATGCGCGATCTGCCGCTACCTCGTTGTAGACGGTGCCAAAACCCGGATTGTTGGCCTTCGGATTGGTAAAGGCATGCATCGTGCCGCCATACACGTGCACTTGCCAATCCACGCCGGCCTGCGTCATTTCGGTTTCAAATGCGAGCACTTGCTCCGGCGGCACCATCGGATCATTGTGACCATGCAAGCAAAGCACCTTGGCGGTAATGCTCTCATTGGCAATTTTACCGGGCGCAAAAATGCCATGTACGCTGATGACACCACGAATATCCGCGCCTGAGCGCGCTAATTCGAGTACACACATGCCACCGAAACAATAACCCATTGCCGCGATTCGGGAAGCATCGACGTTTGGCAATTGCCGAACAGCCTGCAGCGCAGCATTGATTCTACGCCGCAATAGAGTACGGTCAGAAGCCAGAGGGCTCATCAGCGCGCCATTTTTTTCGGCATCGCCATCCGCGCCAAAGATGCCCTTGCCATACATATCCAGCGCAAATCCCGCAAAACCGAGGTCGGCAATCCGCTCTGCCGCTTTACATGCAAATTCGCGCCGGCCGCTCCAGTCATGCGCTACCAGCACCGCTGGTCTGGGTTGCGTCGATTCATGATAAGCGAGATAACCTTCCAGTAATGTATTTCCATCTTGATAATCGATCGTTTTTGTAATCATATTGCCACCTTGACGTAAAAGTAGTGATAATCGCAGTGTTCGTCGTATTGTAGACAACCAACCATTGACCCGAGGACTCGATCATGACATTAAAAATATTGAAACCGCTTGTACTCGCCATAGCAGCGCTCGGTGCGATCTCCGGCCAGGTTTTCGCTCAGGATTTCCAGTCGCAAAAGGTTCTACCGCTGGAATTATCAACTCAAGCCGCCATGGCGGCAATCAAAAAATGCCACGATGATGGATTTAAAGTCAGCGTCGCAATCGTCGATCAATCTGGCCTGGTGAAAGTACACTTGAAGGCCGATGGCGCCGGCCCTCATACATTGGACAGTAGCCGGCGCAAGGCTTACACCGCCAATAGTCTGCGTGACTCCACTCACAAATATGCCGTGCTGATTGCACAGAAACCCGAATTGCAAAGTTTGTCCCGTTTGAATGACAACATCCTGATATTGGGAGGTGGCTTTCCGATCAAGATCGGGGGTGAAGTGATCGGTGGCATCGGGGTTGGAGGTGCCCCCGGCATCGAGTTTGACGAAGTCTGCGCGAGCGCGGCGCTAAAAGTGCTCAAAGCGGATGATACTTACGAAAAAAAATGATTCAGCTTCGTTTCGGCTCGATCATGGTGGCATACTCGATGAACAATTCCTCGAGGAACAAGCGCGCATTCAACGGATGACGCGACAGTTGCTGGCGGGTATTTAGAATCCGCTGGTAAGCCAGGCAGGCATGCAGATCCATTCGCGCACTGACGTCCTTGATGGCTGTCACGTGATTTAAAAAGTAGCGGATTTTTCCGGTGCTGCGATAGCTGATCAGATCGTAGCACCATTGTTGCAGCCACGTGACAGTCAGGGCCACATCGGTTTGCGGCATGGCCGCGGCAATGACCACCGGATCCCATCGTTTGGCATTGCTAATCAGTTTGATGAATTGGTCATAATAACCAGCCTGTTGTGCTTCGTTGAACAGCAGCGCCGGCAGCGGCGAAAAACCCGCCGCCGCCAGGCTGGCTTCGGGATCGGTCACATTGTGCTGAGTTAGCCAGGCTACGGAGGTGGCTATATCGGGTACCGGCATGGCGATGCTTTGGCAGCGGCTGCGAATGGTGGGCAACAGATGCTGGGCCTGATGTGTCACCAGCAGGAACATGACATGCGGCGGCGGTTCTTCCAGTTTTTTCAGCAATGCGTTGGCTGCCGCTGAATTCATGGCTTCCGCAGGATAGATCAGAACAATCTTGTAGCCTTCTTGATGACCACTCAGGTAGACGAAGTCGTTCAGTTTACGGATCTGATCGATGCCGATCTGCTGACTGGCGCTTTTTTTGGCGCCAGTCTCAGTGGTTTTTTCTGCCTGATCTTCTTTTTGCCCTGCCTCCGTAGTCTCTGCCGTGAGCGCTTCCGGCAACACTGCATGAAAATTTGGATGACTGCCATGCTCAAACCAGCCACATCCAGGACAATGACCACAGGCTTTACGGCCTCCTTGTGTTGGCAATGGCTCCCTACACAGCAGGAATTGCGCCAGGCAGCGCGCAAAATGATATTTGCCGATACCTTTTTTTCCTTTCAGCAATAGCGCATGGCCGGGCAATTCTGCGCGCTTGGTCAGTTTCTGCCAGAGGTTTTGCTGCCAAATAAAAATATCAGCCATGAGAAATCAATGTCTGCATCGTTCGTTCAACTGCGGTTTTAACGTCTGCCAACGCTAGGCTGCTATCGATGATTTTGATGCGTTCGGGGAATTGCCGCGCTCTATCCAGATAAGCCGTTCGCACGCGCCGGAAGAATTCCGCCTGCTCATTTTCAAAACGATCCTTGGGTCTGTTCTGGTCCACGCGTAATTGACCGACTTCGACAGGCACATCAAAATACAGCGTCAAATCAGGCTGTAGGTTTCCCAATGTCCATCGTTCCAACGCCGCCAGTTTATGCACATCCAATCCGCGGCCGCCGCTCTGATATGCAAAGCTTGCATCGGTGAAGCGATCCGATACAACCCAGCGGCCCTGCTGCAAAGCCGGCAAAATCACTTTATCCAGATGCTCCCGCCGCGCGGCGAACATCAACAATGCTTCGGTTTCAGCGTGCATGGTCATCGATTTATCCAGCAACAATGCGCGCAATTGTTCGCCCAGCGGTGTTCCACCCGGTTCGCGCGTCACGACTACTGCATGCCCTGCCTGCTCTAGCAGCTCGACGATCCACGCCAACTGGGTCGACTTGCCTGCGCCATCGATGCCTTCGAGCGTGATGAATTTGCCTGATGTCATGTTTTATAGATTTTCAAGTTTTGCCGCAGTCAGTTACCATGCGTGCGTGAACATTCAATTCTATTGATTCTACCATGCGTCTGAACGCCATCGGATTACTGGACACTGCACAATTCATCGCCTCGCCCAACTATGACGAACGACCACATGACACCGATATCAGTTTATTGGTGATCCACAACATTAACTTGCCACCTGATGAATTCGGCGGTAATGGCGTGATCGAACTGTTCACCAACCGTATTGATCCGGCGGAGCATCCCTATTATCAGTCACTGCAAGGCTTGAAAGTTTCCACGCACTTTTTCATCCGCCGCGATGGTGCTTTGATTCAATTCGTGCCGTGCAACCAGCGCGCCTGGCATGCCGGTGTTTCGAACTGGCGAGGTCGCGAACACTGCAACGATTTCTCGATCGGCATCGAACTCGAAGGCAGCGACACCACACCGTTCACTGATGCACAATATGAAGTACTGATCGCTTTGACACAATGTTTGTGCCAACAGTATCCGATTCAGGATATCGCAGGACACGTGGATATCGCCCCGGGGCGGAAAACCGACCCGGGACCTTGGTTTGATTGGAAAAGATATGACAGCAGTTTGAGCGGCGGTTTGATCAACCGACCAGCCAGTAGCAAACCGATGTAATGACGGCGGCACCAATAAAATTAAGCGCCAGCCCTTCGCTCACCATGCTGGTCATGGGTACCTTGCCCGTTCCAAATACAATGGCATTGGGCGCAGTACCAACTGGCATCATAAAACCATAGCTGGCAGCCATCGCTGCAGGCAACATCAACAAAGCCGGATCGATACCCCCCGCTGCTGCCGCGGGTGCCAGAATCGGCATCAACAAAACGGTGATTGCGGTATTACTCGTAATCTCGGTAAGAAAAGTAACCGATAGCGCAACGAATGCAATAATGATCAGCGGATGTAAACCAGACAGGACCGTTAGTTGTTCACCAATCGCTTTCGACAATCCGGTTTCAACAAACGCCTGCGCAATCGCAATCCCCCCGGCGAACAAAATTAGAATGCCCCATGGCACTTTGACGGCCGTATCCCAATCCAGTAATTTACCGCCGCGGCCATTCGGAATCAGAAACATCACCACCACGGCGAGCAATGCCACCGTCGCATCAGTCGCGCCTTTCAAACCCAGCCAGGTGCTCCAGCCGCCGAACGGCTCATTGCGCGTAACCCACGCCAGCACGGTCAGACCGAAAACCAGCAGCATGCGCCGTTCTTCCGCGCGCCACGGTCCTGTCGGCGGCATCGTCAATTCACCTTTAAAATGTAAATGCCGGGTCAACCACAACCCCGCCAACGGCGTCATCAATAGCACCACCGGCACGCCCCAGCTCATCCATTGCGTAAAGTTTACCGTAATCCCGGTAAAACTCTCGTACTCGCGCATGAACACCAGATTCGGCGGCGTGCCAATCGGCGAACCCAATCCGCCAATGCTGCTGCCGTACGCAATCGACAATAGCAGCGGCAGCGCCAGCTTTGTATCGTTACTCTGCGCGATCACCGCCAGCGCCAGCGGCAACATCATCAACGTGGTGGCCGTATTGGAAATCCACATACTGATGAATGCGCAAGCGCACAAAAAACCGAACACAATGCGTCGGCTGCTATCTCCCCCGACTATCTTGATCAATCCGAGCGCCAGCCGATGATGCGCGCCGGAATGCGCCAATGCCGCTGACAGCATGAAACCGCCCAGCATCAGCAACACCAAATCATCGCCGTACGCTCTCGCGATGTCTTCCTTCGTCAACACCCCCACCAACGGAAACATCGCCAACGGAATGATCGACGTCGCCGGTATCGGAATCGGCTCGAAAATCCACCAGACGACGCACAGCGTCACGATGGCACCGGTCCAGCAAGCTTTGGTGTCCCAGCCAGAGGCATTCATGCTGATGGCAATAATAAAAGCTAATAAAGGCCCCAAGACTAATGGCCAGGATATTTTAGGCATTGTGTAAGATTTCAATTTGATGTTTCGGTCATTGCATGGCCGTCATGTTAAAACATGACCCCAGCTTCTCACCAGTCATTGATGCCAATTATTTGTTTTCTGTATAAATTGGGATACAATTTTCGATTCAAACAAATCGACACAACAGCGGGATATAGAAACAACACTTGAGTTGGCGCGTAAGATTAAGGAATAACCCATGGACAAAATCAAATCGCGGCGCTGGGATAGTGCCGAACACCTCAGAACTGAGGAGGACATAGCACTTTACTTTGAAGCCTGCCTGGAAGAGGCTGGCGATGATGCCGCTTTTATCGCCAAAGCGCTTGGAAACATAGCCCGTGCGCGCGGCATGACTCAGCTTGCACACGATACCGGACTTGGCAGAGAAAGCCTTTACAAAGCTTTGTCCGGAGACGGCAACCCCAGCTTCTCCACGATCCTGAAAGTCATTAAGGCACTCGGATTGAAATTGCATGTTGAAACAGCCGGGCACTGAGTTTGTCCGTAAATTGGGAAAGGATCTGATTGACTAAGATTCATGCTTGATGTTTCGGTCACCGCATGACCGTCATGTCGAGACATGATCCCTTGCGCTGTTATGTTGGAGTTTCTGTTGTCACTCCAATCTACCGCGCTCAATCGTGATGTCAAGCTCGATACGGTCTTAGATCCCGGGTGATCAAACACGACTTGCCCTTTCAATTCCGTGCCGTGTCTAATATTGCCTGCTAGTATCTTGTAACCATCGGCCTCTTCCAATGCGTTCATTTCTGGACTTCAACCTTCACGGTCGGCTTTATCCGTTACCATTGCGCCTCGCCTGCTTTCTTGCCTACGCATCAACCCCCCCTGCAAGGCTAGGCTAACAGTTACCAAGGCGGGATTCTCACCCGCTCGAGTGGGCGGCATTGCCAAGCCGCAACCAAGATCTGCCCCTTTCTTGTTGGTACCTTTGGTGCTCTAAGTGAAATTCCCATAACTTTTGCCAACGCAATGTAATCAGTAGTACTCGCTACTCGGGTCTTCATCGCCATAGTCTGGCTCTACACAACCAAAATCAATTGAGCGTCGCTCTGGCACCAATTCAATTTCACTTAAGTCTGGGAGGTCGTCATTGGGGTTTTCAAAGGTTAACAGGATGTCTAGTTTGACAGTATCCCGACTTGTAACCGATGCGCTGCCTATATTGACCATGTCATGGTCAATTCCATCTTTCACTGCAAATGAGAAGTCACATGTAGCATCTATTTCGACTTCAATTGTGCTCTGAACAACTAATACGTCTTTGCAGTAATCCACAGCTCTTAAAGAGGGTTTACCATCTACACAATCGAAGCTTGCGTTAACCAATTCAATATCATTCAGTTCTTCATCAAAATAATATGCTGCGGAAGCATCAACTTCCCAATCAATTCGCCAGATGTTGTCACCAACGATGCCAGCAATTCGTTGGTCTAAGTCAGAGTATACACCCTCGGCAATTTTCGTTTCGATTGCTCGGCATAACTGAATGCAATGATTATCTCGCTCTTGAATCAGTGAGAGCGCGTCTGACAAGCTATCTAGTGAGTAAATGAACTTGGATTCAGCGCAGTACCTCTTGCAGCCTTTATCTTTGGTCACAAAGATGACTGAAGTCGCGTTCTTTTCTGCCCAGCCATCAAGTGAAAGCATTGCAATTGCATCTGGGAATTCAGACTTCTTTTCTGCGGAATTTTCAAATGGAGGCTGCGTGTCAAAATACCGCTTCAGCAGAACCTTCAAATCAACCGTTCCAGTAGCCTCAATAATTTCAGCACCACATCTTCTGACAAAGTTGGCGACCTTCTTTGAGGCAATATCCTTTGGACTATCTGTCCCAATCAACTTGTCTACGATGTTTTCTTTTGAATCAGCGAAGCTCCAATGTTTTCCCACGCTTCGCAGTGAGCTAACAAGCTTATTCTTTGCTTCTTCCGCCTCTTTTTTTATGTGTGCGTGAACTTCACTTAGCGATACTTCAGTAAAAACAAGCCGAAAGTCGCCTTCCTTAAATTGTTCGAGATGCTTAAATATCCCCTCATCAATACGGTTTCCATTTTCGGTAAAAATGCACGCATCAATCGAAAGTGCTGTAATTGAACCGTCCAGCAATTTGGATTTCGCCAATTCGAGCCGCGCCGCTTTTTCAGCAGCAGCCTTGTCATTTTGTACACTGTTTGATGTCATGGAGCTCCTTCACTCATGCGACCACTTCAAGCACCTTATTCGCAGCCTCAACCACTGACGTGACGTGGGTGGACTTGGAATTAGAATCCACCGGAAATAAACTTCACCAAGGTTCCAGGTCTTGACATGACAGTCACTCATGGTTGCGTTTCGAACATTGTCCACAAAAAAACCGCATCAAGGGGTCAGATCTTGATATCACTGACCTACAATCAGCGCATCACCCCCGCACCACCCAATAATCAGCCACCAACCGGCACTCTCCACCCGGCGCAACTTCAACAACATCATTCGCTGCATTGGTTGTTTCCACGCACAGCAAACGTTTGTAATCGTCGTCTTCCAAATCCGCCATGTCTTTGGCGATTTTCTCCCAAGGATTCCACACCACAGCGGTTTTGCTGCCTTGTGAGGTAATTTGGATGCGGCGGCTGAGGGCTGCGTCGTCGATGGTCAGGGTATTGCCAACGTTCAGATAGATACGGTCGACTTCAGCGTCGATGGTCACGTCACCGGATTGATGTTTTTGCGCGTTACCGCCACCGGCTTTGTCGAGATAATCGCAACCGGCGAGGCCCAATACTTTTGTACGAGCAATGTCGCCGACCTTGAAATAGGTGTGAAACGCTTGCGTGATGGTGAATTTTTCTTTACCGGTGTTGCGCGTGATCAGTGACAGATTCAGAGTGTCACCAATGACGATCTCCTGCCGGAGGCTGAAGGCATGCGGCCAAATGGCTTGTGTTTCCGGCGTATCGTCGAGTCCGACGGTGACTTTGATATCGCCATTACTCAACGCTTCGGTCGCCACCACATTCCAGCCGCGATTGCGCACGAAACCGTGACCGGGGCGGCCTTTGCCTTCCGGATCGGCGCCGAACCACGGCCAGCAGACCGGCGCGCCGCCTTTGATGGCTTTACCATCCTGGTAATACGCTTTCGCGCTCAAAAATAGTACATCTTCCGCTTCACCGGCGGGTTGATACGACAACACCTGACCGGCGTGGATCGAGATCAGCGCCTTGGCTTTGGCGGTTTTTATTTGAATCATCGGCAATCCGCCATTGCCTGCGATAAATTCCACTTGACCTGCGATACCGAATTGCGTGTTGAGTTGTTCGATTGTCATGATTTTCCTTTGTTATTAATTGATTGAGATTAGTTTTGGATCGGCGTCACCTGGCTGGCCGCAAGTTTAGCACGGCTTCGCGCTTCATCCGTATCCGAGCCATTTGCCAAAGCAACACCCATGCGGCGGCGTTTGAACGATTCCGGTTTGCCGAACAGCCGCAAATCGCTTTGCGGCACGCTGAGCGCTTCGGCGATGCCGGAAAAGGCAATGCCTTTGGCTTCGAGTTGCCCGTAAATCACCGCGCTGGCGCCCGGTGCCAGCAATGACGTATCCACCGGCAACCCGAGAATCGCGCGCGCGTGCAAATCAAATTCGCTTTGTTTCTGGCTGCACATCGTTACCATGCCGGTGTCGTGCGGCCGTGGGCTGACTTCGCTGAACCACACGTCGTCGCCCTTGATGAACAATTCCACGCCGAAAATGCCCAGCCCTCCCAGATCATCGGTGATGATTTTGGCGATCTCACGAGCACGCTGTAGCGCCACTGGCGACATCGCTTGCGGTTGCCAGCTTTCGACGTAATCGCCGTGCACTTGCACATGGCCGATGGGTTCGCAGAAATGCGCTTGCACCTCGCCATGGGTATCCAATGCACGCACCGTCAGTTGCGTGATTTCATAATCAAAGTGAATCATTCCCTCGACGATGACACGCCCCTGGTCGACCCGGCTTCCGCTGGCGGCATAATCCCAAGCTGCTTTGACTTCACCGGCGTGATCGATGCGCGATTGGCCTTTGCCGGACGACGACATCACCGGTTTGACGATGCAGGGATAACCAATCGTATTGTCGATTGCCGCTTGCAGCTCTGCCAGGCTGTTGGCAAAGGCATACGGCGATGTCGGCAGCCTCAGGGTTTCCGCTGCCAGACAGCGGATGCCCTCGCGGTTCATCGTCAACCGGGCAGCGCGCGCAGTGGGAATCACCGTGGCAATCCCCGCCCGCTCGATTTCGATCAGCATATCGGTAGCGATCGCTTCGATTTCCGGCACGATGATGTCGGGCTTTTCCTGTTCGACCAATGCTCGTAAAGCCTGACCATCGGCCATGTTGATGACATGTGCGCGATGGGCCACCTGATGACCCGGCGCGTTGGCGTAACGGTCGACCGCGATGGTTTCAACCCCAAGGCGCTGCAATGCAATGATCACCTCCTTGCCGAGTTCACCGCTGCCGAGCAGCATGACCTTGGTTGCAGCCGGACTCAACGGCGTACCGATCACCGATCCTGTTTTCATTATGTTTACTCCTTACTGGCGGATTTTTTTTGATGTTGTTGCTGCAATGCCCATTGCACATGCTCGCGCACCAATTCGGATGCGTCGTCTGCCCGTCCCTGCAGTGCCCTGACGATATCGTTCGAATATGACGCATTGCCCAGGCCGACAGCAATATTGCGCAACCATTGCACATATCCGATGCGACGGATCGGGGTGCCAGCCATCCTGGCGTCAAAGGTGGCTTGATCCCAACTGAACAGATCGATCAACGACACGTCGTCCAGGCCATTGCGTACGTGAAAGTCATTTTCATTGGTGATTTGGGCATATTTGTTCCACGGACAGACCAACTGGCAATCGTCGCAGCCATAGACGCGATTGCCGATCAGCGGCCGCAACGGTTCCGGGATGTTGCCCTTCATCTCGATGGTTAGATAGGAAATGCAACGTCGTGCATCCAGTCGGTATGGCGCGATAATGGCTTGAGTGGGGCAGATATGGATACAGCGGGTGCAACTGCCGCAATAGTTGCCGGTTTCTTCATCGACGGGCAATGGCAAATCAACGTACATCTCACCGAGAAAAAACATCGATCCAGCCTGCCGATTCAGCAACAATGTATGCTTGCCGCGCCACCCCAGACCGGATTTTTGCGCCCAGGCCACTTCCATCACCGGGGCGCTATCCGAAAATACCCGATACTGAAAGGTGCCGATCTGCGCAGTTAATCGATCAGCCAATTTCTGCAGTCGGCTGCGAACGACTTTGTGATAATCCCGCCCGAGTGCGTAGCGCGAAATAAACGCACGATCATCTGAACGAATGACGTCCCAGCTATTTTTTGCATTGGGAGGCGTGTAGTTCATGCAGACTGAAATGATCCGCTGTGTGCCGGGCTCCAGTTCGGCTGGTCGCGTACGCTTGGTGCCATGTTTGGCCATATAATCCAGGTCGCCGTGATATTCTTCGCTCAGCCACTTGAACAGACCGGATTCGATTGCGGTCATATCTGCATGCGCATCGGCAATGCGGATATCCTGAAAACCCAGTTCTTTGCCCCACGCTTTGATGGAAATTGCAATCGCGGCATAATCCAACACATTATTATCCGAGGAATTTTCTTGCATAACACGCCTTATACTGATCCTGAATCAGCGCACAATTTAACGTTTTATCTTGATGATGAAATGTCCATGCTCGATTTGGGCAACCGAATGGCCAATTTCTTGCGCCCCGGATTGACACTTTTCCTATATGGCAATCTTGGAGCCGGAAAGACAACACTCGCACGCGGTATTCTACACGGCCTCGGCTATCGGCATGTAGTGAAAAGTCCCACCTATAATTTAGTTGAAATCTATAAAATTTCTAGGTTATACTTGTATCACTTTGATTTTTATCGCTTCAATGATCCTCTGGAATGGGAAGAAGCCGGCTTCCGGGAGTATTTTAATCCAGCCTCGATCTGCATCGTGGAATGGCCCGAAAAAGCTGAAGATTTACTGCCAATGGCCGATCTCCAGATCACGATCAAGATTCACGACAAAGGTCGAAGCATCGAAATTCGTGGTCGTACAGAACTAGGGAAACAATGCCTACAACAGTGGAACAATCAAGAAATATCGTAACGCCTCGTGGCGAACACGATCTATTGGAGGCTGTTCACCATTCTGTGAGTTACTTTCTTGGTGTAGCAGGCGTATTCTTCCTGTTGCTCATGCTTTCCCATCAACCGGCAATGGCTGCTTCAACCTCGATCAAGTCCGTTCAGGTTGGACTAACCCCTGATTACACGCGTATCACGTTGGAATCGAATCAACCCCTGCACTATGATTTGAGTATGCTCGACAATCCCCATCGGGTAATCATCGATTTAAGCAATGTCAAAATTACGCCCACGCTGGCTTCATTACCTCAGAAGATTGACGCAATCGACCCTTTTATTCAAAAGATCCGAATCGGGCAATTTAAACCCGATGTCGTTCGGCTGGTATTTGATTTGAAATTGCATGTCGTACCTCGCGCCTTCATTGTAGCGCCCAAGGAAAACTTGGGACATCGGTTGATTCTTGATATTTATCACCCTGACAAGGCAGCAAAAATCGGTTCCGACATCAAAGTGAGCACCACACCGCCACCTTCCGCCGGTGTGCTTGATCATGAAACCGATATCCTTGACGAATTGGTTACCTCGCTGGCGCATAAGGCCAAACCTTCTCAAAAAACTAACTCCATACCCAGCGCACAGGCTAACCAGAACAAGCAGGTCGCAGCGCCTCAACCCAAACAACCTGTCAATCCGCCCGCAGCCAAACACCGTAAACCGATCAAGATTCCGCGCATAATCATCATTGCCATCGATCCTGGCCACGGCGGCAAGGATCCAGGCGCCGTTGGAAATCAGGGCACGCATGAAAAAGACGTAACGTTGGCCATCGCTCGCAAGCTCAAGGAACGAATCGATCGAGAGTCGACGATGCGCGCGGTGCTCACGCGCGAAGGAGATTATTATGTTTCTCTGCCACAGCGGCGCATCAATGCCCGTCGTGCCAATGCCGATCTGTTCGTGTCGATTCACGCCGATGCGAATCCGAAATCCCATGCGCGAGGCTCGTCGGTGTTCACCTTGTCAGAACATGGCGCAACCTCGACAACGGCGAGCTGGCTGGCCAACAAGGAAAACAGCGTCGACAGCGATTTGATGGGTGGAATCGATATCACGTCCAAATCGAAAGATATGAAAGAACTGCTGCTCGATCTTTCACTGAGCGCCACGATCAATGACAGCGTCAAATTGGCCGAGCATGTATTGAAACACTTGGGCGACATTAATCATCTGCACAAACGCAACGTCGAACAGGCTGGTTTTGCGGTATTGAAATCACCGGATATTCCATCAATTCTGGTCGAAACTGCTTTCCTCAGCAATCCGACCGAAGAAGAAAAATTGCGCAACAATGCCTATCAAAATAAAATGGCTGACGCTGTATTTCTGGGTATCAAAAATTATTTTTCCAATAACCCGGCACTGACCCGCGCTGAAATGGCGCAAGCCAAATAATTAAGGTATTTCAGCTTCCGCTGCACCGCCGAATCATATTGTCATCATAAAACAATACACTGATCCGGTATTCCGGCAGTTCAGAAAACCCTTTTACTGCGCTATCATCACCGTAACTGAACGCCGCCTGCAGCGAGAAATACTCAAAATTCCGTGAAAACAACCAAGGATTCATGCATACCCATAAAACGCCAACCCACTGGTATTACTTGAAAAATGATCACGGGACTGAATCCATCCTACTGATCGGCAACTATACGCTGATGGCACTGGAACATGTCATGGTTGCGCTGACGGATGAGCTCATCCGGCACGCCGCCAATCCCAACGTGCACTGGGATTTGACCGGGATCAAGCACATGGATACCGCCGGCAGTGCGATGTTATGGCGCATCTGGAGGCAGCAACGGCCAGCAAGCCTGAAATTGCGGCCCGAGCATGAAAAAATGATCACCCGGTTGGAACAGGTTCCGGTACTTCCCGTTGAAACCCGCGCAAGCAGCATTCTCCAGCCCGTTACGCGTCTCGGCGAATGGGTGCTGATAGTATGGCAGCACGCCATCGGACTGGTGATACTGATTGGACAGTTATTGATGGATGCGATCTACCTGATTCGTCATCCCATATATATTCCATGGCGCGAGATTTCTGCGAATCTGTTTCGAACTGGTGCTCAGGCATTGGGCATTACTGCACTAGTCGGGTTTTTGATCGGCATCGTGCTGAGCTATTTATCCTCCAAGCAATTGCAATTATTCGGCGCCGACATTTTTATCATTAATATTCTGGGCATCAGTATCATTCGCGAGCTTGGCCCGATGCTCGCCGCAATACTCGTGGCCGGCCGTTCCGGCTCATCAATGACCGCGCAACTGGGAGTCATGCGCGTTACTCAGGAGCTCGATGCGCTGACAGTAATGGGAATTTCCCATAGCCAGCGCCTGATTCTGCCAAAAATTCTGGGACTTGGCATTGCCATGCCCTTGCTGGTGATGTGGACGAGCGCGATTGCATTGATAGGCGGTATGGTTGCCGCTGAATTGCAATTGGGATTGAGTTATCAGTATTTCATCACGGCGTTGCCGGATTCGGTTCCTATAGCTAATTTGTGGCTCGGATTGGGTAAAGGGATCGTTTGCGGTATGATCATTGCGCTGATCGCTTGTCATTTCGGCTTACGAATCAAACCGAATACCGAGAGCCTGGGAGAAGGCACCACCTCGTCCGTGGTGACGGCCATCACGATGGTGATCATTATTGATGCCATTTTTGCAATATTATTTTCCGATGTGGGATTAACATAGCACGCATGACAAAATCCGATGGCATTATTGAGATTCACGATCTTCAGACGCGTTTTGGTGATCACGTCGTTCATCGGAATATCAATCTGTCGGTTTATCGCGGTGAAATTTTGACGCTCATCGGTGGCTCAGGCAGCGGCAAAACGACGCTGTTACGTCAAATGCTCGGTTTGGAAAAACCCTCTCAAGGCACTGTAAGCGTGTTTGGCAAACCTGCGCGCGACACCAGCTTGAATCCCCAGCGTAAACATATCCGCAATCGTTCCGGCGTACTGTTTCAACAAGGCGCATTATTTAGTGCATTGACAGTGTTTGACAATGTCGCCCTGCCTCTGCGCGAGTTACATACGCTCAGCGAAATCGTGATTCATGATTTAGTGATGATCAAGCTCGATATGGTAGCGATAGCACCAGAGCATGCGTATAAAATGCCCGCGACGCTATCCGGAGGAATGATCAAGCGCGTCGCCCTGGCAAGAGCCCTTGCGCTGGATCCGGAATTATTGTTTCTGGATGAGCCGACCGCTGGACTAGACCCTGAACTCAGCGAGAGTTTTGTGGATCTGATACTGACTTTACGCAGCGAAATGGACTTAACGATCGTCATGGTGACGCATGATTTAGATACTCTGGTGGCGCTATCCGATCGCGTTGCAGTACTGGCTGATCAACAGGTCATCATTACAGGTACCCTGAATGAAGTCTGCCAGCATCACCACCCATTTATCAACAGTTATTTCAAAAGCATACGCCATAAATTCGATCAACAAAATCATTCGGAGCTGCCATGGAAAACCGCGCCCATGCTCTCATAGCTGGATTATTCGTCATTTTTCTCAGCATCACGATTGGGCTAGTGGCGATGTGGTTCAGCGGAAACAATGTCAATCGCAATAGTTACTGGGTGGTTACCAAAGAATCCGTCAGTGGACTGAATCCTCAGTCGGCCGTGCATTATCGCGGGGTTAATATCGGCAAGGTAGAAAGCATCCAATTTGACCCTGAAAACCCACAACAAATACTCATCCACGTATTGATCGACGAAAATGTTTCATTGAGCAAAACCGTCTTTGCACAATTGGGGTATCAGGGCGTTACCGGACTGGCCTATATTCAATTGAATGATAATGAAGTCGGTAACGAAAAACTGTCGAGTGACGAGCGTATTCCAATGCGGCGCTCGCTTCTTGATGAAGTTGCAGGATCAGGGCAGGATCTGCTCAGCAATGTCAATCAACTGATTCTGAAATTGCATCAATTACTTGACGATCAGAATCGCACTCATGTTTCGCAAATTCTCAAGAACGTTGAAAAAGCCACTAACAATATCGATAAGATTACCGGAAACGCCCAACCTGTGATGACATCCTTCACCGATCTCACCATTGAATCTGCTACCCTCGTCAAACGCCTTGATCAATTACTGGCGGAGATCAACCTCGCATTTACTAAAGCCAATCAGAAAGAAGGCGTTCTTGAGAATTTATCACTGAGTGTTCAGGAATTGGCTTCGACTCTTCCCGAAATACAGCGAGCCAGCACCAGTGTGACGAGAACATCAACCAAGCTGGAGCGGGTATTGCAAGCGCTGGAAGAAAATCCACAAAGCTTATTGTTCGGTCATTCTCCACCTTCGCCAGGCCCCGGAGAAACGGGTTTCGTATCGCCACCGGAGAACCGTCCATGAAAAACCTGATGATTATTACCTGTGCGCTTTTCTTTTTGTCAGGCTGCGCCGCAATTCAAAAAGCACCTCAATTTATTGCAACCTATGATTTCAGTAAAGAAATTTCCTCTCATCATAGTTTCAAAACATTCCAGACTCAGAAAAAAAGCCTGTTAATCACAGACGCTGCAGTCCCGGTTTGGCTCGATAACACTGCTATTCATTATCGGCTGCTTTATCACAATCCAGCGCAATCCTATAGCTACGCCAACAGCCGCTGGCTTGCATCTCCTGCGACGATACTCACTAGTAAAATCCGTGACCGCATCGTCGCTGGTACTCAGGGGCAAGTCATCAAAAACAACACCGTCGCCAATGCCGATTACACTTTGCATATCGATTTGGATGAATTGATTCAGGTTTTCGATACGCCCAATGAAAGTCATGTAGAGATCGCCATCCGCACCAGCCTGATCGATCACAGCACCCGCCGGCTCCTCGCTCAGAAAGATTTCCTGACTCGGCAAAAATCCCCATCTGCCAATGCAGAGGGCGCAGTGTTTGCACTGAGCATAGCAAG
Organism: uncultured Nitrosomonas sp.; assembly: GCA_949281375.1. GTDB lineage: Bacteria > Pseudomonadota > Gammaproteobacteria > Burkholderiales > Nitrosomonadaceae > Nitrosomonas. The sequence goes on from CASDLT010000045.1 coordinate 95,794, forward strand.
CAATCAATTAATTGATGAGTTGATAGAATGGCTCGCTGTGCAGTTACCGCCCGATATCCCTTCCCTGCAAAGACATCATTAACAGCATGAAAACCAGCTCAGACGGCTCCCTCCGGCGCACGTTGCGCCTCAAACTTTGTTGGCATCGAACACGGAATACCCATGTGCACGAGGTTAAGTACGTTTGTACAATTTGATTGCATGTTCCATACCTTCTTCTTTTTCACGGCTTACGTAAGCGCAACTATGATTAATTTTGCGTCATGTTATGTTAGTATCCGGCACATAACCAATAGATGAGATCTTCGTTGTGCGTTTATTCATTACTGTATGGCTTGTAACTTATTTGTTAAGTGGTTGCGGTCTGAAAGGCCCGTTGTATCTGCCTCAACCTGACGAACCCAACCGGGCTTCGTCCAATGAAACTGAAAAAAAATGACCGGATTTCCCGAATTTATTTACCGGAATGATGAACTCTTCGTTGAATCCGTTACTTTAAAACAGATTGCCGAGGAAGTCGGTACCCCGTGTTATGTCTATTCTCGGAATGCACTCACCAGGGCTTATCAAGAATTCGATTCGGCATTTTCTGATCGTGATCACCTGATCTGTTATGCAGTAAAAGCCAATTCCAATATCGCGATACTCAATCTTTTGGCGCGCCTTGGCTGTGGATTCGATATCGTCTCCGGAGGGGAATTACAGCGCGTCATCAAAGCGGGCGGCGATCCACTCAAAACCGTTTTTTCTGGCGTTGGCAAAACCCTGGAAGAAATGAGAATGGCACTTGATGCCGGCATCCTATGCTTCAATGTCGAATCCGAAGCAGAATTGGTAGCACTCAATCAACTCGCCCACAGCATGGGCAAAATTGCCCCGGTCAGCCTTCGCGTCAATCCGGATGTGGATGCAAAAACCCACCCGTACATATCGACTGGCCTCAAGGAAAATAAGTTTGGAATTCCTTCAGACCAGGCCATGAAGATTTACCAGTCTGCCCATGCGTATCCGCATATCCGTTTTAGTGGGCTGGATTGCCACATTGGTTCACAATTAACTGAACTGACGCCCTTCATGCAGGCCAGCAACAAGCTCCTCGACTTGCTGCAGACCGTGCAGTCACAAGGAGTGGCCATTACTCATCTGGATTTGGGCGGCGGCTTGGGAATTCGTTATCGCAATGAATCACCCCCGTCCATCAAGGATTATGTATCTGCCCTATGTACATGCACTCAAGCTGTCAGTCAGAAAATATTGATTGAACCCGGTCGTTCCCTCATCGGGAATGCCGGAATTCTGCTTACTAGAGTCGAATATCTCAAGCATACGCCTGCGCGTAATTTTGCCATCGTCGATGCTGCGATGAACGATTTGATGCGTCCGGCGCTGTATGATGCTTATCATGAAATCATGCCGGTTCTCAGATCTGCTCAGCCGACCAGCAGTTATCAGATCGTCGGGCCTGTATGTGAAACCGGAGATTTTCTCGGCCATGACCGCAGCTTGCATCTTGCGCAGGGAGATTTGCTGGCAGTCATGTCGGCCGGAGCTTACGGCATGAGCATGAGCTCAAATTACAATACCCGGCCACGCGCTGCTGAAGTCATGATCGACGCCACGACCATTCATCTGATCCGCGAACGTGAAACACTGGCGCATTTGATGGACTCCGAATGCCTGTTGCCTTAAATGAAGAACCGGGAGATAGCAATGCATCGACCTGTAGTATCATGCATGATCACTCACAGATAAATTTGTAATGACCAGCCTCCCTAGTACTGAAGATGAGCAATATCAGGACTTCATCCTGCAAGGCGTATCACGCACCTTCGCGTTAACCATTCCGCAGTTGCCCGAAGCACTCCGTAGGGTCATTGGGAATGCTTATTTACTCTGCCGCATTACCGATACAATAGAAGATGATAACGCTCTCACTTCCGAGCAAACCCGGCACTTATCCCAAATGTTTTCCGAAGTCGTCAGTGGCAGCACGTGCGCTGAGGAATTTGCTCAAACCCTATATCCGCTTCTTTCTGATCACACCATTCCGGCAGAGCACGATTTAATCAAGAACACTGCTGCGGTCATCCGTATCACCCATAGCTTCAACTCGACGCAACGCGCTGCTTTGGAACGTTGTGTTCGAATCATGGCAAAAGGAATGTCCGATTATCAGGAGACCGAATCCCTGGCTGGTTTAAAAGATTTACCCGCGATGAATCAGTACTGCTATTTCGTTGCCGGGGTGGTCGGCGAAATGCTCACTGAGCTATTTTGCGATTACTCCGGAGCGATCGATCGTCATAAACCTCAACTGATGAAGCTTTCTGTCTCCTTCGGGCAAGGGTTGCAAATGACTAACATCCTCAAGGATATCTGGGAAGATCGTCAACGCGGTGCGTGTTGGCTTCCTCAGGAAATTTTCGATCAGCATGGCTTCAATCTCATCGACTTGACACCAGGAATGACTAATGAAAAATTTCAGGCCGGATTGGCTGAACTCCTGGGAATCGCCAAAAACCATTTACGCAACGCCATGATGTATACTCATCTGATTCCCCCCGAAGAAGTGGGAATCCGCCGCTTTTGCCTTTGGGCAATCGGCATGGCGATTCTGACACTCAATAAAATCAATCAGAACCGAGGTTTTTCAGAAGGCGCACAGGTTAAAATCAACCGCCGGAGTGTTAAGGCCACGATTATTGCAACCAGTTTATTGGCTCGCTATAACTGGGCCTTGGATGTACTATTCAGATTCACATCAAGAAATCTTCCTGGTCCAGGGTCGCTCTCTGATGTGATTCTCACTGATCAAATCAAAAGCCCATAATTTTTGCAAGATAGCCTATTGATTCAACAAAATTTTTCACTATGAGATCATTAGTAACCGGTGCGACGGGATTTCTTGGCTCAGCTGTGATGCGGTGTTTAATTTCAGCACACCATGACGTTCGCGTGCTGGCGAGACCAGGTAGCAATCGAAAAAATCTGGCTGGATTCCCGGTAGAAATTGCTGAAGGCGATTTACTGGATCACGCTTCCCTGCATCGGGCAGTCATTGGCTGCGATTATTTATTTCATGTCGCGGCCGATTACCGCTTGTGGGTGCCGGATCCAGAAGTCATGCATAACATCAATGTGTTGGGAACTGAAGCATTGATCATGGCAGCGGCTGAGGCTAATCTGAAGCGCATCGTGTATACCAGCAGCGTTGCCGCATTGGGACTCAGCCACAACGGCTCGCCGGCTAACGAAGACACGCCTTGCGATTCTTCTGCGATCCGGGGAAATTACAAGCGATCAAAATATCAGGCCGAACAGGTGGTGAAACAATTAACGATCAAACATCAGTTACCATTGATCATCGTCAATCCCTCCACACCGATCGGACCCGGAGACATTCGACCTACCCCGACCGGCCGCATCGTATTGGATACGCTGATGAACCGCATGCCGGCCTATGTCAATACCGGCCTCAACGTCGCCCATGTCGATGATATCGCGCACGGGCATCTGCTGGCGCTGCAACGGGGAAAATTCGGCCAACAGTATATACTGGGCGGCGATAACCTGACCTTATTGCAGATTCTTCAATGTATCGATGAAATCACCGAGACATCTAGGAATCGTATCAATATTCCCATCAATATCATGTTGCCGTTGGCGTGGTGCATGGAGAAAATCGCACTGCTTACCGGCGATGAGCCACGAGCCACTGTTGATAGTATTCATATGGCCAAGAAACTGATGTTCTTTTCCAGCTCAAAAGCCGAATGTGAGTTGGGTTATCGACACCGTCCAGCTATCGATGCGCTCAGAGATGCAATCAAGTGGTTCAGGGAAAATAATTATTATCAGTAACGATTCATTGATTCGTTAGCACATTCTCAAAGGCAAGGATTCAATTATTTGCCTTCAATCCAGATCCGTCCAGATTTTCGTTTCTCATCGTTGTAACACCATTGAATGTTGGGTAGTGAATATAACTATCTGTTTTTGGAACACAGGAAGAATTTTCTAGATTCCATCTAAACTTTCACATCGATTTGTCGATAAAAAAAGCACATTTAAAACCCTATAAACCAGCCAATTAATTGGCAAACTTGATTCAGTTTGATTGGTTCTGATGATTTATAAAATGGCGCTTATTTACGGAGAAGATGATGCCTGATAAAAATTTAAAATTCCTGGTAGTGGATGATTTTTCCACAATGCGTAGAATCGTCCGCAATTTATTGAAAGAACTAGGATTCGTCAACGTTGATGAAGCGGAGGATGGTGCTATAGCATTACGCAAACTGCAGGAAGGACATTTCGATTTCGTGGTATCCGATTGGAATATGCCCAACATGGATGGATTGACCATGCTGCAGAATGTTCGAGCCAATGAAGCCTTGAAAAATATTCCGGTGCTCATGGTCACTGCCGAAGCCAAAAAGGAAAATATTGTTGCCGCGGCACAGGCCGGAGCCAGCGGTTACATCGTAAAACCTTTTACCGCAGCCGTTCTTGAAGAAAAACTGAATAAGATCTTCCAAAATATGGAAGCCAAAATAACAGTAAAAGCTTAAAAGCTCTTTTCATCTCTTCATCACATCACGACGAGCCCGAAATGAATACTAAACGCCTAATAAAAGCAAAAACCGCTGATGCTCCTCAAGAAATTGTCGCTCATAAATCCAAACGCCCAGTCAAATTAACCAAAACATCTCAGATTGCGGGCATTCACGAACACGATAACCCGATAACGGTCACCAACAGAAAAGTTATTGACCAGATCGGCCAGTTAACCCGGAATTTGCATGATAGTTTGCGTGAATTAGGATATGACAAGCGCTTGGAATCGATTGCTGCGGAAGTACCCGAGGCGCAAGACAAGCTATCTTACGTCGCCAGCAAAACCGAACAGGCTGCCGAACGTACCTTGAATGCAACGGAAATCGCCATGCCCATTCAAGAAAAATTGTCTTCAGATGCCATTCATTTGTCAGAGCAATGGAAACATGCGCTTGAAACACAGAAAGCTCATCCCAATACCGACATTTTCAGAAAACTATTGATCGACACGCTTGATTATCTCGACAAAGTTCCAGAACACACCAACGCAACCAATGCTCAATTAATGGAAATAATGATGGCGCAGGATTTTCAAGATCTCACTGGACAAGTGATCAAAAAAATCACTCACATGGTACAAAGTCTGGAAAAAGACTTAATTGATCTATTATTGGCAAATGTGTCCAATAAAAAAGCACCTGTTGCCGCCAATGAAGGATTCTTGAACGGTCCCGTCACTAATCCGGAAAAACGAACTGACGTCGTGTGTAATCAAGATCAGGTCGATGATCTTCTGGCCAGTCTCGGGTTCTGATCAGGATCTAATTTTTTAAGAGATTGAGTATATGAAACCACCGGTAGCGGTGGTTTTTTCATTTGAATAATCGCAATATCAGTGATTGTCGATGTCCTGATCCTCTATACTCTTCCATATACAGTGATTGTTGCTTTCACGAGCTATTTGTTCCAGAACCATTGCATGCTGCGCGTACTCCTCAGAAGTGGCCTGGATGATTCTGAAATTGAAATGCGTAAGATCAGTTATTGATGCTGCATGGATGAATTCAGTATGCTCGAAATCCATCAACAGGCTTTCCTGGCCCCGCGTCATCGCCAGATAAACTTCGGCCAATAACTCGGCGTCCAATAGTGCCCCATGTAATGTACGGCGAGAGTTGTCGATACTGTACCGTTCACACAATGCGTCCAAATTGTTTCGCTTACCTGGATGAAGCTCCTTGGCTAATTTCAACGTATCGGTGATGTGGCGGCAATAATTATCCAACGATTGATGCTTGATCAAATTCAATTCATGGTTGAGAAAACCGACGTCAAATGGCGCGTTATGAATAATGAGTTCCGCATCGAGAATGAACTTTATGAATTCTTTGGATATTTCTGAAAACTTGGGTTTATCCTGTAGAAACTCTGACGTTAGGCCATGAACTTGCAACGCGCCTTCATCGCTGTCACGCTCTGGATTCAAATAATAATGAAAATGTTGTCCAGTCAGCATCCGGTTGCTCAATTCGACGGCTGCAATTTCTACAATACGATGACCTTGCTTATACTCAAGCCCGGTCGTTTCGGTATCTAATATAATCTGTCGCATATCAGGAATGGGCGTCGTGATTTTCCATCACGGCTAATTCAATACCACGGTTGGCCAATTGATCCGCGCGCTCATTATCATCATGCCCTGAGTGGCCACGCACCCAATACCATTCGATATCATGCTGTTGAGTCAGTTGATCGAGCAGTTTCCACAAATCTTCATTTTTAACAGGCTTTTTGCCCGCAGTACGCCAATTACGCATTTTCCAGCCACCGATCCATTCACTGATGCCTTTTTGCACATACTGCGAATCCGTGTGTAACAGCACCTTGCATGGCTGTTTCAACATTTCCAAAGCCCGAATTGCAGCTAGTAATTCCATACGGTTATTGGTTGTTAATTTTTCTCCGCCAAATATTTCACGCTCGTGACCAGCATATCGCAATAAGGCGCCCCATCCCCCGATGCCGGGATTGCCTTTGCAGGCCCCGTCAGTATAAATTTCAACCGTTTTCATAGCATCCGTGGTTTTAACTGGGTTCATCATCGGCTTGATGCAAACGATCAGCCCGGGGATTCACAATGACTGTTTTATTAAGCTTCTGAGCCGCCGGCGCAATGCGCTCTTTTGTATCCAAACAGTGTTTCCAGCCGGGTTTGATGATACGCATGCCATGCGTACGTTTAATGGCATGTAAAAAATAAACGCCACCAGAAATGGGCCACCAGCGATCCCCCGCAGCTTCCATGAAGCTAAATCGTTGACGCCATTTTTTGTGTTTAAAGGGGGGCACATAGCAGCACAACCGTCCCCCGGCCATTTCAAAATCCAATAACTTCAACCAATCCTTCAGCCGTGATAAAGCAATAAAACGCCCGTTCCAGGGAAATTCATGCCGTGCAGATTTTAAATAATGACATCCTCCCCATAAGCTAAAAGGATTAAACCCGGACACCACGACATGCCCTTCCGGTATCAGAATCCGATGCACTTCCCGCAGGATCTGATGCGGATTGACATTAAACTCCAGCACATGCGGCAAAATAACGAGATCCATACTATTATTCTGGATCGGTATGAAATCAACCAATGCCCGCAAGGAAACTTGATGTTCAAGGCCGATTGAAAAATGTAATGGCATCCTGTTCAGGCGGAGAAAATTAAACTGAGGAAGCCCGATCTGAACTGCATTATAGCCAAAGATATTGGCCACGGCCTGATCAAAATAGCGATACTCATGATCAATCAAATATTGACCCAATGAAGACTCAAACCATTGCTGAGTATTTTGCATTATCATCATTAACTTGCAGATCTATTAAAATTAAAGCATGACACGGCCGATTAATTGAAGCCATTGAAACCCCATTGAGTAATTTTCGCATGGAAACCAGATGTTAGCCATTGATCCCATCCCTGCTTTTACTGACAATTATATCTGGATAATTCATGACCAGACGCATGCGGTTGTTGTAGACCCAGGCACTGCCTCTCCCGTTTTGAAGTACCTGCACTCTAAAAATTTGCAACTGATCGGCATTCTGATCACTCATCACCATGCAGATCATACTCAGGGAATTCGTGATTTATTGCAATCCTTTGATGTTCCGGTGTATGGCCCCCGCAACGAAGTTATTCCTGATATCACTCACCCGCTCAATGAAGGGGATAATATCTTTCTGGATGAACTATCGTTAAACCTGACCATATTGGACACTCCGGGACACACTGCAGGCCATATTGCCTATTGTGCGAACCACCCAGCGAACATGATATTTTGTGGAGATACTTTGTTCTCATGCGGGTGCGGCAAAATGTTCGAGGGAACAGCGCAACAGTTCTATGAGTCTTTGCAAAAATTGTCACGATTACCCGACAAAACACTGGTTTATTGTACTCACGAATATACTCTGAATAATATTCGATTTGCCAAAGAAGTTGATCCTGAAAATTCAGCACTGCTTAGCTTCGAAAAAAAAGCTCACGAGTTACAGAATCACAATTTTCCGACGATTCCAACGACATTAGCGCTGGAAAAATCGATTAATCCATTCTTGCGCTGCAATCAACCTGCAATCATTAACAGCATACAGGCTCATTTCCAACAGATCACTGTAGATCCCGTCAAGATTTTTGCGCTATTGCGGCAATGGAAAAACACATTTTGAACGAGTTAGCCGAACAATAAAAAAGGCAATTTGACCCAATATTTCGACTTGTGAGTCAAATTGCCAATTTAGAAGCTCAGCAAGGCAGTATCTGCCTTGTGTTTATTTATTTTTTAGGCTTGGCAGCACGCAAGACTGGGTAATGCTGAATGAAGACCATGTCATGTGCAGCATTGGCTTTGTGGCAGGCAGCGCAAGCGTCATCTGCCTGTATTGCTCCATGCTTGGCATCATAGGACTCAAAACCGAAGAATGCCCAGTTTCCTGGTTTATCCGCATAGCGTTTCGAATCCTTTACCATGGCAGCAATGCCATTGAATTCGCCTGGGAAGTATCCATTGCCACTAGCCGATTGCTTGGTGCCCACGCTCACCAATTCTTTGACAATGACTGTTCCATCACGAAACTCACCAGTTTTTTTCCAATGATTCCAGCTGGCTGGGTCAATATATGTATTGTGGAACTCTGGAAATGCAGGTTTGCCATCATTCATATCATTAGGCGTAACGGGCCCACCGACAAAAATCCATTCACGATAGTCTTTTGGAGTGAGCAACAGATTGTCTTTAGTAAAGGCGCCAAAATTGTGATCTTTATGATGCGCGTGATGAGCATCTGAGGCTACGACTGGGCTTGCCAGTGCAATGGATAATACTACGGGAGCGATACCACCGAATAACGTCTTTCTAAACTGTAACATAATTAGCCCTTAAAATAATTAAAGAAACGTAAAGAAAAAGCAATAACCTACACTGCCTTCCTTTTTTATGGTAGACAGACATACCTTCTTCGTCAAGAGGCACGTCACAGTAACTGCTCCTGTATCCATTTGTTTCCTATCCAAAGAATACATATGTATTGCATGAAAACTAGTAAGATCAATTCAACTGGCCAGGATGCATGCCGAGCCATAATTCCTATTTTCAGGCAATGAATTTATAAAAACCCAGAGAATTTCCTTCGCAATTTTTGTTTTAAAGGATAGAAAACCGTAGCTCTGCAGTGAGAATTACATTGCTAAGGGTGCTTGTCCCAGTCTACAAGTATGCAATCCTGAGCAGTAATTATTCAAGCTGAAGAATTTTTTCATAACCAACGCGGGGTCGATGCCAGGTAATGAAGATAATCATCGCCGAATTGGGCGAGCAATGCTTTTTCTTCGGGAATAATCTGAAAGCGATTCATATATCCAACGAATAGGGGGAATAATACAAGGGCCGTAACATTTTCCAGAAATATGCCCCATGCTCCCAGCATGATCAGAAGACCAAGATACATAGGATTTCTGCTGTATCGATAAACACCTTGCGTCACTATCGAAGTCGCTAATTCAGGATTTAAGGGAGTGACCGTTGTCTTCGCTGACCGGAATTCGGCAGCGCCCGCAACGATCAGGCCAATGCCTGTTATTCCTATCACTAGTGCGACTGTTTCATTGTAAGGAATGGGAATGCTCGCCCAGGCATTGAATGACGCACTTATCCACATCACCCAACCCAACAAAAACACGACAATGACAGGAGGAATTTTCAGGGCTAAATCGGGCATATCATTCAATCACGGCCGTTTACATCTTCGGATGATCCGGGATTCAAATACAGGGATATTTTTGCCAGAAAATAACCCGCGCAAATTCCAATCAACCAACTGACCACCATCAGGACAGGCATAAGATGCGAATCATTGTTGTCGCGAAATTGCGTAAAGAGTATACCAAGTGGAGCAGCACCCAAAATAATACCTGCACAGCCATCAATCATTCCCTTATTCCATCGGGAAATAGCCCATGCAAGCAAGAGAAAGGGTAAAAACATCAGCAGTTGAAGAAGCCATGATATTCCGCTCCACAACAATCCAAACCCTAGAAATGACAATAAAAATCCCCCAACTAGCGCAAGAAAAATGATGCCCATCTTATTCCAATTCCTTTGCTGCAAGGATTTTTCTTTCACATCAATTCCTTTTTGTATACACCTGGTTTTCTGAGCAGTTAAACCACAGGATGATCTTGTTGGGATAAATCACCTCCCGGGAAGAGAATCAGGGTTGCGCAGCAATCCTATACCCATGATCGCCAGGGCGATTGATATGAAAGGATTGAGCAGGTTCAGCAATGCATAAGGAGCATAATCCAGCACTGGAACACCCAGCGTCGCCAGATAAAAAGTTCCCGCAGTGGTCCATGGAATCAAACCAGTCGTTAAGGTTGAGCCTTCCTCGACTGAGCGTGATAGCACAGCGCGATCCAGCTTCTTTTTCTCAAACGCTTCTTTCAACAGTTGGCAATTCAGAATGATCGAAATGTACGCTTCTCCCAGCGTCATATTGCCAATCAATCCAGAAGCAATCGTAGCGGCAATCAAAGTACTCACGCGCTGAATGCGAGCAATGATATTTTCAAGCAAAACCCGCAGAAAACCCGCGTGATGTAGAATTCCACCCAATGCCAAGGCCAGCAGGGAAAGCAACAGTGTCCAAGCCATGCTATACACTCCGCCGCGGCCCAGCAATTCATCGATATTCGCGATTCCTGTAGTACCGGCTGAATTCATCCACAATGCATTGATCACGTCGACTCCACCTTTGTCTTGGTATAGAACGGCAATCAACAGGGCCAATACAATACTCCAGGCCATGCTGACTTCAGCTGCACACCGTTTGATACTCAAACCAAACATCAACAATAAAGGCAAAATCGTGATCGACAAATTTAATTGGTACGCATCTGATAGTGCCGCGCGAATCTCATCAATATGCGCCGTGGGTAATTCATTGGCGCCATATTCCCATCCCCAGACAGTGTAAATTCCCAGTACAACCATGAATGTCGGCACTGTAGTATATAGCATAGAACCGATATGACGATAAAGCTGGGTTCCGGCGCTCATGGCCGCCAGATTGGTGGTATCTGAAATAGGTGACAATTTATCGCCGAACGTAGCACCAGAAACGATCATACCTGCCACCAGCGGCAAAGGAATGCCAATCGAATCGCCAATACCGATTAGCACCACTCCAATCGTGCCAACCGTACCCCAGGAGGTGCCAGTGGCTACCGACATCAGGCTGCACAATATGAAACCCGCAGTTAAAAAAATCGTTGGATTGAGCAGATCGATACCATAATACAAAAGGCTTGCAATCGTGCCACTGTGCATGAAACTCGCAATGACCATCCCGATCAGCAAGAAAATATAAATCGCCGGCAAGGCCTTAATGATGCCATCATCCATCATATGCCTGATTTCATTGAAGGAATACCCTAACCAGTGTGCTTGCATGCTCACCCAGATCAATGCTAAAAAGAGAATGGCATGTATACTGATGGCATACACAAACATGCCTAAGGAAATCAGCGCAAAAACGCCGCCAAAGCAAATGGCTGATTGCCAGAATGAAGGTTGTTTCTGTGAAGGAATAAATTCTTCCAGTGGTGTGGCGTTTTCGGACATGAATAGTTTATTTTTCTATCGTCAATGCAAACAACTCGTTCAATTCACCATAACCTTTTGCTGGCAAATCCTCGACACGAATAAACCTCAGCGACGCCGAATTAATGCAATAACGCATACCCGTTGGCGGCGGCCCATCGTTGAAAACATGCCCCAGATGGCTATCGGCATACCGGCTGCGCACTTCCGTGCGTGGCACCCATAGTTCATAATCGCTTTTGAGGCAAATATAATGCTCATTGATGGGCCGGTAAAAACTTGGCCAGCCCGTTCCGGAGTCAAATTTATGAATGGACGCAAACAAAGGTTCTCCCGATACAATATCGACATAAATCCCGGTCGCGGTGTAATTCCAGAATTCGTTCTGAAAGGGTGGCTCGGTTCCTGCCTTCTGGGTCACCTGAAATTGCAATAACGTCAAAGCCTTTTCCAACGACTTGGGATCTTTAATAAAATTTTTGTAGGGGCTGGTCATCATCGATTTTCCTTATCAACGAAATTATTGCTATTTACCATGAAATTCAAAGGACGCATTACACATTTATCTCAAAAAGGCTTTGGCGTCGTCAAGAATGAGCAGAATCACATTTCCTATTTCGTCCTGGGTACCTGGCCCGGCGATATCGGTGAATTCGAAGTGATCGACAAACCGCTGAACAATAAGAAATTTGCCTACGCAAAGCTCATTCAACTCATTCATCCTTCCGAGCAACGGCAATCACCTCACTGCCCACACGTACATCTGGAAGAGTATGGCTGCACCGGTTGCCCTTGGATGATTGCAGATTATACAAGTCAGTTGGAACAAAAGCGGAATCGATTTATTTATGCAATGAAACGAGTAGGATTTGATGAGTCGAAACTCAACGTGGGAGCTTTACAACCAGCCCCAGACATTTATGGCTATCGGAATCGCTGTCAACTGAAGACAGACGGCGCGCAGTTGGGCTTCATCTCGGAACAGTCGCATCAGATCGCCCCCATAGGAGACTGTATCGTGCTAAATGATGCATGCAGAACCTTGCTCTCCACCGCTATCCGGCAGTTGCCCAATGCTCGCTGGAAAACGGATGCCGACCAGCACTGGAATTTCATCGAACTGGATGATGACATGACCACAGACGATATCGCCATCAATCAAAAGCGTCCGTTCAAGCAAGGTAATTCCGCACAAAACGATTGGATGCGCAATTGGCTGCAACAGAAGCTGGCGCACAATCCGCACGTGGGTAAGGTTGTGGAGCTATTTTGCGGTTCCGGCAATTTCACGCACGTCATCGCAGAATCGCACTGCACGTCGGTAATTGCGTATGAAATCGATGCGGCGGCTATTACTGCCCTCAAAGCTCGGCATCTGGACAATGTGTCAGCCCAAGCGATTGATCTGTTTGATTCACGGATCTGGCAAAAATTACAACCTTATGTTCACGATGCATTCACGCTGGTGCTCGATCCACCAAGAGCCGGTCTGAAAAAACACCAGGGATTTTTTTCGAGCTTTCGGACACTCAAAACGATACTTTATATTTCCTGTAATCCAGAAACATTTGCTCGTGATGCCTGGTTTTTCCATCAGCAAGGCTGGTCAATCTCCGATATGCAATTGCTTGATCTGTTCCCGCATACGCCTCATGTTGAAATAATGGCGGAATTTATCAAATCGTCATGACGTTAACAGATTCGATCCCTGAGGGATTTTTGACATAAACTTGACAGAAACGGCACTGATGTATTAACCGGCGGCCTCGCGTTGCTCTCGGTCGTAGATTTATGATCGTTAAATGAGAAAGTCTTTTTCAAACCCACGTTGGTCTGGCGAATTGATCATGCCCGCTTGAATTTGCCATGCAGGAGTTCAATCAATGCATCATAGGGTATCGGCCGGCTGAAGTAATACCCTTGATGAAAATGACATTCATACTGTAGCAATAACTCGACCTGTTGCATGGTTTCCACCCCTTCTGCGATGACAGTGAGTCCAAGATTTTTTCCCAAACCAATAATGGCCTGCACTATTTTCAGATCATTAGGGTTCTCACCCAGCATTCGCACGAATGATTTATCGATTTTCAGAATATCGATCGGCAGTTCACGCAGCAACGTCAATGAGGAATAACCCGTGCCAAAATCATCCAGTGCTATCAGAATATTCAACTGTTTGACTGCTTCCAGAATTTTGCCGGCGCGCTCCATATTATGAACGATGGCATTTTCAGTGATTTCCAGCACCAGTGCCTTCGCGGGCAGACCGGTCTCACGCAACACCTGGGATATCATCAGCGGAAAATTCTTGTTCAGTAATTGCCGAGGATTGACATTCACGGATACATTCACTGGGTAGCCCAATTGCAAGAGCTGGCAAGCAGCCGTGCACGACGTTCTGAGAACGAGTTCGCCCAATTGCTCTATCTGACCGATATCCTCAGCCAGCGGTATGAATTCGCTCGGTGTCAAATAGCCATGTTTGGGATGCGACCACCGCACCAATGCTTCCATGCGAGCGATCTGATACGATCGGGCATTGACGATCGGCTGGAACAATACTTGAAGTTCGCTGTTTTTGATGGCAGCGCGTAATTCCTTTTCCAGCTCGAGTTGATCACGCGTCCAAACCATTGATGATTCAGGAGAATACACTGAAAAATGATTGCCGCCATCCTGCTTGACGCGATACATGGCGGTGCCCGCCCGTTCCACAACCGTTTCGCTATTCAACCCATTGTCGGGATAGAAACTGATGCCGATGCTGACTGAAACGAACACTTCCAGGCCATCGATTTCGAATCGTTGCCTGATCGCATCAAGAATATTCTGTGCCATTTCGAATACCGAGCTATCTTTTTTCAGTTGATCCGATAACACCACAAATTCATCACCACCCCAGCGCGCAATGACATCTGCTGCATGAACGCAATCGAATAATCGTGAAGACACCAATTTAAGCAATTTGTCACCGGCATGGTGCCCCATGGCATCATTTATTTTTTTAAAGTTATCCAAGGTGACAAAAAATATCGTGATGATTTTTCCGGTGCCATGAACAGCCTGGATCATATGGTCAAGCTGCAGCAAAAGTTTCGAACGGTTGGGCAGTTTGGTGAGTGCGTCATGACTTTGCTGATACGCCACTTGACGAGTCAATTCGACTTTGTCAGTGATATCGGTCATCGCAATGACCGATCCCATGATGACTTCATGATCATCGAATAACTGATTACGGGTGATGCGTACCGTTCGTTCATTGCCATGGGCGGTTTTGAGTGCACACTCAACCATACCAGGTTTATCGAGATTGACGCTTAAGTGATTATTTTCATCACTCGTCGTTGGAGCACTGTTTGACTTGGCATACAGATCGAGAATTTCTTGGAGAAACTTTCCCTTTATCTGATCAAACTGAGTCCGCAGAATTTTCTCAGCGCCTTTGTTCAGGTAGACAACATGATCAACCGCATCGGTAATGATCACGCCATCACCGACTGATTCCAGCGCGGTGCTGGAATGAGCGCGATTGATCTTGAAGGAGCGTAAAAATGAATTGATACGCCGCCAATTCCATAACGGATACAACGCCATAACTCCCAGCACTGCGGCGCTGGGAGGAAACCAAATTTGGCTCAATTGCAGCAATAGCGACGATAAGAACAAGGTGAGCAGCACACTGGCGCACAACACAGTAAAAACAAAATCCCGCTTCATGCCGGTGACGAATGCAGAAACTGCGCTCAACCAAAGTAGTGACGCGATAACAATTAATTCGGTGGATAGCGTAGTGATGCCACGATTATTTTTGAGCATCAAGAACACATGCGCATGCCACTCGGCGCCGGTTATGGATTGATGATTGAAAAGCGAGGCTGGTGTGACGAAGCGGCTGCCCATGCCTGTAGCGGTCATACCTACAATGATTGTTTTGTTCCTGAGACTGGCCAATATATCGTCATTAAATAGAACTTTGGAAT
This sequence comes from uncultured Nitrosomonas sp., assembly GCA_949281375.1. Lineage (GTDB taxonomy): Bacteria > Pseudomonadota > Gammaproteobacteria > Burkholderiales > Nitrosomonadaceae > Nitrosomonas. The sequence goes on from CASDLT010000045.1 coordinate 111,489, forward strand.
ACGAAACTGTCTTGATACCGTCAGGTCGGGCCGCATACGGAATCAGCCTTTCCTGAGCCCTAACCCAATGATTGGAAGATTCAGTCGTAACCATTTCTGAGTTCCGCAATGGATTAACTTTCATGGCTGCCGCTGGATCCAGCAGCGCCAATGCTAATGTGAACCAACTGGGCGTATTGATGCCGGCATACAAAAAAACCCGGCGCGCTACGCCATCACTATCCAGTTCAATATCAGCATGACCCAGAATTGCATGCTGAGAAATGCCCGGAATGGGCTGGGCAAGCATCAATGTCCCGGTATTGCCGTCGATGATGGGAGCGACGGGCAAAATGACACGGCCATGCGCATCGATGGCGGCAGCCAGTAACTGATCAGCCAGATCATCAGCACTCTGGGCTTCGAGTAACAGCAAATCCATCGCCATCGCACGATTATCAATTGCTTTCAAGCGATTGATCAATTCAGCGTGCACCCCTCTCGACCACGGCCACCGTCCGAGTACATTGAGGCTTTCATCATCAATGGCAATGATGACGACATCGTCTTGACGCTGGTATGCCGACATTCGCTGCAGCGCAGACAATTTGTCATATATCATGTAATCGAAGCGTTCCAGGATCTGGGTGCAAATCATTACCGCTACAGCAATCAAAATGACTGCCAGGCGTGCAATGAACCCTCCGACCCATCTTCCCGAATCGCTTGACAGAATCATATCAGCACAAGTAAAGGCAATAACATCAACAACATGAACCAGTACGAAATGCCTCGTGGAACATCGATCTCTTGCGCGGGTCCCCACGGCCCCTGGAATCCATCCGCTTCAATCGTTTTGATACGCAGGTAATAAGTGCCACTGTCTGGCTTGTCTATCGTCAACTGCGGCGTCGACATCGGTTCATCATGAATGATGTCGTTGAATGCGCTATCGCGCGCAAACTGAACCTGAAAGCGTTGATTTTCAGCCGCAGCCCGCCACGCAAAGGTCATGCTGTCTTCTTGCAGTTGAGTATCCTCAAGTGATGGCCCTGGGTATGGAACTCTGAAAGTCATTGCATCGCTGAAGGGCCCTGCGCCTTCACTGGCTGAAACCGAAAAAATACGCCAATAATAATGACCGGGGGTCAAGGAATCGGTCAAGGTAAGATGGGTATCCCGAACTTCGGGATTAAAATAGATCGGTTGAGAAAAATCGCTATCCTTGCCGACCAGAAGGGCATAATGATCTGCTTCCGGGTTTGCTGTCCATTTGAACTCTTGATTTTCTGGCGTGCTTACTCCACCCGGTAACGGTGCAATGACAAAAGGTATCTCTGGGCGTGCATTGAGTCCAAAAGGAATAATTGCATCATGCCCCTCGATTGATGTACGGTCTATGCCACGAACTCGCAACCAGTAAACGCCATCTGGCATATTGCCGTCACGAAACGGCAAGCTGGCGGTAGTGAATTCTGACCATAAATCTTCAAATGCCTGATCTCGTGCAATTTGAGCACGATAGGCATGCGCTCCCTCTAAAAGCGGCACTTTGATCCTGAGAGGCAGAGATTGATAATAACGATCTGATTCGGACAGATCGGGTGGAGGCAGTAATCTAATCGGCGGCCGCGGTGCTCCCCCTTGCCGAGTTGCTGTACCAAAACCCGCCGGCACGGTGACATTCCTTTTTTTACCGCTTACATCCACATTTCCTGTGAGCACTTCACTGCTGGTAACCGCAGTTTCATCATTCAATCCTACACGAAATTGCGTGCCTCGCACCGAACTGATCGCAGAAGGAGTTTTGATCCGAAAGCGCGTTGCCTTTTCTGAGCTTTTCGGCACCGAATTTTCAGTTCTTCCCTTTTGGACGTCGATCAATGTATCGACCAAGCCGTGGTCGCCATAAATTTGCATGTTTTCTAACTGCAATAACGTATTGTCTTGTATCCGCAAGCGCGATTGATCGGCAAATTCGATCGTCACGAATGCGTCATTTTCGGTCTTGATCGCATCGCCCATCCGTAATTGCATACCTGCTTGTATCGGCTTGGTTTCATCTCCGTGACGCAATAATTCAGCAACGCCTTGCACGTTAACCACATGCGCAGAAACCGCATGGAGTATCTTAGTCCAGGCAATCGGTATGTTCAGTTCTTTTCCGGGAGGAATGACGTATGGATTAGAAATGCGATTGAGTTTCTGCAATGCAGGAACATACTGCATGCTGTTTAAATGACGTTCGGTAATGTTCCATAGATTGTCTCCAGGTTTGACGGTATAAATCCATTCGTCAGCAAATACTATGGGTGCGGAAAAAATGGAAGCGGCACAAAATATTCCAGATAAAAAATTTGAACGCTTATAACAAGACTTTAATCGCATAATTTTCCTTTAGGTTCTGGAGTCATCGGAGAATTCTTACGAAGGGTATGCCTGAATTCTAATAAAATTATAGCGAACTCTGCAGAAACACATCATCCGATCTGGAAAAATGGGTTTCCAAATCAAAAGCCACTAAAATTAACTCATTAATTTCAATATATTGCCATTAATATAGCGATCATAAGGATAGACCGGAAAGGGCGAACTTCAAGTACACCAAGGTCATGAGTGATCGTTCACAGCTCGATGCATGATATAAATTATGACAAATATAATAACCTCCATAAATTAGGGACATTTGCAACAAAAATACCGAATTACTCACAATTGTGAAGAAAAGTAGTGTTAGAATTCGTGTGGTTAGCACATTTATTCAATTATAAAATGAAAAAAAATGAACTAAATTATCAGGTTTTGACTAGATTTGCCCTATCTTTGAATTGTTTTGAATATGGCAAATACAAAAATAAAACACATGATCAGATGACCAATTTCTACAAAGGAAAATTAAAATGTTTGAAAGTTTAAAAAATCTGTTAAAACATTTTACAGGCAGTCAAGATTCAGAATCCTCAGCTAGAGCAACACATGATTCACCCTCGAATTCTCACTCAACTAAAGCAAGTAACATCCACTATCACACACTGGGCGAATTTAATCTGGGCATTGGTACTATCGGACCTACCAATCGAAATGATATCGATCAGAAAACACTCACTGACATGTATCAGGCTGTTGCGGCCGGTAAATTCAATATTCCTGTAAATGGGGCTGTACCGGAAATTTGCGTCGATGGTCGTACTGATAAAAATGGCAACCGCAAACAGGCTCCCTGCGCTGCCGGCGGGACTTTAAGCATCGTTTATGGAGGTGATTTAGGAGGGGCGGCTACCGCAAGCGACAAGACAGAAACAGAACTGACCGTTCGAATCATTAACATGCTTAAGGCCAAGGGCCACGCCACAGGCGTACATGGAGATGATCACAGCAATTGTGGTTGCGGCGCGTGTGCTAAAGCGAAAACCATTTATCAGCATATTACTGAACACATCAATGATATCGCTGCTCTTGTCAGTCAATACGGCATCAGTCTCACTGACACCGAAAAGGAAGCCATCGTGCAGCAAGCCCAAAATCGCATCAATCAACCTGATTTTTTTGCAGATGATCGTTCATCAATTCTTCAAGCTGCGCAGGATAATGGGTCAATTTTTGAAGAGCTCGTTGGGGTGCACAATGAATTGGGAATCGCACTGAATACCAAACCTGGTACAACAATTGACCGCTCGGCGATACGCGCCAGATACGGTTCTCAATATGATGTGTTTGTGGTGGATGCTTGGTCGTTTGGAACAGCGGCGAATGACGTAAACCCCACTGGCGCTGAACAGGACGCACAACGCATCGCCAAGGCGATCACGCTACAAAACGTAGCAACTGCATCTGTTCTAGGACATGGTTCTCTGAGCATCATACCGATCGCTTAACGAAGACTTATTCATTCATTGACTCAAAAAGGAGGGTGTGCAGCAGCCTAGATAATAATGACGCAATCTCATGCTGGTTAATTTGCGTTGATTATTTCTTCAGACTTATCAACATATCTTGTTATAACTAAAGGAGAAACACCATGAGTTTATTTGATTGGCTTTCAGGTCTTTGGGGTTCTAACAGTAGTGAGGTAAATCAAGAAAATGAAAACACTCTAGCAAGAGAGGACGTTGAAAGCATTAAAACTGCTAACGCCGATAATGAAGCAATCCTGAGTCAAGCACACCATTTGAATGCACAATCACAAGATGGACTTGAAACGGATTTAGAAGCAATGGAATTTGATGACGCCATTGCTGACGAATAAACCTATCATTCCCTTCAAGTGCAGATTAGTTTCGACTAATCTGCACTTTTCATCTTAGCGCGATATAAGCGAGATTTTTATATATCACGCGAATGTCCGGCGCACCTTGTCAATTTCCTAACAGAAAAACCTTGCAGAGCAAAACATTTTATTAAATTGAAATTTAAGGCTCGTTAATTTTCCTAGCCATACAAAAAAGTGATGTTTGACTCATTCGCTTATCACTTTTTCACTCCTGAGTTGATCTCTATCAATAAAGATAAAATTATCTATCTTTCAATAGCATAAACAACAATGAGGCGATTATCATTTCATCAAAATGATAATATAATTTTGTAAATGAAAATTTAATCCACTGAACCATTAAAGCTCATCCATCATGCAAAACTCAGCAGCTTTTCAAACTAAGTATGTGTTTCGTGACTTTCAGGCTGGAATTATCACAGGAACGATGGCAATTCCCCTTACGGTAGGAATTGCATTGATGTCAAATTATCCCATTAAGATCGCATTAGCCACTGTCGTGTCTGCCTGTTTCATAGGTTGGATCAACGCCTGGTTCAAGCCAGGAAATTTCATTGGCGCACCGGGCGTCGCCGCGGGTTTAGCGCCGGTTTTGGCGTTGGGTGTCGAGAATTTTGGCATGGAGAATATGGCGTTCATCATTTTCCTGACTGCTTTCTTCCAGGCGGTCATATGGAAATTCGATTTACAAAAATATATTCTCATGGCTGTTCCCAAATACCTGGTGGAAGGCCTGCTGGCTGGTGTCGGTCTTAAAATCATCGTCAATTTCTTCCCAATGACGTATGAAATACCTCCGAACCTGACTTCGGAGGTATTCTGGAGTGGTCCGCGCATTCAGATTATTTTGATTTCCTGCGCCAGCCTAGTGGCATTCTTGTATCTTTTTGCCAGATTTCAGGCCCGGCAGCCCGCCATCCCTTATTTTGTGCTGATCAGCGCCGGCGCTATCATTGCACATTTCACACCCTTGCCCATGCTGCATGTCGACGACGTTCCTCTGCTATTGTCATTGCCCTTACCTAATTTCAATAATCCGTGGACATGGCTATACGTCATTGGGTTTACTTTGATGCTCGCCGTCATTGATGTGATCGAGCAGGTGATGAGCAATGCCGCCATCGAAAAAATTGATCCGTTACAACGAAAATGCAATACGAACAATAGCTTGCTGGCGATCTGGATTGCCAATATGAGTTCAAGCTTTTTTGGTGGAATGACCAATCTGGATGGTTTAGCAAAGAGCACAACCAATAAATTAGCCGGTGCTTATACAAAACTCTCGGTTCTGACAGTAGGTGCAGTCATTCTTTTCTTTGTACTTAACACGCAATTACTGGAATATCTGCCCAAATTTTCACTAGCAGTGATCATGATCTTTACGGGATGGAAAATGATGTTGGGATTAGTGCATGTCGCCCACCAAGGGCAATACGCATTAATCCTGGCAATATTGTGCGCCCTGCTCGTCTTTCGACTGGGGATTTTTGAGGGGTTGTTATTGGCGCTGCTATTGCATGGTTCGGTGAATTACATCGTATTCAGTCAAGTGCAGCATATTAAAACCATCACCATCATAAAAAAATACCTGAAACGATTTGCTGGCGATGGGGGTGCCGATTAACCCGCAAAATTGTTTTTTTGCCTGGCTTGCTGCCGTACTGGCAAATATCGAATCGCCTCGGCATTACTGCTTGAAAACACTTTTTCTGCCGCCTGCTGCCAAGGCAGCCACATGAAATTCAAATGTTCACGAACAGCGATGTTGATGGGTAGCTGTGCGGGAACACATAACCCAAACACATGTTCGGTATTCAATAAAACTCCCGGATCATAACGCCAGCGCCACTCCTCGTAAATTTCATACTGGTTCTCGATGAGCCAATCCGTTAACAGATAATCCTCCGCACGCAATCCAGTCTCTTCAAAAACTTCTCGCTGCGCGGTTTGCGACAATATCTCACCTGGATTCTGGCTGCCGGTAACCGACTGCCAATACCCTGGGTGATCGGCACGTTCCAGCAGCAAAACATGCAGATCGACAGTATGAATCACCACCAGCACTGAAACCGGTATTTTGTACATTGAACAACCTGTGATCGGTCAGACCGGTTTAGTCTCGATCTGGCGCAAGCGAATGTTGAGTTCCTTCAATTGTTTCTCGTCCACGGTGCTGGGCGCATGCGTGAGCAGACATTGCGCGCGCTGGGTTTTAGGGAATGCGATGACATCGCGAATCGATTCCGAACCGGTCATCATCGTCAGTATTCGATCCAATCCAAATGCAATGCCGCCATGCGGAGGTGCGCCATATTGCAGTGCCTCGAGTAGAAACCCAAATTTCTGCTGCGCCTCGTCATCAGAAATATTCAGCGCGCGAAATACCTTGGATTGAATGTCCTGACGATGTATCCGTACTGATCCGCCGCCTATTTCCGAGCCGTTTAATACCATGTCGTAGGCTTTAGAAAGAGCACGGCCAGGATCGCTTTCCAGCAACTCATCATGCCCTTCCGCAGGCGATGTAAAAGGGTGATGCAGCGCCTGCCAGCGATTTTCTTCTTCATCGCGTTCAAACATCGGAAAATCAATAACCCACAATGGCTTCCATCCGGATTCTGCATGACCATGCTGATGGCCGATCTTGATGCGCAGCGCTCCCAGGGATTCATTGACGATTTTGGCCTTGTCAGCACCGAAAAATATCAAATCACCATTTTGAGCATTTGTTCGCGCCAAAATCGCGTTGATAGTATCTTCTGGCAAGAACTTCAAGATCGGAGACTGTAGTCCTTCAACGCCACTCCCCAAGTCGTTCACTTTGATGTAAGCCAATCCTTTGGCACCGTAAATCCCGACAAATTGCGTATAGTCATCGATTTCCTTGCGCGACAACGCAGCGCCGCGCGGTATGCACAAAGCAGCAACCCGACCATCGGGTTTTTCAGCAGCTTCCCGGAACACCTTGAAAGTCACCTCCTTCATGAGATCAGTCAGCTCGGTAAATTCCAGAGAAACCCGCAAGTCTGGCTTGTCCGAACCATATTTGAACATGGCATCGGCGTATGTGAGGCGTGGGAAGGGATTAGGCAAATCTACATTGATGACGGATTTGAACAAACCTCTAATCATTTCTTCCATCAGCGTCATGATTTCATCTGCGGACAAGAATGAGGTTTCAATATCGACTTGCGTAAACTCGGGTTGCCGATCAGCTCGTAAGTCTTCATCACGAAAACAGCGGGTAATCTGATAATAACGATCGAATCCCGACACCATAAGAAGTTGCTTGAATAACTGTGGAGATTGCGGCAATGCAAAAAAATGACCGGCATTGACGCGCGACGGCACCAGGTAATCCCGTGCGCCTTCCGGTGTAGATTTGGTCAGCATGGGCGTTTCAATATCCAGAAAACCATGCTGATCGAGAAATATGCGCACGGCCATCGCGACTTTATGGCGAAGGCGCAGATTGGATTGCATGACCGGACGGCGCAAATCCAGATAGCGGTGCTCCAATCGCACCGCCTCGCTAATGGAGTCGTCATCCATTAAAAATGGCGGTGTCAATGATGAATTCAGCACGTCGATCGTTGCAACTAGGATCTCAATCTCGCCGCTGACCAGCGCAGTATTTACGGTTCCTTCAGGTCGCCTTCTCACCTTACCGGTAATTTTCAGCACGAATTCATTACGGATTTTTTCTGCGACCTGAAAGGACGCCACATTGTCGGGATCGCATACGATCTGCACCAAGCCTTCACGGTCACGCAGATCGATAAATATGACTCCACCGTGATCCCTGCGTCGATGCACCCACCCGAACAGGGTCACGGTTTGATCGAGATATTCGGTATTAATGGCGCCACAGTAATTTGTACGCATAGCTATTATTCAACAGGTTGAGTATGAAATAGATGATTTAGAGTTGCTTCAGAACACCGCTCACAGCACGGCATGATCAATCGGTGGTTGCTGTAGAAGCTGAGCTGCTCTCTTTAGTTACGGTAGTTTCAGTAGCTGCAGGTGCTGATGGGGGTGTGCTTTCGGAATTTTCTTTGACAGGCGTTTTGTTGTCAGTTTTCTGGGTTTGATTATTTTTGAAGTCAGTAACGTACCATCCGCTTCCTTTGAGTTGAAAACCGGCTGCAGAAATACGCTTGACATACTGGCTACTGCCACATGCCGGACAAACCGCAATCAGCGCATCGCTGATCTTTTGCAAATGTTCTCTCTCGGCACCGCATGAATTGCAATGATATTCATAAATAGGCATAGAGACCTCCAACAATCCAATATTGGGAAAGCCGGAATTATACCTTAGATTGAAAATTGACAAATTGAAAGTCATGCATGCGCCATAAAATTAGTACTTGCTGACATTGGACACCACTCCATCAGCTTGTGCGATGTTTAACAAGGAATTTCGATTATCCGATTTCACAACCGCGCCGCATATTGCTCAGACCGAAAGTAGTACCAAAATACAATTGTTCAGATTTTTTTAATCGATACAATCTGCGCAGAAACATGCAGCATGACGCAAGTGCAAGAAGCCGTATTTTGCATTTCGGTATAAGTTGATCATCAAAATATTGGAGCACCGTCCATGAAAAAAGTAATTCTGCTTATTGTCGCGTTATCGATTGTTTACATGAATTTCTTTTCAGAGAAAGCCAGATGGGACAGAGAAGTCGATCGTCTATGCGCTATCGATGGCGGAATCAGAGTGTATGAAACGGTGCGCCTACCTTCAGAAAAATTCAACAAATCCGGAGAGATTAATTTTTATCGACCAACCCAAAAAGAAAATACGCTAGGAACAGATTACATCTATCAGTGGAATATTCATGATTATGTTGAGGGTCATCCAGCCGTAAATGGCGCGCAAGAAATTGCAGTGCGAAGAGATCACATCATAATCACTCGCAAATCTGATTTGAAGTTATTAGGAGAATTTGTGAAATATCACAGAGCGGGTGGGGATGTGCCTGGTCCTTGGATGCCTTCATCATACCATTGCCCAGAAAAATTAAAAGCAAATGAAAGCATTTTATTAGATCAGATTTTTTTAAAAGAGTCCGCAGGGGATAGAAAATGAGCACAAGCAGAAATTATTCTATTCATGCAGAATTAGCCATGGCTAGCTATGGTAATTTTTCGGGGGAAACTATCCGAACAATAGAATTAACTGAAAAAAACGTAGGTATGTCAACTTCCCAAGCTGAGTCTTTCGTCCAATCCTGGAAAGTCTCAGCCCAATACACCGATCCGCTCTCCGGTGTATCCGCTACAGTGTTTGAATCTGCCGACGGAACCAAATGCCTTGCAGTTCGTGGCACTGAGCTTGAAGAAAAAGATTTATTAGCTGATGGAATTTTAGTGTCTCCCATTCCTGCTATGTTTAATCCACAATTTAGCATGCTGGAGTTTAAATTAAATGCCTGGTTGAAAGATCCTGATATTCTTCAAGGTCAGAATTTTACCGTTACTGGCCACAGCCTGGGCGGTTATTTGGCTGCCGCAGTTAAGCAAAGCTTTCCACAAGTCACAGAAGCATACATCTTTAATGCCCCAGGTGTTTGGGGATTGTTAGGCAATCTGGCGGATGTCATCAGCAATGATGTTGATTTAAATGCAATCGATCAAAGTAAAATCTGGAATCTACGCGGCTCTGAAGGCTTGTCTATCATTGCGGGTTTAGGCAATCAGCTTGGCACACCAGTCACCATTCAAACTGAAGCAGCTTTCAACAATCACAGTATCGTTTTGCTGACCGATGCACTTGCTATTTATTCAGCTTATTCGCAGCTTGCGCCTGATCAAGACATTCAAGATATTAGCAAATTGATTGATGCTTTCGGCTCAACCCAGGATGCGGGCGGATCCAATGTCAAAACGCTTGAATCAGCTTTGGATGCATTACGAAACATTTTACTCAATCCCGATAATGGGAAGATTGTACTGAGTGTGAATTACAAAACCCCCAGCGATACGCGAGATATTTTTTATGAAAACATGCATGCTGAGGCATTCCAGAAAAAACTCGCTGAATTGGCTGACAAAGTTGACTTGACGATCTTCTCCGATCTCTCAACCAGCGACATCCTTTCCAAAGTAGAAAGCAATGATCAGCAAGGTCTCGCAACTCGCTTTGCCATTGTGGCGCTCAATCCGTTCATTCTCGAAGGAGAAACAATTAACTATGATAGTTTCAACTCATACGGCACCCTGGAGCTCTTCGATTTAGAAAGCGGCACCGGAACGTTGACCTCGTCCTACATCATTGATCGTTTGACCATGCTGATACGCAAAAACTGGTTCAACATAGAAGACAAGAACCCGTTAGACTCCACGATCGAACCAGGCTCAGGCAATCATCGGTTTCAGAATATCAACGATTACTTCGAAGATGTCGCTTCAGGATACAAAATCTCACAGGGTGAATTAACCACCAATACTCCTCGCTATTTTTTTGGTGGCGATAGCTGGGATAATCCCGCTGCTTCCGCCGCCGAAGATCATTTTTATGGTGGTAACGGCAATGACATACTTAAGGGACTCAAGGGGAACGATTATTTGGAAGGCGGCATCGGTATGGATTCGTACTTCCTAAATCCCGGTGATGGCATCGATACGATTCTAGATATCGATGGAATGGGCATTGTTCAGTTCGGTGGCGTTGTCGCGCGAGGTAAAAGCGGGGTAACTGATCGCAAAGATTGGATAAAAATGGGCGATAGCTGGATAGATCAGAAAAACGATCTGATCTATCTCCGCGCTGCGCAAGACAATGGCACATACGACATGTTCATCAGTTTTGTAGGTGCTGCCGATAGTACCCGGGTTCGAATAAAGAATTGGAGCAATGGCCAGCTCGGTGTTACGGTAGGTGAAAACAATCAACCTGGATCACTCGTATTTGATCGAATCATTCTGGGTGATCTTGAGCCTGAAGATCCCCTTGACTACGACGAATTGGGCAATGTGGTCGTAAATGAGGAAGACGATCCTGATCGTGAAGATGAGTTGTTCGGCAGCGCGGAAAATGACCACATTCGCAGTCGCGGTGGTGATGACGATGTAGACGGCAAAGATGGCAAGGATCGAATCGAAGGTGGCGCGGGTGAGGATATTCTGGCGGGCGGCGAAAATGACGATCTCGTACTGGGGGGAGCCGACAGCGACGTCATGCTCGGCCAGCAAGGTAATGATCGGCTCTATGCAGAAACCGAATATACCCTCGATGAAACATATGTTCTCGGCAAGACTCAGACCGGCACCGGTGAGCAAGGCGATCTGCTCGACGGTGGTATCGGCAGTGACATGCTCACGGGTAATTCCGGAAATGACATATTGATGGGAGGAATAGGTGAAGATGTGCTGGTCGGTATGGGGGGCGATGATACGATTGAAGGAGATTGGAACGTTAATTTAGCAGAGCGCAATTGGAAAGTTACCCGCACCGTCAATACCGTAGGAAATGTAAACAATTATTTGCGCAAATACAATTTTAATTTAACCGAGACATCAGGAGGTGTAGGTGATGACGATGTCATTTATAGCAGCTCCGGAAAAGATTGGGTATTCGGTCAAGGCGGCAATGACTTTGTCGATGCTGGCCCTGACGATGATGTCGTTTTCGGTGAAGCAGGTAATGACACAATATTAGGGCAACAGGGAAACGATAATTTAAGCGGCGATATCGGCATTCCCAATTTAGATGCATCGCTTCATGGCGATGATTACCTCGATGGCGGAGAAGGCAAGGATACGTTACTAGGTAACGGTGGTTCGGATTATCTACTGGGAGGCGCAGATGACGATATCCTTGTTGGAGACACTAGCGATATCTCCCTGATGTATCAAGGCAGCGATGTGCTTGATGGTGGTGCCGGCGATGATCGATTGTATGGCGGAGGCGGCAATGACACCCTTGATGGCGGAGAAGGCAACGATGTACTCGAAGGGGGATTTGGCGACGATATCTACCTCAATGTCGAAGAAGGCGACGTTATCAATGACCTAAATGGCCATTCAACTATTTTATTAGCCGATGTCAGCCTCGCTTCCGAAGGCTCCGAAACACAGGAATCCTCACAAATGACATGGCTGGAAGACTCCAGCATTTTGCGCGTCACTCAACCCAACGGCGGCATTCTCGATTTGAAGTACGCCATGTATGGCATGAATGCCCAGGTTCAGTTCAATGGCAGCAATTCCGTGGATATGGAAACGTTGATCAGCGAGAATTTACATGAAGCAGTCATACTAAATCTAACCTATGCCACAGCAATCTACGATGAATCCATCAACCAAGCATACGGTGGTGCTGGCGACGATCTGATCCAGGGCAGCGCTCATGACGACACCCTGAGAAGCCATGGTGGCAATGATTACCTATTGGGCGGCAACGGCAATGATTTGATCGAAGGTGGATCAGGTGACGATGCAATATTTGGAGAAGCTGGCAATGATACGCTGCATGGTGGATCGGGCACGGATAAATACACCGGCGGCAGTGGCGCTGATAGTTATATCTTCAACCGTGGCGATGGTGAAGATACTATAGCAGCAACTAACAGCGACGATGCAATGAATGACGAAGTTCATTTAGGCCCAGGGATTGCTACCGCGGATCTTCGCTTTTTCCAGCTAGCCAATGGTGATCTCTTGTTACGTATTGCTGGCGCGCCGGATAGCCTGCTTTTCAAAGAATGGTTCAGTCGGGGGCCGAATATTATGGCATTGCGTTTCAGCGGCGGAACAATGATGAGTGCTGACGAAATAACTATGTTGGCCACAGAGGTTTTCGGAGGAACAATAAAGGATGATGTACTCATCGGAACTGGCGCCGACGATAACATTGAAGGGTATGCTGGGAACGATAGCCTGAATGGTGGAGCAGGCAATGATCTGCTGGTAGGCGGAGAAGGCGAAGATACTTATCCTTTCGGTTGGAATTCAAGCGGAAATGATGTCATCACAGAATTTGCCGGCGGCAATATAATCACTTTGGAAAAAGGAACCGCGATCGCTGACTTGCGGCATGAACGCAGTGAAGACGATCTGATCATATTGCTGCGTGGCAGCACGGCCACGCTCACTCTGAAGGACTATTACGCTTTCTCCCAACAGTGGACCATTCAGGATGAAAATCATGTCATGCTCGATATTACCGAGTGGTTGACACTGCCTGAGCCAGCGATCAATCCTGAACAGCTTGAGGCTGATTTCCTCGAAACAGCGCGCGCAGTGGGTGAATTCCCTGCTAAATAATGACTTCTACAATAATTGGGGAACTTTAAACGCCATTAATCCAACAACATATTATGCGGAGTCGGTCAATGCTTATAAAACAGAAATTGACACCCATCATTTCACAATAGTGAATTCCGCAGCCGATACCCCCTTCATGCAAAGGCAATCAAATAATCAAAGTTCCACCATAACGAATATAGATCTCCTTAATTCTAATCCTGCTGACTTTGCGGATCAGAAACAGAAACCACCGTCTGAAAAACAGCAATTCGTTCCTATCAGCGTATGGATGCAGCAATACAAAGAACTTGTTGGCATCGAGATCTCCAATGGCATGACTCCTGTGTACGATATGGACAATTCGTTGGTCGGTTTTATACTCAATTACTCATTCTTTACTGAACCTGAGGTAGTACAACAAAATCATTGGCAAACACATACTACGATCAATGCGCAGGTAGAACGCATTCAAGGCGGTGATAGTGACAACATCATCGTCGGATACAAACATGGCGATGATTATAAGTACAGCGATGGAATTTTGCCAAGTGACTCAAATTCCTGGAGCGAAGTGTCAATCATCGACGGCGGCCAAGGTAACGATACCCTGTATGCTTCCGGCAAAATTCACCTCAATAATGAAGTGTATTACCACACGGACACTTCCCCAAAAATCGGTGGTTTTCTTTATGGCAATACCGGAAATGACCGATTGTATGGCAACCATGCCAGAGATACGCTAGTAGGCGGCGATGGCAATGATTTCCTGGATGGAGGATATAGCCAGGATACCTACGTCATGTTCAGCGGTGAAATTGGAATTGATACGATTTGGGACACCGGCACGCAAATTGTACAAAGCGGCAATTTCCATCAGGATGAGACCAATGTTCACCTTGACTATTCCCGTGCCCCCAAACCCACTTCGCAGGACACGCTCCGTCTTGCCGGTATTTCACCGGATGAGGTCAGGTTCAGTTGGGGGGAGCGTATGGTCGAAGGCATACGTGAAGTAAGAACAGAGGATGAAGACCTTAAATTTGTCGGGGCGTTACATACCCAGACGATCCATGCGACCCTCACCTTATCCTGGACAGGAAGTGGTGTCGAAATTGTTCTACCCAATTCGACTGATTTACCCGGTTTTGGATTAGAGCAGATCCAGCTTGATGGCGGTCTGAAATATACCCTCGCGGAATTGATAGATTTTGCGCGCCCGAACTCTACGTTGAATCCTCAAGAACACGATAATGTGCTGATTGGCAACGATTCCAATGACGTGCTTTATGGCGAAGACGGGGATGATACGCTTATCGGTAGTGATGGCGATGACTTACTTGCGGGAGGAAACGGCAATGATATTTTGACGGGTGGTCCTGGCAATGACATCTACTCCTTCGGCAAGGGCTTTGGTAAGGATACCGTTAATAATCAAGACACGACTGCCGAAAAATCTGACGTGATCAGGTTCGGTGACGGCATTGCATCAGATCATGTACGCGTAAGCCGCAGTGGCGATCATCTGGTGCTGACCATTATAAATACTGAGGATGAACTCACCGTTTTGAATTACTTTGCTGGCAATGGGATTTCCCCTTTTTCTGTTGAAGAGATCGATTTCAATGTGGAAGATACAAGCTGGAATCTGGCCGCAATCACGGCCCTACTGGAAATCAATCACGCTCCTGAATTAGTAATCGCTCTACCTGATCAAAAAGTACTCCTGGGAAACCCATTCAATTTCGTCATTGATTCACAAGCATTCAAGGACTCCGTCACAGCAGACGATCTGATCTACAGTGCTCGACTGACCGATGGCAACATGCTACCGGCCTGGCTCCATTTTGATCATTCAACACATACTTTTTCTGGCACCCCGGCAACAACCGGTACTTGGAATGTGACCGTAACGGTAACAAACAGTAACCATTTAAGCGCCTCAGACACATTCACTCTCGCCATTCAACCCGAAACTGGAGTATTTCGTGGCACGGCCGGAATGGATACTTTAACAGGAGGCTCAGGCAATGATGCTCTCCATGGTTTTGCTGGCAACGACATATTAACCGGCAATGATGGGAATGATCGGCTGAACGGCGGTTCCGGAACTGATACGCTGCGGGGTGGCTCCGGCAATGATGAACTCAATGGCGGCAAAGGTTCAGACCTCATGTTTGGTGGAATCGGTAATGACGTTTATCGAATTGACGACGCTAATGATCTGGCGACGGAATTGAGCAATGAAGGAATGGATCGAATCATCAGCACCGTAACATTCATGCTCGGCGAACACTTTGAGCGCCTGACTTTGGCAGGAACTTTGCCTATCGACGCCAGCGGTAATAAGCTTGCTAATGTGATCATTGGAAACGATTCCGCCAATCGGCTTTCAGGTGGCGCAGGCAACGACACATTGGATGGCAAAGGGGGGAATGATGAATTAATCGGAGGTGCAGGCAAGGATAACTTCCAATTTACTCAAATTAGCCCTGTCGACAGAATAAGCGATTTCTCCGTCAGAGACGATACTCTCAAATTGGACAATGCGATATTCACGGCATTCCTTCACAATGGTTCTTTACCAAGCGGCAATTTCAGAACAGGCAATTTTGCATTGGATGTCGATGATTACATCATCTACAGTACTGAAACCGGAGCATTACGATATGATGCGGATGGAAATGGCGCTGGCGCTGCGATACATTTCGCCACGCTCAGTTCCGGTTTGGCGCTGACGCATACGGATATCGTTATCATCTGAATGGTTCAAAAAGTAACGCAAGAAAGTCAGGCAGGCTCGGGCAAGATTAGTTTGACACGCATTATTTTTAATTTTTTTCCAAATACTCGATGACACATTGAGCTGCATGCCTGACAAAATGCACAGGATAAACCAGCACAGCATTTTAAGCATTCCTAAAATATCAGTATCCGCCTAAAATCGTTAATCTCAATTCCTGCCGCATATTAATCTGTCAATATGGATACGATCGAACGACAACTGGAAGTCCGGCTCGGCCGGATTCATGCCCGACAGCGGCTTGGAATCGAAGCGGATCATGGACATCGCATTTTTGGCGAGGGCTTGAAGTTCTTTCATCCGGAAAACTGGTATTCCATGCATGGGCTGATTCGCCTGGCTATTCAATCAGTGGGAATGTACGAACGTGGGCAACGAAATGCTCGTAACTTGCAGGTCAAGAAGAATCTGATTCACTTAACGCATTTACCTGCTGCCTTTCACGATTTTAAAATCCTGCATCTGACCGATCTGCATGTCGATATGGATGATCGCAATCTCACTGCGATGATTCAGACAGTTGCCGATCTTGACTATGACATTTGCGTCCTGACGGGAGATTATCGCGCACAGACATTTGGCGAAATCGACAATGCCGTGGCCGGTATGCAACGTCTCATGGTAGTTCTGAAACAACCCATCTACGGCGTTCTCGGTAATCATGATTCGATCCGCATGCTGCCGGCATTGGAGGCCATGGGCATTAATATGCTGATGAATGAATCGATTGAGCTGATCAAAGACTTTGCGAAAATTTATCTGGCGGGAGTGGATGATCCGCACTACTTTCGCGTCGACAATTTAGAAAAAGCCACACGCAACATTCCGGAGAACGCAGTTTCTTTACTCCTGTCCCATACACCAGAAATTTATCGCCAAGCTGCTCATGCTGATTTTGATGTGATGTTTTGCGGTCATACCCATGGCGGTCAAATTTGTTTGCCCGGCGGTATCCCGATTACGCTCGATTCCAAATGCCCACGCTACGTCGGTTCGGGGCATTGGCGCTACCACCACTTGCAAGGATATACCTCTGTCGGTGCCGGGACCTCCATCGTCAATGCGCGTTTTAATTGCTTACCCGAGGTCACTATTCATCATTTATTGCAAGTCTGCGACTAATAGGTCAGGCAGTGGTGGAATTGAATTAAAATGTTCATTGATTGATCAAGCACCCATCAACAACGCAAGCTGACCTCACATTTTTTTCCGGTCGCTGCTTTTCAGCGCTGTCTTAATAGGGTGTCGAGCGGATTTTCAACCAGAAAAGAATGCGCGAAAGTATTAGCTCCAAACAGAAAAAAACAAGAACGATCCAGACAATCTGCTCATTGGTAATTCCCAGCCAGTTCTGGCAGCCTGATAATGGAAATAAAGCCTCAGGAATCTGATCTAATCCCAGTGCCATTGCACTGGCATTTAATCCGAGCCGACGTTTGATAAAGCTCGAGGTCATATCTCCCAGCATCGACAATGAACCAAATGCCAGACTCAAGAGTAGAGAAAATTCAAACAAGCTGCCTATCGCAATTCCGGTTAATACCGCCACGATAAAGCCGCGCCATGTTTTAGACGTTCCCAGGATTGGACGGCCATCAATGAATGTCTGATGGCCATCGATAGGATAATCGAAACGCCTAGCAGCAAATTTGGCAAGGAGAATCGGAGCGCCATTGATTCCGGTCAACCAGAACAACAAAATGATTTCCTGCTGCAGCTCTTCCATTAATCACCATAGCGAAAGAGTTGATGATTGTTAAGGTTACAACGATTTGATGGCGGTATCTTCCTAGAATAAAGAAGCTGATCTATCCTTATAACAGGAAAAGATCATCTTAACGAAACTATGGGAAAATCATTTATTAATGCCATGCAGAACTGTTCCTGAAGCTAGCTCGAAATTCTTTTCCTGATTTAACTGCGTGACAAATTCTTGATCAATATAATCGATTGGATTTTTTATCAAATCGCTAACTTTCATATCCAGAAACTTTTCTTTGGTTTCACCCGATAAGCCTTTAAGCCAACTATTTAAAATCCACTTGAGTGACCAGATTGGAAGAAGAGAAGCAGGCACTTCATGCCGATTGACCGTAATTCGTTCGTCAAAAATATTTTTCAATCCCTGCGCAGTCATATTGTAATAATAATGGGGATAGCCGTGAAAGGGTTGCAAAAATGAAACACAACAAATGATCTCACCACCAGGTTTCAATTCTCGCAAAATTTCCGATACGCATCGCCACGGATCTTTGACATGTTCCAGCACAGCCAGAGAAATAAGTGCATCAAATGAATTGTTCTTGAACGGTAACACTTCTCCAACCCCAGTATATCGGTTGAAGGATATTAGGCAATTTCGAAATTCACGACGTTTGGATAATAGTATTTCCGGCTTCCCGCGCCGCAATCCAATACCAAGCCTTCTTTATGTCTTTCGATCAAATTTAGGAAATCGTAATCGTTGCTGCTTACGGCATGTGTGTCGATGATCGAAAATTCATTCCTTAAATCTGGAGTTAAAAAATCGAAATAACCGTCTCCTTCAATAAAAGGTAAATCATCGCGCAAGATCTGCCTGATCTTGGCCATTTTTTTAGCTTTGAAGTCTATTAATTCTTGACCTGCAGAATTATCTTGTCTGCGTCCTTCTTTCATACCGAAAACAGTAAAATGATATCGTGCGGAAGGACATTCACCATTCTGTACAGCTATCTGCACATCAGGATTTGCACGCAAATAAACCTCTGCATCAAAATTAGATAGTGTCGCGACGGGATATATTTCAAAAACTGGATCTGGCATAACTTCTCAGATAAATCTGATGAAAAAATCGATTCTCACATTCAATTCGTCAATGAATCCAGAACAATTGATGCTTTCTACCTTTGATCACTCCCACTCAATCGTCGCCGGTGGCTTGCCAGAAATGTCATACACGACCCGATTGATGCCACGAATTTCGTTGATGATGCGATTGGAAATTTTACCAAGTAATGAATACGGCAATTCCGCCCAGTTCGCGGTCATAAAATCCTGGGTCTGCACGGCTCTCAAAGCAACCACATATTCATAGGTTCGGCCATCGCCCATGACGCCCACGGACTTGACCGGTAAAAATACTGCAAAGGCTTGCGACGTTTTGTCATACCAGCCTGATCGTTGCAATTCGTCGATAAAAATCTGATCCGCCTGTCTCAATAACTCAGCGTATTCATATTTAACTTCGCCCAAAATCCGCACACCCAGGCCTGGACCTGGAAAAGGATGACGAAAAACCATTTCTCGAGGTAATCCAAGTGCCAATCCTAATTCGCGCACTTCATCCTTGAAGAGTTCTCGCAGCGGTTCAAGCAATTTCAAATGCATGGTTTCAGGCAATCCGCCCACATTATGGTGTGATTTGATGGTGCGGGCCTTTTTGGTTTTCGCACTTGCGGACTCGATCACATCCGGATAAATCGTTCCTTGCGCCAGCCATTGAGCATCGGTAATCTTCGTTGCTTCGCGCTGAAAAACCTCGACAAATTCACGGCCGATCACCCGGCGTTTGGTTTCTGGATCGATAATGCCGGTAAGACTTCTGAAGAAGTCCCGACTGGCATCGATATGTATGACTTTTACCGTCAAATTACTGGCAAAGGTTTCCATAACTTGCTTGGCTTCATTGGCGCGCAGCAGACCATTGTCAACAAATACACAAGTCAGTTGATCTCCGATTGCGCGATGAATCAAGGCGGCCGCCACCGAGGAATCAACCCCTCCGGATAGTCCCAGAATGACCTGATCGCTCCCAACCGTTGCGCGAATCTTTCCAATCGACTCGGCAATATAATCCGGCATATTCCAATCCCGACCGATACCGCAGATATCATGCACGAAACGGTCGATGATCGCCTTGCCTTGCAATGTATGCGTGACTTCGGGATGAAACTGAATTCCGTAGAACCGTCGTTCGTCATCAGCCATCGCTGCAATCGGCGTTGCGGCATTATGCGCCATGACCTCAAACCCCTCTGGCAGCGCAACCACTGTATCGCCATGACTCATCCACACGTCCAGCACATTCGATCCTGCCGTGTTGGTTCGATCCTTGATTTCAGAAAATAGAGCACCCTGCGATGTAGTCTGGATTTCCGCATAACCAAATTCACGCACCTGGGCATTTTCGACATTGCCTCCCAATTGCGCCGCCATGGTTTGCATGCCATAACATATGCCCAGCACGGGCACGTTCAACTCAAAGACAATCTGCGGCGCGCGCGGAGTCAGATCGTCGATGACCGAAGCAGGTCCCCCAGACAAAATAATGCCGTGCGGAGAAAAATCCTGAATGAATTGCGAATCGACATCATAGGGATGCAATTCGCAATACACATTGGTTTCACGAACTCGCCGCGCGATCAGTTGGGTATATTGCGAGCCAAAGTCGAGGATTAAAATTTTTTGATGCATTCAGATCGTTTCTTACTTGACGTGGTAATTAGGAGCTTCTTTGGTAATTTGCACATCATGAACATGAGATTCACGGATACCGGCTGAAGTAATCTCGACAAACTCGGCTTTCTCGTGCATTTCGGCAATCGTGCCGCAACCCAGATAACCCATGCTGGAACGCACGCCTCCCATCAATTGATGGATCACGGCGGAAATGCTGCCTTTGAATGGCACTCTGCCTTCGACTCCCTCGGGCACCAGCTTGTCATTATTCTTCTGCTCTTTTTCTTGAAAGTATCGATCACTGGATCCTTGCTGCATCGCCGACAGCGAGCCCATACCGCGATAGCTTTTGTAGGAACGGCCCTGAAACAACTCGATTTCTCCTGGTGCTTCGGTGGTGCCGGCGAACAATCCCCCCAGCATCACAGTATCGGCTCCCGCCGCCAATGCTTTGGCAATGTCACCCGAATACCGAATCCCTCCATCGGCGATCGTGGGCACGCCGCTACCGTGCAGAGCCTCGGACACATCATGGATTGCGGTGACCTGGGGAATCCCGACCCCGGCAACGATGCGCGTCGTGCAGATGGAGCCTGGCCCAATGCCAACTTTAACCGCATCCACACCATGATCAACCATCGCCCGTGCTGCCGCCGCCGTCGCAACATTACCGCCAATCACCTGAACCGTGGGTAAATTCTTTTTAACCCAGGCAATTCGATTGAGCACGCTTTGCGAATGTCCGTGCGCGGTATCGACAACGATAACATCGACACCGGCCTCAGCCAGCGCGAGGGCGCGTTCTTCGCTACCGTCACCCACTCCGACCGCGGCGCCTACTCGCAACCGCTGCTGTTCATCCTTACTGGCCAGAGGATACTCCGAGGTTTTGATGATGTCCTTGACTGTGATCAATCCACATAATTCGAATTGGTCATCGATGACCAACAGGCGCTCAAGGCGATGCTTATGTAATAAGGCCAGCACCTCATCACGGGACGTATCGGCTTTGACCGTCACTAAACGATTCTTCGGGGTCATGATGTGCTTGATCGCTTGGTCGAGATTGGTTTCAAACCGCAAATCGCGATTCGTCACGATACCGACGACTTTTTTGCCATCGACGACAGGCAAGCCGGATATTTTGTGACGACGGATCAGTTCAAGAACCTCCCGCACGGTCATGTTCTGGTGAATCGTAATTGGATCTTTCACCACTCCGCTTTCAAAACGTTTTACCTGTGCCACATGCATTGCCTGGGCCTCGATCGACATATTCTTATGAATGATTCCGATGCCGCCTTCCTGCGCCAATGCAATCGCTAGCGGGGCTTCGGTAACCGTATCCATCGCAGCCGAAATCAACGGAATATTCAGTGCAATCGTGCGCGTCAACCGCGTTGCCAAGCTGACGTCCCGGGGCAAAACAGCCGAGTGAGCCGGGATTAAAAGTACATCATCAAAAGTGAGGGCTTTTTGAATCAACCGCATAATGACCATCCATTTGCAAAGCGACATTATAGCCAAATCGATCGCGAATTTTGCCCTAATTTGAGCAAGACTACAGCATATTTTTGATAATTATGGTGTAATGCTAAAAATTTTTACGGGATTCTGAAAAGTGGCGGGCAATAGTTCAAATCAGATCAAATCAGATGAATTCCACTGAGAGAACTTGATTTAGAGCGATTAACAAGCATGTCAATGCTGATTTTACGCAATCTGACCCAGTCCAATCATTTTCAAGAATTTCTTAAATTACACAAATGAGTATCCGATGTACCTGGAATCATGCAATGTCAGGAGTATTCGATGAAAATTTTTGTATATATCAATATTGGATTCATGCTGCTGTGGAGCATCACAGCCAGCGCGCAAGTCTATAAATGGGTCGATGAACACGGTAAAACGCAATATGGCGATCAGCCACCCCCTGGGGTTGCCAAGGAGCGGCAGCGGCTCAACTTAAGAACCACTACGCCATCAAATCCTTCTGAATCCAGCAAATCCAAGAGCTTATCCGAAGAACGAGAAGAATTTGATAAGCGCCAGCAACTACGAAAAGAAGAAGAAGTCAAGCAACTTGCCAAAGCCGAAGAAAATAAGAAGAAATGCCTTGAGGCCCAAACTCAGCTGAGAATCTACACCGACTCACCTCGCCTGACTGTCCCGGATGGCAGCGGCGGCCTCTCTTATGTCGATGATGACGCGCGTCAACGGAAAATCAATGACGCCAACAAAGCTATTTCTTCTTTCTGCAAATGATCCCTATGTCAAACCCGATGTTTGTTTTTTCCTATAGAATCATTTTCATCATTTTATTTATCTGTACGACCGCCATGGCAGAGACGCCGCTCACCCATGCCGTGCAGAATGATTCACTCAATGATCAGGCAATAGCGCAACTGCATCCAACCTCTGGCATGAACTGGCAACTTTTGCCCGGAGAAGACATCGCGCACATTGCTAGAGCCATGTTCCCCAAAGATGCGGCGGTGCGCGAAAAATTTATCCGTGCCGTGATCCATCTCAATCCCGAGCTTTTCCCATCTGGACGTTATCAACCGCTGCCTTCAGGCGCCATGGTCCGGATTCCAGATTTAAGAACTATCCATGCGTTTTCAGCACCGGTGTCAAGAAACCGGCAGCCTGCTGCTTCAGGCAAAACTTCTGCTCAGCCTCAACAATCAGCCTCAGATACGACAGATACCAACCGCCATTCCAGCCTGCTGCAATTAACTACACAACTGGAACGGCTTGCAGAAAATCAAGCGCAAGAACTGAATTCCCTGATTCATCAGACCGAAACTCTCGCATTACAAGTTGCTGAAATGCAGTCCATGCAAATAACACAAACTCAGGATCCCATTTCACAGAATGTTGTCAACCAACCGTTGCCACAACCCATCGTTCTGCCGGAGCAACACATTGCGCAACCCTCATCCAACGTGACGCTGAACACGCCCACTACTGAGGATTTGTTGTCAGTCGATGTTTCATGGACTCTGGGAGCATTACTGATTGTGTTGATTTTCATCATAATAGTTCGAAGTTATCGTAAAGTTCAGCAGCGATTAACGCAGACGCGAACGCATACTGAATTTCCCGCCTTTACCCATCGGCATGGATACGAGGCGTTATTCCGAAAGCAGGATTCGCAAAAAAATGACGCTAATGAAAGCATTCGATTTGACGGCGCCTCCAGCGAAACTACAGATGAAGCCCGCGAGATGATCAAGAACGGCAATGCAGAGGGGGCTGTTCTGTTTTTACAAAAACAGCTGTCTCTGAACGCTTTCGATATCTCAGGCTGGTTATTATTATTCGAGATACTGTACTCGCAGAGAAATAAAGCAGATTTCAAGAAAAATGCACGACGTTTCAAGCGACTGGGAATTTTTCCGGATATATGGCTACAGGTTCAGAATCTGGGACATCGGCTCGAAGCCGACGAGCCGCTTTACCTTGATGAACAGAAGCGTCAACAAAGATTCTTTCCCGATTCATTCAATTCCAAATTGTCTTCCTCGCTCCTGAAATAATTTTCAAAAATAGTTCGAATTACCCATGAGCAATCCTTTCCAAAGCTCTGTAGAACTAATTGGGTCTCTTGAAGGAGATTGGCTCTGGAAAAACAGATACGCCATGCTTTTTTTGGCTGTCGCAACGGCGCATGATCTATCTGAATTTGCTCCATCTGATCACAGTTTTCTCTTGAATTTTTCTGGTTCTTCAAACGTTTCATGATATTAAATCACCACGATGTCGGCATTCGTCAAGGCAAGGCCCAAACCGATCTTGGCGATCTGTACCGTGCCGCCAGCACCATTTCCATTGGCGTCATAGATCAGTACGCCCGTTGTGCTGTTGTAAATGATGAAATCATTGGGATCCGCCGCCTGAGCGCCAATCCTGAATTGATCGGGAGCGAGCGCACCCAAGGTATTCAGAGACGTAAACAATGAATTCTCAATCTCAATCGTGTCATCCGCGACATTAAAATCTGTAATGGTATCGACGTGCCCAGGCGTGGTGAAACGGAAAATATCGTTGCCTGCGCCCCCTGTTAGGGTATTGGTGCCGCGGCCGCCATTCAGAATATCATTGCCATCACTGCCATTTAGCAGATTGTTAGCAGAATTTCCGGTAATGCTATTGGATAAATTATTGCCTGTGCCATTGATAACGGCTGTACCCGTCAATTCAAGATTTTCCACATTGAGAGGAAGCGCATAGGTTACACTGCTGCTGATCTTGTCGGTGCCTGCATCAAAATTCTCGATCACTGTATCGCCAATATTATCGACGGTATAACTATCAAATCCTGCTCCACCGGCCATGGTATCTGCACCTTCCCTGCCGTTGATCGTGTCGTGACCATCATTCCCATTCAAGCTATTAGCTGCCGAATTACCGGTAATGATGTTGTTCAAATCATTACCTGTTCCATTAATCGTTTGGGTTCCAGTCAGCAACAGATTTTCCACATTCAACGGCAACGCATAGGTCACACTGCTGTTTATCTGATCAGTACCTTCAACGGAATATTCCCTAACGAGATCGCCCACTTCACTCACCACGAAGATATCATTTCCCTCTCCCCCTATCATCGTGTCATTTCCAGCTCCCCCGCGGAGAATGTCGTTACCCGCGCCACCGTTTAAAACATTCTTCTTAAAATTTCCTGTCAAATCATCATTGAAATTGCCACCGACAAGATTCTCGATATTGGTTAGCGTATCCAATCCTGCACCGATGGTATTCTGCTGCGTAGCAATCGCGAGAGAAACCTTGACGGCATTCGCCGAAGCGTAACTTACGGTATCCTGCAACGCCACGGAACCTACCTGTATATCGTTTCCGATGCTATTGATGAGGAAGACCGACTGGGCGTCATTCAAGAAGAAAAATATTTCACCCTGCCTTTCGCTGACAAATGCATCGGCATCGCCATCATTGTCTATATCTGCAAAGACCGGACTCGCATTGAAGCCG
The DNA here is from genome assembly GCA_949281375.1 of uncultured Nitrosomonas sp. Classification (GTDB taxonomy): domain Bacteria; phylum Pseudomonadota; class Gammaproteobacteria; order Burkholderiales; family Nitrosomonadaceae; genus Nitrosomonas. Next base: position 137,234 of record CASDLT010000045.1, read on the forward strand.
GCATCACTCAAGCCAAGCCAATCCATCTTTGGAGCATCGAATAATGGATTGGCAGCCGTGCCGGAATTTTTAAAAAACAGCGTATTGCCGGCAAGATTTCCGACAAAGGCATCCAGATCGCCATCTCCATCGGTATCGACAAAAGATGGATTTGCGTTCGAACCGACATCACTGAAACCAAACGGATTGGTCACCGCAGCAGCAAATGCAGGCGCATTCACTGTTCCAGTGTTCCTAAAAAACACAATATTGCCATTGGAATTGCCAACAAAACCATCGAGGTCACCATCGTTGTCAATATCCACAAAATCTGGTGTCGACTGAAGACCGACATCGCTCAGACCGAACGGGTTGGTGACGGCCAAAGCAAACGCCGGTGCGGCGGCTGTACCGGTATTTCTGAGAAATAACACATTTCCATCGGAATGACCCGTAAACACATCCATGTCACCGTCGTTGTCGATATCGACATAACTGGAGTCAATGTAAAATCCAGCATTTTTTAAACCGAATGGATTGATGATCGCAGCATTAAAAACGGGAGCCGTGACTGTGCCGGTATTCCGGAAAAAAAATGTATCACCAAATCCTTCTCCGACAAAAACGTCCAGATCACCATCATTGTCGATATCCACAAAGTAAGGTGTCGTTAAAGTTCCCGTATCGGTAAGGCCAAAGGGATTAATGGAAGTAAATGTAAATACTGTATTTGCCATGCGATATTCTCCAATAGATGTTGGCGCGGCAATACATCATTTATCAGCAGCTGGTTACAAGACAAGTTCTAGATGAACTGGAGATGATAAGCAAGCCTTCGAAGTTACCCATCGGTTGATGCTTTACTATTAATTTTCACTATTAAAATTAATTATTTCTACTAATCAACGTTGTTGGATTCAATGAACTCACCGCATTGTAAAAATTTTATGAGTTATTATTTATTTTAAAAAAACCAAACCTTACTTCCTTAAAAAACATTTTCATTTTATCGATATTATACTGCGATACAAGCCTTTTCTGGCAAGCCTATCTCCGAGTGAAATGCTGACCCGGAATCGTCAGTCTGCGTGCCCATATGAAAGCATCCAGCGTCAACCTGTCATGCAGAATTGAAAAATAAACACAATACCTGAATGATTAACAAGCGCTTTAACGCTAACATCCAGGCGCATGGCTGACGCAACACCAGTGAATCGGCGTTCCCTGGAGACATGCTGATTAATTCGCTGCACGAGCGAATCGTTTCGTTGCGCGGTACTCGTTCCCTGGTCTATCGGGTTGATAACTCTCGATTGCTGCGTTTCGTGCGCCTTAAGCTCCATCTCGCTTGCTGAATCAAGCAGCAGTTCTCTAGATCACTACGATATCCAGATTGGTCAGGTTCAATCCGGGAGTAAGCGTCCCGATCTGCACCGCAGCGCCTGCACCGTTGCCGTTGGCGTCGTAGATCAGCGCCCCACTCGTTTTATTATAAATCACGTGATCATTGCCATCCAGCGCCTGCGCACCTACCCGGAATTGACTTGCTGGCAGCGTACCGGTCGCAGTCAATGCCTTGAAAACGCCATTTTCCAATTGGATGGTGTCATTCGCCACATTATAGTCTGTCACCGTGCCG
>CASDLT010000046.1 GCA_949281375.1 uncultured Nitrosomonas sp.
CGCTGATCTGGAATTCTGTGCCTTGCGGATTGCCATCGCTACCATAGCGCTGTCCATAGATTCCCGATGAACCTGCACCATTCTGGCCATTCGATTGCCAGGTCACGACGAATCCTCCGTTTGCAAGACTGGTCACAGAAGATTCCTGTTGATTGCTGGCAGTGAAGGTGTTGACGCGGAACTCAGGTCCTTGAACAGCTCCGCTGGCATCGTATCGTTGACCATAGATGCCATAACTTGCGCCATCCTGACCCAGAGATTGCCAGATGACGACGAAGCTGCCATCGTTTAGTGCAGCCATCGACGAAGAATTTTGTCCGCTGGTGGTGTAGGTGTTGATGCGCGTGTCTGATATGGTCACATCGTTGACTGCAGTCAAGCTATAGCTTTGATTCCCTGCAACACTGCCGCCATTGCCATCAACGACATTGTAGTGCAACGAAACGGGGCCATTGTAGTCAGCGACATGATTAATCGTAAATGTACCATCGCCATTGCCGACTACAGTGCCATGATCAGCTACGAGATCAGCTACGAGTAGGACATCGCCGTCCGGATCGCTGAAGCCTTGTAGCAAATCGGCTGAATCAATGGTGTAATTAACATCCTCTGTACCACCCGGCAGGGCTGCAGTAGCACTACCCGTTGGCGCATGGTTGACCGCCGTTCCAGTCATGTTCTTGATGCCAGACACATTCAGTGATCCATCACTGATGTTCGTAGCAATGGTGAAGTTGCTGCTGAAATTAGCAGTCGGTGTAAACGTTACACCGGCCAATAACGCGTTGACATCCGCCACGCTGCCGCTCGCTTCCCATACGCCCGTGCCCGCATCGTATGTTGATGTCACGGTACCCGATGTCGCAGTGCTCAAGCTGCCTGCGGCTGTATTGGATAAGGTTAATGTGGCGGTAATCGTGGAACTGTCGATATCGCTCGCCACTATATCCGTGAGATTCAGCGGGATATCTTCGACATAGATTTCAGCGGCATCCAAATTGGTGGCCGCAGGCGCATCGTTGACTGCTGTTCCGGTCATGCTTTTGGTGCCGGAAACACTCAGCGATCCGTCACTGATATTGGTGGCAATCGTGAAGTTGCCATTAAAATTCGCAGCCGGTGTAAACGTAACACCTGTCAATAAGGCATTCACATCCGCAACGGCGCCGCTTGCAACCCAAACGCCAGTCGCGGCATTAAAGGTCGATGTCACCGCGCCGGAGGTCGCAGTACTGAGATTACCGGCGGCTGCATTGGATAATGTGAGCGTGGCGGTAATGATGGCGCTGTCCACATCACTGGCAATCACGTCGATCAGATTCAGCGGCGTATCTTCGGTATAGGTTTCGGCGGCATCTAAATTGGTAGCCGTAGGGGTATCATTGACTTCCGCACCGGTCATGTTTTTGGTGCCGGAAACACTCAATGATCCGTCACTGATGTTCGTGGTAATCGTAAAACTGCTCGTAGAATTAGCAGCCGGGGTAAACGTAACGCCTGCCAACAGGGCATTCACATTGGCGACGGCGCCGCTCGCAACCCATACGCCGGTAGCGGCATTATAAGTGGAGGTTACCGCGCCTGACGTGGCAGTGCTCAGAGCGCCGGCTGCTGCGTTGGATAGTGTTAATGTAGCGGTAATATTGGCGCTGTCAGGATCACTTGCAACAATGTCGATCAGGTTTAGCGGCGTATTTTCAGTATAAGTCTCGGTCGCATTTAAATTGGTCGCTGCCGGTGTATCGTTGGATGCTGAAATGGTCACAGACGCGCCACTGGAAGAAACTGTACCCGTATTGCTATCATCCAGAGCGAGGGTTATCGCTCGTGCACCTGATGGCGGTGCATCCGATGTATTTGAAAAATGAATTGCACGCGCCAGCGCTTGCACGGCAGTGTTAGTAGTCGTCGTATTATTGTTCAAATTAATGACCAAGGATTTGCCATTAACGCCATTATTCGTGCTATTGATGGTGCCAATGATAGCCGGTGTGCCGCTGCCAAAGCCGCTGGTATAAATAATATTAGAACCGGATACAGAAATTTGATTATTACCGGACGTTGATAGAACGGTTAACTGATCGCCAGCATGAGCAGAAGCAACTGAAACTGTTATCGAAGTATTCGTACCTCTACTCCAATTACTGATCGATACATCGTTATCGATTCGGGTTGCCGCTGATTGTTCATTGTACGTCGTTGAGTTATTCCATGAATTGCCTGTAATGGAAACCAATGCCCCTTGGTAAGCAGGGATCTGTAACGCATCAGATCTCATTTCACCGCCCATGCTCACTGCTTCCAGCACCCAATCTCCACCGAGTACGGCGGCACCGGTCAAGTTAGTCGATGCGGCCACATCAGCGCCGGTCAATTCCGCCAGCCGATCAATGAATCGTTGTCCGATTTGTCCTGCTGCCACATGGCAACCATACAGTAAGACATTGGCATTCAGGGCTAATTGATGACCGATGCCAGACAGCACGTCTTCGTATTGCGCAATGTTATGGCTGCTCAAGGTCGTCGACCCGAGGTACAAAACGCCAGCGTCACCATGAGAAACGATATCGACAGTTGAAATCGAACCCGTCGTGTTTATCAGATAGTCATGAATTTGCTCGACGCCATCGGCATGTGCATCCAGCACAACGATCGTTGCATTCGTGTCTGCATGGGCGATCAAGCTTTGATAATCTGCTACGCCCGGATCAACAAAAATTACCCGGCCAGTGATCAAACCGTTCAGATTCTTGACTGCGGTAACCAGACTGACTTCCGCTGGATCGATATGGTTAGCAGCGAGGTATGTTTGAATGAAAAAAGCGTCTGTTGAAGGATTGCTCAAATATACCAATTTCGTTGATCGCGCATCATATCGTTCAACAATAGCTTGATAGTTTGCAATTTGGGTATCAACGAAAATAGTGCGTGAATTCATGATTATTCCTTTAATGTGTGATTTGATATCTTCGAATAAGGTAAATGGTGCTATCTGGTCTTCTGGATCTAGCTTTGCCAATTTCTCCTAAATGGATTCCATTGAGTAATTACTTGTTGTCGAGTGATTAGCTGGTATCAGCTTGTATTCCCGTTAAATAATTGAAAAATTTGATTCCGGATCAGGGGATGCTTTTTTACTTTTTTTTCAATTAAATGCAGAGAATTGTTCGAGGTGAATACTAATGAGAAGGGGAATTTTCGAATAGATACTGTGTGTTAACTTTAATGGTTAACATTACTCAATATTTTTCGTTAACAATTGTTAACAATGAAGGTCATTGACGTAGCGCAACCCGCCCGCTACAACGCTCTGACGCTGATAGCAAATTACTCGATTGAATCAAGAATTTTTATTGACGATCTTCCAAGACTTTTTGAGTCTGTCTCGACACTTTAGGAAGCAAAAACTCCCGCTCAATATGGCTGTGTCCCTTAGGGAACCCGCTGATGATATTTTTATAGGACAGACTCATCCGAAGAGTTATATGAATCACTGTCTGAAGTTCATCCTAGAATATTCTAAGTAAATCCTTAAATAGAAATAAATTTTGTCTTATTTACTTATTTATTCTCCAACTCTAAGATGAACTAAATTGAGGTAGGTACTCCATGGCTTCGCTGTAAATCCACGTCTGTCAGCCATAGATCAGGTACAACCTTATTACTAAACGACCTACGCAGATCCAATTCTGAACAATCATTGCTGATTTGAACGGCAGGGATTAATCATTCATTTGAGAGTACGAAATAGAACATGAACAATAAAAAACTAACGATTTCCCGCCTTCCTTTTTTACATCAATGGCTGACGATGACTACGCTCGTGTTTGCTGCGAATTGTTATTTATCTGGCGCTTCAGCAAATGGTTTACAAAGCTTATCCAATCAAGTGAGGAGCACGTCGATTGTTGTCGATGGTGACCGCAAAGGATGGGAACAAGCCATACCTTTTAGTAATGATCCAGTTGGCGACAAAGCTGAAGCCGGCCATATCGACTGGGAGAATATCACGATAGCCCATGATTGCGATGATCTCCATATACGCTACAAAGTGCTTGATGGGCCAGCCTTTGTTCCAGATGGCTATCGATATAATCTGCTCGTGGATATTGACAAGAATCTTATGACCGGCTTCAGAGGAAGCGGCAACTCACTTTCAATCGGTGCTGATGTACTCATTCAGGGCGGGCAGAACAAAGTGACCATTTTTAAATTTACAGGCGACTCTTTTCAAGAGGCATGGAACTGGCAGCAAATCAACTTTTATCCCGTCAGCGATATGGCAGGTGCTGATGGACGACGGGATATTGATTTCAGTCTCAAAATAGCGGATCTGAATGTTATGGGTCTGGGGGTTCCTAGTTTCAACTGGATTGCCTGGGCTGATCATGCGACGGCTATCAAAGACTATTATCCAGATAACGGCTTTATCGGAGATGGGGGCGATTTCTATACATACACATTGAGTTACAAACCCATGGCAGGCTCAATAGCCAATCCAGAGCGCGGTTTTTTTGCAAGTGCAAAAACAAAAGCAAGCCATTACATCCCATTGGATCCGGGCACGCTTCAATGTTATATCAAGAATGAAGGAATCAGCCTGGTTCACCGATATTTTTATCTGGACAATTTCGCCAACAGCGACATCAGTCAACAGTATTTGGATTTAATGCAAGCGGATTTCAACTTGATTCGGCAAGCAGGATTAAAAGTGATTCCGCGATTTTCCTATTCCGAAACCTCGGGGCCCAATTTAACGCCTCCTTATGGCGATGCTTCTAAAGACAGAATACTGGCTCACTTGAATCAGTTGTCAGGCATACTGAACAAACATAGCGATGTAATTGCTGTAATGGAAGCGGGATTTATTGGATTATGGGGTGAATGGTGGTATTCCGATCATTTCCAGCCTGACTCTGACTGGAGCAAACGAGCTGAGGTCGTCTTTGGAATGCTGGATGTATTGCCCGCCAATCGTATGATCCAGCTCAGAACGCCGCGATCGAAGCAAAATCTCTTCAGTGATACCTCGCCGGTAGATAGTATCACAGCCCATACGGGTTCTCAGTTGGCGCGTACCGGACATCATAATGACTGCTTTGTGTCTAGTCAGTCAGATGGAGGAACCTTCATAAACTCTTCTGAATATGCGTATTTAGCAGAAGAAACAAAATGGTTACCCATGGGCGGCGAAACATGCGATTACAATTCTCTTTCTGACCCAAACCCCAGTCGGCTCAGTTGTGCAACCGCATTAAATGAACTGGCAAAGTTCCATTGGTCGTTTCTGAATCTGGATTGGTATAAGCCTTTACTACGAAAATGGGTAGACGAAGGTTGCTATGCTGAGATTGAAAAAAGGCTCGGTTATTACTTCACTCTGTTGACCAATAATTTTGATAGCCAGATCAAGCCGGGTGAACAATTCAAGTTCAATCTACAGTTAAAAAATGAAGGGTTTGCCGCACCATTCAATCCGCGTTTGGTTGAGTTGATCCTACGGCATAGCAATGGCTCATTGCACACGTTCAAATTACAAGCTGATCCACGATTCTGGTTACCCGGCCAGATCCATGCCATCAACGGTGAAATCACTATTCCGGAAAATTTACCTGCCGGTGATTATGAGTTATTGCTTAATTTGCCAGACCCAGAAACCGAATTGTACAGAAGACCCGAATATTCCATTCGATTGGCAAATTCAGGCATCTGGGAAACTTCCACGGGTTATAACAAGCTCAATCGCACGTTCATTGTCGAGCCTGCTCCGGTTTACGCCGACAGGATCGCCATTACCGTGGGCAAGTATGACACCGGTACGATTACCAGTCTGAAGGCCAAGGACGCTGATACTTACGATATCAAAGCGGCCAATGGATCTGGCGGCAAAATCACAGATTGGAATGTATCGGCGAACCTCTCTACATCATCCCCCGATAAAATTTCCGAATTGAATATCATGTATAGTGGACAATATTCCAAAAAAAACGTGAAACAGGATATTTATCTATATAACTTCAAGAATTCCAAATGGGATTTGATGGACAGCCGTTCAGTAGGTAATACCAATGATGTCGTGGTTCTAATCAATCCCACTACTCCGCAATTCTACCTATCATCGGATGGCAGGAGCCGGCTTAGAATCCGCGGATTTAAGAGCGGAACTGAACAATTCTATAGCTGGGCAAACGCTATTTCCTGGAAGATAAAATAAGAAAAGAATTTCTCTGCTCTTCGCCAGTTAGTCAATGAATATTCTAAAGCTGATTTCAACGCAGCCAAACCAATTTCATACAATAGTATTCAAGAGCATCTTTCGTTGAAGTTTTTTAACAAGGTGCTCTCCAACAATATTTGGGTATCAGTTTTAATCCACGAGGTTGACATGTATTTTATTCCCACGTATATTCTCTTTGCCGCGTGGGAAGGTATTCCACACCTAAGAAGGTTTTTAGAAACACTAGCGACGCGAAACTAGATTAAATCAGCTTAAATAGCGCAGTTACGAGGAATTAATCGTAAATGAGCATTTCCAGCCAGATTCCATTCTAATGTTTCCGTATATTATTGTTTTTCAAAGCTTCTATCAAGGACTCAATAAGTTTTTCATAAATAGCTGTCATTTGCATTCTTTCTTCAAAGATCACCCGACGTCGATTCTGCTAATTTGTCTGACTCGCCATTAAAGCGGCTTAATGGACGAGAATTTTTTTGACTATTTGCAGCTGGATTTTAGAAAAAATCGTGAATATCGCAGATCAGATCGATCAAGCATCAAAATAATGAGTTGAAAGTTGCATCAAATGTCGATCATTAAATTTTGAAAATTTATAACCCCAATATGCTGATGTTCTCATTAACTAAGGCATCTTAGTTTTTAAAACTTGACATCTACAAAATCAATTTCTCTGCTTCGGAAGAGCAAGGCGTTAACACAATCAGTTACTTGCCGACTGCAGTGAAATACCTTCATCATTAATGGAGAATAAATCTATGTCTGAACCCGAAAAAACCATGGTATCTCAGCATTATTTGAAGAAACCACGCATTGGTTCTATTTCTGGAATAAAATTTCCTTGCTTTAAAAAACATTTATTCAAGCAAATGAATGTGTTGACCCAAATTATTTTTACTATAACGCTACTAACGTCGAGTCCCAGTTTTGCGGAGGTGATTTTTCCTTCCGGCCTAATCAATAAGCTGGGCTCGACATCTTCTCAACCATTGGAAGTTTTGACAGTTCAGGATCAACAGGCTGCTGAAGATAACCCAAACAGATATATAGAATTGCACCCTAGTGCGACCGGTTATATTGGGAGGTTCAATTTCAACGTGCCCGCTAGTCCAAATACGACCGTCAGTAAATTAGTTTTCAAAACAAATTTCCGTGGTCAGACTGCCGCTTCCCAGAAATGGTTGTTCCAATTATTGGAAGTCAATACCGGAAGATGGGTTGATATCGCCACCAATAGCAATGTAGCTGCCTGGCATTGGAGTGATATCGCGTCAACAATAACAACCCCCGGAAAGTTCATTAACAGCAATAATCGAGTTACTTTGCGTTATGTCACATACAGCAAAGATACAGACGTGAGTCAGCTTGACTACATGGCCATGCAGGTTACTCGTACTGCAACAACACCGCCACCGCCGGATCCAGATCCAGGCACTCCGCCTGCAACTGGCGCCGATTGGAAACCTGCTCCCGGACTGAAGTGGCATATCCAATATACCGGTGCAATCAATACCGCATTGAATGTCGATGTTTATAACATTGATTTATTCGATACCAGCGCTGCCACCATTTCGACACTCCGATCAAAAGGCAAGCATGTCATTTGTTATTTTAGCGCCGGAAGCTATGAAAACTGGCGCCCTGACACCAACAAATTCCCCGCTTCTGTGCTCGGACGAGACTTGGATGGCTGGCCGGGCGAGAAGTGGTTAGATGTACGAAAACTGGATGTCTTGATTCCCATCATGCGTGCACGCATGAAAATGGCTGCGGATAAAGGTTGCCATGCAGTCGACCCTGACAACGTGGATGGTTATAGCAACAACACCGGTTTTGCGCTCAGTTATAATGATCAGATCGCTTATAACGTCGCCTTGACTGACGCAGCTCACGATCTTGGCCTTGCAATCGGTCTGAAAAATAATCTCGATCAGATCAAGGATCTGGTCAGTCATTATGATTTCGCGGTCAATGAGGAATGCTTCCAATACGATGAATGCAGTCTGCTCAAACCATTTGTAGCCGCAGGCAAACCTGTATTTGGTATCGAATACAATCTTTCATCGTCGAGCTTTTGCCCAAAAGCAAATACCTCGAATTTTGATTTTCAAAAGAAAAGATTATCTTTAGATGCCTGGGTAGAAGCTTGCAGATAACTGCAGCGATCATTCGTTAGCGAAAGCCATTGCTCTAAATAAGGGCAGTGGCTTTCGCATCAAACCTGTTTGTACGTGAACACTACATTCAAGAGTTAAGCTAACTTCCAGCTAGCTGTGAAAAGTGTCGTGGGACTGGTTCAAAGTTTACAACGGCCCGACCCCAAGCATATTCAATCCAGGATTTGCTACCCAGGGCGTAAAACCAAGTTCAGATATTCGCCTGGACGTTTCTTGCGCCAACTCATTATGTGCTGGATCAACATAGTCGATAACAATGATCTGGAATTTATAACGCTTCTTCGCCTCGGTTAATTTATTCAACAACCATTTGCGATCAGATTCCGGTACTTCTGCGTATTCCTGTTTGGATTGGTCCCAGCTTTGAAAAAGAGATTCAGCGGCCAGTGCAGTGACATATTGTCCGACTGCCGGCAGAATTTCGAATCCTCTGTTGAATATGAGGTCAACACCATGAAAGCGTTGATGAATTCGCGTAATCAGCGTTATCAATGCTCTTTCCTGCGCTAGTTTATCTTCGAAATCAACACTCGTCCTGTGATAGCTATCGAGCGTATCAAAAAAGAAGCCCCGGTATCCCTGATTCCACAATAAGGTCATGTACTGATCGACTAAAAAATCATGCCACCCCTCATTAGTCAAATCGACAATATCACTGCCCCATGCTTCATGATTTCCGGAAAACCAATGCTTGGGGATTCCCGAATACCATGAACGAGTTCGATTCACTTCTCCGACACTAATGTAGGCAAATACCTTGACGCCTTTGCCATTCAGGTATTCAAGGTTTTCTTTGCTCATATTTTCCGGCTCAACAATCACTTGCTTGAACTGAGAAAGCGCCTCGACGGGCATCGAATGACCGTAAAAAAAAGCAGTACTGCGATCAGTATGTGCCGGAACACACGACAGCAGCATACTGTTAATGAACAGTATAAAGGAGCGGTAAGTTAAAAGGCTTGTCTTCATCATTCATTAATACTCGTGTTTTTAAAGGAATGCACATATCGGATTGTTATGAATACGGCTCATTTCAACGAAGCATGAATGTTTCATAGACCAATCGGTTCAGCTTATTGGAAACCATTACGATACCCAGTAGCGTAGTTAACAATACCGACATAGCAAAACCATAGCCATAAAATGCCGGCCCTAGATATTGACTCAACAATGTAAAGCAAATATTCGATACGACAAATAGCAAACATAAATATAGTGCTTCTTTACGGTAATCAAAATAAAACAGGAGATTAAGAACTGCAAGTAACAATACTTGCACCCCGACCGCAACCAGATCGATATTTAATAACACCCTGTAAAATGGAGAAATACCTACCCACTCCAGCAACTTATCTCCTATGGCCAATAATATAATGATCGTCAATCCCTGAATTTTGAAAATCTCAATAAATCCTTTCCGGATCGCCAGAATCATCTCATCATAAATTTGATAGATAGTCTTTAAGGATGAACCATTATTGATAGCGTCATAAAATTGGGAATATTTTTCAACGAAATCAGTTTCCATTCTGAGTAAAAATACGGCCATGCCTGGAATAATGGACAAATAAGCAAGAAAAATTGGCAAATCGTATAGCTCAGAACCTCTTAGCGGTTCAACGATGACCGTGCTGGTCTGAGGATTGAACCAGAAAATAAACTTATCCGCCCAGATCGCCAAATTATAAAGCAGACCCGTAATGACCAAGCTCGGATATATTTGATTTTTATCTAGAAAATCAAACGCGATCAACGTGTCGCTTGAATATGAATTAAAAACCACCACCAGCAGCATGAACAGCAAAACGCTATGACCCAGAATGAATCCGAACAAAAGACCTTCGAGCCCGAACTCTCCCAATTCCATCGCAACCAGCACCGTTATTCCATAGCCCAGCAGGAAAGCGAACAAAATTTCACGGTACGCTTTCAGTCCCGACAATACGATCACTACAATCCAAATGGTGGAAAGAATTACCAGCCCACTGAGCATCAACAAGCGATACAGTACTGATCCGGTGAACAAATAAGCAAGGCAAAATAACGCAAGTGTGCCGCTTACCGCCACCACGACAAAAATGGCGCCAGTCAGATTAGGAAGAACTTTTTCTTCATGCTTTTCATATAACCGATCAGCGATAAAGCGCGTAAGCATGAGCTGCAAAGGACCGGTCAGCACGAGAGAAACCGCCATCAAATAAGTGATAGAGATTTGGAACTGTCCAACGAAATCAGGGGTATAAAAATTTTCGGTATTAATAATGCCAATTAGCAAGATACCCACGATCGACAAAACCCATGGGCCAGAACTGATGATTCCCGAAAAACCATACGCCAGAAACAATCCGGACAAAGTCTCCGTCTTCATCAGTTCGCGCAATCTGAATCCAATGCCAGCCATTATGATGTCAACGCCTGATTATAGACATTGTTGTAGCTATCCAGCATCTTTGCCTGTGTATAATATCGCTCAACCCGTTGAGTACCTGCTTTCTGTGCCGAACGCCAGCGATCTTCATCAGCCAGCAATGCGACCACAGCCTGCGCAGTGGCTTCCGGATCAGCCATTGGAATGACTATGCCAGCATGCCCCAAAGCACGATCCTCATCACCGTTGCCTTCGATGATTTCTCGGCAAGCACCCACGTCCGTGGCTACCACCGGCAAGCCACTTGCATAGGCTTCAAGTATCACCAGTGGAAATGCTTCGCTGATCGAAGTTAAAACCAGAACACCTAATCGAGGAAGAACATCACTGATTTTCTGAAATCCCAAAAACCGAACTCTCTCCTCCAATCCCAATTCACGCACCAAGGTTTTGCATTCTTGCACATAAGCTTTATCTTCATCTTCGGGGCCGATCAACCACCCTTCGGCTTCAGGTAGGTGCGCAACAATCGTGTGCATGGATCGAATGAAGGTTTTGATGTCCTTTATCGGTACAATCCTGCCCAGCAGTCCTACAACCAAAGGAATCTTTTCGGGTCGCTGAGCACGAAGGTCAAGGAACCGTTCAACTGCCATACCATTGGGAATGACTTGAGTACGAATCCGATCTGCTCCGTCATTGACTTGACGTTCTCGATTTGTTTCGTACAGACTGATGATTGGATCCGAGGCTTTATAAACTAATCGTCCCAACGATTCAAAAAACCGTATCCATAGCAATTCTTGATATTGCATTCCCATAGGCAGCGCATCACCTAAGATGTCGCGATGCTCTTTTATGAAATAGGATTGCAAATCAATTTTTCGTTCTTTGGTATATATTCCGTGTTCCGTTAGAATTAAAGGCCGATCGGTTAAATAATGCAGGAGCACGCCCAGAAAACCTGCAAAACCGGTTGAAATTGCATGAAATGTTCCGGTAGAAAGCGAGAATTGATGGGCAACCTGAGCAAGCTTGAATAGCGGAGTATGCATGGCTTTGATTGTCCAGATGTAATCAATAAATGAATTCTTGGAATTAAATTTCTCATAAAATTCACAAAGTTGATTCCATGAAGCTTCACTATAAAAGAACTCTTCTGCGGTAAAGCCTGAAGACTGTCCTAAAGTGATCAATAGTTTTTTTACGAGCGCTTCATCAAAATTCGACTGCGGTGCGCGGAACCAGTCATGCAAGGTTTCCGATGCTTCAACATAGCTGCGATTTCCTTTGCAAGCCTTTGATTGCGATAAAGCAAATTGATCCCACAAAAAATGGCATTCCAAATGAACTACATTCTCAGGAAGAGTATATTTCGCTGACTCATAATCCTTTTTCTGAGATCCTAGAAAGATTAGAGCGAAGGTATATTGTGGCAATCCTTCAATGATCTGGTGTACCCAACTGGAGACCCCGCCTCTTACAAAGGGATAGGTTCCCTCCAATAACAACGTAATATCAGCATGCTTTAAGCCTTGAACCATTAATTTGCCTTTTGCCAGAATTGCGTTATGGCTGATAGTTTTGGATAGTTCGTGGGAAATTCCATATCTTGAAGAAGCCGCTTAACTTCTTGGTGCTGATGATTATGAAAAGCTATTTCTGCATAATAAATCAGTAAATTGTTTCGATCCATACCCAGTTCCTCGGTTTTTTTGAATTGTTCATGGGCTAGCTGAAAATACTCAAGTTTTAATAAGATCTGAGCATACAAAAAATTAAACCCCAAATCCTGCGGATATTGCTTGAGACCAAGCTCAACATATTTTCGCGCCATATTAAGCACGTGGGTTTGAGCTTCTCCTTGAATCAACCCAAGACGAACCAATTCCCAATAATCATTAACAATCCTCAAAATCAGTATCTTACTATTTGAATGATCATGTTTCTCAAGTGCTTGTTTATTTTTCAGGATGCGCTTACTGAGATGGTTTTCCTTGCGATCCAACAATGCGTACGCAAGTAATCGGATATCATCGACAGGATCTTTAAGGGCTTTATGCAACAATGGAACAGCTTCCAAGTCTTTTAGTTTTAATGTGGCATAGACAGCTTGCAAACGCTTATGATAGCTTTTGGAACGATATAGACCATGAAGATTGCCTAAATCGATAGCCTGTGAACCCAAAGCAGGCTCCTGCGTAATGGAAAGATCCCTTACCTTACTGATTTTTATTGACGAAGTTGATTCCTCGGAACGGGAACCACAAAATAATGTGATGGGTATCGCTAAAATCAGCCCCAGCAGCCCCAAAACCGGCAGATAAAAGATTACCAGCAAAAAGAAAATATAATTTCGTAGTTGAAAACCTTCATGAGCAGGTATCAAAATTTGAAAGAGAATAAAAGCTGCCGCGGCGCTAACAATAAAATGATAAAAAAAAACCGATAAAAGATTAAGATCCTGAACAGCAATCTGATCACCGACAATCAACTGCAGACTATAGATTTCTACTCCCAATATTAAAATCAATAGGCTTGATTTAAACAATATTTGAATTGCTCGCATAATTGTCCACCCTACCCTTATTATCAATAAGCCCTTTATTACAAAACTTAAATATTTCTAATAGCGTTTTTTCCCGTGAGGTCTCTTTGTTGAGAATCCACATGTTTGCATTGACATCGCCATTGCAGTAGATTGCGACTTTTCTATCCAATCCCTGGTAGAACGATTCCACCAGAGGTAACTTGGATATTTCAGTACGATTAAGAAATTCATTCGCACCCTCTTCTATCGTATACGGCTGCAATACCAGGAAGTATTGAGAACCAGTGTCATCACTGAAAATCCACATTTCATCAGCTCCACGCAACTCACTCTGGAATTTGGTTGAGAATTTCTTTTGTAGCTCTGTAGAACTGATATTTATTGCCAACACAACAGCCGACTCATTCAATTGAACGATCTCATGAATAGTTCTGCTCAGCTTACGTTCGAAGCTCTTTCTATCTTTGCTGTTGATATGCCGAAGCTCGGCTCTACGTTTGATTAAATCGCCAATTTTTCCGCCGAGTACGGTGAATAAATCCATCGTGCTTTCATGTAGCGCAAATAAAGGCATTTCATATATCACAACGACTCCCCAAATTCTCTGATAAATATCCACCAGTGGGATTACAGCTATTGCTTCAGTCGCAGTCGTTGAGTCTTCACTAGTTTCCATCTGAATACTCGTAACGCATCCATTCTCCATTGCACTCTTTATCAGCGGATCTGAAGATGATGCATGGGCTGGCCGCCCAAGATGAGCTACAGGTTCTGGATTAATGATTTGTTGCTCGGTTACCGCATAAACTGCGGCAACCTGTACATTGGCGTAATTGCAGAAAATCTTCAGAATTCCATTACCAATCGTTATGAGAGGATCGCCATCTTTTTTTTCTAAGAATCCAATTTGTTTTTCAAGGTCATCCAGGGCCAAACGCAAGCTTCTCGTCTGATTGGCCAAATGCTGCTCCAACTGATAATGTGAAGCTTTAATGACTTGATAGGTATAGGAAAATTTATTCATTTTTATTTTTAAATGGTCGTATCTATTTTCTATGAGCTTTATTTTCCGATTCCATAACTCATGGAATTCAGAGGAAATCATGGTGACAAGGACTAAGCCAATGATCATCTCTTTTGGATAAAATGAAATCTCAGACCATTCTTCATAAAATCCAAATGAAATAACACCCACCAAAACTGATGACACTACTAATCCGTATACAAAGCCATACCGAAGACTTACTATTAAAGGAGCAATGGCCAGCCACGGAAATTTATAATTGAGAAACAACGGATCCAAAGGGTCGATCATATAACCGCCTGCTGGAAGCAGAATGGCTAAGGCGATTGATTCCATCCATTTGGCTGTCTCAAGCTCACCTAATATTAAAATTTGATTTTTCACTTTGAAATCACGCATTTTTATTAATTAACAACTATTGCCAAATCATTGCCGAAAAATCCCTATGGTTGCCGGAGCCTGGGCAAATCAACATGTAACACCTTTTCTTTTTTTGCTCTACCCATGTAGCACAACCAGTCATACTCTCTTTTAGAACGAATATTTCTGCAATGTTTTACAACACCTCTTATTTAATGCCAAAATCAATAATAGAATAATAAATCAAAGCATTAATGACACTTTGCTGTTAGTTAGCTTGCTCGTTTAATGTTAAGATCTGAAATCAATTCTTTTAATAATTTTTGAGCAGTGCTATTAACCGATTCAGTACTCCAACCTGATCTTGCCCCACTCGCTGACCAAACAATTTTTCCCGAAGCAATTTCTATAATCCGCAGCGTCAAACCTACGGCTGGCTCGCTACCTACGCCTAATTTGTATTGCCATTCATCAACACTGCCAGCCACCGCATAAATGTAGCTGTCCTTGCGCGCATTGAGCAGCGCATTCTCTTGCTGTTTACGATCATTCAGTGAAGACCACTCGTTGTTTTCAGCATGAGGCTGATACATCTCAATGCCTTGGAGACCTCGAATCCTCAGTAAAGTAGCCAATATTTCTTCTGCTTGTTCCCCTGCCCTGGGAGTTTGTGAATAGTTTTGAAAAGGCAGCACCACCCATTTTTCGGAAGTAGGAAGCGCAACATCTTTCTGAACATTTATGACCGAGCATGCCATTAAGGCGCTAATGATAATGGCTGTTATGGGAAGTTTCAGTTTTTCAATTTTGGTCATCATAGAACTCACCTTATTTTCTGGTTAATCAACTTATTCAAATCACTGCTATTTTTTAGTTCATCAATAGTGATGAAAGCAAAACATGTAAACTTCAACGTAGTCCAGTCCGATCAATTGAAACTGAGCTGCTTCCCCCTTGTAACCTGCCGAATAGATTATTCTCTGCAATAATCTATTCGTTGTTATAGCTGTTAGTTCTTCACCTTTGATTGCGATAGTAGTCAGCAGCGGCCAGCAAAGGCGCTGGATTTCCACCCTGACGGGCAACTATTTTCGCGCTTTCTTCGTATTGTTTTATCAGCGACTTTACATGCCTTGAATGGGATTTATCTTTGAATCTAAGGGTTTTTTCTTCCTGCTCTCTAATCTTATGGTGCTTGCTTCTGTTCTCCTTCTTTTGCTTGAAAGAAGGTTCCCCTTGATCACCAGCATGCACTGATAACGGAATTCCTGTCCCAATCGTTATAGCTATACCGCTTACAGATAACGTGATCAGTATTTTTGACAAAAAATTATTTTTCATTTTGGTTTCCTCTAAACTATTGGTTTTCAAGTCGGTGAATGTCATTGTGCCAATGCTCTATTGACTGCAAATGTCACCGGTTGGGTATTTACTGTAACGCTCCGAATATATTGCCCCCCATACAACTCACCGCCAGTAAGTCCCGTGATTTCGAGATTCGGTACAGCCTTATTTGCAGAAATGCTCACTGTATTGTTTGCGCGATTCCATACTGCTTGAATGATGGCTGACTTGGCGTTCAAGCGATCTTTTGTTTTATCGCCAATTTGGTAGTAAGGAAAACTTTTCACCGGTAATTTAATGAGTCTTTCATACTCAGTGAAAACTGAATTCAGCCAATCAAATTGGAGCGTATTACCATTGGTGTCATATTTAGCAACGTTACCTTGATGGAAGAAATGAGGCCATTTCTTGAAGGTCAGCATGTGTCTTAATGCAGTTTCAGCTTCAGCGATCAGAATCTGCGAATAATCCCTTGTAGCGCACACAGCACCAGGCACTGTACATGGATCCTGCCCGGCATTCACAAAGCGATCATGAAAAATATAGTTATATTCATCAACAAGCTGAGTCGGGTTGATCGTGTTATAAAACACATTGGTTGGCCAACGCGGCAATAACAAGCGATCCGTGGCTTTTCCATCATTCACACCAGTTACATATTGTTCAATGTTTTGGTTCAACTGAGAGGCATCAGAAGCCAGATAAGTAACCCCTGCATTGGCAGCAGCCGTGAAAAAGAGCGGGTTAGCACCAGCATCAAACGGCACGTCATCGGATTGCACATCCACCATATCTTGATGTTGCGCTGGATCATCGGTACATTTGCGATCCTTCAAGCCAGAGTGATTGCCAGTGACCAGTATTTTGTTATTAAGACTCTGCTCTGGAAGACCTAATAATCCCCACACCGTACGATTCTTAGTAATCTCAGCTTGAATAGCCGCAACGGTGGTAAAAGTAGGATAATCGCAAGGTGCAGTCGCAGGTATCGGATGATTATCCATATCCGCATGAGTAAAGGTATGATTAATGAAGCGGAACGCTGTTTTGTTGGCGATCACGGCCTCTACCAGATCTTCAGCCAGGTTGGGAACCAATACCGTTGCTTCCGGATTTACAACCGCTCCAGCACCATTGAATGCAAAATCCAGTTTGAGATTCTTTGCAGTTGGGTGTGCAGTGTGAAAGGCAGCCTGTTTACTGACTGCATTGCTGATATCCGTGCTATTCAAACGATAGGTTTGATTTGGACTGTCTTTCTTAAGAGCTGGATCCCACAAGGTGTTTTCCAGGAATAAATCATCCAAGTGAGCCGTCATGTGAATAAACCGCGCACCTACGAATACGCCCTGTGTAGCCCAGTTAATGAACTCGTAAGCAAGAACGTTCGAGTGAATCAAGAATGACGCATTGGTAATTGTTGAAATCAACACTTCGCGAACAGGCGTCGTTTGAGATGGCGCCATGTATTGCACAATAGAGACCAATGTTTCTTCACCGTTGCCGGTTTTCAAGAGTGGCGTTACAACTGGAACCGTACCATCGCGCGGACCTGGATTTGCTTCAGTGGCAGGACCGCTGGGAACGGCTGCAAATGCGAAATCCGTAACGGGCAATGCATTAACTTTGTTGACGTATTCGAAAACTTCTTTCTGAAAAGAAGTGGGAATCGACCACTGTCCATTATAATTACTTCCCGAGGATGTAAACGTCAGGCCATAATCCAGATAGACACCAAACGGTGCACTGGCATCCCAATACTTGGCAGGCCAACCCGATAATACCGCTTCACGGACTTTGAAATCTTTCTCATAGTTGTGTAGCAAATCCCATTCTGCTGGTGTAAATTCCGGAACTAAATCAGAGTCCGTTAAAATGATGCCATTGAAATTACCAACACAACCGCTATCCAATACGCTGCAAGCTGTCCCATTTAAAGAAGCAAGCATGTCAGCGGTTAAATCTTGCGTTCCTGCATTCATGACTTCATAAGGTACTCCCATTTCATCAAGCGCTGGTTTAATGTAGGCTAATCCTGGATCTACTGCCTCATCGCCTATTGCAATGACAAGTACTTTCAACTTAACGGCATTGTCGGCATAAATTGGAGTAGCCATCGATGTGACCAATAGCGTTATCATTGCTAGCAGGCAATAATTGATATTTAGGACTTTTTTCATAACCTGTGAACCCTTGTAAAATATGGTTAGTGAGGAAGTGCGGATAAGTTATCTTTATCAGCACTCTGCTGTTTAATTCTTTGTTTACTTCAAACGTTGAGATGTCAGGCTCTACACTTTGACTAACGAATCACACACCTATCTGTGTAGAAAACCCCTCTTGCCACTGAATCAATATTAAAGAAATCAACGTAGCGGATATATAGGCCATTACTTGTTTTTACCTAAATAATTACTTAAAAAAAAACAAGTAATGGCCTATATCTATGCCAAGTGATTAGTCTTAGCATGTCCCCTGAGAGAAGAGCATTCCAGATCATTCCGGCATCAAGTTCAGTTGATCAAATCTTGGAACAGCCGATCGAGCACGATGTTTAACTAATTCTTTTTCAGAGGAACTACTGACATGGTTATAGATACACTCATCAACACCTACACCACTAGCGGACAAAATTCTTCGTCGATGGCTGCACTAAACGATGGCAGCTTCGTCGTCATCTGGCAATCTCTGGGTCAGGATGGCGCAAGTTATGGCATTTATGGACAACGATACGATGTCAGTGGCGCTGTGCACGGGCCCGAGTTCCGCGTCAACACCTTCACTGCCAGCAATCAACAGGAACCTTCTGTGACCAGTCTTGCAAACGGAGGATTCGTCGTGACCTGGCAATCGAATGGCCAGAATGGTGCAGGTTCATCGGGAATCTATGGACAGCGCTATGGTAGCGATGGCAATCCGCAAGGCACAGAATTCCAGATCAGCG
>CASDLT010000047.1 GCA_949281375.1 uncultured Nitrosomonas sp.
TCACTCGGGGGAATTTCCGATGAGGCAGAAATTTATCTGTCTTATCGCGTGATAGTATTGATAATACGAGCTTTTCGAAACAAAAAAGCACTTAGGATTCAATTCTCTAAGTGCTTGCTTGTTTTTTATGGTTGCGGGGGCAGGATTTGAACCTACGACCTTCGGGTTATGAGCCCGACGAGCTGCCAGACTGCTCCACCCCGCGTCAAGGCGCAGAGTATAGCATAATCGCTTCAGTGCAGGTCAATCAAAGTTTTTTTTAAATTCACGTGAGTCAGCACTGTGACATCTGGTTAAGATAACGTGTTTGTTTATGGCGTTGCCAAGCTATTTCTTTTCTGATTGCTGCATCAATGGCTTGCAACACATCTGATACATTTGCCGGTTTGATCTGATCAACAGGTTGTTGTTTAGTATTTCCAGTCAATGTGGCGTGAACTAATCTACCACTCTGATAGTAAGACCAAATTTCAGTCGCATAATCACATTGAGCCAGTTCCGGCGCGAATCGACTTAAATAAGTGGTTAAATTATCAACATCACGCTTGATCATATGACGCGCATGTTGATTGTTTGCTGCATTCACCGCCTGTGGCAAATCAATGATGACGGGACCCTGATTATCGACCAGCACGTTATATTGCGATAAATCACCATGCACTATGCCTTCATTCAACATATTGACGATTTGCTTGATCAAAATACGATGATACTCCCGTGCTTGCTTAGGAGTTAGAATCAGATCACTTAATCGCGGAGCCACATTTCCTTCAGAGTCGGTAATGAGCTCCATCAGCAGCACACCCGAAAAGAAATTATAAAATTTAGGCACACGGACACCGGCAATCCCCAGGCGGCATAACATATCAACTTCAGTACTCTGCCATAATTCTTCTCGTGCTTTCAAACCGTAGTGACTGCCTTTTTCCATGGCTCTGGCGCGACGACTGTTCTTGACTTTGCGCCCTTCGGTATAGAATGAGCGTTGATGAAAATTGCGTTTGTTGTTTTCCTTATAAACCTTGGCGCAACGAATATCTTTTTCGCTGCGCACCATGTAAATGATGGCTTCTTTGCCAGTCATCAATTGACACAAAACATCATCGATCAATCCTTCTTCAAACAAGGGTTCAAGTCGTTTAGGCATTCTCATAAGCGTGTATGCGAGCGTATGAATTGACAACAATTCGCTCTTCATCCTCCTGTAATCATCACGAAGTAGGTGCTAAATTAAATCTCTGATATTTAGAGAAAATATGGATTTAATTCATCACGATGAATGCATTGTAAGAAGAATAATTTCATTTGGGAATGTGACAAATTGTCGCGCGTCAATTTGTCACATAACATTTTATAATCACGCTTTTAGAAATTTATTGTAGGGTTTTGGGTGGTAATGAATTAAACTGATTTTTTCCATTCATCCATTCGAGCGATAAGCGAACAAAAAAGTAATCAATCTACGGATAGTAAACTATGGAACAGGAAGAAGATTTTTTCGCGCATCAGGACACGCTGGCTAATTTGCATGAAAGTTTGCCGCTTACAGAAAAATTGTGTTTCATCCATCAGGTAATCCGTCAAGATTTTCCATTTATAGATCGCTTAGCCATCGCCTTGTATGACGAAAAGACTGAAATGCTAAAGACCTACACGCATAGCAGCGAAGGCGATGATAATCCGATGACGACCTATGAAGCTCCACTCAGCAGTGCTCCGTCGTTACGTACGGTAATCCAACATCGACGTCCGCGATTAGTTCAGGATCTCGGCATTTTTTCCCATGGCACCCATGAACATACTAAACGCGTGGCCGCCAAGGGCTATAAGTCCAGCTATACCATGCCGCTCTATCAAAGCGGATCTTTTGTCGGTTTTTTGTTTTTTAATTCATTTCTGGAGCATCCGTTTTTACCCAAAGCGCTGCGTCAAATCGATATTTTTGGCCATTTGATTTCACTGATGGTCATCAACGAATTAACCGCTATCCGCACTTTACTGGCGGCGGTCAGGGCTGCGCGCAACATGACGCACTATCGCGATCTTGAAACAGGCTCTCATATCGACCGCACCGCTCATTATGCCCGGCTCATTGCTCGCGAATTATCCCCAAGCTATAACATTACCGATGAGCAGATTGAGCATATTTTCCTGTTTTCACCCATGCATGACGTAGGCAAGATCGGCATTCCAGATAACATTTTACGCAAACCGAGCAAGCTCGATGCTGCTGAGTTCGCCGTCATGAAAACTCACCCTGCTAAAGGACGCGAGATCATCGATTCTGTTCTTGACGATTTCAGTTTGGGAACCTTCGGTCATACCAGCATTTTGCGCAATATTGCTGAGTATCATCATGAGGCCGTTGATGGCAGTGGCTATCCTAATGGTCTGAAAGGAGATGAGATTCCGATTGAAGCTCGTATCAGTGCTGTAGCAGATGTGTTCGATGCCCTCACATCCCGCCGGTCATATAAAGCACCTTGGAGTAATGAAGATGCATTCACAATGCTGCGGCAAATGTCGAATTCAAAACTGGACCGTGCTTGTGTTGAAGCGCTAATCAGCAATGCCGAGAAAGTTGTGGAGATCCAGCAACGTTTTCGTGACAACGATTTGATCTGACCATTGCAATCGAATAAATCTGAGCTCAGCGCTGATAATTTACCCATTTCTGCACCACCAAGCTTCCTATCAAATCCCCCTCTACATTTACCGTCGTTCGAAATGTATCGAGTATTCGATCAATCGGCAATAAAATCGCGACTGCTTCTGCAGGTAATCCTACCGATTGCAAAACCATGACCATTGTTACCATGCCCGCACTGGGAATGCCAGGCGCGCCCACCGCAGCTAACATGGCTGTAACAAAAATAATCATCTGCAGAGAAAGATCAAGATCGACACCCACAAGATTGGCAATGAACAAAGCCGCAATGGCTTCATACAACGCCGTACCATCCATATTCATGGTAGTTCCAATAGGTATGACAAAACCTGCGATTTCACGTTTGACATGGAGATGTTGCTCGGCACAGCGCAATGTGACCGGCATCGTTGCAGCGCTGGAGCTGGTAGCAAACGCTGTAATCAATGCCTCGCGCGCTCCAAGCCAGAACTTCAGGGGCGTTAACCCTGTGGTTAGATAAAGAATGAGTGGTAATACGATCACTCCGTGCACCAGCGTGGTGCCAAGTACAACGGAAACAAATTTGATCAATGTGGAAAGTAAACCGGTATCCTGCGTAGCTACCAACTGTAACAATAACGCCATGATTCCTAATGGCGCCAGCCGCATGATCCAGCCTACCAACATCAATATCAATTCCAGGAATTCCTGCATCAATAGCAAAATATTGCGATAGCGTTCGCCCCCGATCACCAGTGCAATACCCAGCAATAGAGCGAAAATCACAACGGCCAGCACATTACCTTGCGCCAATGCAGTTACT
This sequence comes from uncultured Nitrosomonas sp., assembly GCA_949281375.1. GTDB lineage: Bacteria > Pseudomonadota > Gammaproteobacteria > Burkholderiales > Nitrosomonadaceae > Nitrosomonas. The sequence continues at coordinate 3,453 of CASDLT010000047.1, forward strand.
GGATTTTGAAACAGTGAATGCAGAAAATGAGCAAAAAAATCGGCTAACGACAACTGGGTGGCTTCAAAACTTTGCATTGCATCCTGAAACATCGCTATGTGCAATCCGCTTCCGGGCTTGAACAGGTTCGCGGCTGTCAAACCCAACAACACAGCCAATGCCATTGTTGAAATAAAGAAAACCAGAGTTGCTTGCCATACCCGATTGATTTGCCGATGCATTCTCAAATTGGCCACGCCCACGACTATCGAAGTGAATACCAGCGGAATCATGACCATGCGAAGCAAGTCAACGAATAGTGTGCCCACCAGTTTTGCACTGTATAAGCCGATGTGTGTGATGCTTGAGTCCTGTCCCAACATCGAGAACCAGAAACCCAGCAAAATTCCTGCTCCTGCGCCGAGTAAAATTTGTGTATTGAGCGATAGCGTGTTCACTGATTCAGATCCAATCCTGATCCTGTTTTAAATGTTCGAACTAAATCCAATCCTTGCCGATCAGAAAATCCGAATACAGTTTGTCTTCCGCGCTTCCTGCCTGCGGTTTCCAGTCGTATCGCCATTTGACGATAGGCGGTAATGACATCAGTATCGACTCTGTGCGTCCTCCGGTTTGAAGGCCAAATAAGGTGCCGCGGTCCCATACCAAATTAAATTCGACGTAGCGTCCTCGCCGATATGCCTGAAAATCTCGTTCCCGCTCACCATAAGACGTATCCTTGCGTCTTTCCAGGATGGGCCGATAGGCCACCAAGAAATGTTCTCCCACTCGCTGAGTCAAATTAAAGCAAGTCGAAAAATCAGGTTGATTCAGGTCATCAAAGAAAATTCCGCCTATACCCCGCGGTTCTTTTCGGTGCTTTAAATAAAAATACTCATCGCACCATTTTTTCAAGCGCGGATAACAATCATCTCCAAATGGTTGCAATGCTGTTTTGCAGGTTTGATGAAAATGAATGGCATCTTCTGCGAAACCATAATAAGGAGTTAAATCCATGCCGCCGCCAAACCACCACACGGGCTCGGCGCCTTCTTTGCGTGCTTCGAAGAAACGCACATTCATATGCACGGTGGGGGCATAAGGATTGCGAGGATGCAAGACCAGTGATACGCCCATCGCTTCAAAGGAGCGGCCAGCTAGTTCAGGCCGGGCGGCTGTGGCCGATGCAGGTAATCCTGCGCCATATACATGGGAAAAATTAACGCCGCCACGTTCCAGCACATTGCCCTCTTCAATCACGCTGCTCATGCCTCCACCGCCTTCAGGTCGATCCCAATGATCACGTTTGAAAGGCTTGCCATCGATTCGCTCAATCCCTTGAACAATATCATTCTGTAAATTAATAAGAAAATCTTTGACGCGCGGTGTATTCATGCATGCTCCGAGAGATGATTTAATAGGTTTGCAGGGTCTGAATAATCAAGCTGATAGAAATTCGTACATTGCAGTGTATGTTCGTATAATTCAAAATCCAGACTGGATGACCTGCGTAATGTTCTGCATTTTACCCGGTGATATAGCATGAAGAAAGAAAATCCTTCTTGATATTGTTCAATCAGGGAGATTCCTGTTTTTGATGCAAAGCCATGTGAATCGCAAATCTCACACTGAAACGAACCTAGAACGCGTATGGTAGACTCGCACAATTTTTTATAAGAGAAAAATAAAATGCCTGGTAATACATTTGGTAAGATTTTTTGTGTCACATCGTTTGGAGAATCTCATGGCCCTGCCATCGGTTGCATTGTCGATGGATGCCCACCCGGCCTGGAAATATCAACTGAAGAAATCCAACATGAGCTAGACCGGCGTAAACCGGGCACATCCCGTCATGTCACCCAGCGGCGCGAATCGGATACCGTAGAGATCCTTTCAGGTGTATTCGAAGGAAAAACGACGGGGACTCCCATTGCATTACTCATTCGCAATGAAGATCAGCGCAGCAAGGATTACAGTAAAATCATGGATGTGTTTCGACCTGGTCATGCGGATTATACCTATTGGCAAAAATACGGTATTCGGGATTACCGCGGCGGCGGCCGTGCATCAGCGCGAGAGACCGCTATCAGGGTAGCCGCCGGCGCCATTGCAAAAAAATGGCTTCATCAGAAATTTGGCATTCTCGTACGGGGGTACATGTCTCAGTTAGGTCCAGTTCAGATTCCTTTTAAATACTGGAGCGATGTCAACATCAATCCTTTTTTTGTTGCAGACAATAGCTATGTCGATCAGTTGGAGACTTTTATGGATCTGCTGCGAAAATCAGGTGATTCAGTAGGTGCTAAGATCAGCGCTGTCGCGGAAGGAGTGCCTGTTGGTTGGGGAGAACCTGTCTATGATCGGCTGGATGCCGAGATTGCTTATGCCATGATGAGCATTAATGCGGTGAAAGGCGTTGAAATTGGTGCTGGTTTTGCGAGTGTGGCGCAGAAAGGGACTGAACATTCTGATGAAATGACCCCTGAAGGATTCTTGGGTAATAATGCAGGCGGCATTTTAGGTGGTATCTCAACAGGTCAGGACATCACTGTAAATGTCGCCATCAAACCAACTTCCAGCATCCGATTGGAACGCCGTTCGGTCGATAAAAATGGAAGTGCGGTGATTGTCGAAACCCATGGAAGGCATGATCCATGCGTCGGCATTCGCGCCACACCTATTGTTGAGGCTATGCTGGCGCTGGTACTAATGGATCACGCGTTACGCCATCGCGCCCAGAATGCTGACGTTCACTGCCAAACGCCCAGGATCCCCAGTAAAAACAGTGCCGGTGCGTTTTTTTTCAAGAAAAATCCAACCGATATCTCTCATCGAGAAAATCCAGAACCGGAAGAAGATCATTAATCCTTCGAAATTTACGCAAAAGCAGTTTCATCTTGACAAGTTTGATCAAATACACGATCATCGGCCCCGCAAAAAGAAATTGTAATTATTTGTACAGAATCAATCGGCCCGTCGGTTTCAGTTTGAAAGTATCGTGGTAATGCATAAGTTCGGATCGTGCAGTTGCTTCAATCTGATATAATCTCCCGGCTGATTAAGTAAAAAGCTGGAAGTCAGTAGATTGTACATTGCGCCCGTAGCTCAGTTGGATAGAGTACTTGGCTACGAACCAAGGGGTCGTGGGTTCGAATCCTGCCGGGCGCGCCATTTGAATAATTTCAATAAGTACGATAACTCAACTGGTTGACTGCCCTGTTTATTTTTTTACTGTCAATTACTCAGAATGGCCAAGTAGCTCAGTCGGTAGAGCAGAGGACTGAAAATCCTTGTGTCGGTGGTTCGATTCCGCCCTTGGCCACCAAGAAACAGAATACAGTCAATCCATTCACTCGATAGCAGAGCTCTTTTCTTGAATTATTCCATTCTTGCCGATTCAGTATTCAAATGAATGTTCCGGCTTTAGGTTGGAGTAAATCTTTGCTACTCCTCCAAACTTACCAATCGACCATTAACTCTAAAAATTTTTTACATGACTGATTTGATCGACATCATTTTTTATTCGCTAATTGCATTGGTGGCGGGTTTTATAATCGCTCAGAAGTTGATGAAGAAGTAAATCTGTCTGATACCCCAACCCGTCAATTTCTTAGGTTAGTCGAGTAACAACAAGAACTAACGTCGAGTTATATTTGCCACAACAACTAGTTGACTGAAAAATTGTAGAGCGCCCTAATGCGTTAGATCGGAGGTTGAGAGGGAATAAACACATTAGGGCAATCCAGCCATCCGGCTAAGCGAAAGGGGAACGCTCTGACTGGTGCGGTTGATTCATCATAAATGGCAGGATGAATGCTAATACTGATTATCTTGGTATTTTTGTTATTTTTCTGTTCGCTGACGTACATATTCACCTTCAGTAGGCCATTTTGTGCAATTAAATGACTTTGCTGCATCCTCTTTTCTTAGACAATTTAGAGTATTTTTAACCTGTTAAATCATGCAGATTGAAAGGTAGAATTCATATTTGAAGACTATCCAGAGATTTAGAATTTCATGAATAAAGAAATAGAAGCCATTGAAATTGCATTGATTATTCTGTGCGGATTTATTGGAAAGAAATTTCCGGAAGGAAAGCTCGAGGAATTTCTCGACCATGCGGCCCATGAGTTTGCTAAGAAACCTGAAAGAGAAAAAATAGTTGCTCTTTTGACAGCCATGGCTCATAGCGCATCAAGAGCATCTACCATTTCACATTCTGAGTAACTCAAGTCTTTCTGATCAGGTTCCAAATCACTTTTTATCAGAGAATTACATTGCTCCAAATGATCAAATACATCCAGATTCAAGTTAAGAAAAAACGGCTTAACTGGAGGAAGAAATGCTAATGATAAAGCAATATGCAAATGAATTTAAACGGGAGGCGGTCAATCGATTATTGGATGTGGCTTACACGATTTCAGACGTATCCCGGAATCTTGAGATTACGATCAATTGTGCCTAACTGGGTTGTTCTGGTTTTTACTTGACCGGGTCTCTGGCTGTTGATGACTGTGCTCAGTAATGGCAGAAAGCTAACAAATGCTGGCCTCAGACCTGTTAGCAGCATTGCTGGGTGCGTAAACCCATCATATGAAAATCGTTTTCGGATAATGCTCAGGAAATCTTAGAACAAAAAAACAGTGCGCACTGTTCGGTAAGGGGAACCGATCTGAACGCACTGGGAGGGTCAATCACCAGTAAAATGGCTTAAACTGATGATCATTGCAACTAAGTAGATAAGAAACATATATTCAAACGAATGAATTATCTTTCCGTTGACATTATTTTTAAATTAATCGGATTATTCGATAAATTTATAACGAAAGAGTAAAAACGAAAGAGGAAAGATAAAGTGGTGGACTTCGTCTCATTCATTTCGTTTTACTTTAGTCAAAACAGTGCACAGCAGAAACCCGGTATCCTTAAAGTTGAGCAGATGGCGTGTAGTTATCTGACTTGCTCTGTGGGGTGGTTTTAGTCCCTTCATCAGAATTGGAGAGGTTATCATCGCGATTTTCCGGGTAGGGGAGTTCTTCCACAGAAGATTTGTTGTGTTTGGCTTCATTATCTTGCAATAAATCCTCCGGCCTGATGGGCGTAGGAGGAATCGGCTCTACGCACGGTGAATGACCAGTTGGACCTATGTCAATGTTCTTTTTCATTGGTTTCTTCGTCTGGTGTGATAAAAATAAATTTATCTTTAATTTTGCAATCATTCGGTGCGTTACCTCAATGAACGTTTTTAAATACACTAACGACTTAGAGAATCCCAGAGCGAAGGAAGAGGAGGAAAAGCGCAGAAAAAGAAGAGACTTTTTATGGTGAAATTCGTACTGATGTCACTTCGGAATTCGGTAATTTCAAGAATTTATGTGACGACACAGATTAATTCATCCCAGCAGGTCGTGTAGTGCTTGCTTTTGTATTCGCGCCGCATTGACCACGGACGATCAACATGCGTTGTTCTAATGGTTTTTTTGTATCCACTATTATTTAAATGATCGATAATCTGTTGGAGTTTGATATTTTTTCGATCTGAGGAAGCCTCCGCAAATAAATCATGTTGTAATTTATCAACGGGAACTAGATCAGACAGCATGACACCCGCTTTCTGATAGCGGTAGCATGGACGATAGATTTTTTTTAAACCCCAGAGTGCAACGCGGGTGAGCAGGAGCGTGTGGTCGGTCTGGCTCGGTAAAGTGATATGCAATCTGTTCATATACCGCCGCGCGGGCGTCTCGAAACGGCTGGTGGCTATAAAAACCTCTAGTGAACCTGCATAGAATTGTTGTTTTCTGAGTTTTTCCGCTGCGCGGGCGACATGGAGAGATACCGCTTCTTCAAGGCTGGTCAAGTCGCTGATTTTGGTGCCAAAGGAACGGGAATTGATGATCTGCTTTTTGGGAGAATGCGTCTGTTCCAGTTCAATACACGCCAAGCCATTCAATTCACGAATCGTTTTTTCCATCACGACAGAAAAACAAGTTCGCATGATGGAGGGTGAGGCTGCTTTAAGATTCTGTGCGGTGAAAATTCCCTTCTGGTTCAGTTTAAGCGACAATCGCCGCCCAATTCCCCAGATCTCGCTGACATCAATAGCGCCGAAATAATCATTCAGCTTTTCGGGAGACATGCTGGTAAAATCACATACCCCGTTGAATTCAGAACGCGATTTGGCCAGATGATTGGCAAGCTTCGCGAGGGTCTTCGTCGATCCGATACCGATGCATGTGGGCAGACCGGTATATTGGCTGACGGTTTGACGAATGGTCTGACCGTATTCCGTCAGGTTCCGATGCTGAAGCGCTGTCAAATCAAGAAAACACTCATCGATCGAATAAACTTCTTGAGCAGTGCTAAATGCCGCCAAGATCGCCATGACGCGAGCACTCATATCCGCATATAACGTGTAATTGGACGAGAGTGCGATGAGGTGGTGTTTCTTCGATAATTCATTCAATTGAAACCACGGCTGACCCATTTTGACACCTAGGGCTTTAGCTTCATTGCTTCGCGCTACTGCACAGCCATCATTATTGGACAATACAATGACCGGCTTGCCGTTGAGCCTTGGATTGAACACCTGTTCACAGCTCACATAAAAATTATTGACGTCGATGAGCGCAATGACGCGTTTGGTCATGATCAATCGAGTTGAATGATGTTGACGTTCGTCTTGTTTAGAAATTTGAGCAGATAGCGGTACGTGTCGCGATCAAAATGCGGGCTGATGGATAGTTCATCCAATTCCTGATCATTCTGGGCAGAGCCCAGATAGCACCATTGATTAAAGACGTGCACTTCTGCCTTGTCATTGTAGGGGTTATATTCCTTGATGCCGATGCGTCCCTTGAACGGCCAGAATAGAATCTTGTAATGACTTAATGCCGTCAATAACCGCGCATGATGAATTTCTGCGGGTTCACTGCCGTCACAAACACCACGGCAGCGCTTCAGTTGACGGGAGAAACACACGCCCGATCCTTTTTCCAGCCCGAGGGCTTTATCGCATAATCCATGCTCATCGGCCAATTTGTTCAGAAGCTGCAATGCTTGACGCTTGGTTCGAAAAGTACCAAATACGTTTTCCATATTGAGATTCATGTCATTCTCATTAATCAGTGTAACCAGTGGTCTTCGATTCGGATCATCGGATACTCGCCAAGCACATAATTGCTTTTCGCGCCGAAGTTGGCGGTTATGGATCGGTTGATGATCCTTGATCAGTTGAGATTCCAGCAGCAATGCACCTAATTCTCCGCTGGTGATCTGATATTCGATCCGATTGACTTCTTGTGCGATGCGCATTTCTTTGGCGGAACGGTGGTCACTTTGAAAATGGTTCAGCACTCGCTTTCGCAGGGAAATACTCTTGCCGACATACAGCAAGGCGTTCTCGCCATAAAACAAATAAATCCCACAGGTATCTGGAATGGCGTGAATCTCGAGATGGTTCAAGCCCGCCGGTATCGCTTGTTGTTTCAAGAGTAGCCGTGCCGTTTCCTGCACGGCGGATTCTCCCAGCTCACTGATGGCTGCATGGATAAACGCCGCCATCGTTTCGGTGTCGCCCATGGCACGGTGACGCTGTTCGCACATCAAGTTGAATCTTGCAATAATGGCGTCGAGATTATGCGACTGATGCTGTGGATAGAGTTTTCGCGAAAGCTTGACGGTACACAACAGTTTCTTCTGAAAAGAAATGCCGATGCGCTTGAATTCATTCCTGAGAAAGCCGTAATCAAATCGCACGTTATGAGCGCATAGCACGGCGCCATTCAGCCAATCGAGCAGGGTCTCGCGAATGTCTGAAAACACCGGTGCCGTGCTTACCATTTCCATCGTAATCCCCGTCAATCGCTGAATGAAGGGTGGAATACTGACTTCGGGGTTGATCAAGGTATTCCAGCGCCCCACTTCAATGCCGTTCTCATACCGGATCAGGCCAATTTCAGTGATACGATCCTGAGTTGGCGTAGCGCCGGTAGTCTCGAGATCGAGTAACACATAACACGGCAGCAAACTGCTCATTTGAAACGGCGGAATGACCCTGTCACGACCCCGAAGATTTCGAATTGCATATCCGGGCGGATATAGATGGGCCGATACGCGCCGCTAGAATTGGCGGGCATCAGCCGTGGCATTTTATTCGCGCCATAATCAAAGATTTTGATCGTGAATTCCTGATCAACCACCGCCAACACAATATCGCCCATACGCGGCGTTTTAGAGCGGTCAACAACTACTTTATCACCCGGTAACAAACCGACGTCCACCATGGATTGACCTTGGATGGTAACGAAAAAGGTGGCATCGTGATGATCGATCAAAAACTCACTGACATCCAGTCGTTTCTCGACATAATCATCCGCAGGACTAGGGAATCCCGCGGCGACCTTGGTAGAGAACAGCGGCAGTCTGGGGGATGATTTGCTGATCATTGGCCGGAAGAATTCTTCCACGTTGGTAGATTCCATATTTGATTTCCTGTGTTGATAGGCAGCGAGAAACTCTTTGATCACCGATGCCTGGCTCGTCGGAATACGAACAACCGACGTAGGCTCCTGGTATTTGCCCGTTCCTTTTTTGCGTCCGGCTCCGGGTGCGTTTTTTTTAGATGATGGTGGGTCATTGATGGTCATAAAATAATTGTAACAATAATTATTGCCCAAGAAAAGTAATTTGCTCAATCGAGTAGAAACGGAGGAAGATCTCTCGAATGACGGTGATTTGAACTTGAATTTATCAGTTTGGCGATAGACGCAATAAACACATAAAAGGATAATGGATTAATCTCCATACGATTTATTGATATCAAGCTCGGCAACTCATTGTGAGAAATTTATACCAAACCATCAAAAAAAATATTCAGTCTCATCGGCATGCAGCTACCGGGCCCTGGCGGTGGTTATTTGGTGCAAAGGAGGCTTTGCAGCTGCTATGGTCGCGTGGATTGTTTGCAATGGATACCGTATCGCTCATCTTTAAGAAAGATGAAATGAAATTATTGCACGGCGAAACTGATGTAATCGAATTCGAGGTCATGTGCATTAATTTACTTCGCAGACCGGATAAAAAATGCTTCATCGAAAAGCAATTCGACCGGATCGGTTTGAAAGTGAAGTTCTTTTCTGCGATCGATGGAATGATCATTGATATTCCGCAGTTGACTAAGGGTGGTATCGTGGCTGACGATAATTTCTCTCCCGCTACCGGCATGACCCTCATTCCAGCTCAAATAGGCGTTTATCTTTCGCATTACGAATTATGGAAAGCAGCAGTGTTGTCACCGAACAAGATATCACTCATTCTTGAGGACGACGCGTTGTTGGTTTGTGACCGGCCGCAACTGGAAGCATTTGCGCGGCATATTCCAGAGGATGCTGATTTATTTTTTCTCAATCTTCGGAAAAATAAAACCCGACCCATCAGCCTCTATGCTTCAATGTTCACGGGTCGTTTTTGGGGGCTGACGGCATATTTTGTCACCCGCAGAGGAGCGGAAAAATTGGTGAACCTGACGCTGCCCATTCATGAAAGCGCTGATGAAGCGATTAATGAATTAAACAAGCGAGGAATGATCACATGCTATTGCGCGCGAAAAGAGCTGGTGGTGGAATGCAGTAATTCAAGGGATGAACGGAATTTTCGTTTTAAGAGCGATATCCTAACCCGAACGAAAGAATAAATGTCTCGCGTTACCCTTTCAAAGAAGAAAAACGAAAAGCTTGGAAATATAACGGATGACGGTCAGGGTAGTCCCAAACTCAACATGTGCCGTTTGCGAATGACCAATGAGCATATTGAGTTTGAGATCAACGTCGCCTGACCTAATACCTCTTAAATCTTCAAACTTTTCTTAAAGAATAAAATCATTTGCATTGATGCCAACTGCTGCCGCACCGGTTAGTTGAATTTCCATATCTGCAGTCTGATTCCCATCGCCTTGGAGATCAACTTGAACGATGATATTAGCGCCGGATGTGAAAAATCGCACTTCACCCGCAGTTCCGGTAAAGGCGACATTACCGATAAAAGTGAACGCTTGATCTCCACCCAAATTCAAATTGGCGTCAATCGTTGATAAATCGATGTCGTCGACATTGTGCGTAAAATCAGTACAGATATCGCGATTGGCTCCAACTGCGCTCTCGCTGGTGGCGTTAAAATCATAATCATCATTGCCGCCGCCATCGCTCATGGTGTCTTTTCCTGCACCACCGATGATAATGTCGTTTCCTGCTCCTGCGTTAATGGTGTCGTTGCCCCCTAAGCCATTCAACGTATTGTTATTGCTGTTACCGGTGATCACATTGGCTGCACTGTTACCTGTGCCATTGAGCGCAGTCAGAAAACCGGCGGTATTGTCCAATGTCAGATTCTCGAAATTGGTTTTCAGGGTTGTGCTGGCATTACGTGTTATCACAGTATCGGTACCCTGACCGGCGATTTCGCGAATATCATCGAGTATTGAATTGATGCGGTATATATCATTGCCGGCGAATCCCATCATCAGGTCGTTGCCAAACGACCAATTGGCATTGAGATCATCCGCTGCAGCGGTGCCCAATAAAGGCAGGGTGATATTTCCATCATCACTGAAGATTGTTCCATTGATGATTGCCATGATAAGTCTCCTTGTGTTGTTATTTGAAAGAAATAATCCAAGTCGGTCTGAATGATCGGTCATTCAGATCAAGGTTGAATGCATGCAGTGCATGCAAAGGCGCGTGTGAAAAGGGAGCTTTTTTTGATGAGTAACTTCACGCAAAAGTCACTTTTTCAATATATACATCTTTAAAGAAGGGGAATAGGCTTTTTTTGCTTTTTTATCAGGTATTTTTTGTCCATCGGATGTTTATGGCAAAGGCTGGCCGATGCCTCAATCCTCTTTTGCAATCAATCCACGTGCCTTTTTTGATAGCTCGATGGCGCCATGCCAATATAACGCTTAAACAATCTTGCAAAGCCTGAAGTGTCCGTGAATCCGCTTAACTGCGCCACATCGGTTACGGTAATCTGGGGATTTCGTAGGAATTCTTTGGCTTGCGTGATACGGTAGCGGATCAGGAATTCACGGAACGTCATGTGATGCTCAGTGCGAAATAGTCTGCTGAAGGTGAAGACGCTCATTCCACACAGCGCGGCCATTTCTTTTTCGGCGATTTTTTCGTGAAAATGGGCTTCTACATAATTGATGGCTGTGAGGGTGCGTTTCGATGACCAGCCCGAAGAGATGAAGTGGAATTCAGGCGGAATCTGATAATGCCGCAAAAGATTTATGCGAGGATTGGAAAATTTTGGATCTAACTGATTGATGAATTGAGTAATTTCCTTGAGTAAACCATCAACGCTCAATGGTTTGACCAGATAATTTCTGACCCCGGTGCGAAATGCCCAGACCGCGAGACTTTCGCTATGCTGCACGGTCAGCATGATCAGTGGGATAGTGGAATAGCTGGCGCGGATTTGGCGAAGTAATTGCAGGTCGGGCAGGTCAGGGAAATCGAAATCGAGGCAAATGAGATGGGGTCTGATATGCGTGATGACACCGGCCATCTGATGTTTGTCGATGGCCTCGTGCACACGATAGATGATGATATCTTCATATGAAATATCAACTGGTTGAGCGTTGTTTTTGTTCTTGCAAAGAGTGATCCATGCTACTCTGGCGCTATCATTATCCATGTGCAGTATCTCTTCCTTGATGATTATTTTTCGAAGAAAGCTCTATGGAAACGCTGGTTAATTCGCTGCACGAGCAAATCGCTTCGTTGCGCGGCACTCAGTCCTTCGACTGTTGGGTTGATAGGTCTTCGTTGCTGCGTTCCGTGCGCCTTACGCCGCATCTCATTCGGGGTTAATCAGCACTTCACCAGGAAACCGCGGCGCTAGTCGTACTGCATTGAAATCAGATCCATAGGCTCATGGACTGATCTGCACCTTGAATCTCTACTTTTTAGAGCTTTTCTGAAGTCGGGTTACTCCTGTGAAATGAATGGTTTAGATATTTTTGTCCAACCATGTGCTCTTCATTGTGGTATGAGCGATAAATAATGTGATGATACAGATCAATGAGCATGCTCGCCCGGCGGAGGCATGACTTCGTCTTCTTGGTTGAGTTGGGTTAATTGCAGCGTCAAAGCACTCAGGTTCTGCCAGCCATACCCTTCAAATTGCGCAACCCAGCGGGCGCGTAGATATCCGAAGCGATCAGTAATGAACTCCATATGGCCAGGAAACATGCCTTTTCCTGATAAATCCGGAACCACTCTCACCCGCCGGTATAACCAATAGGTATCTTTAATTTCTGACCAGCCTTCCGTGACAATCGGGAAAGGAACGATTTCAGCAATGTCCTGTAATTCTTCATCGGTCAGGGCGCGGATGGGAACAGCCAGAATCTCGGTGTTGAGGCTCTGAATTCGCTCATAGGACGCGGCAAGCTGAAAAAAACGCTCCTTCGATTGCGGCCACGAGAATAACACCAGCAGTACATTCTTTTGCAAGCGGAAATCCTTCAGGTTGCCGCTGGAATGATCATGCGCAGAATAATTGAAAACCGGCGCTGCGACGGCCGGCATTTCCGGAAGGATCATGCTTCCCAGCAAGCGAGCATCGAAACCGCGCGATAATGCATGCAGGAAATTGACCAGATCCCAGCGATCTTCCTCTGATAACGAAGCTGAATAACCCGGCATTTGCGTGCCAGGAATTCCATCTGAAATCCAATGAAAAATATTTCCTACCGTGTGCCGCGCGGTGTGTGGTTCAGTCAGAAGATCGGTGGGGTCTTTTTCATCAGGATCAGTAACCACGCCAGTGCCTTTGCCTTGCGGGCCATGGCAATTAACGCAGTGTTCAGCAAATGACCGAGAACCATTCGATATGGATACGGCATCGAATGGAACGCTCGGTTTTTGATAGGTTTCAGGATAAGCCTGGATGGTAATGGGAGGTAAAATGATGGCCAAAGCAATGACTGTCAGGAGACCGGGAACCAGTATCCGTGTTTTTCGGCCCCACTCGACGAGCGCGCCTGCCCAGACCGTGATGATAGCCACCGCCAGCAGCGCGATTCCCAGCCATACCAGTTCGGGTACATTTTTCTCGTCCCAGGTGGCATCGATCGAGAAACGGAACGGATAAGGCCAATGTTCAATGATGGCATGCTTGGCCGGCAAGGTATTGGCGAGGAGAGTGGCCAGCAGCACCAGTGCCAGCGCCATGAAGAATTCGATACGTACCCATTTGCGTAAATGCGCAATGGCTTGAGGGTTCTCTGAGTGTTCGTCCTTTTGCGAAAAAACCGGCAGCCATCGGTAACGTGCCCGATAAGCAATCCATAAAATACCGGCCAGCACGGCCAGTTTGGCATTTAAGAGCCAGCCGTAGGCAGTGGCAACCAGCGTATGATATTGCCCTGCGATCATCCGGTCGCCGGCAACGATGCCGGTCAGAATGAGCAGAAGCATGACCGGCAACGCAATTGTGGAAAACTGCTCCAGAAACGAGGCGTTTGCGCGGCGCATGGCCGGATCAGATTTTTGCCGCTGGCTATGGATGATCAATAAAAAAGCCGGCAATGCGCCAAACCACATGCCGGCCAGCAGGATATGCAATGCATAGGGAGCGATGGACTCAAAGGAAATTTCTTCCGCGCCGGAGTGACTGACGAGTGATCCTGCAATCAGCGGCAGGGCTGCCACAATGGCACCGATACTGTAGTGCCAGCGCACTCGTGGTGAATGACGGATGATCAACATATAGACCAGCAGCAGGATCGCCAGCGATTCACGCGCTGCCCAGATATGGCCGATGCGAGTCTGCTGCACGATTTCCAGCCATGCGTTGAAATTCCATACATCGGCTGGGATTCCCGTCGCTGCGCTGGTGGTTGTGGCCAGAATGCCGAGTAAACCGGCAATGATGATAACAGTAAGCCACGGAAAAGTTTTTTCGAGGCGAATTACCCATTCCGTGGTAAATACCGGCTTGTAGGAACTGATAATGGCTAGAAACACGAAACTGCCAAATACGATGAGATTGGCAGCCAATTGCGCCCAGCGGGCAAACGTAGCAAGGATTTCGATCATGATGATGTATGAGGGATAATAATAGTGGTGCTTGGACAATAATGAGCCGCAGCTTGTGCCAACTCTCCAGCGTCAATGATGTAAGGGATAGATGGAGCTGCGAGAAAAATCGATGAATTATTTTACAAGATTGTCACGAGAGAGATGCTGTTTAATTGACTGCACCAGCGAAACATGCAGGTGCATGAATTCATTGCTCGGCCTATCCTGTTGATATATCTCGTTTGCTGGATTGTATGCGCATGTCGCTTGATCATGTTTGATGAATTAATCAACATTTTTTATCAGCCTACTATCCCCATTCAAAAAATATAAAAATAAACGTATTGTTCAATGTACAAGACCAAAATGAGGAAAAAATGAACACAGTATTGATTACCGGAGCAAATCGAGGTATTGGATTGGAATTTGTGCGGCAATATGCTGCCGACGGTTGGTGTGTTTTTGCCTGTTGCCGCGATCCAGCGGCGGCTAGGGAATTGAATGAGGTAGCTGCGGGTCATGCTGATCGGGTCAGCATTTATCCGCTGGATGTCACTGATCATCGGCAAATCGAGCAGTTGTCGCATACCTTGGCAGATGAGGCGATCGATGTGCTGATCAATAATGCTGGTGTTTATCCGCCTGAGCACGGTGATGTCTTCGGGAAGACCGATTACAGCGCATGGGTGCATACCTTTGAAGTCAATACGATGGCGCCGCTGAAGATGGCAGAGGCGTTTATTCAGCAGGTAGCCAGAAGCCGCCGCAAAACGATCATTACGCTGACCAGCAAAATGGGCAGCGTTGCCGATAATCGCGGCGGCGGCAGTTATATTTACCGCTCCAGCAAATCGGCGGTGAATAATGTCATGAAGAGCTTATCGATCGATTTGAGTTCGCGACAAATCACCGCAGTGCTGTTACATCCGGGCTGGGTCAGAACCGACATGGGCGGGCCTAATGGGTTGATTTCAGCACAGCAAAGCGTTACAGGCATGCGGCAGGTGATCGATACATTGAGATTCGAGGATTCCGGACAATTCTATGCCTATGATGGCCAGATTGTTCCGTGGTAAGACGAAAGCATGATTGCTTGGTCTGTGTGGATGGAAGATGGAGGTCGCTCAATTGCCCGTTTTGATGAATGTGCAATCCTCAGTAACATCCTAGACCAGCGAATTAGCGGAGAAGTGAATAGCATATTTATGGGTTGAGCGTTTGATGCTCCCAGTCAGATAGCGCTATCTTTCAACCGCGAAAGATAGGTCAAAGCCGGAATGTTGCATTACACTATGCAATATTCCGGCTTTATCAATGTCGCCGCGGCAGACCGGGCGTTTTGTCGGCTCATCACAATGGACGAAGTATACGGATTGGATGGACATCGAAAAACGATAATGAACATATCTTCACACGCTGGGAATTCAGTCGGCGTCAGCAGTTAGCAATAAGGACACAGGTCATGACACACTTACACAATCAAATTCTTCCTGAAGGTACTCAAATTGGCGTTTATGAAATCAAGGGAGTGGCAAAAATCACATCTTTTGAAATTACTTATCGAGCCTGGAATCATCATCTCAAGGAGCAGGTCAAGATACGGGAATATTTTCCGTATGCGTTCGCTCAGCGCAATGCCGATCAGCGAAACGTGGAACCCAGGTCTCCTGCGGACAAGGAAAATTATGACTATGGATTGAGAATTTATCTAAACCAAGCCGAGGTGCTTACCCAGATCGAGCATCCTCATATTGTTCCGTTAGAAAACATTTTGCCGTTCAATGGAACGGCCTACATGATCATGAGCATACGTGAAGGCATGCCGCTGTCACGTTTGGTGCATTCGCAAGCATCCTTCGCCGGAACAGAATTGAAATTTATTCTGGCATCGATCCTGAGCGCCCTGCAGCAATTGCATGAACACAAGGTCATACATGGCGGCATTCAGCCCTCGACGATATTGATCGGCAAGGAAGGTTTGCCATTACTGGTCAGTGTGGCGAGTGCGCGATTGGCAATCGCGGCCCGAACGGATCATTACGCCGAGGAATTGGCTGATGGCTATGTGCCTGCCGAGCAATATGAGCCTGCGAATGTCATCGGGCCACCGACAGATTTTTATGCCTTGGGCGCGACGATCTATGCCTGTATGATGCATCGCCCGCCGGTTGCTGCGCAAACCAGAAAAACAGCGTTAAGCCGCGGTGAACCCGATCCGATGCCGTTGACACCGATGCAGGCGCAGGAATCTGCAGATGTTGCCTATGCTCCGGAATTGCTTGAAGCCCTCCAGTGGATGTTGCGGCCTGACTATACCGATCGGCCGCAATCAGCCAGTGAAATCCTCGCGCTGCTGAAAGCGGATCAGATCAGTACTTCAGTAAATTCTTCCTCTGCCCGTCAAGCCAGTCCGGATCACGCTGATGACGGGCCGGTTGCCAAGAATGCAAAATTGCTGGGCGTCGTGGCCGGAATTGCCGCGCTGGTCGGCATCGGCGTATGGTTGTTGCAGACACCTGCCGAAGCCCCCACCCCAGCCATACAGTCTGTCCCAGCGGATAATCAAGCTGCAGTGCCATCTACACCTGTCGAAACGGTCATTGCATCAGAACCTGTCAGTGTTCAGCCCACCGCAGAAACGATTGAACGGCCAGAACTGTCAAGCCCGGTAGTGAATGCAGCAGAGCCTGAACCTGCAGAGATCGCTCATGCACGGATTGATTCTTCCCAGCAGTTCATTGCCTCTGAACAGCCTCAATCCCAGCGGAGGGAAATAGCCCGGCAACCCGGCGGCGTGGCTCTCATCGATCGGCATTTGGCGGCTGCCGATCGAGCCTTTAAAGCGGGCCGCCTGACCACACCGGCGAAGGATAACGCCCACAAATATTATCAAAGGGTACTGGAAACCGATCCCGATAATTCGCAAGCACGTATGGGTCAACAGAATATCGTGGGGAAGTATATTCAATTCATTGATTCAGCCAGGGCACGGGGCCATCAGGATATCGCGAGGCGCTATCTGCAAAGAGCAGAATCTGTTCTTCCCGGTGATCCGAGGCTGGAACAGATACGGGCGCAATTGGCAGCAACAAGGTGAGAATGGGATTTTCTGATCATATAATGCGACCCTGCCAGTGTGGGTTGATCCACACTTCTTCGACTTAATGCTGAGCAGTTTCAGCATTCCTGCGCGCGGGTCTTGACAGGATGATTTCCAGATACCGGGCAACATGCGGGTAAGGCGAAAAATCGAATTCACCGCTGCGCGCATAGGATAGAACTCCCGCCATATTGATATCCGCCACGGTGAATCGATGGGCAACCAGCGCATCCTTGTCTGCAAGATGATCATTCAAGACCCCGAGCGGTTTCGTCAATTTCTGTTCAGCCAGGCGGATCAGTTCAGGTTTTCTCTCTTTTTCATCCAGCGCTTTTCGATGGAGGATGAGATTGACGCACGATGTCTCCATCTGGGTAACGGCAAAAAAAGTCCATTTGTAGATTTGTGCTTCATCGTCCAGCCGCTTCACCCACAGCTTTTCTGGGCCATATTTCCTGGATAGATAGAAGTTGATCGCCATTGCTTCGGTTAGCACCAGATCCCCATCCACCAATGTGGGAACTTGGGCAAGAGGATTCAGCTTGAGATAATCGGGGGGCTTCTTTTCTTCAGTGAAGGGATTGATCCTGACGTGCCTGAAATCAAGGTCAAGCTCTGCCAATGTAAACAGTACATAGTGTGCTCGTGACCATTCGATGCCATATAGAGTGATCATGATTTTTTCTCCAAGGTGATATTCACGCTTCAATGCGATCTAGCTTTTATCCAACCTGCGATACTGAATCGCTTCTGCAATATGTTGAGTGTTGATTTTTGCAATGCCTGCCATATCCGCAATGGTTCGGGCCAGTTTGAGAATGCGATGGTATGCCCGGGCTGATAGGCTCAAGCGGTTGATGGCCTGATGCAGGAGATGTTCGCTGGCCGTATCCAGCGCACAAAATTGCTCGATTTGGTTGACAGTCAGACGGTTGTTTGCCTTTCCTTGACGGATGAGTTGCTGCTGACGTGCGTATTCGACGCGCTGCCGAATGACTGACGTGGTCTCGCTGGCCGTTTTATGGCTCATCAGTTCGCCCTGGGGCACGGCCGGAACTTCAAAATGCATATCGATACGATCCAATAGCGGGCCTGAAATCCGTGCGCGATAGCGGTTGATCTGATCGGGCGTGCAATGGCATTTGCCGTTGGGGTGACCGAGATAGCCGCAGGGGCAGGGATTCATCGCCGCAATGAGTTGAAACTGGGCGGGAAATTCCGCTTGGCGGGCTGCGCGCGAGATGGTGATTTTTCCGGACTCCAGCGGTTCCCGGAGAACTTCCAAGACTTTACGATCAAATTCCGCAAGTTCATCCAGAAATAACACGCCGTTCATGGCCAATGAAATTTCACCTGGGCGGGGTGGGCTGCCGCCCCCCACCAGTGCAATGCCCGATGCGGTGTGATGCGGTGAACGAAAAGGGCGGCGTTTCCAGTGATTGATGTTGAAACTGCCATGACTGAGAGATTGAACAGCCGCGGATTCCAGTGCTTCGGCCTCGGTCATCGATGGTAAAATGCCGGGGAAGCGAGCGGCCAGCATGGATTTGCCAGTGCCGGGCGGGCCGGTCATCAAGACACTGTGCTCGCCGGCCGCGGCTATTTCCAGCGCGCGCTTGGCATGGGATTGACCTTTGACGTCAGCAAAATCGGGGTAGGGCGGGTCATTGAGTTCATCGTTATCTGCGGATGCGTGGCGGCAGAGGGGCAAAGTTTCTTGACCGTGCAGATGAGCGCAGATCTGCAGTAATGACGTGGCTGCATAGACTGTGGCGTTTCTGACCAGCGCCGCTTCGGCGGCATTGTGTTGTGGTAATACGAAGCTGCGGCCTGATTGCGAAGCATTGAAAGTCATCGCAAGTGCGCCATGTACCGGACGAAGTTCGCCAGTGAGCGCCAATTCTCCGGCCCATTCATAACGATCCAGCTGATCGGTGGGAATTTGTCCGGTTGCGGCCAGAATGCCTAATGCGATCGGGAGATCAAAGCGCCCGCTTTCTTTGGGAAGATCGGCCGGCGCCAGATTGATGGTAATACGCTGCGCCGGGATTTTGAATTGCGCATTCTGTAAGGCTGCCCGTACGCGATCCTTGCTCTCTTTGACTTCGGTATCTGGGAGGCCAACGATCGTGAAGCTGGGCAAGCCATTGGCGATATGGGTTTCTACCGTCACCAGCGGAGCATACATTCCCGACAGAGCCCGGCTATACAGCACGGCAAGTGGCATGAGCGTGCTTCAGTCCCGAGAAAATACGCAGTCAGCCACGTTACCGGTGAGTGACGACAAAAAATCTGGATCAGTGATGGCTCTTGTCTGATCCTTCGTGCACGTGCTGCGATTCTGCGTTTGAAGATTTTTGCATCTCATGACTCAGTTTTGCTTCCAATTCAGAAACTTTCGCTTCCAGAATGATCAATTTCTCGCGCGTGCGCTGTAACACCTCCTGCTGAACGTCGAATTCATCCCGGGTCACTAAATCGAGCCGTGTGAAAGCGCCCGATAACAACATCCGGACATTTTTTTCAATATCCTTGGCCGGGCTGTTTTGCAGTATTTCGCTGACTTTGGCGTTGATTTCGTCGATGACATGTTTATTGAGCATAGCTTGTTCTCCTAATTGATTAACGCACGACTTGATCGGCTGACTGTGGCGGCTGCGTGATAAAATGACCCCTGTCATTAGGTTGAGGTCAGGGGATTATCCACTGTTATTGCCGCGGTTGCCAGTTTTAACGGCTGCGCAGTTATTGTGCCATGCAATTCATACTGGAAGAAATAGGTTTATACCCTCATAAGTGAAGGATAGGACGATATATGATGGAAAAGATGAATGGATCGTAGACAATTAGCTGAACATTGGGTCAAAGCGCAGTTTCCAGGACGACCTTTCTCGATGCAAACGGCATCGGCCGATGCGAGTTTCCGGCGCTATTTCAGAATTTTCGTTGAGGATCAGACGTTCATCGTCATGGATGCGCCACCGCAACATGAAAACTGCGGGCCATTTCTGAATGTCGCTGCAATCCTTGCCGAAGCTGGCGTGCATGTGCCAAGAATTCTGGCTCACGATGTCGGACAAGGATTCATGTTGTTATCTGATCTCGGCAGCACGACCTTTCTGCAGGCTCTGACCGATCAACCAGCAATGGCCCAGGATTTGTATGGCGATGCGATGGATGCATTGATCGCGCTGCAATTATCCGGGCATGCGAAGAACCTGCCACCGTATGATCAGGCTCTGCTGTCGAAAGAGCTCAATCTTTTTCCTGAATGGTATATTGCCCAACATCTGCAAAAGCCTCTTTCCGATCGGCAGCAGACGATTCTGGATGGTGTGTTTGGGCATATCCTGCGGAATAATTTGGCTCAGTCGAAAGTGCTGGTGCACCGCGATTATCATTCCCGCAATTTGATGATGTCGTCACCCAATCCGGGTATTCTTGATTTCCAGGATGCAGTGTATGGCCCGGTTACCTATGATCTCGTGTCATTGTTCAAGGATGCGTATATCCGCTGGGATGAAGATCGCATTCTCGATTGGGTGATCCGTTATTGGGAGAAGGCGCGCAAAGCAGGATTACCGGTTGCTGCCGATTTTGCGTCTTTTTACCGTGATTTCGAATGGATGGGGGTGCAGCGTCATTTGAAAGTTCTGGGAATTTTTGCGCGACTCCATTACCGCGATGGCAAATCGACCTACCTGAATGACATGCCGGTGGTGATGGATTATCTGCGCAAGGCCTGTGAACGGTATCGCGAACTTGGCCCACTGCTGATCGTGCTGGATGAGTTGAATTCCGCGGAGCCGAGTCAGAAAATTGGCTATACATTTTAGCGCTGTTCCGTACAAGGCAATGATTCTCGCCGCCGGGCGCGGCGAGCGCATGCGTCCTCTGACCGATCAAACGCCCAAGCCGCTGCTGAGGGCAGGCACTCATGCTCTGATCGAATATCAACTGATCAATTTGGCACGCGCCGGTTTTGTCGAGATCGTCATCAATCATGCTTACTTGGGGAAAATGATCGAAAATGCACTCGGTACCGGTGAGCGGTATGGTGTTACCATTCGGTATTCGCCGGAGCACGTAGTGCTGGAAACTGCTGGCGGTATTGCGAATGCGTTGCCGTTGTTGACGGATGCTTCTCGGTCGCAGCCTTTTCTGGTCGTGAACGGTGATATCTATTGTGATATGGACTATGCCGTGTTGCTGCCAGTGATGCAGTCGATGCATTCAAACCGGCAGGATTTCATTGCGCATCTGGTGTTGGTGGATAATCCATCCCATCATGCAATCGGTGATTTTGCGCTACAGGGAAACAAAGTCGCACTCTCCGGGGTCAATAACTTGACATTTAGCGGCATTGGCGTGTATCAACCAGAGTTGTTCGCTGACGTATTTTCAGGTTTGCCGGCGAAACTGGCGCCATTGTTACGGCATGAAATCGAGAACGGCCATGTGAGCGGCGAGCGCTTCACCGGGCAGTGGATGGATGTCGGCACACCTGAGCGACTGGCCGAGCTGGATCAGCAGCTTTCAATGAAACAGCGCAATACATGACATGGACATTTGGGTGACGCAGTACAGTTATTTATGACTCAATTTCAAAAATTTAAAGATCGCCGGCAACTCTTTGCAACCCAACTCAAAGGTGGGGTCGCAATCATTCCGACTGCGCCAGAACAACTGCGCAACCGTGATGCCCATTATCCGTATCGGTTCGATAGCTATTTTTATTATCTGAGCGGTTTTCGGGAGCCAGAGGCTGTTCTAGTGATTGTTGCAGCCAGTGATGATACTGCAGCAAAGCATTATTTGTTTTGCCGCGAGAAGAACCAGGAGCGCGAGATATGGGATGGTTTTCGCTACGGCCCTGATGCCGCCAGGGAAGTGTTTGGGTTTGATGAAGCCTATCCGATAACGCAATTGGATGAATTAATGCCGAGATTGCTTGCCAATCAACCGGCTGTTTACGCAGCGTTCAATCAGAATCAGTCGTGGAATCAACGGATCATCGGCTGGTTGAATCAGGTGCGGGAACAATCGCGTGCTGGCGTGGCCTCGCCAGCAGAAATTCATGATTACCGCACAGTACTCGACGACATGCGCTTGATCAAGGGAAGTGATGAGCTTCGAATCATGCAGCGCGCGGCAGATATTTCCGCTCAGGCGCATCAGCGCGCGATGCAGACGACCTCTCCAGGCATGCGCGAATATGAGATCGAAGCCGAGCTGCTGTATAGCTTTTACCGGCATGGCGCCCAAGCGCCGGCATACACTTCGATCGTAGCGGGAGGCGCCAACGCTTGCGTGCTGCATTACGTCGACAATAATGCTGAATTGAGATCTGGTGATTTGCTATTGATCGATGCTGGTTGTGAGCTGGACGGCTATGCCTCTGATATCACCCGCACATTTCCCATCAATGGCCGTTTTACGCCGCAGCAACGGGATGTTTATCAATTGGTGCTGGCGGCGCAGCTCGACGCCATTGAGCAGGTGAAGCCGGGTAATCGCTGGAATGACCCGCACCAGGCTGCTTTACGGGTACTGGCGCAAGGTTTCGCCGATCTCGGATTATGTCAGGGCAGCGTCGATGCGATACTGGAGACTGAGGACTATAAACGCTTTTATATGCATAAAACCGGTCACTGGTTGGGCATGGATGTGCATGATGTCGGAGAATATAAGCAGCAGGGTGATTGGCGCATATTTGAGCCAGGCATGGTGCTGACCGTAGAACCCGGTTGTTATATTCGTCCGGCAGATAGTGTTCCGGAACATTTCTGGAATATCGGAATACGCATTGAGGATGATGTTTTGGTGACGCAACTCGGTCATGACGTGCTGACGACATTGGCGCCCAAGACGATTCCCGAAATAGAGGAGTTGATGCAATGAATGATGAGCAACGCAAAATTATTATTAACAGAATTTCTGAATTTCACCGTACCGATGAACATGAACAGCCTCCTCCACCGCTGTCACCGCTGAACCGGTGGATGACGTATCTGATGCTGATTCCAATCGTGATCGTCATGGTGATGTTAGGCATGTTCTTTTTCGCAGCCTTTCTTGCGCTGCTGGCCGTTGCCATTGTTGTCATTGGCATACGATTCTGGTGGGTGCGCCGGCAATATGAACAAGCCAGGCAGCAGGTGGATGATATTAGCCGATCGAACGAAGGCGATTCGTCGATCATTATCGAGGATGCGCAGATCATTGAAGAGACCCATACTTATCAGAACAAACCCCAAAAATAGGCATGTCAGTCTAGCCAATTGATCTGCCTTCACAGTGATTGCCGATAGCAATGAAATGCAGGCATTGATTTTTGCCAACAAGGATATTTTCTATGCCCATGTTGTCCACTAACCCGGCTTCGGGTCAGACACTCCATTCTTTTCCTGTCTGGTCGATGGATCAGACGCATGCCGTATTGAGTCAGGTCGAGCATGCTCAAGCAGACTGGGCTGTGTTTACGATGGAGCAGCGTTCTCACACGATGCGGCAATTGGCGCAGGTATTTCGCCAGTATAGGGAAGAGTACGCCAATCTGATCACCGAAGAAATGGGCAAATTATTGAAAGAGGCCAGGGCGGAGGTGGATAAATGCGCGCTCGGCTGTGAATATTACGCCGAGCATGCACAATCGTACTTAAAGGATGAGGTCATGGCTTCTGACGCCAGTCGTAGCCTTGTTATGTATCAGCCACTGGGCATCCTGTTGTGCATCATGCCGTGGAATTTTCCATTCTGGCAATTGATACGAGCTGCTGCGCCCGCCATGATGGCCGGTAATGCCGTGGTATTGAAGCATGCGTCGAATGTTCCGCGCTGCGCGCTGGCATTGGAGCATGCGTTTCAGCGAGCTGGGTTTCCGGCCGATGTTTTTCGGACACTGATGATCAGCGCGGAACAGACGGAAACGGTGGTAGCCGATCCACGCGTTGCAGCCGTGACGTTGACGGGCAGCAGTCAAGCTGGGCGCAAAGTGGCGAGCATCGCGGGCCGGCATTTGAAGAAATGCGTGCTCGAACTGGGCGGTTCGGATCCTTTTATCGTGTTGGGAGATGCGCATCTGGAAACCACGGCGCAGCACGCATTGTTTGCTCGTTTTCAGAATATGGGGCAGAGTTGCATTGCAGCCAAACGTTTTATTCTGGTTGATTCCATCGCCGATGTGTTCATTGGACACGTCAAGAAACTGGTTGAACAGATGCAATGGGGGGATCCGAGGAATGAGGCCACAACGATCGCGCCGATGGCTCGCGGGGACTTGCGTCAGGAATTACAATCGCAAGTAGAGCGCAGTCTGGCGGCTGGCGCCCGACTCGTCGCCGGTGGCTTTGCCATTGGGACAGAAGGATTTTATTATCAACCGGCCATTCTGGATTACGTTCAACCGGGCATGCCAGCGTTTGACGAAGAACTGTTCGGTCCCGTGATGGCCATCACGCGAGTAAAAGATGCCGAAGAAGCCACCCGGCTGGCTAATCGCACTCCTTTTGGTCTCGGTGGCAGTGTTTGGACATCGGATGTGGTGCGAGGCGAAGCACTAGCCCGGCAGATTCAAGCTGGCTCTACCTTCGTAAATGGCGTGGTGAAGAGCGACCCGCGCCTGCCATTCGGTGGCATCAAAGATTCTGGTTATGGGCGGGAATTATCTTATTTTGGCATTCGTGAGTTCGTGAATATCAAAACCCTTTGGATCAGATAGTCCTGAAATGACGGATCTTCATTCCGGTAAGCTGGATTCTATTGCATATGGATCAACCATGATGAGCGCGCCTCGGTAAAATCGATCGGCTGCCGAATGCATTTTTGTGCCGGACTTTGCGGAACACCTTGTAAAAAGAAGGTTCGTTGGCTTGCGTCAATAACGTATGAAGCTCTTGGCTATTCGCGTTTCGTTTCAATTGCAGCAGCAGAGCGGTAAGGCCGGAAACATGAGCGGTGGCCAGAGAATTTCCTGACACGAAATCATAAGCACCTTCGGGTAATGTCGTTAATATGTCTTCTCCAGGTGCGGCTATTGAAAAAACGGAAGGTCCGCTGGAAGATTGCGTCGCGGTGCTGTTTAAGCTGCGGACTCCAATGACACCGGGCTGCCTGGCGGGGAAACCGGATTTTTCATCTATAGTGTCAGCCTGCGACGCGATCACAATGATGCCCGCATGAACAGCCTTGTCAATCAGTCTGGCTAATAAGGGATCGTGTGGGCCAGTCAGACTCAGATTCAGGATGTCAATGTTCATTCCAATGGCTGTGCTGATCGCCAAAGCCAAGGTGAAGCTATTGCAGGCTGCGTCGAGGCTCCCCAGTTTTATTCCCCAGCAAGCCTTCAAGGAAATGACTGTGCTATCGGGAGCAATACCGACAATGCCACGGCCATTGTTTGGCTTGGCGGCGATGACACCGGCAATTGCCGTGCCATGATATTCTCCAAAGGAAGATGAGGATTTCTGAGCGACGAAATCTTTGCTTTCCTGAATTTGTCCTTTCAGATCGGGGTGATTTGCGTCTATCCCCGTGTCGATGATGGCAATGGTGACGTTCTTGCCTGTGGCCCGATCATGAATGTCAGCCAGATTCATCGACTGAATGTGGGTTTGCAGGTGGTAATAAGGATCACTGTAGCGATTCTCTGCCATTACCTGGAAAGTATTCATCGCCTGTACGCTAGCGACGCGTTCATCTTTCGATAACGCGCCGATGACCTCTGAGATCGTTTGATCGTCACTGATGAGATATACCACGCAATGTTCACCGATTTCCTTAATGGGCCATTGCGACAGAATTTTTAATTTGTAGTCGCTTTCAATGCTGGAGGCGATTCGCTGGCTCCAGGTCGAACTGCTGTACTGACCTCGCCGGCGATAGGATTGATTGGCAACTCCAACCGGAATACGATCGATGTGTTTATCCGCATACGTGACCAAAATGATCCGTTCGGCATGCTGGATGTCAACGATATGCGGATGAACGGAAAATTCCGACGCCAGGATGGGCCATGCGCTTATGAGCATCCACAGCAACAGCGGAACCGAGAATCGATAGTTTCGTGGTGACCTGTTCGACATCAGTATTTACTTCGCATCTGTGTGAGGGAGCCCATGAGCCAGCTCCGCAAAAATAATGCGGGTATCGTTATGTAAGTATGTGATCGCATTTCTAACCTCCTGCGAGGTCGTGTGCTGATCTCCGATCTGCACCAGATATACGCCATTTTCCGCCGGGCCTTTAATGATACGAGCAGAAACCGCACTCAAAATGGCATTGATTTGTTCGGGATCCGATTGATCAGAAAAGATGATTCGCAGCATGTTCATGCTTTCTGCTCCAACGACTGGGTTGGAAAGCGTTCTATACTCACTTCGAAGTTGGGTAGTGTCGATCTGCGAACCCAGCATGAATGGCAGCGATAGCAATAACAAGCTCGCAGCCAAGGCAGTGTATTGCACGAAACCGAGGAATTGTCGTGACAAAAATTCTGTATCTTTTTTGAATTCATGCCTCGTAACGAGCACGCCAGGATCCGGCTGTTTCTCAATTTTCATTTTCAACTGTGCAAAAGATACCCGGGAAATTTGTTCCAACAGATCGATCTCTTGCATTTTCTCAACTAATTGTTGCTGTTGATTCAATTCGATTCTGCACGTGATGCAGGATTTGAGATGATTTCTTACGTTGCTTTGCTCGATCGGGTCCAATGTATTATTGATATACCATGGCAACAGTTCCCAAACCTGACGGTGCTCGTTGAGGGGGGATCTATCATTATTTGTAGATATCATTGTCGACTCCTGTCCTTAAGCTCTAGAAATAGCCTGGCTAAAATCTTACGTGCATGAAACATTCTTGTTTTTACTGTATTTTCAGGACATTGCATGATTTCTGCGATTTCATGATAATGTAAACCTTGATAATAGGTCATTTCCACTACTGCGCGCTGTTCAGTAGATAACTTATCGAAAGCCATTTCCAGCCAATTATTGACTTCCACTTCTTCCACCCACTGACCTCCACCTTCGGGAATATAGTCCAATTCTTCATTGAATTCAGCCGTTCGATCGTCGTACGTCATATTTTGGTTGGCGCTCTTCAATGATTTTAAATAAGCGATGCCCAGGATCCAGGTCGAAGGACGGCACACCTGATCGTAGGTGAATGCTTTTTTCCACACGACGTACATGACATCGTTGATAATTTCTTCAATGCAATCATGGCGTTTAACAATATGAAAAATGAATTGATACAATCGGCTAAAATAAAGCTGATAAAGTTTTTCAAAAGCTTCGACATTTCCTGCTGCGGTTTCGGCAAGCAAATCCCGTTCATTAGCCAATTGTTCTTGGGAACTGAAGGTTATTCGCACAATTGAAGCGGGTAACTCATGCATGGCGTTTCATTATCAAACTGCTGATAAGATATTGGAGATTCTTGCGAAGTGATGCGTTCATTCCTTTGGATCTAAAAAAAGTTCATTGCCGTTAAAAAGTTTTTGAAACGTTGCAATCGCTTTTCCGAATGCTTAGAATCCGATAGTCATCGAAAATACCGCCCGATGGTCGACAACATGAGGAGAGAATTGCCAGCCAGTGGACATTTCATGAGGTGTGGTGGACGTATAGATGCCTCCGTAATATCGAACATCAATGCCGATGTGCCTGGAAAAATGCAGGGTCATGCCGGAGTTCCAGTACAAATAATCATAAGATAACGTTTTTTTCTGCTTGTTATACCCCAGAGTGCCAGATAATTCGATAGAATCACTGACTG
The DNA here is from genome assembly GCA_949281375.1 of uncultured Nitrosomonas sp. Lineage (GTDB taxonomy): Bacteria > Pseudomonadota > Gammaproteobacteria > Burkholderiales > Nitrosomonadaceae > Nitrosomonas. The sequence continues at coordinate 31,398 of CASDLT010000047.1, forward strand.
GATAGCGGCTGGTTATTTCAGGATTGAACGACATGTGATTCTGATTGTAACTGTTTTCGGAAAAATTTAAATTGAGCGTTACCAGGTCACGAAAGTGACTATAGATATAGAAATCATTGTAATCAACCGAGCGTCCAAATATCTTGCCATCGTAAAGATAGCGGGTCCATGCTGCATTAAAGCGCCAGTCGTCGGATAGCTGATAAGCAAAGCCCAGATAAGGCCTGAATTCCAATGTGGAGCGATCTTCATAGCCTTGGTCTGCAAAGCTGATCGTCGAAACAGATGAACCCAGGAAAATTCCTGATATGAATTCATAATCGATATTGCCCTGTACGACAGGCTTGCCATTGCTTTTGGTATATCCCCGCCAGATGTAATCTGTAGCCCCTGTAATGCTGCCGCTCAGTTTTCCGTTGAATTCGGCAGTGCAATGAGCCGAATTGAACATCATCATCAGCCAAAAAAATACTTGAAGATTCTTCTTCCGTGGATAAGCAGTATTTTGTCGATGTTCAAAAGGAAAAATCATTAAAAATTGGGGAATTGATTAATAAATAGATTAATTGAAACTTAGAAGCAAGCTGTGCGTTACACTGCAAAGGGTAACTGTATTCAATAGATTGCTGTACGCAAATTACAGAGCATTTATCGTTTTAATTAGAGATATTGATGCTGGATCGTGCAGATAGAGGCCAATCAACATTCCTGAAGGAGTCTTGAAAAAAGGTCAATGGCGGGAATCAGGTAAGTGGAATCTTGTCCAGCAATACGCGCAATGTATTTCGTTGTCAATGAGCATTCAGATCTGGATTTTCAGCACGACGGTTGTCAATTCGGATCGCAGTAGTCTCGGAATTCCTTAAATCGTTGAACCTTTTTTCCTTCCAACAGAATAAACGGCTTGCAATTAATATTTCATTCATGACTTTTATAGATGTCTAGTTAGGAAAATAATGATGAAAAAGTTATACAGGGAGGTCATATCCATCATGAGCTTGATTGTTTTACCGGTCATATTGTCGAGTGGAGTCGGCGGAACAGGCTGATTTCTGCAGGAAAGTTTTCTCGAATGTATTGCTATCTTTTTGCTGTTGCCAATCTTTACTCTGCCATTGCTTCTCAAGAGCTTGAATGCTCTTGAATTTCTGATCATTCACTCGTTTCACCGAACCTGGCTGTTCTGACCTTTGGATTGAGATTGTACAGTGTCGCGACAATGTGTCTATCGCATCGAGTCATGATACCTGCTTGCTGTTGTTCGGATGATAGTAAAGAAAGAATGTTGCATTGAACCTTTTCTTCTGCAAACTGAATTAACAGGACAAAAGAAGAAGGAAGGATTTGCTCGGAAACCATTCTGATTGCCAGATCCAATAATAAAAAAATAAAAACATCAAGGAAAAAATGAATATTTCACTCGTTGGCCAGGAGCGTTTGTTCAATGCCAAGCTTGGCTACACGTCACGAAATTTACCGATCAAATCCGTAACCACGCTATTGCATGGAGATGGAATCATTCCGAACTCCGGAGATATGATGCTGGCGAAAGTCACCGCGATAGGTCAACTGCAGGAACTCGAACTGGCGCATGGCCGGCCTTCAACATTGTCAATCGATGATGAAATAATCATCTGCTTTGGACATTCGTCAAGCGAGCGAGAAGCTTCTATACCGATTGATCTGCAATCCTGCCATCTGATAGCATCCGGTGGAATCGCGGCATTGGTGAATTCGCACCATGCGAGCGCCAAAGCGTTGACTGTTATTGAACCGATCGGTTTGCTTGCGGACTGCAATCAAAGGTGCATCAATTTAAGAGACCTTGCGTTACCAAAGCTGGTCAGTTTATTCCCTCATCCATTCACGATTGCGGTCATGGGTTCCTCCACGCATGCAGGAAGCACGACCCCGACGCTCATTTACAGTTTAATGCAGGCAGGCTATCAGGTGGGTGCAGCAAAGATTACCGGTACGGGATCGGGCCGGAACACGTGGTTAATGACGGATGCTGGCGCAAAATTTGTGCTGGATTTCACACATGCCGGTTTCCCATCCACGTGCCGGATTGGGCCAGAGCAGGTTGACTTCATTGTCGATACCTTGATAACCCATCTGAGTGTGGCGAGAATGGACATCATCGTACTGGAAGTATTGGAAGATTGGGCGTGTCAAGAAACTACCAGCGTGTTGAATTCCAAAATATTTGCAAAGATCGTTGACGCGATTGTTTTTACACCCAGTGATGCCATGAGTGCCATTGCAGGCGCAGAAATCATAAAGCATCAGCGGCTGCCTCTCACGGCAATCGGCGGACAACTGATTGAATCTTCATTGGTTAGCGCCGGCATTACAGCTGTGACCGGATTACCGGTTCTGGATACAGCACTGCTCAGTCCAGAGAAGGTCACAGAAGTATTTCAGATTCCACTCGCAGCGCCATGTCAAAAAAGCCACTGTATCTGCAATTCACTGAATTAGAGAAAGCTGACTGATTGGTCAAATGAATTAGGCGACAGAAGTACGCTTTGCAGCAAACCGGGACATGTCGGCACGGTTGTCAAGGAAATGAGTGTCGCGTTACGAAGTGATTTGTTCGTGCAGTTGATTTCGGCCTTTTTTACGGGAAACTCCGAGAAAGCCTCAGTGAATGGTGAGAATGCGAGAGGTTGATGCAGGTCAAGTTTGCAGCATACGTGAAGGGTGTTCAAGGCCACCACCCCTTCACGCCGCTGGAATACACAATGTAAGCGTAATCAAAAGACTAATTGTCATCTTCCCATTCTGAATGCATGATATTCCGATTCCCTGGAGAAATTATCAAAGACATACAATGGTTCAGGAATTGGAAACGTTGGTATCCAGAATGTAACCAGATCGATCGCGCCGCTGGCGGTCCGGCTGGCGGTATGGACGATGCCCCACAGAATTCCCTCGGCGGTGCCTTCGAGAAAATTTTCATCCTTTTGATTCCATAAGCTGATGTTTTTAGGAAGTTCCATCCAGCCCGTGGCCACATTGACGATACCGCTCAGAATTTTTGTCCCGGCCCGATGCATATAAACATTTGCGGTGACGTTTTCGGTTGCATGAACGTGAGATGCAGAAAAAAGCAAAATCAAAAGAAGTGATGTTATTTTGATTATTGTGTTCACGAGTAAGTCCTTACAAAATCAATGATTAGTCGTGCAGATGGAGGCAAGGATTCTGGCCAGATTTTCATTGCTCCTGCTTGCATTTGATGAAAAGGTTGCGAACCACTACTGACCCAGATTGCGTCAGAAATCCTATCGAACCTGTCGATGAACCGGCGCTGAATTCACGAATGGCGGCTGAAAATGGCACAATATTGCCTTGCTGATCGAGCAAATAATAACCACGCGCTCCGCAGACTTCGCCAGCTTTTTCGAGACAATTGCTATAGTTCATTCCAGATCCGCTGCAATTGATGTTGTAACCTCGGGTTCCATCGGCAAGAAAGATATCTCGTGATGAAGGCGTGGCGCATCCCTGAAGCAGGGCAGTGACGATGATGAAAATACCAAATGTGCGTATCATATTTATTCCTTCTCGTTAGATTTTTACGCAACGATGCGTTGAAATGACAATACAGAAATTTCTTCATCAATTTTATACTATAGAAGAATGGAAATGCTTTCTGAGCAGTTATTTTTATTGTTTCCTCTCGACCAAACCACTTCAGGATATGGTTCTTTTCAAATACATGGGCATTTCATGATGAGAAGAATTCCAGGTCCCATGCGCATACTCGATCTCTATTGAGCATGCATCGCGTCAACATGCGCGGATACCGGATGGATTGAACAAACATGGAATTTTCTGTTGTGAAATTCGTATTGATTGGTATTGTCATGGCATTTGCCAATATGTGTAACACGCTTTATTTCAGAAATGTCGCTAAGAAAAATGCCCATGCCGCTGCGTTCTGGTCGGCTATGCTTATTCTGGTCAACGCCATTAGCATCATTCATTACGTCGAGGATCACGCCTATATATTAGCGGCATTGCTGGGGACGTACGTGGGTACCTTTTTAACGCTCAAGTGGGAACAAAAAAAGAAGAAAAACCAGGCTCAAGCATAATCGCATCGTACGTTTCCCTATCTCAAAACTTCAATTCTGATTTGAATGGCTCATAGAGATATTTGACATTCCGCAGTGAAATTCAGTCCAGCAGATTCTCCTTTATAACTGGGCACGCTTTTCCTTACTGCGATCACTTACAAATCTTCCTCATGCCTGCTAAGGTTTATACCTAGATTTACTAGGAAATATGCTTATGCAGATCTAAGTAATTACTTAGATTTCCTAAAGAACATCCTAGTTAAAAATAAAGATTTTGCCAATATTGTTACAAAATTATTACAGCTATGATCTACATGACTTCTGGGGGAGAGGTGATGGATTATCCATTTTCAATCAATGATCTTGAGAAACAGAGAGTGACTGAATAAGTCATGAATCTGTGTAAGAAGATTACTTTATTGGTTTATTCAAGCAATCTTTCCTCTGCACTTATAAGACTACCTGCACAAGTATAGGTAGGGGCTATGACCATTAAGAAATCAAGAATAGCCTGAAAAACAATTAATTAATTACCAATGTAACTCATGATTACGAATGGTGGGGGTTGTTTTTCTAAGTAAGGAGGGAGGAGAAAATGAGTAAGAAAGAGGTAAAACCGGTAACAAGTTCTGGCAAGCAAGAAAAAGCGGTAGCCAGATATATGCAGGAAGTGAGGGATATCGTGGCGGCCAAGATGAGTCGCCGTGATCTGTTGAAGATAGGTTTGACTGCCAGCGCAGGGGGACTGGTTTCTGTTGGCAGTTCCACATTTTTCCCAAATTTGGCGATGGCGGGTGCGTCCAATATTCTCATCAGTCCGCGATGCAATAAACCGTGGACTGATCTGATGCCGATTCCTAAGGTGTGCGTTCCGGTCGAGAAATTTTATATTGGCGATGAACCTGATTATGACGCCACGGACGATGACGCTGACGTTAAAGAGGATGGCTGTAAACTGGCCATCAAACGCTTCAATCCAGGATGGGATTCTGCCTGCGAATTTAAGGAAGCGCGTGTTGAAACACACCAGCGCTGGGCGGAATTCGGTGGCAATGAGGGGATTGCAGCACGTTATGAACTGATGGCGAAGGAAATCGATTGGAATTTTTATTCCAGCACCGAATATCCTAATTTCAATTCCAAAGTCTGGACGTATACCGACCTGAACAGCGATGCGGTCGGTGTTTTGCGTATTAAGGCGCAATATGGTCAACCAATCGTCATGCGAATGTATAACGCTTTGCCGAAGGATGGCAACGACAACCAAGGCTTTGGCATCAATCAAATTTCACCACATCTGCATAATGCTCATAACCCGCATACCTCCGATGGCGGGCCATTGCGCTTCTACGATAGCGGCACTTTCTGGGATCATTGGTATCCGAACGTGCGCGCCGGTTTTGCCAGCACACATCCCAATGGTACGACATATAATGGACTGCAATGCAAGGGGGACTGGCAGGAAACGCAAAGTACGCTGTGGTTTCATGACCATCGCTATGACTACACTGCCCAAAACGTCTACAAGGGCTTGGCGTCTTTCTACACGCTGTACAGCGACGACATCAACCTGGACACTGAAGATGAAAAAGATGGGTTGAGATTGCCCAGTGGCGATTACGATATCCCGATTCTGATTACCGACAAATCCTTCGATGCCAGTGGTCAGATGTTCTGGGATCCGTTCATGACAGAAGGTTTCCTGGGGGATCAGCAAACCGTTAACTTCAAGATCAAACCGAAGCTATACGTCAAAAAACGCAAATACCGCTTACGCTTTCTGAATGGTGGTCCTTCGCGTTTCATTGAATTGTTCTGGAGCAACAACGCCAAATTTCTGCGAATCGCCAACGATGGCAATCTGCTGCCGAAAGCACAAGAAGTGACCAGTATCCGCTTGGGCGTCGCGGAGCGCGCCGATGTGATCGTCGACTTCACCAATTTGGCGACAGATACCGCGATTTTTCTGGAAAACCGTCTCGAACAAATCAACGGTCAGGGGCCAACCGGCAGAATCCTGGCTTCCAGCGACAAAACCAAATTGCTAAAACTGATCGTCACCGGCGAAGCCGTGGAGGACAAGAGTGCGTCGATGACTGATCTGAAAGCGCAAACCATGATACCGATGCCATTGCCTTCCAACAATCGGGCATCCAAGCAGCGTACGTTCAGCTTTGGCAATCTCAATGGTGCTTGGACGGTCAATGATCAGTTTTTTAATAAAGATATCGTCAGCGCGTATCCGATCGAAGGTAAAGCCGAAGTATGGACGTTGAAGTCTGGCGGCGGGTGGTCGCATCCCATTCATATTCATTTTGAAGAATTCCAGGTCATCAGCCGTGATGGCTCAGCAGCCAAAATGTTCATCGACGATAAATCCCGCAAGGACGTGGTACGGATTGGTCAAGCTTCTTGGAGTACCAATAATTCCAGCGAAGTGAAGGTATATATGCAGTTTCGCGACTGGCATGGCGATTACCCGATGCACTGCCACAACGTCGTGCACGAAGATCACGGCATGATGGTGCGTTTCCAAGTCGTGCCTTTCGACGATCCTAACGCCGGAAAGTAAATCAGCCATGACACAGGAGATTATTGCAATGAATAAAAGAGAATTTATCAAAAGTGTGGCTGGCGCTTCGGTGGGCTTGGCTACGTTGGGATTGGGTGCTGCTTCGATGGCGGCGAAGTTGCCGCTGAGCGGCGAATCGAATTCAAAATCGCTCAGCAAGGCGGAACAACGTCGCAGGGATCGTTTTCCGAACATGACGTTGCTCACTCATGAAGGTAAGCAGGTAAGATTTTACGATGATTTGATTAAAGATAGGGCGGTATTCATCAACTTCATGTATGCCCGTTGCGGTGATATCTGTCCAGGTATGACAGTGAATCTGAAGCGGCTGGAGAGCGAGTTTGGTGGTCGGGTCGGGCGCGACATTTTCATGTATTCGATCACGCTTGAACCGGAACATGACAGCCTGGCCATGCTGAAGGCCTATGCCGAATCGTTCGATGTCGGCCCTGGTTGGAAATTCCTGACTGGAACCAAGGATGACATCGAGTTACTGCGCAGAAAGCTGGGTTTCTATTATTCCGATCCTGCCAGGGATCAAAATAAAACAGAGCATATCGGTATGGTCAAATATGGCATCGAGGCGCTGGAGCGTTGGGGTACCAGCCCGGCTTTGGCGAATCCGAAATCCATTGCGCAATATTTTTACTGGATGGAACCGAATGGCGCAAGGCCGAACCATGCTGTCGCGAAAAATATACGAGGAAATGCTTAAAAGGTAACCAATCCCATTGTGCACTATCAGGCCTGACTTGCGCGATTCATGAGAGAGAAATGCGCATGTTGAGCCTGATCCTCACATCGTAAAACGCAAGCCGTGGCTTCAGCATTTCTTTCCGACGTTCTGGACGAAAGCGCCGGAGAAATTGGTCAGGGAAGTTCAGACCAGGTCGCGTCAGCAAGTGCGTTTTTATGACTCGAAATAGAGTTATCAGTATTCGATTTCACTGCAATACAGCCAGATTCAGTAAGTCTTCAGAAATATTTCCTGCCTCTACAAAATTCTTTGAACTATCCATAACTTTGGTGGAATTCACAAAGGCATTTTTTTTGTGAAAGAAACAGTAACAAAACTTTGATGGGTTGTTAACACGCGAATAGATTCATCGCGGGCTGGTGATCGGTGTGAGATTGAAGGACGAACAGTGCGGCTGAGGGGAAGGATAAAGAGGAAGTTCTCCGCGGAAAAGAACTGAAGTTTATCGCAAATCAAATCGAGAAGACAGTTTGGGACAAGAAACGAAGTCATTCAGTAACAAAAATACATTACCGCTGCGCCAAATGCAGGGGATACCGACAATAATTTAGAGATAAAAAGGGGATAAGTCATGACTACTACTATATGGGGACAAAATAATCTTAACGGCATTTCCGTTAGTCCGGATGCAGGAGATCAGTTCGATCCGGCCGTTGCGGACAGCGGCGGTGGCGCATTTGGTGTTGCCTGGGCATCGGAAGCGGGTGTCACAGTAAGGTTTTTTGATGTGATTGGAGAGCCGGATCCGGCTCTTGGTCAATTCACGCTCAACAATAATTCATTCGGCACGAGTTATGGTCAAGCCAGCATGGCGGCGGGAGGGGCTGGCGTCGGTTATGGCGTCACCTGGCAGGAAATATCTGGCAGCAACAGCGCGATCAATTTGCGCTATATCGGCCTGAGCGCACCAATCGGTGGCGTCATCAACGTGGCGACAGGAAATGCTGATCTGGTCGTGCACCACGTAGCGACATCCGGCTACACCGATGTCGATGCAACCTTCAAGCCGCTGGGAAACATCGATGGATTGAATGTGGCGTGGATTGCGACTGATACCAGCGCGGCGACGACTTTGACTGCGGCACAGATCAATGCAGGATTGGGAACGGTCATGTTGCAACGCTACGCCGTACCATTGAATAACGCAGGAGATCCATTGAGTCCACCGGTGGCGGCTGGCCTGGATGGTGCCGCCGGTGGGGCATCCGATGCGCCCGTCACCCTAGCAGCCATTGGACGCAATGTCGTGACAGCGTCGGAAGAACACTTGAGTGGCGATACCATCGTCGCCTGGATCGATGAAAACAATGCGGTCCATGCCAATCTGTTTACCGCTAACGGCACGCCGATCACCACAGCCAGCGGCGCCGTTGCTGGTGGCGTCAATCTCGACAATCTGGGCACAGCCGCCGCCACCGGGAAAGTCGAAGTCATTTCCGATGGCGCCAGTTTCATTCTGGCATGGGCAACCGCGAATGGCGTGTCAGCACGAGTATTTACGGCAGGGGCGAACCCCAATACCTTTGCGGCGGGTAACACGATTCAGTTGTTCAATGCTGCAACACTGCCGGCGGGAGAAAACTTTACCGGCGAGTTTTCTTTGGGTGGATTGATCGATACCGGCGGCTTTGTGTTGACGGTCGGCGCGGTCGATGGTGCAGGCAACAAGGATGTGTACGCGCAATCGTACAATGGCGGCGGTGGTAGCGATGGGGTTTTAGACCGGGTCAACGACATCATCGTGGGCAATCAGGATCAGGCAGGTGCCGCAGCGCTGGCGGGTGACCGCGTCATAACAGTATTTCGCGATACCTCGGGCGGCGACGCCAATATTTCCGCGCATATTCTGGATTCCCGCACTTCCGGTCAAGTCATCATAGGCACCGACACGGCCAGACGCACCATTCCGGATGTGCTGGTGGGCACCATCGGTAACGATATCATCCGTGGACTGGGCGACAACGATTTGTTATATGGTGCATTGGGCGATGATGTGCTGGTTGGCGGCCCGGGCAGCGACATTCTCGACGGCGGCGGCAACGGCCCTGAAGTCGGCGATACCGCCGTCTTCTCGGGGCCGCGGAGCGCCTACCACTTCGATTATCTCGGCGCCAACATGTTTACGGTAACGGATACCCGCGCTGGCTCTCCCGACGGCACCGATACCATCAAAAATGTTGAATTCTTTCGTTTTGATGGCGAAGCTGGGGTCAACGTACTGGCATCGGATTTTATTCCGGCCGGCCCTGGCGTGACCCCTGCTGCGTGGGGGCTGACCGACGAGGACAACGATCAGGTTCCTGATCCCGAAGGCACACCCGATGTCGATGGCTTCATTGTCAACAATACCGCCGGCGTGCGGCCTGGATTGCAGGCGAATCCTTTCGTTGCCGACAGTGTTGGCGAATTCGTCGGCGTGGTCTGGGAAACACCGGGATCGGATGGCAATTTGCATATCCGCGGCCAATTTTATGATGTCGTGCTGGAGCCGGATACCTTCATACCCAATCCGATCGACATCAGTGATGGCGTCGGCATTGAAACCAATCCGGTATTGACCTCGGGTGGAGCCAACTCCGGCTGGGGCGCGGCATGGGAACAGCGCAACAATGCTTCTGACGATACCCGCACGATACGCACCAACTTTGTCGGGCCTACGACATTGACCGGGCCTGAGCTGACGGTGCTAGACGAAGGCGACAACGTCGACCAGCATGACGCTGCATTGTTTGGATCGTTCCTCGACCGTACCAAAGCCAGTCCGGTGGGTGGCTCGGTTCTTCCGACCGGCATGAATGATGGCTATAACGTGGTGTGGGTGTCGACCGATACGGGTGCGATCGATGCCAATTATGGTCGCATCATGATGCAGCGGTTTGAAGTGCCGCTCGACGCGCTGGGCAACCCCGGCGCCCCTGCGCGTGGCGGCGTCGACGGCATTGCCGGCCTGGGCAGCGATGCAGCCTTCCAGCTTGCCGATTCGGGTCGCAATCCGTCCACGACTGCATTGCATACCTTCGAGACCGCCATTGTCTGGATCGAGAAGGACGGTACCGGTGGCGAGCGCGTGGTGGGCCGTGTTTATGACGATCTGGGACAAGTGGTGAATGTTCCCGGGTTCAACAACATTTCCGCCGGTTTCCCGGTGGCGGCCGGCACCAATGCGCACGTCGTTTCAGCGGGTGCAGTAAATTTCGGCATCGCCTGGGTGACCGGAACGGCTGAAGCCGGCTACAAGATCATGGGCACGATGTTTGCCTCGCCCGGAACCGGCTTGAATGGCGAGGGTTTTGGCCTTGCCGCACCAGCGGCTGGCGCGCCTTATGTATTGCAGGAACTGCCATTTGGGGTAGATATCTCTAACCTGGAATTCAATTTGTCCAATCTCAGCGGCGAAGACAGCGAAGATATGGTCGTTACCTGGAAGCAGAACAATGGTGGTGAAGGCGCGGACGTCATGGCGCGGCATATACGCGTGACCCTGGATCCGGTGACCGGCCAATTGTTGTCGATGCTGCCGGAAGGCAATGCGATCAAAGTCAATGCCACCACCGAAGGCACTCAGGATCAGAGCAGTATCGCCGGCTTGCTGGGCGACCGTTTCATTTCGGTATATCGTGATGACAATAATAGTTACACCGATGGCGGCGATATCATTGCACGTGTGATCGATACGCGCGCGCCCGGCCAGGACATCGAAGGCGATTTCGTGCGTCTAGGAATACCTCAGGCGCGGCGCGACGTGCTGGTCGGAACAGTCGGCGATGACACCATCCGCGGCGATATTCAGGATTTCGATGGCCGCACCGACGACATCTGGGGTGCGCTCGGCGATGACGTCATCATGGGCGGGCCGGGATTGAAAGGCGCTGCCGCGATTCCTGAACAGATCTTTGGCGGCGAGGGCGACGATATTTCTGTCTATACCGGCCGGCCGCAGGATTATTCCATTACCGTCAATGGCGATGGCAGTTACGAGATCATCGACCTACGTCCTGTAGACGATGATGACGGCAACGATTTGATGCACGATGGTGTCGATAATATTTTCGATATCGAAACGCTGCGGTTCCTCAATTTGACGCAAGCGGGCGGCTCGGTGCCAGCCGATTGGGCGTCGACCAATCCGTCCTTCACGGACATAAAAGTCGGCGCGCCCGGCACGCCGCCGCCGCCTCAGGCCGGTTTTAATGGTACGCCCGTCAACTGGAGTTTGACAGATACGTCGCAATTCAAGGGAATTTCAGTCAACGCCAGCGCCGGCACGCAATCCGGCGTGGCCGTCACTAACCTTCAAACCGGTGCGGCGATCACCTGGATTTCTGGCAATAACAAACAGGTGTGGGCCATCAGCCACGATACCACCGGCGTGCCGGATCCCGTGTTGCTGGATGCGGCCACGCAATTGACCGATGGCGGCGCAGGCGGTGTGTTCACCGATAACGATGTCGCTGATATCGACGTCGGCATGACGGCCGGCCTCGGATTGACGGCAGTCTGGGAATCGACCGATGTCACGGGCGATGATTCTGCCGATACCTCGATCCACCTGCGGACTGCAAGCACCAATACCAATACCGTGCTTGGTGGCGCAGGCGTGCCAGGCCCGGGCGTCACCGGCACTGAAGATGTGATGGTGGGATCGGATGGCGCGGGCATTGCGGTTGATCCGACCATTCAAGGTTATGAAATAGTAGATAGTCTGAATGACACGCTCGAATTTGGCTTCCATGCTGGTTATGTGATGAAGGCCAACGCCGGCGACGCCTACGGTGACCTGATGCTGGCGCGTTATGAAATTCCAGTCTACGACCTCCAGCTTAATGGTGGCGGATTGCCAGTTGTCGATGCGAATGGGAACGGGGTATTGGCGCGAGATGGCGCGGGTAATCTCAGGCCTTCCAGCGATTTGAACACCGGTGCGGAAACAGCGCCGATTTCGATCGGACTGGATGGTTTGCGCGGCACGGCCGATGACAGTCAAGCGATCGTTCTGACCAATGCCGGTTTGTTTTCGACAGCGGATCCGGCGGTGACAGGCAGTCCCGATGCGGATCACACGCCGATCAAAGGTCGTGATGTTTCCATCGGCACGTTGCACGATGGCCAACTGGTGGTGACCTACATCGATCAGAACGAAAATATTCGTTTGCGTATATTCGAAGCGCACGTCAATCAAGATGCCGATCGTGAAACCGGCGGTCTGGGTGGTGTTGACGTGCAAGCGAGAGGCCATACAACTTACAGCGAACTATCGCTGCCATTCAGTAACACGATCGGGCATGTCTTGAATGCCGGCCAGACGCAGTTTATCGTGCCGCAATTGAATGGCTCCTTCGGCGTTTTCTGGGCCGACACGGGCGCATCTGGCACAATGGCTGTAAAAGGAGTCATCTACAACGGTGCGGGCGCCAACTGGATTCCTTCGCCGGTATTGACGCTGCAAAACAACCTCGATCCGGCTACATTGTTCCAGATTTCCACCACCGGCGTTACGTCTGGCGGACTGGAAGATGGCTATTTCCTATCCTGGGAAAATGGCGGCGATATCAAAGGCCAACGCTTCGATATGGCAGGTAATCGGATTGGCGCCACCATTACGGTGGATGATTCTGCCAATGTACCAGCCGAGAATCATAGCTTGCATTCCGCTGCCGGGCTTGATGATGGCCGTATTCTGGTTAGTTTTCAAAATGCCGCTGGGGATATCGATGCGTCGTATCTGGATACGCGTCAACCGGGTGTGCCGATCATCGGCCCCCGTACCGGTGCGCCTCAAGATGTACTGGTTGGAACCGTGGGTGATGATTCGATCGATGGACGTGGTGCAAATGATGAGTTGTATGGCGGTTTGGGCAATGATTTGCTAACGCTCGGAACCGGTGCAGACATTGGCGATGGCGGTATTGGCAATGACACGATCATTGGCGGTTCGGGCCAGGATATATTGATTGGCGGGGGCGGAAATGATTTATTGGTTAGTGGCGCCAACGGGCCAGCCGATCCGCAAATCGACCGTGCGCTCGCAGCGGGCTTGACTGCAACGCGCGCGCAGGCTAACGCCAATGGCGGTGTATCGGATACCGGCCTGACGACGGCGCAACTCACCAACTTCATCAATAACAATCCCGGCGCGGATATGGTTTCCGGCGGCGATGGCAACGACACGATTTCGCTGCAAGGCGAGTTCGGTGATTTCAGGATCAACCTGGCCACCGCCATTGTGGAAAGTGATCGAGATAGCAATGGCAGCTTCATTCTCGAAGATGTGATCGGGAATGTGGTCGCTGATGGCGCGGGCGGGCAGATATTCCAATTCTCCGCCAATGTGGAAAACGCAACGGGCGGTTTTGGCGATGACACGATCATAGGCAATGGTGTGGACAATGTCATCGATGTCGGTGGCGGCAATAATACCGTCGACGGCGCGGGCGGCGCAGCGGATCGCGTGGTGATTCATGCCAATCGCGCTGACTTGCTGATCAGCTTCAACAATGTGACGCAAACATTCACGATCGTGAAACCAGCGGAAGGTACTTCACCGGAATTGACGCAAATCGTGAAGAATGTCGAGTTCTTCACTTTTGATGATATTGGCACGGTGACGGCGGCAGCATTGTTGCCTGGACCAGCGGCATCAGATGATAACGCTACCGTCGCTGAAGATTCTTCAGTTACGATCGATGTGCTGACAAACGATGCGAACAGTAGCGGAGCCAACATTCGCAAGATCAATGACATCGCCATTCAAAATGGAGGTCCGGCAATTGCGCTGCCGCATGGCAGTGTGGTGATGACCAATTCTGGAACAGGTTCCGATCACTTGATCTATACGCCGGTTCCCAATTATTTTGGACCGGACAGTTTTACCTACACCATTCAGAATACTGCTGGGCAATTCTCTACTGCAACTGTCAATATTACGGTCACGAACGTCAACGATCTACCAACAGACATCAACTTTGCTGGTACCGCCGTCAATGAGAATGCGGCAGCCGGCACGGTCGTGTCGACGCTGACGACACTCGATCCGGACAACACCACCGTGGGAACCAATGATACGTTTACGTACACATTGGCTGATAATTTTGGTGGTGCATTCCAGATCGTAGGTAACCAGATTCAGGTTTTGAATGGAGGGTTGCTGGACTTTGAAAGCGGCGTCATTTCCTATGCATTGAATGTCACTGTCGATGATGGACATGGGGGCACATTCGCCGAGGCGGTCACGATTGCGGTCAATAATGTCAATGAAGCGCCAACCGATATCATCTTTAATGGCAATGCTGCGACCACGGCGGTATCGGTCGCGGAATATCCGGTATCGAATCTGATAGCAACCTTGACGGCGACTGATTCCGATGCCCCGCCAAATGGTACTGCAGGCGTGTCATTTGGGTTGGCAGATAGCGCCGATGGCCGTTTTAGTATCGTCAACGGTCAAATCAGCGTGGTCAATACTGCGCTGATCGATTGGGAAGATACCACGCGGCCATCGCATAGTTTCACCTTGCAAACGACTGCCAAGGATGCTGGTGGAATGACTCGCACCGAACCTTTGACAGTAAATGTCACCGATTCCGTTGAAACGCTGCGCACGGGTACGACGGGCGACAATACCCTCACCGGTACGGCCGGAAACGATATTCTCAATGGTTTGGCAGGCAAGGATACGATGAATGGTGCTGCGGGCAACGATACCTATTATGTTGACAACAGTGGCGACAAGATGACTGAAAACGCCAACGCCGGCAATGATACCGTGTATGTGCAGACCTTGACGAGTTTCGGATTGGGCTCCAACTTTGAAAACCTGATCTATCTTGGCTCGGCCAATGGTACCCGCTGGAGCGGAAATGCGGCTGCCAATGCCCTGGTCGGCGGTGGCGGCAGCGATACGCTGACTGGCGCGGCCGGGAATGATCATCTCATCGGCAATGCAGGCGCGGATACGCTGCAAGGCGACGATGGCGTGGATCGACTGTATGGCAGTGCCGGCAACGATACGCTCAACGGTGGCAATGGTAATGATTGGCTGGAAGGTGGCGCTGGAAATGATTCATTGACGGGTGCGGCCAACAACGATACTTACTTTTTGTCGGGGATCTTTGGTACCGATACTATTTCAGGGTTTGGCGATGTGGCTGGCAATCAAGACCTTATCGCTTTCTCGTCAAGTGTCGTTCCAAACTTTGCTACGTTGCAAACCAATATGGTGCAATCCGGAGCCAACGTGCAGATCAATCTGGTAGGTGTCGGAAGTGTCATTGTGACGGGCGTGCAGCTTAATACGCTCGGAGTCGATGACTTCTTGTTCCTTTAAAGAGGAGCTTTTCTGTCCCCCGCATACACGGGGGGCAGAAATTTTTGTGTTTGCTCAAACCTGCTGATGTTCTTTGTTTTAGCTGTTATTGCTTTTTGAAGCTTTTATTTTTATGCCGCCATGTTCCTGATGAATCACTGAACTATTTGTGATTTTCAGAGTTCTGGCGGCATTTCTTTGTTGAATTACTCCACATTTCTATGTCCTGATTTGCCATTTGGGATGTGATCATCAGATTTTTCTTCGAGGAATGAAATGGATCCCAGTTGTTGACAAATGTCTTGAGAGTTATTTTCCCGCTTATCAACCTGCCTTCAGCAACATGATGAATTCCTGATAGACCTGATCGGGTGTTGTCGCCACAGTCCGATGGTTCCGATTTTTATTGTAAAACCCGAAATGCCTTGTCAGCGATTGCTTGGCTTCAAGTACTGGCTCATCGGCGTTGAGTTAAACTTCCTCATATTTAACGTTACGCCACAAGCGTTCGACGACATGCTGTCTCTCCACGCGTCATTGGCATCGATGCTGATACCAATGCTGTTGTGCTTCAGAAGATTGATGAAGGCTTCACTGATACAGTGTGAGTCTGATATCTCGAAAGTCAGGCTTTAAACCAGAAGTGTTTGGGTGGGGTGATTGAAGGGACAAACTGAAGAATTCGGACTTGAAATAGACTGGGCGTTGGATGATTGGCGGAGGCGGTGAGATTCGAACTCACGGTAGAGTCACCCCTACGGCAGTTTTCAAGACTGCTGCCTTAAACCGCTCGGCCACACCTCCTTATTCCCGGCACGAATCATACCTTCTGATGGAGGATTTGGCTAGGGGTATTGTATTAAGTCCTCTTCAGTAGGGCTATAACAGAAAAGTGAATCTTTCGTTGTCATCGCTTGCCATACACATATTGCAAGCCAATGCTGGCGCCATTTGCATTATATCCTCCTGTCCGTATTCCGCCTCGTTCGGCATCGGTATCGAGATCAGTATGATAAATCGAAGCGTTCAGCTGCAGACCTAGGTACGGCGAATAGATTAATCGGAGTGCTGCATTGCGGAAGGTATTATGCCGGCCGACAGGGAGTGTACTGTCAGTCAGCACTGAGAAACGATTAAAATTACGAGTTTCATATGAAAATTCGCCTTCGAATCTTACTTTTTCGGTTATTTTCCAATAAGGAATTAAATTTACCCCGGTGTTGAGACCGAAGTTTGCAGTCAGGTTATTCATCGAATTAGTAAGGCGCCAGCCGCTCACGGAGAGGCCAAGCTTGTCCGTTGGTTCCCAGTAATAAGTGCCGCGTGCGTTAAATCCGTTAAAATCACGCTCTTTAAAGCTGGCATTGCTGCGGTCTACCCATCCCCCGCTTATTTGCACTCGTGATTTCTCTGTTAAATTCCAGTTAACTCTACCCATGACTTCCATTTGTGTAAAATCATTACTGCCGGAAATGTTAGGATTACCCGGGTTAATCGCGGAGAGAGGTAATGAAAAATCACCTAAAATAGCTCGATAAAACACTCCAATCGTATTTTTGTTAGCAGTAATGTAATCAATGCCACCTTCAAAGCGATTTTCTGTGCGTTCCAGGAAACGGAAGTTGTTAAATCCCGTCACTGCAGAATTTGCCTTTGTATCCAGACTATAATGAGTATATTCACCACGCACGCTCCAGCTTGGATGCAGGCGCCACGCACCATTGATAAATTGGGTTTGCTCGGTGCGTATGACTTGCGTTCCCGGAAGGAATATCAGGGGTAGCAATGATTGCACATAGCTGGCGCCCATATTTCCTTCCAGTCGATTTCCCAAGACCCAGTTCCAATTTCCATTGGTGCTGATCAAGTTGTTATTCATAAAGCTGAATCGCTCGAATTTGGTATAGGTCCAGTTGAAGTCGGCGGTGAATCGCTGCCTGCTGATCATTTTATCAAATTGAATACCACCGGTAAGACGATTGGTGAGGTCAGCAATTTTGCCTTGGCGTATGAACTCAACGAGCTGAGGATTATCTGGGAAAGCTTGCTCTGGTTGATTAAGAAATAATGGACGCAACCGCAGCATGTTATCATCAGCGGTAAGTGCGTAATTGAAATAGGGTTGTAACATGGGCTGCACTGTTTTGTTTTGTCCAACGGCAAGCGTGGATATACTCAGCAGCATTAGCATCAATATTGCTGAAGCTAAACTACAGCAATGATTTTGATACTTTAGAAAAAAGAATGTGTTATGAATAAAATTGATGCGTATCAATTGTAACTTCCATGAAATGACATTTGAGTTAACGTAAGAAATTCAGAATTTCTAAAATCTGGATATCAACGGAATTTTATATTTCGACAGAAAATTACTTATTTTTATAGCATATTCTCATAAAAATTTTTTTGAGCAATACTTTTTGCCGAGGAAAAAAAATTTTTATTGGAAATAAAATAAATCTGTCGTTAATTTTATTAATCAATGATAAAAAGGCGAGATAATCGCATTGTATCGGGTATACTCACTGGTTTTTTTACAAAACTACCCGCCTTGAATTTAAATTTTATACTATGAGTGAATATCTTTTTACGTCGGAATCTGTTTCTGAAGGACATCCTGACAAAGTTGCTGATCAGATTTCAGATGCTGTTTTAGATGCAATTCTGCATCAAGACGCAAATGCGCGGGTTGCATGCGAGACATTGTGCAGCACTGGTTTAATCGTATTATCGGGTGAAATCACTACGCATGCTTCAGTCGATTATAATATCATTGCGCGTGAGACTGTTAAGAATATTGGTTATACCAGTTCAAACATCGGTTTTGATTCGACGACTTGCGCGGTTCTTACGGCATTCAACAAGCAGTCTCCCGATATCGCTCAGGGCGTTAATCGTTCTAAAGAAGAAGAAATGGAGCAAGGAGCAGGTGATCAGGGTCTGATGTTTGGCTACGCGTGTGATGAGACACCCCAGCTGATGCCCATGCCTATATTTTATGCGCACCGCCTGGTCGAGCGTCAAGCTGAATTAAGAAAAAAAGGACAGTTAGCTTGGCTTCGCCCGGATGCCAAATCGCAAGTTTCAGTTCGATATCAGGATGGTAAGCCCAAACAGATCGAAACGGTGGTCATTTCTACCCAGCATGATCCAGACATTTCACATCATGCTTTGACCGAAGCTGTCATCGAAGAAATCATCAAACCGGTATTGCCTGCCGAACTGGTCGGTCATCAGATTAATTATCTGGTCAATCCAACCGGTCGTTTTGTCGTAGGAGGCCCGATGGGAGACTGCGGTTTGACGGGGCGAAAGATCATCGTCGATAGCTATGGCGGATCTGCGCATCATGGCGGTGGCGCTTTTTCCGGCAAAGATCCTTCTAAGGTTGATCGTTCCGCAACTTATGCAGGTCGCTATGTGGCAAAGAATATCGTTGCTGCAGGAATTGCTCAGAAATGCGAAGTTCAGGTTGCCTATGCCATTGGCGTTGCGCGACCTGTTTCATTGATGGTGAATACCTTTGGCACCGGGAAAATTGCTGACGAAAGGATTGTGCAATTAATCGAAAAGCATTTTGATCTGCGTCCGCGTGGGATTATTCATACTCTCGATTTGCTGCGCCCGATTTATGCCAAAACAGCGGCATATGGACATTTTGGACGTGAATTACCGGAATTTACCTGGGAAGCTACCGATAAGGCAGAGCAATTACGCGTTGATGCGGGTATTTGATCTGCTGAAATCAACTGTCATTCCAAAATAAGTTATCTATCTTTCCGAGGTGTTGAGGAGCGCTGCAACGGCATATGTCGTGAGGCTCAGCACTGGCGGTTATTGTTCCAACGGCGCTCGTTCATATTCAGGAGAAAATTATGAACGCTGTGCTCAACTCGAATGGCGAATCTTTTGTTGATTATAAGATCGCGGATATTGCGTTAGCTGACTGGGGCCGTAAGGAAATTGCAATCGCTGAAACGGAAATGCCGGGTTTAATGGCATTACGTAAAGAGTATGGGCATCAGAAACCTCTGACAGGAGCGCGTATCGCAGGCTCTTTGCACATGACCATTCAGACAGCCGTGCTCATTGAAACATTGGTAGCGCTGGGTGCAGAAGTGCGCTGGGCTTCATGCAATATTTTTTCCACTCAAGATCACGCAGCAGCAGCGATAGCGGCCAATCATATCCCGGTGTTCGCATACAAGGGCGAAACATTGACCGATTATTGGGAATACGCTCATCGCATTTTTGAATGGACGGTTGCAGGCCAACCAAGCGGCGCCAACATGATTCTGGATGACGGCGGCGATGCGACATTATTGCTGATTTTAGGCACCAAAGCTGAGAAGGATCCGTCAGTGATTGCGCATCCCAGCAATGAAGAAGAAACTGCATTATTTGCCTCGATTGCCGCGAAATTAGCTACTCATCCGGGTTGGTATTCGACTAACCTCGCCAGAATCCAGGGCGTTACCGAAGAAACCACGACCGGGGTTCATCGTTTATATGAAATGCATAAACAGGGTGCGCTTCCATTTCCTGCATTTAATGTCAACGATTCTGTCACTAAATCAAAGTTTGACAATTTATATGGGTGTCGGGAATCGCTGGTGGATGGCATCAAGCGTGCGACTGATGTGATGATCGCCGGCAAGATTGCCGTTGTGTGCGGGTATGGAGATGTCGGTAAAGGTTGTGCGCAATCATTGCGGGGATTGGGCGCAACGGTGTGGATCACTGAAATCGATCCGATTTGCGCATTGCAGGCTGCGATGGAAGGTTATCGGGTAGTAACGATGGACGATGCGTGCAAGCTGGCGGATATTTTCGTCACGGCAACCGGCAACCTGCGTGTGATCACACATGACCACATGCTGAACATGAAAGATCAAGCCATCGTATGTAATATTGGTCATTTTGATTCGGAAATCGATATTGCTTCAATTCAGAAGTACCAATGGGATAACATCAAACCGCAAGTTGATCATGTCATTTTTCCCACAGGACGACGAATCATCGTGCTTGCGCAAGGCAGGCTGGTGAATCTAGGATGCGCTACTGGACATCCTTCGTTCGTGATGTCAAGTTCGTTTACAAACCAAGTGCTGGCGCAAATGGAATTATGGCAGAATGGCGCAAATTATCAGAAAAATGTCTATGTGTTGCCCAAGCATCTGGATGAAAAAGTGGCCCGGCTGCACCTTGGGAAACTGGGTGTTAAACTGACCGAGTTGACCGATGAGCAGGCTCTTTATCTGGGACTTGGCAAGGAAGGTCCTTTCAAACCGGAAATGTATCGATATTAATCTTGTTTCAGGAGAACTATGCACTTTATCTCAATAGTTCTCCCATTATCTCCTGTGATAATAAGAGGATATCCGAATTTGCATGACGACTGATCATTCTGGTTTGATGGATGGGTAACAATGGAATCACAAAAGAAATTTTCTCCTGCATTCAGTTTTGAGCTTTTCCCCCCACAGACTCCTCAAGGCATAGAAAAATTAAAGCAAACCCGACAGGAGTTGGCGCAATTTACTCCTAAGTTTTTTTCGGTGACGTTCGGGGCAGGGGGGTCAACGCGTGAGCGCACATTGGATACTGTGCTGGAAATTCAAGCAGAAGGGCATGTTGTGGCGCCGCATTTGTCCTGCATCGGCTCGACTCAGCAAAATATTCGCGACATTCTTGAAAAATATCATCATGCGGGTATTCGACATATTGTCGCATTGCGTGGTGATCTGCCCTCCGGAATGGCGCAAGCAGGCGAATTTCGCTACGCCAGCGAGCTGGTTAGCTTCATCCGGCAAGAATTTGGAACTGCCTTCCACATCGAGGTGGCAGCATATCCAGAATATCACCCCCAGGCACGATCTGCGCAATCCGATTTTGAAAATTTCAAACGTAAAATCGACTTGGGCGCCAATTCTGCAATCACGCAATATTTTTACAATGCCGATGCCTATTTTCATTTTGTCGAGTCCTGTGAATCGGCCGGTTTGAATATTCCGATTGTGCCCGGAATCATGCCGATCAATAAATTCTCGCAATTAGTGAGATTTTCAGATACCTGCGGGGCAGAAATTCCTCGCTGGATTCGCAGGAAGCTTGAAGGATACAGCGATGATGCGGCATCGATTCAGGCATTTGGATTGGATGTCGTGACCCAGCTTTGTGAGCGCTTATTGCAAGCCGGTGCTCCAGGCTTGCATTTTTATACTTTGAATTCCGCGAGTCTGACATCGATCATATGGCAGCGCCTCAATCTCAACAGTAACGCCGAGTAATTTACAGCCATGAGGTGCCGCAGATCGTCTTGTTGTGCCCAGGGATTGGGTTAATCACATTGATTAGTTGAGCTTAACGCTGAAGTAGGCACGATCTTTATTTCTGATATGGCCGGTCGGTATATAATGCGCATCAATATTCTGATTGAAACAATATGCATAGGGTTTTGAAATGAAAGACAGTCAAACAGATTCAAATAAATCCGCCGGCAGCGGCTCAGGTTCATTACCTTCAATCGATATGTCCACGATGGACGCGTGTATTGAGCATGCCAAGGAAATTAAAGTCACTCAGCTTGAGCTGATCAAGAGTAAACGTTATGACTTCGCACCTGAATTTAGGGATATGACGATTCAGCTCTATCTATTAGGGGTGATGTGGAAGTTTGCTGAAACGCTGGGTAATGGCTCAGAAGCGCGAGAACTGTCATTCGCTGCAATGAAAACCATGCTCGTGCAGGAGGGATGGAGTCCAAGAAGAGCCGCCAAACGCATTGAGTTTCTGCGAAAAATGGCCAAGCTTGAAGATGGTCACGATGCGTTGGCAGTCATTGTTGGCTATGAATCAGTGAGCGGCGATAACAGCCTGGCAGAAGTATATGATCATTATGTGGATGATATGCAGGTTTCTGGGGCTTTCTGGCGGTTGTATGATCGCGGCAGAAAGATCATGCTCTACGGAGGATTGCTAGTCGCCTTTGTGGTCATCTGGTTTGTGACGCTCTTCATGCCGGGCAACAGTGCCATCGCCACGCTCGCTGCGGGAGTGATCGCTGCGGCGTTGTATGTGATTCCGGTATTTCTGATTGGTATTTTCATGTACCGTACAAAAATCAAAAAATATAAAACAAACAACCAGTCCGAATGAAGACATTTATTTGATTCAATGCCGTCGAGTCTATAATTCGAAATAATTCATCAAATCGGTCGTTAGCGAAAAAAATGAGCGCTCAAATCATTGATGGTAAACAGATAGCTGCATCAGTTCGTGGCGAATGGAAATTACGTGCCGAGAAACTGATTCAGTCAGGCACAACGCCAGGCCTCGCCGTCATAATTGTTGGTGATAATCCGGCCTCTAGCATCTATGTCCGAAACAAGGTCAGAGCCTGTAGTGAGATTGGTATTTTTTCTGAAGTGCATAGTTTTCCGCAGGATGCGCAACAGCAGGAAGTGCTGGATTGCATACATGCGCTGAATGAGAATACGCACATTCATGGCATTCTGGTTCAATTGCCTTTACCGCCCCACTTTGAAAATAATCGCGTCATTACTTCAATCGCCGTAGAAAAAGATGTGGATGGCTTTCATCTATATAATATTGGCGCGCTAGTCACTGGAAATGCTCATTTTTTACCCTGCACACCCTATGGTGTCATGGTGATGCTGGAAAGACATCAAATTTCGATTGAAGGACAGCATGCCGTCGTAGTTGGACGAAGCAATATTGTCGGCAAACCGATGGCGTTGATGTTATTGGAACGAGGCGCCACAGTCACTGTCTGTACTTCAAGGACTCGCGATTTATCTCAATTTACCAAGCAGGCAGACATTTTAATCGTAGCGACCGGCAAACCTCGTCTGATCACCGCAGCCATGGTAAAACCTGGCGTAACGGTGATTGATGTCGGTATCAATCGATCGGCCGATGGCACATTGTGTGGTGATGTCGATTTCGAGCCAGTCAAAGAGATCGCTGGCTATATTACGCCAGTCCCGGGCGGCGTTGGACCTATGACGATTACGATGCTGCTCTGTAACACCATATTGGCGGCAGAGCGTGCCCATGCGGGTGTTAATAGCGAATTCAATCAAGATAATTTCTAACGGATGTGCTGAAAATGGAATCGCAACCTGATATCGACCCCCAGGAAACGCAAGAATGGCTGGATGCATTAGATTCAGTGATCATGAGTGCCGGCGGAGAGCGGGCTCATTTTTTATTGGAAAAATTAATCGAAAAAGCGCGTCGGTCTGGCGCCTATCTTCCTTATAGTG
This sequence comes from uncultured Nitrosomonas sp., assembly GCA_949281375.1. GTDB lineage: Bacteria > Pseudomonadota > Gammaproteobacteria > Burkholderiales > Nitrosomonadaceae > Nitrosomonas. Next base: position 55,402 of record CASDLT010000047.1, read on the forward strand.
CTACTACAGCCTATATCAACACCATTCCCACCGGTAAAGAAGAACGTTCACCCGGAAATAACGCCATTGAACATCGCATCCGTTCTTATGTGCGCTGGAATGCCATGGCCATGGTATTGCGCGCCAATCGCAATACGAACGTCGGTGGACATATCGCCAGTTTTGCATCAGCAGCGACATTGTATGACATGGGATATAACCATTTCTGGCATGCACCGAGTGATACTCATGGCGGAGATCTAGTGTATGTCCAGGGCCATTCGTCACCCGGTGTGTATGCGTATGCTTTTTTATCGAAAGAGCTGAGTCAGGAGCAACTGGACAATTTCCGCCAGGAAGCAAGCGGAAATGGCTTGTCATCGTATCCTCATCCTTGGTTAATGTCTACGTTCTGGCAATTTCCAACCGTATCTATGGGGCTTGGGCCATTGATGGCCATCTATCAAGCACGATTCATGAAGTACTTGGGCAGTCGTGGCTTGATCAACAACACCCATGACCGGAAAATCTGGGCATTCATGGGTGACGGAGAGATGGATGAGCCTGAATCGCTGGGCGCCATTTCTCTGGCTTCGCGGGAGAATCTCGATAATCTGATTTTCGTGGTTAATTGCAATCTTCAGCGTTTGGATGGCCCAGTGCGTGGAAATGGAAAAATCATCCAGGAATTGGAAGGCGCATTCCGTGGCGCCGGCTGGAATGTAATTAAGGTGATCTGGGGATCGTATTGGGATCCATTGTTAGCCAAAGATACCAAAGGATTATTACAAAAACGCATGATGGAATGCGTGGATGGGGAATACCAGAACTTCAAGGCTAGAGATGGCGCGTATGTGCGCGAGCATTTTTTTGGAAAATATCCGGAATTATTGGAAATGGTTGCCAATATGTCGGATGACGATATCTGGCGATTGAATCGTGGCGGACATGATCCCTACAAAGTGTATGCTGCCTATGCGGCCGCCGTGAAACATACCGGCCAGCCCACCGTGATACTGGCCAAAACCATCAAGGGTTATGGAATGGGTGAGGCTGGAGAAGCACAAAACATCACTCATCAACAAAAAAAGATGGGAACGACTTCGTTGAAAGCATTCCGGAATCGTTTTGGCTTGGATATACCTGATGACAAAATTGATGAAATACCATATCTGACATTTGAAGAGAACTCTCCGGAATTCACATATATGCAGGAACGGCGCAAGGCGTTGGGAGGGGCGTTTCATCGTCGCAGAACCAGCGCCAATGCTTTACAGACACCGCCATTATCGGCATTTGAATCACTACTGAAAGCCAGCGGAGACGGTCGCGAGTCTTCAACGACCATGGCGTTCGTACGCATTCTGAACATTCTGGTGAAGGATAAACAGATTGGTAAGCATGTCGTTCCAATCGTTGCGGATGAATCGCGGACATTCGGAATGGAAGGGATGTTCCGTCAATTGGGCATCTGGTCGTCGGTTGGTCAGTTGTATACTCCCCAGGATGCCGACCAACTGATGTATTACAAGGAAGACAAGAACGGTCAAATTTTGCAGGAAGGCATTAATGAAGCCGGCGCGATGTCTTCATGGATCGCCGCGGCAACATCCTATAGTACCCACGGCATTCAAATGATCCCATTTTTCATTTTTTATTCCATGTTCGGTTTTCAGCGTGTCGGTGATTTAGCCTGGGCCGCGGGCGATATGCGCTGCCGGGGTTTTTTGTTGGGAGGCACGGCTGGACGGACGACATTGAATGGTGAGGGCCTGCAGCATGAAGACGGTCATAGTCATCTCGTGGCTTCAACGATTCCAAATTGCGTGGCGTATGACCCAGCTTTCGCGTACGAACTGGTTGTCATCATTCAGGATGGATTACGGCGGATGTATCAGGAGCAGGAGGATATCTATTACTATATTACGGTAATGAATGAAAATTACTCCCATCCTGAAATGCCAGTCGGCGTGGAAAAAAATATATTGAAGGGCATGTATTTATTCAGGGAAGGAGAAAAGAAAGGTGAAGCGCGAGTTCAGTTGCTGGGCGCCGGCACCATATTGCGCGAAGTGATTGCTGCGGCCGAACTCTTGAAAAGGGATTTTGACGTGACCGCAGATATCTGGAGCGTCACCAGCTTTAATGAATTGAGGCGCGAAGCTCTTGCCGTGACGCGCTGGAATCTTCTACATCCCGATCAACCGGCAAAAACTTCGCATGTGGAGAATTGTTTCAACGATCGAAAAGGCCCTTTCGTTGCGGCTACCGATTATATGAAGATCTATGCCGATCAAATCCGGGAATTTATTCCAGGAACATATCGTGTGCTGGGAACCGACGGATTCGGACGTTCCGATACGCGCGAGAAATTACGCCATTTCTTTGAAGTCGACCGTTTTTTCATTACCGTTGCGGCGCTCAAGGTTTTAGCGGAAGAAGGTCTTGTTCCGGCTGAACGCGTTGTTCACGCGATAGAAAAATACGGCATTGATCCCGAAAAATCCAATCCGGCAGTCAGCTGACATCTCTTTGAGGAATAGTTGTGGCAGAACTAAAAAAAATACTCATTCCTGATATTGGCGATTTTAAGGACGTTCCCGTCATTGAAGTGCTGGTTAAAGCAGGTGATGCGGTGAATGCCGAGGATGCGTTGATTACCCTGGAGTCTGATAAGGCGACCATCGAGATTCCTTCGCCTTATTCGGGTTCCATCAAAGAATTATTTGTTCGAGTGGGCGATAAGGTATCTGAAGGCGCGGTAGTTGCCGCGATTGAGGTATCTGACCAACGTTCGCTTGAAAAAGACCAGCTTGCTACTTCAGGCGCCAGCATTTTACAGATTCCAGAAAAAAAACAGGAAACCTCTGTTCAGCAACCGGTCGCGAGTGCAGAATCAGACAAGACTCAGACAATAGCTTATCCAGTTCGAGTGCAGTCGTTCGCTCATGCAAGTCCATCGATTCGTCGTTTTGCGCGTGAGCTTGGCGTTGATCTTAACGCCATCACCGGTAGTGGGGCAAAACACCGCATTTTGAAAGAAGATGTGCAGGCGTATGTAAAAAATGAATTATCGAAAAGCCGCAGTAACGACAGCGGATCAGCACTTAACTTATTACCTTGGCCACAAGTCAATTTTGCTAAGTTCGGTCCAATCGAGCTTAAACCGCTGAGCCGCATCAAGCAAATTTCAGGAGCGAATTTGCATCGGAACTGGGTCATGATTCCCCATGTCACGCAGTTTGATGAAGCCGATATCACCGATTTGGAAGCTTTGCGAAAAGAATTTAACGAAAAAGAAAACAAAGTCAAGCTGACACTCCTGGCTTTTTTAATGAAAGCGCTGGTTGCGTCGCTTAAGAAATTTCCGGAATTTAACGCGTCCATGAATAATGCCGTGGATGGGGAGATCAATCTGATCATCAAACATTATTATCACATTGGATTTGCAGTTGATACGGTGAATGGTCTGATTGTGCCGGTCATCAAGGATATCGACCAGAAAGGAATCATCACCATAGCCGAAGAATTGATTCAGCTTTCAGCTTTGGCGCGGGAAGGCAAATTGAAACCGGTTGATATGCAAGGTGCGAGCTTTACCATTTCGAGCTTGGGCGGTATCGGCGGCACGGCATTTACACCGATTATCAATGCGCCAGAAGTGGCGATTCTGGGGGTTTCAAAAGCAAGCATCAAGCCCATTTATCATGGTAAGCAGTTTGCTCCCCGGTTGATGTTGCCTCTATCGCTTTCCTATGATCATCGGGTAATTGATGGTGCCGCGGCAGCGCGGTTCACTACCCATCTGTCCGAGGTTTTAACCGATATGCGCCTGGCCTTGTTGTGATTCATTACGTACGCTGCGATATTTCCCATAAGGCTAGGCATTATTAAAACATTTTCTCTGATGGGTGTTTATGGCGGTACGTTTGATCCCATTCACTATGGTCATTTACGTATTGCTGAGGAATCAGGGGATTTGATTGGCTTGACTCGGATCATTTTTGTGCCATCCGGAACTCCCCGGTTGCGTGTTGAACCGATTGCCTCGAGAACTCACCGATCGCAAATGGTCAGCTTGGCCATCCACGGAAACGATAGATTTCAACTGGATAATCGTGAAATCCATCGTGACGGAATCAGCACTACGGTTGAATCCCTGCGTAAATTCCGCAGCGAAGTTGATGATCAGACGGCCCTTTGTTTTTTATTAGGTATCGATGCTTTTATAAGAATTAATCAATGGCATAGTTGGCGGGCGCTGTTTGATTTATGCCATATTATTGTTGTTCCACGGCCGGGCTATCCTTTTATTCACGACCGTCAAGATTTGCATGATGATATCAAAGCAGAGCTAGTGTTCCGTCAAATTCAGGATCCTCATAACCTGACACTTCAAGCGAATGGTTTTGTCTATACTGCACATACTTCCTTGCTCGAGATTTCCGCTTCGTATATCCGATCATTGGTTACAGCAGGAAAAAGCATTCGCTACTTATTGCCCGAGAGTGTGGCTGATTATATTAAAAACAACGGCTTATATAGCGAGAAAAAATGAATTCAGAAGAGCTTGTAAAAATCGTGGTCAATGCGCTTGAAGATATTAAGGCTTATGATATTGATGTCATTGATGTTTCTAAAATAACATCCTTATTTGGATACATTATTATTGCAAGCGCAGATTCCACCCGGCAAACCAAATCACTGGCCAATAATGTCCAAGAAAAAGTAAAAGGGGCAGGTGGACATATTTTTAGCGTCGAAGGTGAGCAATCTGGAGAATGGCTACTGGTCGATCTTGGCGACGCAATCGTACATATTATGTTGCCCGCTGCTCGCGAATACTATAATTTGAAAGCGCTGTGGTCCAGGTGAATGCAGATGGCAAACTGCGGACCGATACGCTCGCAGATATTTCTGCAGTATGAAGTTACTCATATTCGCGGTCGGCAACAAAATGCCCGACTGGATTAAAACTGGCTATCTTGAGTATATTAAGCGCTTGCCTCGTGAAATATCAGTTCATTTGATAGAAATAAAACCTGAGAAAAGAACTTCAGGTAAGCAAACCGAACAGCTGTTAAGTGCTGAAAGCCAACGAATACAGTCTGCACTGCCACCGCACTGTCACATCGTGGTACTCGATGAACATGGCGAACAATTTCCTACCACTAAATTTGCACATGAAATCAAGCGATGGATGAGCGAAGGCAACGACGTAGTGTTTATTATTGGTGGCGCCGATGGATTGCACGTGAGCATTAAACAGATGGCTAACGAGATGATTGCGTTGTCGAAGCTGACTTTGCCGCATGGCTTGGTTCGAGTGCTTCTCGCCGAGCAATTATATCGTGCTGTTTCTATTCTTCATGGTCATCCCTATCATCGAGCATAAATTGTTCTATTGTTCTATGCCGTTGTGTTTCTATTGATGAGATAATGCTGGAGCGCAAGTAATCCGGCCATTCAAAATTTACAAGCCTTGTTACATGATACTTTCTGATAATCAAATATACCTTGCTTCAAGAAGTCCGCGGCGGCGAGAATTGCTCAGACAAATTGGCGTTAAATTCAATCTTTTACTAATGAGAGAAACGCTGGGACGCCCGGTCGATATCGATGAACAGCCCTTCGCAGGAGAAACGCCGACTGACTATATTTATCGGGTCGTTCAGTTCAAAGCAAACGAAGGGTGGAAACGAATCCTTCAACGGAAATTTCCGGTTTTGCCTGTGTTGGTGGCTGATACGATCGTCGCATTGGATGGTTGTATTTTAGGAAAACCAAAAGATATAGTGCAAGCGGAAGAAATGCTGAGAACCTTGTCCGGCCGATCCCATCAGGTCATGACAGCGATCGGAGTGGGCATCAAAGATAAAGTTCAGATACGATTGTCGACTTCAACCGTGCGGTTTCGTGAGATCAGCGAGCGGGAAATCCGAAAGTATTTGGCGCAAAACACGATGCTTGACAAAGCAGGGGCATATGCCATCCAAGGCATGGCTGCTGCTTTTATTGTTGAAATCGCAGGTAGCTATAGTGGAATTGTGGGGTTACCTCTATATGAAACTGCACAATTGCTTGAGGAAGCGGGAATAGAGCTTTACCCGTGAATCACGTTATTGCTATTGCAACCGATGATTCTGATCATTACCCCCAATGATAAGTGCTCAGGTGTTGAATATTTTAGAGTACAGCTTGTATTATTCCTATGAATAACGAAATTCTTGTTAATATCACACCTCAGGAAACCCGTGTTGCCATTCTTGAACAGGGCGTTACTCAAGAGCTCCATATTGAAAGAACAAGTGGTCGGGGCATTGTAGGAAATATTTATAATGGTCGTGTCAGCCGTGTTTTGCCCGGTATGCAATCTGCTTTTGTCGATATCGGTCTTGATCGGGCTGCATTCTTGCATGTAGCCGATATTTGGAGCTCAAACCAAGATAGCGAATCAATTAAACCAATTGAGAAATTGTTGTATGAAGGTAATGGCCTATTGGTTCAGGTTATCAAGGATGCGATCGGGACTAAGGGGGCTCGACTATCGACCCAGATTAGTTTGGCAGGCCGATTTCTGGTTTTTTTGCCTCAAGAATCTCACATTGGCATCTCTCAGCGTATCGAGAATGATACTGAACGGGAATTATTGCGCGAAAAGCTGCAACAGCTTTTGCCGATGGAAGAAGAAGGGGGCTATATAATCCGAACGATGGCTGAAACGGCAGACAAAAATGATCTGCGGGCGGATCTGGAATATCTGCACAGACTTTGGCACGATATTCAACAAAAGTCTCAGACCATTGCGGCGCCCATGTTGCTTTATCAGGATTTAGATTTAAGTCATCGGGTATTGAGAGATTTCGTCAATGAAGACACTTCGCGAATATTGGTGGATTCACGTGAGAATTTTCAGCGATTAATGAAATTTGCTCAAAGCTACATGTCCTATGTTGTCGAGCGACTTACTTTATATACTGGAGATCGTCCATTATTCGATTTGTACGCTGTTGAAGAAGAAATTGAAAAATCCTTGGCTAAGCGGGTTAACCTGAAATCAGGCGGGTATCTGATCATTGATCAAACCGAAGCTTTGACGACGATGGATGTAAATACAGGCGGTTTCATTGGCGTGCGGAATTTTGATGACACGATTTTTAAAACCAATCTTGAAGCTGCTCAAGTCATTGCACGTCAACTGCGTTTACGCAATTTGGGTGGAATCATTATTATTGATTTCATCGATATGGATTCGGATGAGCACAGGTCAGCAGTATTAACCGAACTTAATAAAGCGTTACTCAAAGATCGCACCCGAATTACTGTGAATGGATTCAGTGCGCTTGGATTAGTTGAAATGACACGCAAACGTACGCGCGAAAGTCTTGCCCATGTGTTGTGTGAGCCGTGTCCGACATGTCAGGGAAGGGGAGAGATCCGCACGGCACAGACAATTTGCTATGAAATATTACGAGAACTTTTACGAGAATCGCGACAGTTTGACGCCAATGAATTTCGCATTCTAGCATCGCATCAGGTAATTGATTTGTTTTTGGATGAGGAATCTCAAAGTCTGGCTCAACTAGGTGATTTCATCGCAAAACCAATTAGTTTGCAGGTTGAGGAATCGTATACTCAAGAACAATATGATGTCATTCTTATGTGAATTGGACTGTTCAAAAGAAGTAAACGAATTGCTCGCTGGCTTTCTTCATTTTTTTATTGCACTTCAATCTGCGGCGATAATTGATTTATGGAAACGCTGATTCATTCTCCGCACGAATGAATTGCTTTGTTGCGCGGTACTCCTTTCCTGGTGTAAGTGTTGATAGGTCTCGTTTGCTGCGTTCCGTATGCCTTACGCTTCATCTCGTTCGCAGAATTAATCAGCATTCCTTTAGAAGTATGAAATGCAAGAAATCTCAGATTGTTGTGCGCGTTTGAATCGGAAATATCCAAGAACCAAACCAAAGCTAAAGTTTCCTTGCTGGTTTTTTTACAATTATCCTGCCAAGAACCAGCCCATCAGAATGACCCGTCGGTGAAATCTGTATCTGCAGCTGTCAGATTGAGAACTACAAAACCCAAGATTGCCCATGCCTTTCGTGCCGGTCGGTGGCGCGACCCTTGAGCTTTTTATTGCATATGCAAAAATTGAAATGCGGTTGACCCAGCCCAATCAATGGATGTTTGCCGTTGATCAGTTCAATCAACGGTTGCTGAAAATATCACTAATCAAGTGCTTTTATCTTTAGGTTCCACCAAAATTCCATCTGAATTTGTAAGAAATACTCTGTAACTGTCTCATCTCTAGCAAGTCTTAATTGAAAAAAATATGAATATTAAACCATCGTATTAGGCGTTATTCAGGACGGAATAAGCTCGAAATAGATGGATACGAAATTATAAATTAGAGCGGTAAGTCGCGGAAAAGATATCTTTTGATCATGAGGTTATCGCAATAAGGGTAGTCCCTTTCGTAGTAAATGCGAAGCATGTTAATTCTGTGCTATCAACATTCATCAATCTTGACGAACAGAACATTCATGATTACCCTGGTATACTCAGGGGTAATTGAGATTTGCTGCAAGAAATACTGAGTTATCAAAATTTGAAAAAATCAAAAAACTAGATACCGACGTAACCATAGAATGACTGGCAAATAAGGAGAAACATATGAGAACTCAATGTAGTGCTTTATATCGTGTATTTACGTTAATGCTTGGTTTGGCTGGAGCCAGTGTGGTTGTATCTGTGCAAGCGAATCAGGTCCAGAATTCCTCTGATAAACACCATGCTTACTCACGGGATTCTGTAATTTATGGCCGATCATATAGTGAGTGGTCAAGCGCGTGGCAGCAATGGGCCAACTCAATTCCAGCTTCAGAGCATCCTCTTTTTGACAACGCTGATTGCTCGAAAGGACAGTCTGGGCCTGTATGGTTTTTAGGAGGTAAATTCTGTAGTACTGAAGACGCTTCTTGTCCATCTGAGCCCGCTGTACGTTCCTGTTCAGTTCCTCAAGAAAAAGCATTGTTCTTTCCAATCGTCAATGTCTCTTGTCTGGATGTCGAAGCAAAAAATGGTTTATGCGGTGACGCAGGTCCTTTTATTACGCAAATGCGGGATTTCATTGGCGGCATAATTGATCCAGTAACAGATCTCCAAGTATTCTTGAATGGAAAAAGAATTAAAGGCGATTTGAAGAAGAATTTTCGTGTTCAATCAGTTGTATATCCGGTGTTATTGCCTGATGGAAATTTATTGCAAGCGATCGGAGAAACTGTTATTGCTTCTGGCTCATATCTGGGTGTCGATGATGGAATATATATTATGCTCCCACCATTGCCAGCCGGGACTCATATTCTCAACTTTAAAGGCACATTCCCGCAATTCAACTTTACCCTTGATTTCACCTACAACCTGACAGTGCAGTAATGCATGATTGTATAAACGGAAGAGCTCCTTCAGTCTGTACTGAAGGAGCAGGCTTGCATTGAATAAATAACGGCCAATCATTATCACAAGCTGAAATTTTATCAATGGCTGTAAAGAGAACAGCACAAATTCACGCCCCTCTTAACGATTTGGTACTGTTGCAGCGAAGCATGCTGAGTTGCAATTGGTAATTGAACGGCAATTACGGTTAGCTAATCATGCTCAGAACAGACACCCAACAATTGTTGAAAAATTGAATCGGATATCTTTCCACGTTAAGGGAATGCTTCCGTTTGTTGGATTGTAATTGCAAGATTTTGGAATTTTGCTGCCAATTCCTTGGGAAAAAGCCAATAAATGTCCAGCTAAAAGTTCAGCTATAGAAGTACACAAAATAAATGAATGTCTTTTAGCCCCGGGTTTGCCCTGATCATATGCAATAAACTGTGATAATGGGTTATCCACAAAATCCGTGGATGAAAATGTGGATAAGTGCCTTAAATACTGCACAGTTAGTATAAATTTCTAATGCCTCAAAATTAGCACTTACATTTTTTTATTCTAAACCGATTTTGAGAAAGCAAGATCAAGTCATAGTCAATGCAGTATTTGCTTAATCATTCATTTATTGCTGAAAGTGCGCCAAACATCCCATTTCAGAGATATAGACCAAGATATAATGTCCAACCAATTCCGCCGCGCAATGATCTTTTGTACTTGATCCGGACTGTTTGGTGTTGACACCATCCAATCCACTGATGCGTTTGCCACGAATGGCTTTGGCGCATTATCCGACTTCGCTGAGGTGCTACAGAAATATTTAAGCGACCTCAAATTCTGTAGTAATTATCATGAAATTATTAATGCTTTTTAAGTATATTGATTTTTCTAATTATTCTTTCTCTTCAATTAATTATTTTAAGCAAAGTCCTCTGATCAGAGAAATCGCACAACTAGAGCCACCTGTTAGATTTCTGGATGAAGTTAGATTCGACTCGTTGGTACAAAAGTATGTACCGTTGGGCATCGAGAAAGAACATGCTATTCGTCAGCTTGAATCCTATGGCCTCGATATTATTAAAAGCGATGAGGTGCCTCGATTATTAGAATGCGAACAGTGGATAAAGAATATGTGTACGCAAGTTATCAGTTCAAAAATATCTATATTATTCCTTCATATTTAGTATCAATTCAAATGGGATTCCAGAATGGGCAGGGCAGCATAATAGCGGCTGTATTATTTCATAGCCATAATTTCATAATTTAATCTAAATATCATAATTTTAAGATGGATAATAGAAGTTGTTTATAGAGAATTCTTGCCTGGGCATTCATCTGCCAATATAGTACCGCCAGGTTTTTACTTGCTGTTTGTGGAATGCGGAAGGTGTTCTTTCGATTGCCAGGATGATAGTAATTGGATAAAAGCCGTTGTCGTTCAGTTGAAGTTCTTTCCAGTAAACAGTGTAGTGAATTAACGTAATGGAAAGGTGTGGAGTCTGGGATACTGGGATGAGTTGGCTGGGTTAATAATCGCCGATTACTGGAGCCAATCGGGGAAATTCCTCTGGTTGAATTTAAAATGGCTGTTATTGCCAATGAGGAAGTCGGCTGATGCTGTTTGACTCAAAGCAAATAACCTCCGAAAAAATCCTCACCGAATCAAACGGATCTGTTTGGTTTGCTCACAACAGGCTACCCCACTCAAGAATTAATAGAAGTCATAGATAAAATCGATATCCGCATCGGTGATGTGTGATCGAACAGACATTGGTGTCAATAGCGGAGCAAAAAGGTACCAAATAGCGAGCAAAGAGTGTACCAATTAGGTTAATAAAAAAGAGGTTTTGACCTCTGGTTTAGCGCTTCTGATTTTCTATATTTTTGTGTTGCCGCGCGTTCAACATCACTATTATTGGTTACCATCCTCCTTTGTTGATTTGGACTGTGCTGTTAGTTTCTGTCGTTTTTTGCTTGTGGCCAAGCGATATGATTCACCGTTTATTTCGAGAATATGGACGTGATGGGTTAAACGATCCAGTAATGCGCCGGTTAATCGTTCCGATCCGAGAACACTTGTCCACTCATCAAATGGTAAATTGGATGTGACCAAGGTGGCGCCATGTTCATAGCGGCGGCTGAATACCTCGAATAAAAGCTCTGCCCCAACTGCTGTAAATGGCACATAGCCCAGTTCGTCGATGATCAGCAACTTGACGTTTGCCAAATGTTTTTGCAAGGTACGCAACCGCTTTTCATCGCGCGCTTCCATCAATTCATGTACTAGCGCTGCAGCTGTGGTGAATAAAACACTCAGGCCTTTCTGACAGGCCGCCAATCCTAAAGCTAATGCAATATGAGTTTTGCCAATCCCCGAGGGACCGAGCGCAATGATGTTTTCGCGCTTGTCTATCCATTCACAGCGCATCAATTCCAGTAACAGAGATTTATTCAATCCAGGAATAGCAACAAAGTCGAATGTATCGAGGCTTTTCATTACTGGGAATTTGGCCTGACGTATGCGACGTTCGGTATTGCGCTGTTTACGATCGATGCATTCCAGCTCGCACAATCGTAATAAATAACGCGCATAATCAATGCCCTCACGTGCGCACTCGATACCTACTTCTCATATTCACGTGCAAAGGTCGGTAACTTCAATGTCTTGAAGTGACTGATCAGCAAGACTTGCGGCGCAACCGTGGTAGGGATGGAGGTATCAGTCATAGTACGCCTCCGTTACCTTCTTGTTTGTTTTGGCGAGCAAGCTTAAGTAGGATCTGGGTTCAGTGGATTTAACGCTGGCACGAGGCAAATAGGGATGGAGCGTCAAATCGAGCTTGGCAGGGCGTCTTTCAATTGCACATAGGATCAGATGTTTGATGGCATCAAAGCTAATCGTACCGAACCCTAACGCTTGTTTAATTGCCTGCTCAACCTGTGCTGGGTTGAAATTCTCCAGCAACCGCAAAACCTGGATATATTCCTTGCGACCCCGGCGCTCCATGCGAATTTCAAGCAGCCGACGCAGCCGATCGAATACCTCAGGCAGGACCCAGCCTTGTAAGGGCGCCGCCTGATCGAGTGCACGCGGCTTTTGCTCCAGCAACGCCAGATAATGCAAGGGGTTGTAAATGAATTCTTCTCGGCTGTAGCTGCGCACATGGCGTGCAATAATATCTGTGCCTAGGCAGATATCGATACGATCCACATAAACCTTGACCAATACCTCCCGGTGACCGTATTGGGTGGGTACAGAGTAATCATTGCTTCGATAACGTACTAGAGATAATGGTGATACGCGGGTCGAAATCTTATGGCAGGCATCAAAAGCAACTGCGGGTAAAGCCATCAGCGCAGCTGTATCGCGTTTCATACGTTCAGCGATAGTCTCGGTTTGGCCACGTAGCTTAGCTTGTTGACGTTTGATGTACCCATCCAGCAATTTCGCATTCAAGGCATTAAAATCGGCTGCCATGGGGCGCGGTACCCTGAAGTGGCGGCGACTGTAGCCCACAACCATGCCTTCGACATTTCCCTTGTCATTGCCACGGCCAGGCCGTCCAAATTTATCTTCAAATTAGTAATGACTTTGCAGTTCACTGAACGCTTTGGTACGCTGACGTTTCCCATCACCCAGTATCTTGGCCACTGCAATCTTGGTGTTGTCGTACAGAATCGATTGCGGCACCCCACCCAAAAATGCAAATGCAGCGATATGGCCATCCAAAAACGATTCGGTGTCTTCAGTTGGGTAAGCTTTGACAAAACAACCATCCGAATGCCGCATATCGAGGCAGAAATAATGAGATCGAACCAGTCTCCCACCAATATAACCATCGGCTTCACCAAAATCTACCTGCGCATGACCAGGCAGGTGTGTCAAGGCATAAACATCTCTTTTTGCCGAGTTGCAGCTTTGTGGACATAGTTACGTGCGATGGTATAGCCTCCAGTAAACCCCCAGTAAACTCATGTTCATCACGCAACCGCTCCAGTATCCGCACCGCAGTATGGCGTTGCTTGACATGGACTTGTTTGTCGGCTTCCAGAATGACATCAATGATGCCGGTGAATCCCGCTTGCTTAGGGGAAATGGGCTCTTTCTTATGCTGGTAACCTGGCGGTATAGCGTATTGGCACATCTTCTTGACAGTCTTGCGGTGAATTCCAAAATATCGCGCAACTTCGCGTTCACTTCTGCCTTCCACCATCACCGCTCGTCGAATCTTTACATATAGTTCCACTATATACATCCTCATCGCCTTTTACCTGATACTCATCGCATCAGATTACAGGCATCAGACTGTTACACTTTTATTCCGCGATTGCCGCAAAATTTAGCGCGCCTCAGTGGTACATTTTTACAACGCTATTTATACATTGGAAGGCACTCAGCAAAACTGACCTGAGTAAACTCATTTGCCAGATGATTTCGATCCAATTGAAGAAACGGAAATCATGGAGCGGTTTGAAAATAAGATGAAGCTCATACTGGATGCTTTTTTGTTACTTATGGGCGGCAAAGAGTTGGATTTTTTCCAACCGCTTAAATATTCATGATTGAGCTCAGTTCGCTGGCACGCTAGCGTCAGCAGACTGGTGCAGGAGGCATGGAACGGTTTTTGATGATACTTGATAACTACGGTTAAGAATGTCATGAATCTTGAGCTACAGTTTTTTGGTCGAGAAGGTGTCACAATCACTGATTTTTCCCGATGTCAGGCCCTTTTTAAACCAATCAACCCTCTGTTTTGAACTTCCATGAGTAAACGATTCGGGAATTATATAACCTTGCGATTGTTTTTGCAGACGGTCATCACCAATTGCCGATGCGGCGTCCAATCCTTCTTCTATATCACCACGTTCAAGAATATTGCGAGCACGGTGAGCATTATTTGCCCAAACACCCGCGAAACAATCGGCCTGTAACTCTTGGCGAACCGATAAGCTGTTTCGTTGCTGTCTATTCAAATGTTTCCCATCTTTCATGATTTTCTCGGAAATACCTAACAACGTTTGAATATGATGACCAATCTCATGAGCAATTACATAGGCTTGAGCAAAATCCCCCGATGCACCCAATTTTTTCATGTCTTCGAAAAAGCTCAAGTCAATATAGACTTTCTGATCATATGGACAATAAAAAGGCCCCATCGCAGCTTGCGCGAAACCGCAAGCTGATTGTACCGCTCCACTAAATAAAACCAGCGTCGGTTCTATGTAATTTTTATTTAACTGTTCAGAAAGCAACATTTTCCAGGTATCTTCCGTATCAGCGAGGATGACAGAAGTAAATTCTTTCGCTTCTTCCTGACCCGGAGGGACAAGCTGGGATCGGGTTTGATTTGTTTCACTACCATTGCTTAAAATTTCCGTTCCTTGCATCAAAATCCGCGGGTCGATATCAAAGAATAGGGCGGCCAGAACTATCAAGACAATACCGATTCCACTACCTCCGACTCCTCGGGTTATGCCTATTCCACGTCTATCCTCAACATTTTGACTACGGCGTCCGGTTTTCCACAGCATGATATTCCCCAATTACAAAGTCATAACCTTAGAATGGATTAATTATTTTGTGTTCACGAAATTAATAACTTGCAAACCCGTTGACCCTCAGTGAACACCACAGCTTATCTTCTGCAAGCCATATATTTGAAGGGTTCAGTTTGAGATAAAATCATTACGTTAAATCATCTCCTGTTTTTCGCTTCCCTTTCTCATCTACAGCTCGAATTTCATCTATCTCATCAGTGGAAAAATTCATATGTTTTTCCCGATTGATTAAATTCACTTTTCTTGTTCCGAACGATGAGAATATGTGATACCAAATAATAAAGTCATATCTTATGAGGTTAGGTAATAAAAAAATGTACGACAAGTCACATATTGACTATTTTCGACTTGCAAGCGTCATTCGCGGAGTAAAAAGATAGTAAGCAGCGCGCGATGAATGTACCAATTTGGTAAATGATAGTGTGATGCAAGCCAGTTCAGTTCAGTTCAATTCAGTAAAAGAATTTCTGTGGCGACCGTTTAGCGCTGATAATAACTGCTCGTTCAGGGTATGCTCAGCAATTTGCAGCCATGCACCCAGGGTAATTGAAGTGTTTTCTGAATCATTTCTTTTTTGCGTGACCGGTCTGGCAACGGTCGCTTCGCGAGTGGTGCCCCAAGCTAGCTGTGCTTCCTCTGAGTTTCCAAAAATTCCTTCGGCCTGCGGTAATAGATATTCGTATTGATACCTACACGGCGGCATAACTCAACCATGCTTTCTTCGCATTTCTAAAGCA
Organism: uncultured Nitrosomonas sp.; assembly: GCA_949281375.1. Taxonomy (GTDB): domain Bacteria; phylum Pseudomonadota; class Gammaproteobacteria; order Burkholderiales; family Nitrosomonadaceae; genus Nitrosomonas. Next base: position 71,115 of record CASDLT010000047.1, read on the forward strand.
ATCACACTATTTTGGATAACTAGCGCTGACGAGATGCATTCTTTGATGATTTATCAGGAAATCAGCAATAGAGATTCAGAAAAATTAACTAAAGAGGATGAGCGGTTAGTAAATCACTTTTATGCATGTTATCCAAAGTATGTTCTTCCAATGAATTTCAGAAACTAATTAGGGAAAATTAATTAACGCATGAACTGAATGCCTTAGGGCAGGTAGAATCCAATCCTCCTGCGGGATCTGACAAATCAAGCTTGTTTAGCATTTTTAATACTCTTGAATAGTATTTGGGATCTCTTGTCCAAAAGAGGTAGTTAGCTTTTAAACGGTCACGCGCGAAAGCTAGCAATTCTGTAACATCCGGTTCATAACCAGTTCCATCCCACCTAGTCGATTGATAATTCTGATGTTGTACAGATGGCGTCAGCGGAACCGTACCCGAAAGTTCTGGATAATAGTGATACGCGCCCTTCGGATGTTTCTGCTGTAATAAGCCTTGATCTTCCATGAAGATATCAGGCCCTCCCAGTGCCGTTCCTGTTTCTTTGAGTGTTTCAATGAATGGACCGAGAATCCGACGCGGATAATTAGCGAATTGATACGTCATTGTATTGGGAAAATATCGACGTGCCTCTTTATTCAATCGTAATAAATTTCTATAGTAATCATCCATTTTATTGTTCGTAAGACTTTGGGATTCACCCATTGAGCTTTCGGTAAAGCCAATGCCTTCAAAATAAGGATGAGAATTGAATTGCTCACCTAACGCGCGAACCAATAGTGTCAATCGGTCAAGAATAAATGGGTTCCAGAGTTTGATGCCATATCCTCGAATGACGCCTTTGCCATAATTGTTGAAAGGATATACACCGCCCTCATATTTTTCAGCTTTTACATACTCAGGCATAGTGACTTGCTTGATATCTGGCCCGAAAGACTTTAATTCAAACAAAATAACCAGACGCTTATTCTGTTCAGCAAGCTCGGAAAGATGTTGATTAATTAATGAAAAGTTATACACCCCTTCTTGAGGCTCTAATTCTTTCCAATTATAACGTACCTGCAATCCTCTCAGCGCGGGTGTCGATTTAAGCTCCTGGTAGACTTGCCTCATATACCCAGGCTTATTTTTGCCGTGACTTAAAATAGTATAGTAATGACCGGGATGCCATTTGACGGAATTGTCAGAAGAATATGCTGCATCCCCAATACCCATCATTAAGATACTGATAAAAATTAATATTAGTTTAGGTCGCATAGTATTTTTAAAAGACATTGAGGATGATCTTGGACTCCTGATAGCAAACTGAATATAACACGGAATTCAAAAACGATTGGCAATTGTCACCATGGTTGGGACGGGTTGCAAAACAACGATTCAGCGGTGGCAAGCAACATTGCTGGGATCAGTACACGTGGCGACACTTACTTGCATACTTTACTGATTCACGGAGCGTGTTGGGTTGTATGATTTGCCGAGGGCACAGCTAAACCGGAAAGCAGCCTACGTAAACTGATGGTGTGATGGTGCAGCGCAATAAAAACATTGTCAGAGTCGCATTGAAGAACAAAAATGTACGTATTGTTTGGGCGTTACTTGTCAGGGAAACTAAATTCGACTTCAACCATACTTCTGCAGTGCTCGCAGCCTGATCGGCCAGCTGAATAGAAACGTATTGGTTATGTTGTGATAGAACAGGTTTAAAGAGAAAACTTTCTTTGATTGCACAGGTACATGACATGATGGTAAGAGAACTCAGATTGCAAATAGTAAAATCTGAATTAATCCAGGTCCATAGAGCACGTTGACGTAATAAAGTGCTACTCAGCGAATTACACCAGCGACAAAGGCAAATGCTTCGCACAAAGCCCGGCTAGAGGGCTGGAAACTTATACCATCTCAAAATCCTCAATTAAAAGATTGGCAACTGTGAGTTTCCATATATGGTTTATTGAACTCGGACAGTCCAGTTAAGAGAAAATAGCTTGGAAAATTGCACAACTGGGTTGTCTGGTTGTAGCTAACCACGTTAGACCACATTGCTTTGGCGACCTACAATCAAAAGAAATGCATCACTGGGTATGCTGAAACTCAAGCAGTGATGTGGCATTCAGCCATATGTGACAATTTGTCACATTGACTCTACTATCTGATCGATTTAGCCTAAAAGCCTAGTTCCAGAATAGACATGCCTGTCAATATGCACAATTCTTTCGAAAAACCTGTTTTATTCAATCGCCGATAGCCAACCAGACAACATGCAACGACAACAAGATTCATCATTTCTTATGAAACATCGATCAACAAAAAAATCAATTTTTTTAACTGTCACATTCATGGCGGTATGCCATGCACACGGGGTTTCATCGCATCAATTGAACAACAGCCTGACTTCGGCCAGTGCTGCGGATCATTTTCTGGTGACTTGCGGAGAAGCGGATAATCATCATCTCTATGTGCAGATCGACGATTTGAAGGTGGTGGATGGCAGGCAATTCAATGTGCTCGTAGTGAAGGACAAAGAAATTTCAAGTACGACCAATGCCGATGGAAAATCGAGTCCGGCCCTTCGGGTTGCCGGAGGAAGCGGTGTTTATCACGTTTACGTCAGTCAGACTGCGGCTGATGATAAGGCTGCCAATTACCAGCTGGTTTTTCATTGCGAAGATGCCGGCAATGTTCATTTCGATACCTCGGTGTATACTAAAATCGATCAGCCTTGATTGAAAAATAGCGCTGTAAGATTTATTGCTGGACAGTTGGAATGGGCTGGATCGGAATCAAGAGAAAACCCGTATCGAGGCTGTTCCATGAGAGAAAGATCTGCTTTCCGTCGGTAATTAACGCTGGATGGGCTGATTGAGATTGTGATTCGGCAACCGTTCCCGCCGCTGACCAATGTAATCCGCCGTCGGCAGAATGCATCGCCTCGATGCGTGTCTTGGCGCCATCAAATACTTTCCACACCAAGGCTACGCGATTGCCCAGAGCCAGTACTTCAGCGCGGCCGGGTAGCTTTTCCGGATCACCGATTTGCATAGGCGCGGAAAAGGTCTTGCCCTGATCATCTGACCAAGCATAGAAAAGACCACTGCGTTTTTCTCCCTGAGTGAACCAAGCCATATGATAGCGACCATCCGTGCTGATCGATAGAGCGGGGCCATGTGCAGGACATCCTTCGATTTCCCAGTCATCGAACGTGACTCGCCAGGGTTCGTTTAGATTGCCGTCGGGCGATAGCTTGAATAATCCATGATCGCGTATGTTGCCACGATAAACAAAACGCGCCAGTATGACCAGATCGCCATTGATATCCTCAGCCATCGCAGTCCGGCAGCACGAGCAAATGTTTTTTGCCAGCCGTTGCTCCATAGGTAGCGTGATGACCTTTCCTGTTCTGGCGGCAGTGTGGAAAATTGATAAATCGCCACCGCCCTCTCTCTTGTACTCGGCTCGATCGCGCGTGTCGTGCCAAGCGAAATGAACGCGGTCGGCTGCATTTACCAGCATTTCAGTTTGATAGTGATACCATGAATTCGCTTCAGAACTTATTTTGACAGGCGTGCTGAATTGCTCGCCATTATCAGAATGGCTGAAAAAACTGGTGCTGGATTGCCGATCATTGGCGAAGAAGAGCACATATAGTCTGCCATTGCGGTCTACGGCCAAGGCTGGAGGATTTTCATCCCACGCATGGATGGGCATATCGACTGGATTGACGCGAACAGATTGACTGAATGTCTTTCCATGATCCATTGAATAATCGACAGATACAAATTTCTGCGACGGTAGGAGGCGCCATAATCGTCCATCGGGGGCAAAGGCTGCTGCGGTGTAAATCTTTTGTTCAGGGAGCAGTTGCTCGGTTTCGGCAATGGAATTCTCAACAAGAGCAAAAAGCATTAAAAACAGAAGATTGCGCGTGAGTCGAACGTGAAACATACAGTTAATTTTAAACGATTTCAATTCGGTCAGTAGCCTTCAGATCAAGCATAAAAAGGCTCGCCATGAGCTAAATCAGAGAATGTCAGAGAAGTGAAATATTAAGGATAACAGATTAAGTACTACCAGGGGATGTGCAACGATGAGCTGCCCTAGTTAAAAATTTCCTTGAACAGGGATTCAAGCTTTTCGCGGGAAACAGAGCCGCTGACACCGACACGCTGATGTTCCTTATTCAGGAAATAAGTGCGAGGTACTTCACCATACCATTTAGGATCGATTTCATACCGCAGTTTTTGGGCATTGGCGTCTGCGAAAATCCAGTTATCGGCGTGATCAAGTTGATTGCCGGTCAATATCGAGTTGACCTGGTTGGTCGCCGACGCATCATCGGTGGCGAGCATGATGAGATTGACACCGGGCATGCTTTTCCTAAGTTCGCTCATGACAGGCATTTTTTTCAGGCATGACGCGCAGCTAATTGACCAGATCATCAATACAAAAGGCTTGTCGGCATATTCTTTCAGCAATTGCTGATAACTGCCGGAAATAAAATGTTTCAGATTGGCCTGTTCAGCGCGAACTGGCAAGCTCATGCTCAATATCGCAATAAAGAGATAAGTGAGAAAAAAATTTAATAATTTCATTGTGTTATTCATTAAATTCAGAATCGGAATGCAAAGACAGTTTAGCAATGCAAGACAAGACCAGGTTCATGCGATCAGACCATCTCAAGGGTTTGGTAAATTATCTACAAAATTTGATGCATTGGCCATGCGACCAATTGTCGCAGTTACTTGCAAATATCGAGCCAAAGCGCTAATCTCAAAGATATTAAAATATAATAATCAATCAGTTGGGTATGATTATCTAAATCTGTCGCAGCCTATTATCCAATTGAAGTTTTTGAGTTAATATGACGACCGGTTTAATCCTCGAATTTTCGTGCCATTGATTTGAGTAGATTATGCATACTCTCCAGCGTTTACATTTACCCGACGATATTCCCGGTCAGATTGAAGCTTGGCAGCTTAAACTGGATTTGCGAATGCCTTTTCAGGATGCGGACTGGATACTGCTGAGCAAATCTGAACGTGATCATGTCATGCGGTTTCATCTGCATGCCGATCAGGTGCGTTCTGTGGCAAGTCGTGCTCTGCTGCGAAAACTTCTCGCTGAAAAGACGGGGATGCGGCCCGAAGCATTGCGCTTCGAGATCAATGATTATGGAAAGCCGGCTTTGCAAGATCATGATCGTATTGAGTTCAATGTTTCGCATTCCGGCGATTTTGCAATGATTGCCATCTCCACTTCGGGATCGGTTGGTGTGGATATCGAACGTTACGACCGGCGGATCGACGTGAAGAGTCTGGGTGAATTTGTATTTACGCCTGCGGAACGGAAAATCCCGCTGAAAACGACGGAAGCATTCATCAATCATTGGGTCATGAAAGAATCGGTCTTGAAAACGCTGGGGGTAGGAATTGCTGACCATCTCCAATCGATTTCAATTGTTCCGACTGACACGGAACACTGTCACATTGTTCATGCCAGTCCGCAGTGGAAAAGCCTGAGAGTATGGCGAATTCCCGCACCGCATGGCTATGCTGCGGCGCTTGCGATTCTCAATAGAGCGATTGACATGGTGAAAAGCTGAAGAGATCATGTTGGGCGATGAAATTTTTGAGCCTAACAATCTTTTTTCCCAAAAAAATTCCATGCTTGCTCAACATCATCGCTATCTAAGCCAGAGCTATAATGAGTTGAGTTTTTGCTTCTAGCTGCAGTTTTTAATCATTATCATGCTTTTGGCGCTGTTTGAGCCACCATTCCACACTTTTCTGTTGAATTCCATGTCCTTTTCTGTCCATCGATACTGGCTTCAAGTAGTGATCGATATCTTCCCGTGAAGGATAAATCCCTATGGTTTCACCAGTGCCGCAGTTGCTGGGCAATGGCTTGGTTTTAAGATCGCGCAACATGCTGATCGTCAGTGACCACTGTACTGTGGATTCGCCGAGCATCTCTTTGGGCCATTCGTTAGTGGTTCCGAGTAGCCACCCTGAGACCGAGTTGGGTTGTCCGACAGTATTGCAGAATTGTGCGGAAGGGAAGAAATACTGAACTTCCTTTACGCATGAAGCGGCCGGGATTTCCGGGAAGAACATAGTGGATATCAAATCAGCGTCATTCGAGTCTGGGTGATCGCCGACCCAGATGATCGCTCGCGGAATATCTTCACCGGTCGAAGTTTTGCCCATGATCGGATAGACCTTGCCAAAGGCCGCATGAGCATGGGGTTTTACAAACTGAACGGCCCAATCATAGCCATTGGCATCCGGAGAAGCGGGGCCGGTCTCCTGATAGGCAGGTTCGAAATTAGGGAAATTCCATGGACCTGATAATGTTGTGTTGACGCGTTTAACCGTCGTGCTGGTGGGAATCACCACCGCCACTTGCTTGGTAGCAACCACCGATCCATCGGTATGCCCGCAGGCATGTTGCACATTGAATCTGACCGGGCCGAATGCACCGTCCTTATAATAAGGCCACTCGGCCTCCTTGCTTTGTTCATAAAGTCCACCGCGGTCATATACCGGAAAGTTCGTGAACATGTGAGATTGGGCGTTGGTCATGAGTAATGCTGACACAGCGCCTACTGCAATGTGCAGTGTTATGGAGTTCTTCATTAGTATTCCTTGAGTTAAAAATAGATCGATAACGCTTCTCTGTGTTTCTATTTGTCTTGGTTAGAAAAATGTGCAGCGTATGAGAGCGCTTTGTTAGAATCTGATTTTCCGAAATATTCCAGATATAAGGCTGAGGCTCAAACCCGGTCATTATGCTGATTGATGACCAGTGACAAATCAATGCGACTAATTGTCGCATGTGGCAATTTGCCGCATTGACGGGTCGATCAGCGAATGAGTGAATTGATGGTTCGGTTGCTGTTATCGTGATCGTGCCAGTGAGCTTACACCAGTTGCGATGAATCGCTGATAATATTCCCGCTATAAAGCACAGTAATTCAGCTTGAAATTAACAGCTCATCCGGGGGATCATTGAAAGAAAAGCTGATTAATTGTCTACAAGTGCCGGTGCACGATATTTTTTCGTTGGTTTGACCTTAATCCCATTCATACAAGTATTCTTCGTTCCCTACAATGAGGCTGCGACAATTTGTCACATTGTTAACAATAAATCGATCACAGATAATATTTCGCTATTAGTTGAGTAGCAGGTATTTCGCAAATAATGTTGTGTCTTGTCTTCTTCATATCTTGATAGCTGTTGCGTGCAGTTCTTCTTGCTATTCGAATGTCATAAAAAAAAATTTTCCACTGAGGTCAAATCATGCATACCGATATCTTTTCACGAGTTCTTGTCAATCACTTTCTGATGTTGACCTTATTTATAGGGATTTTTCATCAGAATGCGCTTGCGCATACCGTGATCGAACCAGCGCAGATCACAGAAGGCAAGAAATCAGAAAACTTTCTGGTCATTACCCATGGATGTGGCGAAAATGCAGTAATGGGCGCAAGTGTTGTGTTTCCGGATGGCTTGGATTCAACCATTGCCGTGAATGGCAATCCCCATACGGGTACATTGAATGATTTTGTCACCAATTGGGGAAACTCCATTCAGTTGTATCAAGATCGGTCGGTTTTCAGTGAACAGGATGTGAAACGGGATTCCAATGGCAATGTAGTGGGATTTTGGGCGGGTGGGGGTAGAACCGTTGCTTCCCATTTGTATGGGCGAATCGCATTCGTGAGCAGCGCAGTGCGGATCAATCCGGAATCCTGCGCGCAGACGATACGCTTTGCCGTTGCCGCAGCCGATATTTGCAAAATCACGACAGTTGATAACATCAATGCTGATAATTCCGTGAGTCTGTGGGTGCCTGCCGTGGGATCAAAATATGATGGCACTCCCGGAGGACATGCATTCGATTTCCCGGTTTTTTTCACAATTTCTCGGGACTTGACGGCCAATCCGCTACCTGAATCGTGCGGCGGCGTTGGTCAGCAAATCTCGGTACGACCTTCGGCTGCCCAGGTAGATCGCGATATGCCGATTCAATTCAATGGCGCTCAAGTATGGCCCCAACCTTAGTTCGTTTTTTATACTCTTAAAAACAAGGTAATTTCGTAATGGCACTGACAGAACAACAACAAACTTCCCTCCTCCAACTGGCCCAGGCGATGTTCAACGCATCGCCTGGTGCAATTTACTTTGGAGCGTTGGGTAATCAATTGGAAGCCGGGCAATCGTTGGCCAGTATTGCGCAATCCCTGGCAGCAAATGAATTATTTTCGGGCAAAAGCTACGACGGTGATTTGACTCCGGCGGCATTTGCAGAAGCCTTTCTCGAGGATTTGATTGCAGACCGTGCATCAGAGGACAATAAGGCGATCGCTGCAGACTATATCGTCAGCCGTATGAATGATGGCGCAACGCAGGCCGACATCATTGCTGAGGTTACCAGTCTGCTGTCGGGCTTCTCTTTGTCTGATGCCGACTGGGGAGAGGCTGCATTGGCTTATAACACCGTCAATGCCGGCAAGCTAGCAGATAATCTTCTGAGTGACAGTGTCTCCGACGATGAGAAAGCTGGCGCAGTAGATTACATTCTTTCTCAGCAAGCTTCCGGTCAGACCTTCGGGCAGATGATCGACTGGGCGATCACGACCCTCGATGGTATCGATCATTCTCATCCGATGTGGGGAGGCGCTGCAGCTTTATTCGATAACCGCATTGAGGTATCGCGTTATTATTCGATCGAAAAGGCGGGTTCATCGACCAATTTGGCAACGCTTCAGCAAACCCTGCGGGGAGTGACTGCTGATGCGGCGTCAGTTGCAATTGCCAAGAAAGCGATTGATAACCTTCTGAACAATTCGGGAGGTGCGATCAATCTGGTTGACCTGAACGGGACGAATGGTTTTCGTTTGGATGGCGTCGGCACCAGTGACGATACTGGTGAGTTCGTAGGTAGCGCAGGCGACATCAATGGTGATGGCTTTGATGATCTGATCATCGGTGCGCCGCATAATTTTGATGATTTTTATTCCGGCAACAGTTTCGTCGTTTTTGGAAAGTCATCCGGCTTTAACTCGACATTGGCTTTATCGAGCCTAGACGGCAATAATGGTTTTCGCATCAATGGCGTGGCCGGTGGAGATGCTGCCGGTCAGGCAGTTGGCAGCGCCGGCGATATCAATGACGATGGGTTTGATGATTTGCTGATAGGCGCGCCATTATCGGATGTTCCGTCTAAGGACATCGGCTATACATATGTCGTGTTTGGCAAAGCATCAGATTTCAATGCCACGATGGATCTGTCGAGTTTGGATGGCGGCAATGGATTTCGCGTTAAAGTCGATGAAGAAGATGTGCTGCTGGGGTGGTCGATGGACAGTGCAGGCGATGTCAATGGCGATGGAATTGATGATTTTATTATCGGTGCCCCACTTAAGGACAATCCCAATGGCGAGAACGCTGGTAGCAGTTTCGTGATATTCGGTAAAACCAGCGTTTTCGATGCCGATCTCGATGTTTCCAGTTTGAATGGCAGTAATGGTTTCAGAATCGACGGAGCTATCTCCGGTTCATCCTTCGGCAATGGCGTTAGTGCTGGAGATGTCAACGGTGACGGCTTTGATGATTTGATTGTCGGCTCCTATAGTGGAGGCGCAGGCACGAGTTATGTCGTGTTTGGCAAATCGTCAGGTTTTGATGCAGTAATTAATACAGCGAACTTGGACGGCAATAATGGATTCAGCATTGAAGGCGAAGCTGAAGGCGATGAAGCAGGCTATTCAGTGGATAACGCCGGTGATGTTAATGGCGACGGCTTTGATGATGTGCTTATCGGCGCCAGAAGCTCCGGTGCGAGCGGCGAATATTCCGGGGCAGCCTATGTAGTATTTGGCAAGGATACCGGTTTTGACGCTACCGTCAATTTAACGGATCTGGACGGCACGAATGGTTTTCGCCTGGAGCGCGGCATCGCGGGAGAATTATTCGGCAGAGCCGTGAGTGCTGCAGGAGATTTCAATGGCGATGGGAATGACGATTTGATTATTGGTGCCTATGCAGCCGATCCGAATGGCCAGGATTCCGGCGCTGGCTATGTGGTGTTTGGCAAATCGTCTGGTTTCAGTGCTTCAATCAATATTGAAGAACTGAGTAATGATGAAGGTTTTGCGTTGAACGGAATTGCCGTGGGTGATTCGTTGGGCAAATCGGTCGGTAGTGTCGGAGATATCAATGATGATGGTTTTGCTGATGTGATTATCGGTGCACCTTTCGGTGATGGCGCCATTCCCAATACCGGCGTTGGCTATGTGATATTTGGTGGCTGATGCTCTATATCGCGTTACACAAAAGTATCAACAGATACATTTGGTAAAGTAAACTGCGTAAGAACATACTCCCTTCACTTCAACAAAAGTGATTGCGATAAATGCCCTATCGTTTCGGTTGCATTGGATTTTATGAAACCTTATCGAATGGTATTTGCTGGGCAGGAATTTTTCAGGGGAAAAATTAAAACTCGCGGGTACAGCGGTTTTGTTACTTTTTGTCATTGTGCTCATCAAGCTTTTAACCGCCGTTTTTATTTTTTTGATCTTTGTTTCTTCGTCTTTATTATATAAAGTGAAGTCAACTTGAACGTCCTCCATTGAATCCCGGGGGATCGTATCATCGTCGATGTTGCTCATGATCCTTGTTTTCAGTAGTCATGATAGGTACTCCTCAACAGGATGAAATATAAATGGGTCATTAATAACCCACTGTCTCGGAACCTGATGATCTGAGCTTTGGGAGCCCGAGTTGAAACTGCAGCCCATATTTGATCGGCTCCTTTGGAACCTGACGATGATCTTGAGTTGCTGGATTGGGAGACAACGCCCTATGGTTGCAAAGCGCTGTCCGAGATTGAACCTGATTCAGAGCCGGGAGACAATTGTCCCTAACTGCTGCAGCTGGTTTGTAACCAGCCCAATAATCCAGGATATTTTTAATCGATTTTTTTCTGTATGGGTGAGGAAGAATTGATTGCTTTTAGTTCGAAAGGTCCATGATGGGTTGATGAATCGACCGGTGGCGGACTGCTTGAATTGCCTTCCTTCGTGTAACGACGTTCTTCTTGGTCTGGCGGAAAATCTGGAGACGGCGCGGGAAGTGAGATTGTGATGGATCATTTTGCGTGGGCCGGCTGGATTCCGCCAGCGAATCAGCCAGCGACATACTTCTTAATGAAAATATGGTGCCGATGCCACTGATTGAGATAGTCTGAAGTGGATCATGATGCGGTCTCGAAGTCATCGATTGGAGAACAATGAAACCCCGCAACCCCGCAAAGATGTTGTCACCGTTTCGGAGTGCTTTTTAACCTGAATGGTTGAGTCAACTTATGTCTGATAACGAACAGATGCAGCGCTTACCACGATCCCATGAGTCGTTTTCATTCATGAGCATTCATGACTCAATCTGGCGTTGCGCGATCGGCGACCGCAACTTCTGGCGAGGTACTCAGTAATTTTTTCAGCGAGAGCACATCAACGGGTTTAATGAGGTGGTGATCAATATCGGCTTGCTGGGATTGTCGTCTGTCTTCCTCCTGACCCCAGCCGGTCAGCGCGATCAATGTCATTTGACGGCCTTCCGGGCTTTGCCTGATGCGCCGCGCAAGCTCAAAACCGTCCATACCCGGCATCCCAATATCCAATAAAATGACCGAGGGCCTAAACGTATCGATGATGTCGAGCGCGGAAGTGCCGTCATGGACGATCGCAACTTTAGCGTTCAGTTGGCTGAGCAGCGTTGCGATGCTATCGGCTGCATCACGGTTATCGTCGACGACCAGAATGCGTTGTGGGCCGATGACATCAGCCGGATGAGCCAGTGGAATTTTGTCAGCCGTCGAATCGTTTGCTACCAAGGGCAGCCGCACCACAAACTCGCTTCCCGTGCCGGGACCGTTGCTGTCAGCATCAACACTGCCTCCGTGCATATTGACGAGGTGTTGCACCAATGTGAGACCGATGCCCAGCCCACCTTGCGAGCGGTGGTATGTTCGATCTGCCTGTGTGAACAAATCAAACACTTTCGTTAGCATCTCGGTCGGAATGCCCATGCCATTGTCACGGATTGATATGACGGCGGAAGATCCATCACGTTTTGCGCTCAATTGAATTTGACCTTCTTCATGCGTATATTTGGCGGCGTTATTTAGCAAATTGGCAAATACTTGCGTCAGCCGTACTTGATCCGCGTAAAGAATGATCGGTTCGGCCGGAAGGCTGATCTGAATCTGATGGCGTGCTGCGTCGATCAATGGCCCGCTGGTCTCAATGGCGCTTTGAATGACGTCGGCCAGATTGATCGGCTGCCGATGCAACTCAATCTTGCCGCGGGTGATCCGCGACACTTCCATGAGATCATCAACCAGTCGGATCAGATGATGTACCTGGCGCTGCATCATCGCATATATTTTGTCGATGGTTTCGTTGTTCACCGACGGTAATTGAAGAATATGCAAGCCATTGCTGATCGGGGCCAGCGGATTTCGCAATTCATGCGCGAGCGTCGCCAGGAACTCGTCCTTGCTGCGGTCGGCATCGCGCAGTTTTTGTGTCACCTTGCGGAGCTGCTGTTCAGCCTGTACGCGCTCGGTGATATCGATCGCGACACCGCCGGTGCCTTTCACTCTTTTTTCCGAATCATACAGCGGAAATTTGCTGACCAGCGAGTGATGCATAATTCCGTCAGCGTGTTCCAGGGTTTCGACTACCGCCAAAGCAGTCATGCTGGCCAACACCTTTTGGTCGTGTGCGCGGAATTGCGCGGCGGTATCAGCCGGAAAAATCTCATTGTCGGCCTTGCCGTACAATTCCGTCCGGGATACACGAAAGGCTTGCACAGCCGCGTCATTGGCATAGACGTAATGACCCTGAACATCCTTGATCCAGGCGAGTCCGGGCAGTCTTTGCATGAAATTGGCGAAATGCTCTTCGCTTTCCCGTAGCGCTTGCTGCGTTTCGATCCGATGCAGGGCGATGGCGACCAGATTGGCTACAGCTCTCATCACAGCGATTTCTTCGGCATTGAAGCGGGAACGAGTCAGGGTGCCGAACGACAGCGTGCCGATCATTTCTCCCTGCACCAGCAGCGGGTGACAACAATAGGCCTGCACGCCGCAGGATCTGACTAGCTCGGCGCGTGCATCACAGCAAAGGGCAATATCTTCGGTTACAATAGGATGGGGATCCCGGGCAACGCAACCGCAGACTGATCCGCCAAAATCCAACCATTCGATGGTATTTGCTTGTGGCTCGGTAATACCTCCGTACGCATTCAGATGCAGCCGTTTTTCTTCTTTACTAGCCAAAAAATTAAAGAATACCTGGCAATCCAAGAATGCCATCACGTTTTTACACAAATTATTGATCAGGCTCTGGGGATCTTCGCTTTCAAGCAGTCGGGCTGCGGTATGGGAGAGCAATTCGTCACGGCTGGCGCTCCACTTGAAGGCCGTCTCGGCGCGTTTGCGTTCACTGATGTCATTGAATATGATCGCGACTCGATTCTTGCCAGGCAAGCCGACGCGAAAAGCATAGACATCGTAGAATTTTTCGAGGGCGGCGGCTGCGTGTTCAAAGCGTTTTGCTTTGCCCGTTTGGGCAATGTAACCATAGGTTTTGAACCAGAATTCTTCGTGGTCGGGGAGATATTCCCGCACCCTTTTGCCAACTACATTATCCAGTCCGGTATGCCGCAGGAAAGCCGGATTCGTTTCGATAAAGCGGTAATCGACTGCTTCGCCCTGCTCGTCGAATAACACTTCAATCGTGCAGAATCCTTCATCAATTGAATTGAACAAGGTGCGGTATTTTTCTTCGGATCTCTCACGGGTTTGTTCGGCGCGCACCCGCTCCAGGCGTAACCAGATGCGCGTGATGAGTTCGCGCATCAGCTCGATTTCATTGTCGTGCCAGTGGCGTGGCAGAGTATCGGCAAGCGTGAATTGATAACGCCATTGCTTTTCACGCAACAGGGGAACGTTGACAAATGAGCCGATAGAGAACGCTTTCATCTGCTCGGCATTGGTGCGGCCATCATTGAATGCATCGTCCACGATGTAGATTTCTCCTGCCTGACACGTTTGCCGGAAATCTTCATTGTGATAATTGCTGATGCGGTGGACGCCTTTCCAGCTCGGTAAATGCGTCTGTTTCCATTCATGGGCAATGGTGACATATTGTTGTGCTTCATTGATTTCGCCAAACGCGCACACCGAGGCATCAAAGTGCGTGCCGATTTTTTTCGCTAGCAGATTCATGGTTTCTTCAATACTGGCCAATCCGGCGAGATCGTGGCTCACTTCGGTTAGGAAAGCGAAATTCGCTTCGGTGCGTTTCCGCTCGGCAATGTCTGCATATCCACCGTTAACCGAAACACTCAGGCGCAGCAAGACGCGCACATAAGCAATCAGTTCAGTGTCGGCGACGGGTTCGACCAGATGGCCATCGGCGATATCTTTGGGAAAATCATCCGGAAAACCCTCCGGAACCAGCAACAAGGAAGGAATCAAAGTTGCCGCGAGGGGGGGTGTCCACTGGTGGCAACGTAGGGAACCTTGCCACAGCCTCATGCTGAACACGACCAGAGCGGGCTGTTGAGATCGTAGACAGGTCGATACTTCATCGGCCGATTCCACTTCGATCACCTCAAAGCCGCCACTCAGCAAAATTTGACGATAGGCCCACCGTTGAGCCGCATCTGGATCAGCCAGAATGATGATGTGCCGACTCATGACCCAGCTTCGATGGGTATGCAGTCAAGCCGGCAGTATCCATGATGATCAGCGTTCATTCGAAAAATGTTCCTTGTTGGTTGAATCACAATCTCTGACAACCATAAGAGGTATTGTCGTTCACTGTCAAGAAAACTGTTGGAATCCGAATCACGGTATTCGCTCGTAGGATCTTGCTGGATTTCAGGTTGTTTTTTTGAATTATGTGATCAATGAAATACGATCCTCACTGCTGATTGTATTTCATGAGTAATAATTTCTGCAGTGCAATGGATCGAATGATTCGTAACGTACTCTTTTGTGCTTGCCAAAAACCAACTCATCCGTTCGCTAACGTACAGAATACCCAATCAAAAATATATAGCATCCAATTTTGATTCTAAGTTTTTGCATTTGATTAACGGCTAGTAGTTGTCACGAATTCCATGTGAATACTTTGATTCAAATAGCACGGCGAATAGTTTATATTTATTTAAAAGGAACGAGCACATGGCAACGGGCACAGTAAAATGGTTCAATGAAACAAAAGGATTTGGTTTTGTTACTCCCGATAATGGAGGAGAAGACTTATTCGTGCATTTCTCAGCGATCAGTTCGACGGGATACAAAACACTGCAAGAAGGACAGAGGGTATCCTTCGAAGTGACTGAAGGTAAAAAAGGCAAACAAGCATCCAATCTTCATACAGCTTGATGAGTCCCTCCAGCCTCGATTCCCAAACGCACTCAGTGAATTTCTTCGTGGGAGCGATAGAGAATGAGGTGGCGGAGTTCACAATCCTTTCGAAAGCTCAGTTTTTAAACGAAAACTGAGCTTGTTCAATTCGACTCACTGAATGGTACGCTGTCGAGCAAGTATCAGTCCACCCAGACTCAACACCCCTGCAATCGTCAGATAAAGGCCAACGAGTGATGTGCCTCCGAGTTCGCTGAGCGCTTGGGCAGCGATCGGAGCCATTGCTCCACCCAATATGCCGCCTGCATTAAAAGCCACCGATGCGCCGGTGTATCGTACACGCGCTGGAAATAGCGATGGCAGCCACGCGCCAAGTGGACCGTAGACGAAGCCCATAATGAACAGCGCGAGTGAGAGGGCAACCCAAACCTGCCATAACGATCCTGAACCCAGAAGCGGCCCAAATACAACCCCCAGACCGATGGTCGCGGCACATCCCCATGTCAGAACCTTTGCTGCATTGGTCGCATCGGCGCGTACTCCCGAGAGAATGATACCGAGCACCAGGAATAGGATTGCGGCCAGTTGAACGGATAGAAAAACCTCACGTTGGTATTCCAGGGTAGTGGTGCCATGAGCGAGTGCAAAAGCGGTCGACAGGTAAAAAATTGCAAAACACGCGACCACTGCGAACGTTCCGGCGAATGTGGCGAGCGCATGATTCCGGAATAGTTCGCCGATAGGGATTGGGACAGGAGGTTCCTGGGCCAGCGCCTGCGCAAATTCCGGCGTTTCATTGATCTTCAGGCGCACCCACAAACCAAGTCCGACCAGAATGGCGCTGGCCAGAAACGGAATACGCCAGCCCCATGCGGTAAACTCCGCGTCTGTCAATCCCATGCCGATCAACAGGAATAATCCATTGGCCGCAATGAACCCAACCGGCGCGCCCAGTTGAGGAACCATGCCGAATCGTGCCCGCCATCCCGGCGGAGCGTTTTCAACTGCCAGCAAGGCTGCGCCTCCCCATTCTCCGCCAAGACCCAGTCCTTGACCGAAGCGCAAGATGCATAACAACAGCGGAGCCACCCAACCCACCATTGCATACGTCGGCAGGAACGCGATCAACAAGGTCGACACTCCCATCAGCATCAGCGACGCAACCAAAGTCGATTTCCTTCCGATCCGGTCGCCAAAATGACCGAACAATATGGCACCAAAGGGGCGGGCGATGAAAGCCAGGCCAAAACTCATGAATGACAGCATTAATTGCGCCGCCGGAGAACTGGCCGGGAAAAATAGCGGCCCGAATATCAGCGCCGCCGCCGTTGCATAAATGTAGAAATCGTAAAACTCAACCGCCGTTCCGACCAAACTCGCGACGAGTATGCGGCGATGCTGACGATAGGGATGGGTCATATTGGTTTCCTTGCATCCTTTTAGGGGTTTCGGGTAAAGAAAAGCCTTTCCCTGAAGAGTGAAAATAATGAAATGACACGATTCGTTGAGTCTCTCGGATTAACGAACAGGAATTCAGAACGTGGCGTCAGGCTGAATTATAAGGTGTGACCGCTTATTTTGGTTTAGAACAAGATAAATCTGAGAAAAACTCTTGGTGTCCAACATAGCTCAATTACCGGTAAAAGCAAGATTGGACGGTGGTGGATTGATACCATCAGCTGAAGCAACAAATTTTTTAAAATTTATCATCGCGGCTGGTAGATTACTTGGATTATTTCTGACATTATCAGCAGAACGAAAACGATTCCTATATTCAATCCGCAGATATGCAATTCAAATTGACTTTGTTCAGAATTTTCAATATGAACATTCGAATTATCGAATTTGACGGATGTTGTTTTCCCACGTGCTCATTCTTAGCATCAGCGCAATTTTCACAGAGTTAGATAATGTGATCCTATCCGGTGACAAACACAGCAGGGTGAATGCGTTAGATCTGCTGAGATTTCTTGCTGCATTAGCGGTTGTTTTTCATCATTATTCACTGATCGGTTTTGCGATAAATCATCAAACGATCGCGCCGTATCCGTTGCTTTCTTCGATATTTA
This sequence comes from uncultured Nitrosomonas sp., assembly GCA_949281375.1. Taxonomy (GTDB): domain Bacteria; phylum Pseudomonadota; class Gammaproteobacteria; order Burkholderiales; family Nitrosomonadaceae; genus Nitrosomonas. Next base: position 88,627 of record CASDLT010000047.1, read on the forward strand.
AATATGGCTACTTGGGTGTAGATCTATTTTTCATGATCAGCGGATTCGTCATTTTGATGACCGCTTCTAGCGGAAGTTTGCGGCATTTCGTCATTTCCAGAGTCGTGCGGCTCTACCCGGCTTTCTGGATCTGCTGCACTATCACATTCGTTGCCATTCTGTTCATGGGATTAACGGAATATGAGGCAACCTTCAGTCAATATCTTGTCAATATGACGATGCTGAGCGGTTTCATGGATGTAGAGCCAATCGATAATGTGTACTGGTCACTGTTTGTAGAGTTGAAATTCTATGCCTTGGTAGCGCTGGTGCTGCTATTGGGCAAAATTCAGCAGATCGAGCTTTTATTTTCTTTGTGGCTGGCGATTACGATCGTGTTATTAATTGATCCAGAATATCCACTGTCCCTTTTTTATTTTATATTGCTGGATGGATATGCCGCCCATTTTATCGGCGGTGCTGCATTCTTTTTTATCTGGCATCGCGGCATGAGCTGGAAGCGGGGTTTGATGATCGGGGCAGCGTGGCTTTGTGCTGTGTATCAGTCGACAGTCGATGTGCATGAATTCGAAATTCGTATTCAAAATGATTTGAATCCCATAGTCATAGCCGTGATTGTGAGTGTGTTTTTTGTGATCATGGGAATGATTGCAGGCAATAAAACCGGCATGTTCGGGCGTATAAGCTGGGTTTGGCTGGGTGCAATGACGTATCCGCTCTATCTATTGCATCAAAATCTGGGTTTTATGATTTTTAACTTGACCTATACTCACGCTGACCCAGAAGTTTTATTCTGGAGTCTGGTCATGGGTATGGTGCTGCTGGCATTCTTGATCCATATTGCGGTAGAGCGGCCTGCAGCTAGATCAATGAAAAATATCTTGAATAATCTGACGGACAAGTACCAAAACGTATTTCGTTTTTAGAAAGTTGGCAATTTTCAACAAGACCGGTTTAAATCTCATTCCTCATGGTAGACCATATCAAGTTTGCGGCCCAATTCCATGACGTATCTAAAATATTTTTTTCTATTAACGTAGTGACCATTACGTTGAGCGTTGAAGATTTGTTCCTGCTTTGCGTTACGTGTTCCTCATCGTGAGACACTAATATTTATTTGGAGTTTGATGGAAACTAACGGCTAAAATGATGTCAATCCTGATAGGTGATTCGCGCGCTTGGCATTTCAGAATCATGAGACTAACCAACGGAGGATCAGGATATGGCCGGTATTTTTACTCAAAACTCTGATATCGAAAATCGTGCTGCCGGAGCTATCATGGGCGCTTTCATTGGTGATGCGTTGGGTGTCGGCCCTCATTGGTATTATGATCTAGCGGCGCTCCGCCGCGATTATGGCGACTGGATCACGACGTATACCGATCCCAAACCGGGCCGTTATCACAGCGAACTCAAAGCAGGCCAGCTCTCACAGGGCGGTATCATTCTGCGCCTGATGCTAAGTTCGCTCATCGAGCAGGGCGGCTATGATGAAGCGGATTTTTGCCGGCGAATGGACGAGGAAATATTTCCGTTGCTCAACGGCATGCCTGTCAATGGCCCGGGAGGATATACTCAACAGTCGATGCGCGACGCCTGGCGCAAACATGTCCAACAAATCCTGCCTTGGGGGGTGCAAACGGGAGGGCCGGCCGACACTACCGAGGCGATAGGAAGAACGCTCGCCCTGGCAGTCCGGTATGCTTTTCAGCCTCAGGACATGGCTGCTGCCATCGCCAGCAATACCCGCCTGACTCAGAATGACGAAACCGTTGTTGCTTTAACTGTCGCATATGGGGCAGTGCTGGGATTGTTAGTGCAAGGACACAAGCTCGACGGCGAACTTTCCGGCAAACTTATGCGTTTGGCAAGGGCGAGAAAATTGCCGTTCCATACGATGGCGCATACGGATATGCAGCCGCCACAGAAGGATCGACCACTGGAAAGCGGGTATTTTATCTCGCCCGATGCGTTGCTTACCCCCTCCTATGTCGCGGGCGCCGCTGTCGATCCCGATGTCCGCATAGAACCGGCCTGGAAAGTCTCCATGGTTTATGGCATGACCTGCGCCATTTATCACCAGCTTCCCGCCGCCTATCATCTTTCAGCCCGCTTTTCAGGCGATTTTGAATCGGCTGTGCTGCATGCCGTGAATGGCGGCGGTGAAAATCAGGCACGCGCTGTTCTGACAGGCGCGCTCGTTGGCGCTCAGGTTGGGCTGTCGGCTATACCAACCCGTTTTCTGCAGGGACTTGACGAAACCGATCAGCTCCAGCGTCTTGCGATGGATGTGGCTGCGAAGGCAGGTGATCCATTTACAGGTGCAGATGGGGACCAGCAAACACGGAGCTGATCTTTACATGGCACTGATCTGTACGTATCGTTCCGATTTGCGCAATATCTGGGCAGTTTCAACACAAGCTTCACAATTTAATGCTCAATGGGGAGCGCGGGGAAGAGTTGATGATGCGTTTTTGAAATGCTCGAAAGCTTTTCTCGCTGCTTCCTGGGCCGCTTCGACTTCTCCTTTGCGACCTTTATTTACAGTCTCATCCAAAGACCTCAGCCCTTCGTCGATGAAATTTTTATCTTCTTGATACTTTTGCTCATCTTTCGCGGCATTGGCTTGAGTGATTGCTTGCGTTGCATGCTGTACGATGGCCTTTTCATTGGTCGACGACATCGCAGCTTGCGTGTGTTTCATTGCCTCATGCAAATAATTTTCCATCCCGGCTAATACACTGAACGAAATGAAGGATAGGCTTAAGCAGCTTACCAGGATCAATAGAATCATCTCTTTCATAATCAAAATTTCCCCGCTGGATTTAGTGTAAATTTTCGAAGCGATTATTTTTTCAAACATTCATGATGAAATCATATGATCAGCATAGACACTGATCTGTACGATACCAAACGGATTGTCAGTTTTAGCAGAAATTAGGAGGGGTGGTGGTGATTAGCAGGAATTACTAAAACTCTTTTAACATTCAGACCTTGAAACCCAAATTCCAATTTAAGTAATGCTCTACCTTACATTGGTATGCAACAGAAAATCTGAAATTTGCTGTATCCCTGGTTGAAATAATCCCCATGTCACGTTAGGTAAGCGGAAGAAATGAGGTTAATTGAAAAAGTCTTTGATTGTTTGGCTCCCCGACCAGGGCTCGAACCTGGGACCTGCGGATTAACAG
>CASDLT010000048.1 GCA_949281375.1 uncultured Nitrosomonas sp.
CCTTTCAACCGGAAATAGCCGGTTTTGAGGGATATTTCTTGTTCGTGTGGAGAAAATTGACCAAAAAATCCCCGGTAACTTACAAATAAATCGGGGAAATACGCTCCAAAAAAATTTACGCTATTTTGCAAAGGTCTCAAACCATCCATTGATCACGTCCGCCGCGATACCGCTTCGGGGTTCTGGCAAATTGGCACGCTCGCCACTGTTGAGCCTGTGGATCCTATTCGTCAACCGTCGCCATATTCCGGTGATGATCCAGTTCCGGGCGGCCACCAATAGCATAGATTCGATCATCAACAGGTACGACTGACAGATGATCCCGTGGAGTCGGCATAGATAAACCCAGCGACCAAGTGTTGATTTGTGGATCAAACACTTAGACTGCACCTGAACTGTGCGCCATCATATCCACCGATTGCTTATAAGCGATCCTGATGCACCGCTAACCCGAGTGCGCCTCGAGCGGTGGGCATCGGTTCGAGCTGTCGCCACTCCAGTGTTGCCAAATTGTAATTGGAACACGGTGGCCACCGCACTCCAGATAGAGGATAGTGATTTTGTAAATCCGCCAATCACTTACAGCATGCCATTCAGTGATGCAATGCCAGCATGATGCCGTCTCGGGTAGTGACTGGATAGTCGACCAGGTATCCGTATGAGTATCGTAGACTTCGATGTCACTACTAATGGCGAAATTCAACGCATTCTGCAAATTGGGTTTATTAAATCCGCCCACACATACATCTTACTTCCAATGGCAGCAACACCGACTTCCGTAAGAGATGTCGGGGCCGGCGCAGCGATTGCCCACGCGCCAGTTTGAGAATTTTCCGCCTAAACGGTGTGGATGAAAAAGGTTGAAGTCAGAAATATGAATATGGCTGTGGCATTGAATAATCTCGAGAACATCATGTCAAGAACTCCGTTTACCTAAAAAAACCAGATGAGGTGGTGATTTTCTCCTGAAGGCAATCCTTTGTTTGAATTTGATAGCGATCTCATCATTCTTGAACAATCGAAAAAGATTGTATCCAGAAAACAAAAAGGCGGCTATGCGCCGCCTGGGTAAAGCCTATAAGGATGCTTGCTATGCATCAAACACGCTTTCTGAATTCATTGGTATGCGGATCAATATCAATTTTGTCGCCAATTTCCACAAAGGCGGGAACTTGAATCTCAAAACCTGATCCCACCAACCGCGCCGGCTTCATGATTTTGCCCGTGGTGTCGCCTCTGACAGCAGGTTCGGTATATTCCACTTCGCGGACAATCGAATTAGGTAATTCCACGGAAATTGCCTTGCCTTCATAAAAAGTAACCTGACAGACATCTTCCATACCATCGATGAGGTAATTGAGCACATCTTGCATGTTGTCAGCTTCAACTTCAATCTGATTGAAATCGGCATCCATGAATACATACAAAGGATCCGCAAAATAACTGTAAGTGCATTCTTTTTTGTCAAGCACGACCAGATCGAATTTTTCATCCGCTTTGTAAACCGTTTCCGTCGTGGTGCTGGAAAACAAATTCTTCAGCTTCATCTTGACCACCGAGGCATTACGGCCCGATTTGGTAAATTCCGACCGTTGTATGACCATAGGATCATTGCCAATCATCACGACATTACCTGAGCGTAGTTCCATTGCGGTTTTCATAGTGTAGTTCTATTCCAATAAATAATTAACAAGATGAAGCATTGAAACGCGTCAATGCCCAATTTCCAAACGGCGAATTATAGCCGATTTTCGACAAACTGCACTAGATTGGATGTCAAATCGCTCTGTTTCAGCAGTTGATCAACCCATTCGTTATTGTGCTGTATCAAAGACTTTTGCAACGCCAGGAAGTTCATCCAAATGATGGGATTGAGATCAATTTTGCCGTTCCAGCTAGTCCATAAGGTTTGTACCATCGCGGCCATTTCTGTTTCCATCCCTGCGGTGTAATGCAACAGAAATGCATCCAGTTTATGCCAGTGCGCGCCTTCCGTTTGTGGATAAATCGTCCAAACAAACGGCTTGGCAGCCCATTGCGCCCGAACGAAGGAATCTTCACCTCGTACGATATTGATATCACAACTCCATAACAATCGGTCATACTCGGCTTGCTCAAGCCAGGGAAAAATCTGCACCGTCAGATGACCCTGTCTCAGCAGTTTTTTTTGATGACAGACCCTCTCCCCAAGAAAGGTCGAGATCCGAAGAGCGACGTTACCTTCAGGGACAAACAACGATACAGGCACTGTCGATTCACAAAGGATCTGCACCAGTTTCTCTACAGGTGCAGTCTCATAGCAGAAGAGTGAAACTCGAATTTCTGCGGATGTTCTTTCAGGAAGGCCATGGCGCCGCAGAAATTCATGTTCAGATTCTGCATCAAAAGATCTTCTGTGCGAAATCAGATGACGTTCTCGCAGCAATCCTCCTGTTCCCGGCAGAAAACTGGGAAAGAAAAATGTTTTGGTCAGCGGCAGAACAGGATGCGGTGAAGATAATCCGTGATAGTGCGGCACCCAGGATTCCGCACTGAGATACTCGAGATTGATCCACACATACGGCGTTCTTTTTAAGGCCAGCCTCTGCACATAGTACTCGGACATTTCACAGCCAAACGCTTCAATCACAACATCGGCCGGCTCGATATCTTCAATCGCAGATGGCTGCCAGAGGCAGATGTCCACATCATGCAGCCGCTGACGATGGGACTGTGGATCGATATCATGGGCAATAGGTGCAAAGCTGGCTAAATCATCCACCCATAATCGCACCGATTGGTGATGTTCAACCGCGAGCTGTCTGGCCAGACGCCAGCAAACCCCGATATCGCCAAAATTATCGATGACGATGCAGAAAATATCCCAGGATCGTCGCATTGCCGATCAATGATCAGTCTTTTGCTTATTGTTTGATCACGGTAGCGAACAGATCATGCGCATCCGAAGCCTTGATCTCCACTTCGATCAAATCTCCGGGCAAGCCATCGGTTATGTGCTCAACGTAAACCAATCCATCGATCTCAGGCGCATCAGCGCTGCTTCGCGCGATAACTCCCTGTTCTGTCACCGCATCGATCATTACGGTCATTCGCTGCCCAATTTTGGACGCGAGTCGTTGTCGGCTGATGTCTTCCTGCAATTGCATGAAGCGCGCCCGCCGCTCTTCTTTTAACGGCTCGGGAACAGGATCAGGCAACTGATTGGCTGCGGCGCCTGCAACGGGAGAATAAGCAAAACATCCTACCCGGTCCAATTGAGCTTCCTGCAGGAAATCCAATAACTCTTCAAACTCCGCTTCGGTCTCACCCGGAAAACCGACAATGAATGTGCTGCGAATGGTGATGTCAGGGCAAATCTGGCGCCATCGCCGAATCCGCGCCAGATTATTTTCTGCGCTTGCTGGTCGTTTCATCGCTTTTAGTACGCGCGCATTGGCGTGCTGAAACGGCACATCGAGATACGGTAAAATTTTTCCTTCCGCCATTAAGGGAATCACTTCATCCACATGCGGGTAAGGATAAACATAATGCAAGCGCACCCAGACGCCGAACGAACCCAGCGCCTGAGCAAGTTCAGTCAAGCGGGTCTTAATGGGTCTGCCCTGCCAGAAACCTGTACGATATTTCACGTCGACCCCATACGCGCTGGTATCTTGGGAAATAATCAGCAGTTCCTTGACACCGGCATCAACCAAATGTTCTGCCTCTTGCAGAACCTGATGAATCGGACGACTCACTAAATCACCCCGCATCGAAGGAATAATGCAGAATGTACAGCGATGATTGCATCCTTCGGAAATTTTGACGTATGCGTAATGCTTGGGTGTCAAACGTATTCCCTGCGGCGGTATCAAACTGGTAAACGGATCATGCGGTTGGGGCAAATGTGCATGAATCGCAGACATCACCTCGGGCAGCGCATGCGGCCCGGTCACTGCCAATACCTGCGGATGTGCTTTTTTAACCACTTCGCCATTTTCTCTGGCGCCAAGGCAGCCCGTCACAATGACTTTGCCATTTTCGGCCAGCGCTTCACCGATGGCGTCCAGCGATTCCTCGACGGCGCTATCGATGAATCCACATGTATTTACGACTACCAGATCAGCGTCTTCATACGACGGAGATATCTGATAACCTTCGGCGCGCAATTGGGTCAGGATATGTTCGGAATCGACCAGCGCTTTCGGACAACCCAGGGAAATGAAACCAACTTTTTGAACAGAATTCTTAAATGAGGACATGATACAAAGGCTAAAACAAGTAGATGATACATGACGAAGACAACTGAATCACAACTGAATCTTAAATTCCTACAAGTTTGATGCTAACGTTATAATCACCGTGAAGAAAAGCAGCCGCCGGGGATACAAAATAACCGATTTCTACGCTTTAATCGGTACCTACAAACCGCGCAGCATCGATAATGGACCAAAGATGAAAAATGCCGCCAATGACCGCCGGAATGATCAATACCGCAAAGAAATAGCCGATTCCGGCAATTGAAAAAAATAAAAACGCAGACAAAATTCGTCCTTGAACTAACTGTCCCAGACCGGGAATAAAGAAACTACATACCGCTGCAAGTACATTGCCGCCAGATCCTTGTCCTGTCATTACATTCTCACATTGATATATGTAAATAAATATTTTTATTTGGCGATTGTATCGTCATTCGTCCAAACTCGCTCTAATTCTATACCTATCATATCACCCGCCATTCTTTTTTCGCGGACTTCATTCATATTTCCCATTTTATTCAGCCACAATGAGGCATCGTGAATCAGTACATTTAATTGATTGATTTCCTCGGGTGACAACGTCTTGTGCTTATCGATTCGCCCTTTGAAATATTGCAGGTTATTCAAAAAGTTTCCCATGACATCCTGTACTGTTCTCATGGTGGCTTTCAGTATTTTCAGTTTCTCCTGCTGTATCTCCAATTCTTTGAGGGATTGTAAATATTTTATCCGCTCAAGATGCAATTCTTCCGTTTTTGCTTTCTGTGTCAGTGCCAAGAGTGCAGTAATCCAAATTGCAAAAATGGATAATCCACGATTCGCAATCACTTGATAGGTGGGCGCATAACTCGGCGGTGATCCTAAATATCCTATGCCAACGAACAAAGTGCAGACCACCGCAACAATCAAAGTAAAGTATTTCTCCGGCGATTTTAACGACATCAGTACCACAACGATATAGGGTACACCGCTGGCAACACCGAGAGGAGTAATGAAATCCACCGCGAGAATCATGATCGATAACAGACTGCATATCAGATAAACACGACGATCTATGTTCGGTTGATCATTCACTTTTCCCCCGTAATGGTTGAATTCTGTCATAAAATAATCATTGAAATGTAAGGGTAATCTGACATAGAGTATTCACCATGAATGTGATCTTTATCACATACTCATTTATTTTTTGGATTCGTGCAGCAACTTTTCAGCTTCTGTCAATAAAAATTCCCTGAAAGCATGAGCCACGCCGGATAAACGTTTATTTTTTCGATTCACCACATGCCAGTAACGGATGATCGGAAAACCTTGGACATCCAACACCTTCAATCGATTGGTTTCAAGTTCCAGTTCTGCAGTGTGCCGGGACATGATACCCAATCCCATGCCAGCCTGTACTGCCTGTTTGATGGCCTCGGTGGTATCCGTTTCCATTCCTTTTTTGATTTTGATGTGATGTTGCGCAAAAAATCGTTCCATAGCCCCTCGCGTTCCGGAACCGGATTCACGCACCAGAAAAATTTCTTTTTCCAACCGTTTGACAGGAATATTCTGCTCCTTGCACAGCGCATGATCGGGCGGGGCAATGACCACCAATGGGTTTTCCATGAATGACTCGCTATCGATATCCGAGTCTTCCGGTGGTTGTCCCATGATGGCAAGGTCAATCAAATTGTCAGATAACTGCTTCAAGACAGTTTCGCGATTCGAAACATTCAGACTTACAGTCACCCCGCGGTATCGTTGACAAAATTTGGCCAATAAATGCGGCGCGAAATAATTTGCTGTAGTCACGACTGAAATGTTTAATTTGCCACGTTCCATTCCCTTCAGCTCATCCAGAGCCACTTCCATATCTGCTAACTGCTGAGAGATGGCACGGCTGTATTGATACAGCTCGCGCCCCGCTTCGGTCAGATAAATTCGTTTACCAAGTTGTTCAAATAGCGGTAAACTGATATTGTCTTCCAATTGCTTGATTTGCATTGAAACAGCAGGTTGAGTCAGATGCAGTTCATCCGCGGCACGAGAATAGCTTAAGTGTCGCGCTACCGATTCAAATACTTTTAATTGTCGTAATGTAAGATGCAACATGGTTTTTCAAAGAAATTTTCATAACCAGAACCTTATCATAAATATCAGAATTACTGATTTGTTCTTATAGATAATTAGCGCTATAGTGCGTTCCATGCTGTAAGTTGTGATTGTTTGATGTTTGTAATGCAATGTCCCCTCTTTTCGGTCTGATCAGTTAGCTGGAGTTGAGTGGAATCTAATAGGAGAAAATATCATGGCAGTAAAAACATATAACGCAGGTGTCAAAGAATACCGGCAAACCTACTGGACACCCGAATACACACCGTTGGATACCGACCTTCTGGCATGTTTCAAGATTACGCCGCAACCCGGTGTACCGCGTGAAGAAGTAGCCGCTGCCGTGGCTGCAGAGTCTTCCACAGGTACCTGGACTACAGTATGGACTGATCTGTTGACCGATCTGGATTACTACAAAGGGCGTGCTTATAAGATTGAAGACGTACCGGGCGATGACACCTGCTTCTATGCTTTCGTGGCTTATCCGATCGATCTGTTTGAAGAAGGCTCCGTAGTCAACGTATTGACTTCGCTGGTTGGTAACGTGTTTGGCTTTAAAGCATTACGCGCACTGCGCTTGGAGGATGTTCGTTTCCCGATTGCCTACGTCAAAACCTGTGGCGGACCTCCTGCCGGTATTCAGGTGGAACGGGATCGTTTGAACAAATATGGCCGCGCGCTGTTAGGTTGTACCATTAAACCTAAACTCGGTCTGTCCGCAAAGAATTATGGACGTGCCGTGTATGAATGTCTACGCGGCGGTCTGGATCTGACCAAAGACGACGAGAATGTTAACAGCCAGCCGTTCATGCGTTGGCACGATCGCTTCCAGTTCGTTATGGAAGCCGTGCACAAAGCGGAACGAGAAACAGGTGAACGTAAAGGCCATTACCTGAACGTGACAGCACCTACACCTGAAGAAATGTACAAACGTGCAGAGTTCGCCAAAGAATTGGGCGCACCGATCATTATGCATGACTATTTGACTGGTGGTTTAACAGCCAATACGGGACTTGCCAACTGGTGCCGCAACAACGGAATGTTGTTGCACATACATCGCGCGATGCATGCGGTTCTCGATCGCAATCCGCACCATGGTATCCATTTCCGCGTGTTAACCAAAGTGCTGCGTTTATCGGGTGGCGATCACCTGCATTCCGGCACCGTGGTCGGCAAACTGGAAGGTGACCGCGCGGCAACTCTCGGCTGGATCGATACCATGCGCGATAAGTTCATCAAAGAAGACCGCAGCCGCGGCCTGTTCTTCGATCAGGACTGGGGTTCCATGCCAGGTGTATTTCCGGTTGCTTCGGGTGGTATTCACGTGTGGCATATGCCAGCACTCGTTGCTATTTTCGGTGATGATGCCTGCTTGCAATTTGGTGGTGGTACCTTAGGTCACCCATGGGGTAATGCTGCGGGTGCTGCTGCTAACCGCGTGGCATTGGAAGCCTGCGTGGAAGCACGTAACCAAGGTATTGAAATCGAGAAGGAAGGCAAAGCGATACTAACCAAAGCTGCAAAGAGCAGCCCCGAACTAAAAATCGCCATGGAAACATGGAAAGAAATTAAGTTCGAGTTTGATACGGTTGACAAGCTCGACGTAGCCCACAAGTAAGCAATATATGACTAAAGAAGAAGAGCCGATGATTAACACTGCTTTTCTTCTTCATCTCTCTAAGCATGAGGAATAAATAATGAGTGAAGTAATCGATTACAAATCACGTGTCAGTGATCCAGCGAGCCGTAAGTTTGAGACATTCTCCTACCTGCCAGCGATGGCTGACCAAGATATTAAGAAGCAAGTAGAATATTTAATCAGCAAAGGCTGGAATCCAGCTATCGAACACACAGAACCGGAATATGTCATGGATTCCTACTGGTATATGTGGAAACTACCCATGTTTGGCGAAACCGATGTAGAGCGGATCCTGACAGAAGCTGCTGCATGTCATAAAGCTAATCCGAATAATCATGTTCGGTTGATTGGTTACAATAATTTTAACCAATCGCAAGGTACAGCCATGGTGATATACCGCGGCAAGACCGTATAAGTCATAACGGGTTTCGAACCCTGAAACCCCCATATCCCTGTAACAGGGCGGGGGTTTTTTTTTGACCCAAATTTAGACCCTGCATGTTTCTTGGATAATTATTACAGGAGCTCATCATGAGCGATATCATCGAACAATATCGTGTCACCAAAGAACCTTATTACCATCCGGTAGCCGATGAGGTGCAATTATACGAAGCGGCCTACTCGGTTCGCATGCCCATGATGCTGAAAGGCCCAACCGGCTGTGGCAAGACCCGTTTTGTCGAGTACATGGCATGGAAACTGAAAAAACCCCTCATTACCGTAGCCTGTAACGAAGACATGACTGCATCCGATCTGGTTGGGCGTTTTTTGCTGGACGCCAGCGGCACACGCTGGCAGGACGGACCGCTGGCTGTGGCTGCGCGCTATGGAGCGATCTGCTATCTGGATGAAGTGGTTGAAGCACGTCAAGACACCACCGTCGTGATCCATCCCCTCACCGACAACCGCCGTGTGCTGCCATTGGAAAAAAAAGGCGAATTAATTCAAGCGCACAAGGATTTCCAGATCGTCATTTCGTACAACCCGGGCTATCAGAGTCTGATGAAAGATCTGAAACAATCAACCAAACAACGTTTTGGCGCGCTGGATTTCAACTATCCGAACCATGACGTCGAAAGCGAAATCGTCGCGCACGAATCTGGTGTTTCGACTGAAGTTGCTGAAAAACTGGTATCGATTGCCGAGCGTGCGCGTAACCTGAAAGGTCATGGTCTGGATGAGGGCATTTCCACCCGAATGCTGATTTATGCCGGCAGTCTGATCGCCAAGAATGTCGATGCTCACGCTGCTTGCCGTGTGGCGCTGGTACGCCCGATCACCGACGATCCGGACATGCGCGATGCATTGGACGCAGCGGTCAGCACGTTCTTCAATTAATCTGGAATTCATAATCGATTTATTTCAATTCATTAACAGGTGCTGCCATGAGTATCAATCTGGACGATTACAAAGAATTGCTCGAGGATCTGGAGCCGGAATCGGTTGAATTGCTCAACCATGCCTGGCCAGAAGCGGTCAAGATCTTTTCGCCGCGCGGCCTGGATAATTATTTGAAAGGTGCTTCGGCTATCCGTGGCCTGGGACGCGGGCGCAGTGTGGTCGATTGCTGGATCGACGAAATCCCGCTGGTCGCCAAGGAAATCGGCGAAGATGTGATCGGGGACTTGGCCACATCGGTATTGAGCCTCGCTTCGCGCACTTCCGGTGCAGTCATCGAGTTGGTGCTGGCCACCTCGCCAACCGCGGCCAAACGGCTGGGTGACGCGCAACTGTTCCAGAATTATCTACAATTCCTCAACAATCTGATCGCACAGGCGCCGCGCGGTATCCGTCCGATGCTTGGTAAACTGGACATCCTGTTCGGGCAACTGACACTCGGTGGCCTGCGCCGCTGGGCCATGTGGGGCGCGCATGCGCATCGCACCGACTACGAAGAACAAATCAAATATTTTGGGCTGGAATCAAAAGAATCGCTTGCGGTTTTGCAGAAAGAACGCAAAGGCACCTTGTTCGTCGACGTACAGCGCCGTATCAACATGTATTTGCGCGCGCTGTGGGGACGCGACTTTTTCATGAAACCAACCTCCGGCGACTTTGAAACCCGGGAAGGCTACAAACCATTCATCGAACACTATTTCATCCACCTGCCCGATGCCTACGATGCCTATGGCGATATATCGGCAACCGAAGTCTATCGCGCTGCAGCAGCGCATGCCGCCGCACATCTGGTCGAAACCAAGCAGCCGATCTCCGCGGAAAGTTTGAATCCATTGCAGATGGCTGTGATTTCGGTCATTGAAGATGCGCGTATCGAGGAACTGTCGATCCGACGCTTTCCCGGTTTGCGCAAAACCTGGTCGGTATTACATAGCGCCACGCCGGATATGAATGCGTCGATGGGCGATTATCTGAATCGCCTAGCACGCGCCCTGCTCGACCCGGATTACCAGGACCAAGATACATGGATCTTGGAAGGTCGCAAACTGTTCAATGCAGCCAAAGACCAGCTACATAGCCACAAAACGTCGTGGGACATCGGCGTACAGCTCGCGCACAGCTTCATGGGCAAAAAGATTCCATACAGTCCACGCACCGATATACTCACGGCCCCCTATCGCGATGACAACCGCTACTTCTGGGAGTTTGAGGAATTCGATTTCAACAAATCGGTGTCCGCTGGTTATGATGCGCCGAAGCAAGTGCGCAAATCCGTCAACGTAATGGAATTCGCCAACGAGATCGAGGTTGAAACCGCTGGAGACGATGCACAGGAAATCTGGGTCATGAGCACGGAATTCTTTCCGTACGAAGACATGGGCGTTTCGTACAACGACATGGAAGGGAAAGAACCTGTTTCTCCACCCTACCACTATTCCGAATGGGATTATCAAATCCAATTGGAGCGCCCGGATTGGGCCACGGTACAGGAAAAACGCGCAAAACTGGGCGACATGCAATGCATTGATGACATCGCTAACCAATACAAACGTGAAATCGCCCGTATGAAATTTCTGCTCGATGCGATGCAGCCTCAAGGTACGCGTCGCATTCGCAAGCTTGAGGACGGTGATGAAATCGACATCAATGCTGCGATCCGCTCGCTGATCGACATCCGCATGGGCATGCAGCCCGATCCGCGCATCATGATGCGTTCAGTTCGCAAAGTGCGCGATATTTCCGTGCTGGTGCTGCTTGATCTGTCCGAGTCGACCAACGAAAAAGTCGCCGGACACGACTATTCCGTGCTCGATCTGACACGCCAGGCCACCGTATTGCTTGCCAATGCCATCAACAAAATCGGCGATCCGTTTGCGATCCATGGCTTTTGCTCCGACGGACGGCATGATGTGGAATATTTCCGCTTCAAGGATTTCGATCAACCTTACGACGAAATCCCGAAAGCAAGACTCGCTGGGATGTCCGGACAGCTTTCAACTCGGATGGGTGCAGCCATGCGTCATGCTACGCATTACCTGAAATTGCAAAAATCAGCGAAGAAACTACTACTGGTCATCACCGATGGTGAGCCGGCCGATGTGGATGTCCGTGATCCGCAATACCTGCGCCACGACACAAAAAAAGCCGTGGAAGAAGCCGGTCGCTCCGGTATCCTGACCTACTGCATGAGCCTCGATCCGCGTGCTGACCAATACGTCTCGCGCATTTTCGGCGAACGTAATTATCTCGTGGTGGATCATGTGGAAAGACTACCGGAGAAACTACCGGCACTTTATGCGGGTCTGACCCGGTAGACTATAGGGGATTGCTGATTCATTAATTCCACGAGCGAACCGCTTCGTTGCGCTGTACCCGTTCCCTTTTCATTCCGTGGTAGTTTTCGGTCAGTGCGTTCCATTCGTCTCAATTTCATATCGTACCAATTTATCAGCGATTTCCCGTATAAACAGGATTGATGGCATTAATGGGTTCGAGTTCTTCAGCTTGCGATGCTCAGACTTTTTTAAGCACAACTCGACTTGCTTTCAACCTGTGTCCGACCTTCGTGACTGCCATTGATTGCTTTATCTAACCCTATCGCAATATCTTGCAAAGTATTTTTAGTACTAGCGAGAAAAGCTTTGATAAGGTAGCTGAGAAGGATTTGCCAAGTCTGGCGTTTGTTGTCGAAAATGCTGTTTGGCGTAGGTAAAGAGACTGAATCGGTTTTTGATTCCTAGCTTACTGAATATCGAAGTTAAATGATTGCGCAAAGTATGTTCACTCATGCATAACCTTGCTGCAATTTGCTTATTCTGTTCTCCTCCGACACCGTCAGAGAAAGCTCTGAGAATCATGCATTCTTTCCGGGTAAGAGTGGAAATTTTTTCAGCATCTGCATCATGGTTCATTTTTCCCCGCACACGGGAATTCTGCAGAAAAATTCGACCTGTCGTAACCCGGTCAAGCCATAACTCGCCATCGTGAATTTTTTCAATAGCTCTCACAATGGTGTGCATCGGTTCCTTTTTATAGACCACACCTCTCGCACCACTGAGCACCGCACGATCGATGATTTCCTTGTCCTGGGTTTCAGTGAAAATAACAACTCGCGTGCTGCCATTATGGGCGAATTCTGGAATCAGATTGATGCAATCTTCATCTCCTAAGGAAATATTGAAAACAACAATATCCGGGTGTTTTTCAGAAATCAATTGCTTAGCATCAGAAATATTGGTTGCGGTTCCCACTACTTCCATGGTGGGCTGTTCGTTACCGATCAGTTTTTCTAGTCCCCACAATACAATCTGTTGGTCATCAACCAGTAGCACGCGAATTGGGTGAGCGGTAAGTTCTTTCTTTTTTGTATAAATCGTCGCCTGATCGATACCAAAATATCGGCAAAAACTCCCTTCAAAATTTCGCGCGAATTTATCCGTCGAGGATTTAACTGTGTAACCTAACGCATTGGCCATATTGAGTGTGCGCTGCATTGTCAAATCAGTCGCATACGTGGTGAAATAAATACAGAGATTGGATTGATCAGATTTTGAATTTAGATGTTCAGCTAAACGTATGCCGTTACATTCTTTTAATTCAATATCCGTTAAAATGAGATCTGGCTTGAGTTCTTTTGCTTTTATCAAAGCTTCCTTTCCTGCATTGCAAACACCAATAATGGTGTAATTCCATTCTTCCAGTATTTTCTTTAAGGCTTTTCCAGCTAAGTACTTATCGATAACAACGAGCACTTTGGTAGCATTCATTTTTTTTTGTGAAGCTCCCGAAAGTACTTGCTCTGCTTTGTTGGTCATATAGCTTTACCCTTTTAGTCACGCTTGCGCACGTTTTTTGCGTCATTTGTTGATGCTCGACCTCTATTGAGGCCCATACTTATTTCGGATGTGATCTCTAAAACTTTAAAATTTTTTACGGTTATGCACTTTTTAGAGTGAACTGATAACATCTCAGCATCATCTGAATGGACCGAGGTTCGATTAAAATGAATTACACACTGTTGCTGACCGTATTTATGACGGTTTTTATTGCAGAATTAGGGGATAAAACGCAACTGGCAACGCTTTTGTTCGCTGCCGATAAAGAAGTCAGCAAGCTGACTGTATTTGTAGGGGCTTCATTGGCACTGATTGCCACGTCAGCCATTGGCGTTCTGGCTGGCGGTTTCATTTCCGATCATATCAGCGCGAAACATTTGCAATATATTGCCGGTGTAGGGTTTATTCTGATCGGAATATGGACGCTGGTAAAAACGTAAATTACATTGAAATGTACACCAGGCGCTTATTTTTTCTTAAGTCTCAGAGTGATGCAGGCGCCTGAAGGATCATTATTTTGAATTGCCAATTCACCACCGTACACTTGAATGATATCGCGCACAATCGCCAGACCAATACCATGACCAGGCGTGGATTGATCCGCCCGCACACCTCGCTCCATTATTCGTTCGATCTCATGCGATTGAATCCCGGGACCATCGTCTTTTACCTGAATTTCTACCCAATTTCCCTGACATATTGCTGATATTCGAATACTGGTTCGGCACCATTTAAATGCATTGTCGATCAGATTACCCAGCAATTCCATTAAATCCCCTTCATCAATGCGTAATCCGACATTATCTGCGATATCGACGCTGATATCGGGATGCTTATTTCGATAAGCCATTTTGACCGTCATGATGATTCGATTAACCATGGGTAGCAAAATAATCATACCCATGCCTAGCGAACTGCCAGCGGTCGCAGCTCGGCGCAATTGATAATGCACGATGTTATCCATGCGCTCAATTTGTTCACGAATGGTATTGCGGCGTGATGACTCATCCTCGTCACTATTGAGCGCTCCTTGCAGAACTGCAAGCGGTGTTTTGAGACTATGCGCCAGATCGGCCAGACCATTACGATAGCGTTTCTGCTGTCTATGCTCGTGATTGATCAATGAATTGATGCTATCAGTCAGCAATTTGAGTTCACTGGGATAGATACCTTTGAGATTTTCCTTCTGACCTGATTCTATCGCAGCAAGTTCGGCAGATACTTTACGAAGCGGCTGCAATCCCCAGCGTAAAGCCAGCATCTGCATGGCCAGCAGCAGCACCACCATGATTCCGAGCCAGACCCATAAGTCTTCGCGATAACGATCCATTTGAGCATCGAACGATTCCGTATTGATAACGACACCGAACGTCAGCGGATATTCGTGCGACTCTGTCTCCCAGCCGATTCGGTAGTTATACATAAAGTACGGTTTATCCTCAATCAGGACTTGAGAAAATCTTTTTTCTCCTTGAGCGAGGAAAGGAACTGCGGGGATTTGTTCACTCAACGATGAGGTAGATCGCCATACAATGGCGTTGTCATGGTCCAGAATGAATGCATAAGCATCCGAATTCACGTGACCGAATTCCGCATCGAGTAGATTGGTAGATACATCCAGAACGCCCGATTCCTCAACTTCGGTATCGCCCATGATCATTAGTAGCTTTGCAAACAAGCGATCTTCGACTCCTAACCGGGCACTTTCGTAAAAAGCCCGATCCATGGTCAATGCCATACCGACGATAAAAATCAACACCACCAGTACCGCGCTGGAAAAAACCCGTTGATTCAGAGACATCATAAGGATTAGCTGCAAGACAACGTGAATCGATAACCGCGACCGCGTACCGTTTCAATTGGATTTAAAACGCCATCAGGATCAAGTTTCCGCCGCAAGCGGCCCACCATGACTTCAAGTACGTTACTATCGCGATCCTCGTCATGAGGATACAGATAATCAGCTAATGTATGTTTGGAAAGGACTTCTCCATGGTGACGAATCAGTTCTTCAAGCAAACGATACTCAAATGAGGTTAGCTCGATAATTTCACCGTTCACGGTCACACATTGAGAAGCCACATCAAGATGAATGGGGCCGCATTTCAACAAGGTTTGTGGAATACCGGTCGAACGGCGCAGCAAAGCTTTCATTCGAGCTTGCAATTCCTCCATCTGGAATGGTTTGGTCAAGTAATCGTCTGCTCCCATTTCAAGACCTGTCACTTTATCTTGCCAACTACTGCGCGCGGTCAAAATCAGAATCGGTAGCAGACTGCCGCGTTCCCGCAACACCTTGATAATTTCCAGACCGGATTTCCCGGGCAGGCCGATATCGATAATGGCAGCGTCGATCGGATATTCGGTGGCAAGAAAGAGGCCTTCATCGCCATCACCACAGGTGTCGACCATATATCCCGCCGCTTCCAGCTGTTGCCGAATCTGATTCTGTAAGCGCAGTTCATCTTCAATAACCAGAATGCGCATTTAGCCCTCCTGCGGCGCGCAAAGGCGATAACGGTTGATGTCTTGGTTCATCGGTTGATCATGATGCTCAATGAATGGAGATGACTGAACCATCTGTCACATTGATCAGGATCGTATGAACCGTACCTTGATTGCTAAGTAATTTGATGCGATAGAAATGATCGGTTCGATTAATCGCCAGCACACGCCCTTTAAAATGCTGTTTGGCGATTGTCATCGCACGTTGTTCGGAAATACCATCAACCGGAATACTTGCGCTACCAAGATCACTGGTCGCATTGGGCCGGCCTGCTACTGTTTCCGACATTGTCACGATCATGATCAATGTAATCAGTAGCGCCTGCCGATATCCATTCATAACACTGCTTCCTTGCACACCAATAGTTTAAAATTCAAGCGGCGAATGGTGACATTGCTGATCCGTTTGCGAAGCCCGCTTTTTTTTACGTTAGAAGCGTAACATAAAGTCCATGTTTCCGGTATTGATGCCCATCATCATTTGAGGGGGCATAGCATATACCGGGGCCGGAGGATAGTAACTGTAATTATACTGAGGCTGCGGGTAGTATTGCTGATAATAGCCGCGCGGCTGACTATAGAGGTAAGCATCGACATGGTTATAGTGATGATGATCGTGATGATGATGCCTGTGATGGTGACCGTGGTGATGCTTATGGTGATGATGACCTCTATCGGCATGTGCTGATGAAGGTACGGCGAAATTGATAGCTATCATCATGACCGCTGCCAGACCTGTTATTTTTTGTGTATGTATGTTCATGTTCTTTCTCCTAACAGTTGTTTGTTTCAGAATAATTTCTGATGAAGGCAATTTACGCCGTTTAATCTGAATGAAAACTGAATGGAGAAATCAATGTGCTCGGCAACAATCGTGAACGGTTTATCGCTTGCTGTTCGCGCTTTGAAGGAATTTTCTTAGAATGGCAAGACAAAATCCAGCGAGAATAGAATCTGATCCTTATTGCCTGCAAATGGCCTATAAGCACCTGTTTTATAGGCATCGACACGATCATAGCGGATGTTTGAACGGACATTCAATCTTTTGAGGAGGTCCCACTGAACTTTGAATGATCTAGCTATTTTCCAGTTGAAACCGACAGTGAGGTTATAGTAGTCGGCCGGCGAAATCGTTACGTTGTTTAGATTACCGGCATAACTCACCGCAGTATCATTGACATTCGTGGTAGCGGCTGCCACCCTGAATGGTGAAGGATTCCTGAAACCATCCTGATCGCGGAACCACTCGCCGCGCATGCCGAGTGCAACATTATCGGTGAGATCATAGTAAAGATGCGCTATTGCGCTGAACCACTCGGCATCTTTGACAACGTTGGTGTATTTGAGATTATTCAACAGAACGCCGCCAGCATGACCATAGACATGATGCAGCACTAGCCGTGTTCGCGATCCGATCATGTGCTGCAGTACGACGTTATAAAACCCCCAGATTTCATTGCTATGCTCCGACGTTTTACCATACGTACCGGAAAGGTGAAAGGTGGTTGCCTTGTCATCGCTGGTCCATGTAAGACCGGTAATACCGTTCCAATTTCCCAACTGTTTATTCCAACCACCGTCCCAACCGCCATTGGCACTGCCGGTCAGTGGGCCACCCATGACCTGCCAATTGGAATTAAGCTGATAATTAAAAAGTACGCCGGTGTGAGTGAACGGCTCACCAATATTCAATGTATAAGCACGTGTATAAAAGAAATTATCAGGTGCCGGAACAGTCTCGTAACCGGTTGGAGTATAAAAGTGGCCGAGCTTGATGTTGAGGCCATTGCCGACTGGCGCATATGTTTCCAGGAATGCTTGTGGCAAGGCAATATTATAGGTACGGGTAGAAGCACAGCATAAATCCAGATCCCAGCTGTTTCTCTTCATCGGTTCACCGGTATTGACATCGAATGCCGGCACACCGAAAGCTTGGGTAAAAATGGCATCGGTACCGAACATGAAATCGAAACGGCCACCGAGATCCCATTCATTTCCTTCTGACACAACAGGACGGCGCAGAAACAGGTTTAATTGATTCAACTGAACGCGATTGGCTTGATCGGCAAAAATGACCGGGCCGTTATAACCCTTCGATTGACTGGGATTGAATGTGACGCCGCCATGAATCCAACCACCAAATTGAAGTTTTTTCTCAGTCAGGAATTTTCTTAACTGATTAGCATAGAGATTTTCGGTATCCATGAAGAAAACTGAAAAATAGCAAACAATGGTTAGCAATAACCATTTCGAAAAGATAAAGCGGCCTTGCATGGATAATGTGATCTGTTTATAAATGAGTCAGTCGAAGGGGCGAAATTCTTAGGTTAATTGCAAGCAGATTGCCGGAGGCAGCGCAGCTATTTCCTGATGACGAGAATTACCGTTATCCAATTCAAAAAAACGCTCATTATAACCACAAAGCTATACCGATAAATCAGGAATTGGCCCATTACTTTAGCCAAGTGACTGAGCAGATGGTGAGCAGCAAAATTTCCTGATAATGCTATAAAAAACGCAGCCAGCTCTGCGGATATTGCCATTTCAGCGTACGGTACGCCCGACAGACCGGATACAGGATCACCAGCGCTACCAAAGTGACCATATAGGTTTGCGTCAGATCGCCGCGTTCAAAGAAAAGCTTCAATAGCGCCAGTACGGCAAAATGAGTGAGATAAAAGAACAAAGCGGTCTGGCCGAATACCAGCACCGGGTTGTTGCGATGGGTGATTTTGTAGCAGGATTCCAACCGTATCAGCAGCGACAACATGATCGCCATCAGACCCAATTCGAGCAAAGTATAAACCAGGCTGGGCGGGTATTTGCTGACGTGCAACCAGTCGATCAACGTATTGCCTTCGAGGTGCATATACATATTGCCATAGCCATCGTAGCCGCGAATGATGACAAATAACGTCAATGCAAACCATCCAGCAGTCATCAGTACGCGCTGCGGTTGCCAGTAATTTGATGGATGGACGATGAAGTGCTCTCCGAACGCCCAGCCGAGCATCATCATGCCAAGCCACGGTAAGGCTGGGTATAGTATGGTATAGATATCGCCAAAATCAGGTGCGAACGTGAGCGCAAGCCAAAGCGGGACGTCACCGCCGGGTTGCCACAATGCCGTTAGCAGGAATTCGCCGCCTGCAATAATCAAGACCCCCAGCCAGAAAACCGCGCCAGCGCCGAGACGTTGCAGATATACCATCAACATCATGCTGATGCCAATGGCGTACAGTACTTGCAGTACCGGTTTGCCTCCGATCAGCGAGAACAGCACGATATCGAGCAGCGCGATAAATGCGCCTCGTAATAATAATTCACGTTCGATGACATCGCCACTCACACTCTGCTGCTGCCTCTGGAAATTGCTGATGGCGATCGAGGCACCAGCAAGAAATAGAAATGTCGGTGCGCAGATATGGGTTATCCAGCGCGTAAAAAATTGACCGGCGGCAAAATGAGTATCAGGCTCATACAACAAGACTGAATCAGCGAAAATGCGCTGATTGTTGAAAAACCATGAAGCATGATCCAGTGCCATCAGAATCATGGCCAAGCCACGCATCCAGTCAATGGCCGCAACCCGTTGTGTCGTTTTGTCAGATTCAATGATCACAGGATTCTCCATGCTGCATGTGTGTGAAATTCATCTACTTATGACGCAGCTATAGCAATACCAAATTATTTCTGTGAATTAACTCCGGTTCGTCGACATATCCGAGAATTGATTCAATGGCACTGCTCGGCTGCTTCAAAATTTTTTGGGTTTCTACCGCGCTGTAATTAATCAGGCCACGTGCGATCTCCCGTCCTTCGCTATCCAAACATGCCACTGCTTCACCGCGTTCGAACTCTCCATCCACACTCACTACGCCGATCGGTAACAGGCTTTTTCCATCATTAGAAACCGCTTGGACGGCACCTTGATCCAAACGAACGTAACCACGCACCTGCAAATAATCTGCCAGCCATTGTTTGCGTGCTGCCAATACCGGCAATGTAGCCAAAAATCGTGTGCCGATGGGTTCGTCCGCGCTTAATCGTATCAATACATCGGTTTCATGACCTGATGCCACGATGGTATTCGCCCCACTCCGGGCAGCTCGTTTGGCGGCGATGACTTTGGTTTGCATTCCTCCTCGGCTGATACTGCTACCGACTCCTCCAGCCATTTTCTCAAGTGCAGGATCGCCCGCATTCACTTCAGTCAACAGCTTCGCAGTCTGATCACGGCGAGGATCACTGGTAAACAAGCCTGCCTGATCGGTGAGAATGATCAGCGCGTCAGCTTCTACCAAGTTGGTCACTAAAGCAGCCAGCGTATCGTTGTCGCCAAAACGTATCTCATCAATTGCAACGGTGTCATTTTCATTGATGATCGGAATAACATTGAGCTTTAGCAATGTAGTCAATGTCGATCGTGCGTTGAGGTAACGTTTCCGGTCGGATAAATCCTCATGGGTTAATAAAACCTGAGCTGTTTGTAATCCAAATTGAGCAAAACCTGTCGCATAGGCCTGAGCCAGCCCCATCTGTCCCACTGCCGCCGCGGCTTGCAATTCATACAGTGCGTGAGGACGAGTTTCCCAATTTAATCGCTGCATTCCCTCTGCAATCGCACCTGAGGAAACCAGAATGATTTCCTTACCCTGTTGGTTCAGCAGAGAGATTTGAGCCGCCCAACCGGCCAATGCGGCATGATCAAGACCTTTGCCCTGATTCGTCACCAGGCTGCTGCCCACTTTGATAACGATCCGTTGTGCTCGTGTTAACATGGGTTTATCGAATCTTCAGTCGAATTTGGTTGATCAGGTTGTGCTAAGGTCATGTGTTCCAGATGTTCCATGATGGCATACACTAATTGCTTGCAGCCTTCTCCGGTCAGCGCCGAGATAATGAAATATCTATCCTTCCATCCAAGTTCATCAACGAATTGCTGGCAGCATCCGGCCCGTTGTTCATCAGGCATCATGTCCGTTTTGTTCAAGACTAGCCAGCGCGGCTTTTGATAAAGTGATTCGTCATATTTCTGTAGCTCGTCAACTAATGCCTGCGTTTCATGGATAAGATTGGTATTTTCATTCACCGGCATCATATCGATCACATGGAGCAATAACCGGGTACGTGTCAGATGTTTCAGGAATCGATGCCCCAGCCCCACACCCTCGGCCGCTCCTTCAATGAGGCCCGGAATATCGGCCATAACAAAACTTCTGTTTTGATCTACACGCACCACACCTAAATTTGGTTCCAAGGTCGTAAATGGATAATCGGCCACCTTGGGACGTGCCGCGGAAACGGCTCGAATGAGCGTGGATTTACCGGCATTGGGCATTCCTAGCAAGCCCACATCTGCCAGAACCTTTAACTCCAATTTCAATTCTCGCTCCTGACCCGGCTCACCATATGTGAATTGCCGTGGTGCGCGATTGGTGCTTGATTTAAAATGCAGATTCCCAATACCGCCTGCTCCGCCTTTAGCTAAAAGCACCTTCTGCTGGTCATGAACCAGATCAGCTAGTATCTGACCGGTATTCTCATCTCTGATCAGAGTGCCAATGGGCATGCGCAAGACAATATCTTCAGCGCTTTTACCGTAACGATCAGAACCTTGTCCGTTTTGACCATTTTTCGCCCGATGGATACGGGCAAAACGATAGTCAATCAATGTATTGATATTCCGATCGGCTATTGCAAAGATACTGCCGCCGCGGCCGCCATCGCCTCCATCAGGACCGCCTCTGGGTATGTATTTTTCACGCCGGAAACTTGCCACACCATTGCCGCCTTTGCCGGCCAGCACTTGAATTACCGCTTCATCAATAAACTTCATTGTTTTTGGTTTTTTTATCCGCTAACCATAATTCATTCTACAAACAAAAAAGCCCCATCATATTAGATAGGGCTTCTGAAAGACATGAATCGGTATCGTTATGCCGGGATCACATCGACCACTTTACGTTTTAACGCACCCCTGATGCCGAAGCTCACTTTTCCAGTAATCTTGGCAAATAATGTGTGATCTTTACCAATACCAACATTCTCTCCAGGATGAACCTGGGTACCCCTTTGTCTGACAATGATTGATCCAGCTGAAATCAATTCGCCTCCATATCGTTTCACACCGAGACGTTTTGAATGTGAATCGCGTCCATTCCGGGAGCTTCCTCCCGCTTTCTTATGTGCCATTTAGCAATACTCCTTAAGCTGAAATGCCGGTAATTTGTATTTCAGTATAATTCTGCCGGTGACCCTGATGTTTTTGATAATGTTTGCGGCGGCGCATTTTGAAAATACGGATTTTGTCGTGCCGCCCCTGCCCTAATACCGTGGCATTCACTTTTGCACCGCTCACTAGCGGGGTTCCCATTGAAATTTTATCGCCATCAGCTACCATCAGTACCTGATCGATAACAAGCTCACTGCCGTTCTCAGCCTTAAGTTGTTCGATCTTTAACTTTTCACCTACTTGAATCCGATACTGCTTACCGCCGGTTTTTATGACCGCATACATAATTGACTCCATGCTTCCCTTTTACAGAACCGCGAATTATACATAAATAACCCTTGAGGGTGGTAGAAAAATTAGCGCATTCCACTCAAATTATCTTTGTGCTTGACACTCACTGTTGTCATTCCTAACATAGCGTTTTCTTTAAGGTAACGTTGTGTCAATCGAAAATATTAGAAGTTTTATTGCTCAGGATATGAGCATTGTAGATGATGTGATTCGTGAAAAACTGCATTCTCAGGTTTTATTAATCCGTCAAGTCAGCGAATATATCATCAATAGTGGAGGAAAAAGGTTACGCCCCGCAATGGTAATTTTATCTGCAGGCGCATTTGGATACAGAGAGAAATTCCACTACAATCTGGCTGCTGTGATCGAATTCATACACACAGCTACCTTGTTACACGATGATGTCGTCGATGAATCTGAGCTGAGGCGCAACAAAGAAACCGCGAATGCGTTGTTTGGCAATGCCGCTAGTGTTTTGGTAGGCGATTTTCTCTATTCCCGGGCTTTCCAAATGATGGTCGAAGTCGGCAACATGCGCGTCATGCAAGTACTCGCCGATGCTACCAACACGATCGCCGAAGGTGAAGTTCTGCAATTGCTCAATTGCCGCGATCCTCACGTCACAGAAGAAAATTATCTGCAAGTCATCCGCTTTAAAACTGCCAAATTATTCGAAGCAGCCAGCCGGCTAGGTGCAATTTTAGGTCATGCATCCGCTGAAGATGAAGAAGCGATGGCTGCATACGGAATGCATCTTGGAACAGCATTTCAGCTCATTGATGACATGCTCGATTATTCTGGAAATAATCAGGATATCGGCAAAAATTTGGGCGACGACCTGGCCGAAGGCAAACCGACTTTACCACTTATCCATGCAATGCAGGTCGGCACTGCGGAACAGGCAGCCATCATCCGCAAAGCCATTGAAGATGGTGGAAAAGATGGTTTCCAGCCCGTTCTCAATGTCATCCAGCAAACCACGGCTCTGGATTATGCCAAGCAATGCGCTGAAGCCGAAATTGCCGCGGCCATTGCTGCAATTGAATCATTGCCCGAATCGGAGAATAAAGAATGTCTTTATCAATTGGCCAAATTCGCGGTTACGCGTAACCATTGATCAATGCATGAATTCACCGGCTATTTTTTCGGTCTAGTTTTGTCCGCTCAATCTTATTTACATCACACTCACGTTAGATTCAATTCAAAAACAAGACTTTTTTCTGCTTATTCCAATCTCTGTGATGGCCCCCTCTCAAAGGATGTACTTCAATCGCGTGTTTATTTAGAATCCTGATGGATCTGACGCTGGTATTCGTCTATTAAAGACGGGGGAAATCCCGTTTATTCTACATTTCGCTTAATTCAATGTTTGCTATGCTCCTTGGTCATCAACATGCGCAGGGAACATAACCTTATGCCATACGGAACAGTAAATCATCATGAGCAAATTAATTTTTTATATTTTATTAGCGCTACTGATTTATTGGATTGTCAGGGGTTTTAGATCGGGGCGAGACCCCACTTCAACGTCCTCAAAGCCGATAGAAGATATGGTCTGTTGTAGCCATTGCAATATCCATCTCCCCAAAAGTGAGGCCATCAGCAATCATCGCAATCAATACTTTTGCTGCCATGAACATTATCAACAACACTCCGATTCCTCGCCGTAATTCACTATTGTGACAAGCCTTACATCCCAGACAGACCGTCTTTCGCATAGACCGCCAAGCCTTGCGGCGCTGGACTCAAACTCTGTCGATCAAAACTGGCGTCCGCTCATTTATTTCAACAGCTATCGACTAATCATTGGTACCTTATTGTTGATCGTAACCTGGAAATTCCATCTGCCTGGATTTGGATCACAGCATTACGCCTTATTTATCTATACTTGCATGGGTTACCTGCTCTTCAGTGGCATTACCCTCTTATTTATCAGGTTCCGGCATTGCAATTTCAACTGTCACTTGATCCTTCAGATCATTGGCGACATTGTGTTTTTCTCGACCCTACTCTATGCCAGCGGTGGATTGCAAAGCGGTCTTGGAAGCTTGCTGCTGATATCTCTTGCCGTTTCGGGACTGATTAGTCAAGGCCGGATAGGATTGTTTCTCGCGGCTCTTGCAACCATTAGTCTATTACTGCAAGAAACCTATTCCGTTCTTACGGTTCACTCCTATGCTGCGCAATACTCCCAGGCAGGTGTACTGTGCATTGCATACTTTGCCATTGCTTGGCTAGCACATCAGTTAGTCAAACGATCCATGATGAACGAGCAGCTCGCGCAAGAACGCGGCATTGATCTCGCGAACATGGCTGAAATCAATCAATTCGTTATCCAAGATTTACAGGAAGGTATTCTTGTCATTGATAAAGCAGGCCTAATTCGGCAATACAATACCTATGCCGAAAAATTGCTCAATTTGGCAGCTGCCTCTTCTGTCGCAGCACCACTGAAACTCTCCGATCATATCCCAGAAATTGCCAGTAGATTAGCCAATTGGCAAACTGAGATCACACCCAGCTCCGCCCCCCTGCGATTGATCTACAGCAACGCGTTGGTAAAAATTCGATTCCTCGCCATACAATCAAATTTACGCAACGGATGCGTCATTATTCTTGAGGATATGGGACGTACCCAAACACAGCTAGAGCAACTGAAACTTGCAGCGCTGGGCCGCTTAACCGCCAATATTGCGCATGAGATTCGCAATCCACTTTCTGCCATCAATCATGCCGCCGAATTGCTGCAAGAAGAACAATTTGAAAACAACGCCGATACGCGTTTAGTACGCATCATTTGTGATAATGCATTGCGTTTGAATAAAATCGTGCACAACGTGCTACAGCTTAATCGCCGCAACATTTCCAAACCAGAATCCATCGACATCTCGGAATTCCTTCATAAATTCCTTGAGGGCTTCTGTCATACCGAAAATATTGACAAAGAGGTGTTTGTAATTACCTCACCCAAAAATCTCCTGGTTCATTTCGACCGGGATCATTTGAATCAAATCCTATGGAATTTATGCCGCAACGCATGGCGACACTGCCGCAAACAATCCCGCAGCATTCATTTTGAAATAACTACCGCGCCCACTAATGAGCATAATATTGTGATGGATTTTATGGATGATGGAACTGGCGTCAAGCCGAATCAGCTCAAACAGCTATTCGAACCCTTCTTCACCACTGCACCGAATGGCACGGGATTGGGGTTATACATTGCACGGGAATTATGTGAAGCCAATCAGGCTTCATTGGACTATATTGCCGGATCATCCGGTGGACATTTTCGGATCATTTGCACCAGCCATCAATCATGTCTATGAATAAAGAACGTATCATCCATGGGTCGCGTAATAGCTCATCCCCGACGATACTCATTGTGGATGACGAGCCTGATATCATTGAGTTACTTGAATTGACGTTGGCTCGCATGGGAATGGAAGTATTCAGCGCCACCAATATCAGCAAAGCCAAAACGTTATTGCAATCCCATAAATTTCAACTCTGCTTCACTGACATGCGGTTGCCGGACGGAGAAGGACTGGAATTGGTCAACTACATTTCCGAGCATTGCTCGGACTTACCGGTTGCCATCATTACCGCTTACGGGACTACAGAAAATGCTGTAGCAGCACTCAAAGCAGGCGCTTTTGACTACTTACCGAAACCTGTTGCGCTAAAGCAATTGCGGGATCTGGTTAAATCCGCACTCAACTTGCCGTCGCTACAAACTGAACCTCCTGCGCAAACACAATCGACCCAACGGACGTTATTGGGCATATCACCGCCTATGCGCCAGTTACGGACCACGATTGACAAACTTTCTCGTAGCCAAGCTTCTGTTTATATCAGTGGCGAATCTGGCAGCGGCAAGGAACTGGCGGCGCGCATGATTCATGAGAAAAGCGCTCGTCACAAACAGGCATTTATTGCAGTCAATTGCGGCGCGATTCCCGAAAATCTCATGGAGAGTGAATTTTTTGGGTATAAAAAAGGCGCCTTCACGGGGGCTGAAAAAGATCATGATGGATTTTTTCTGTTCGCAAATGGCGGCACCTTATTTCTTGATGAAGTCGCTGACCTGCCCTTGACCATGCAGGTTAAACTGCTGCGAGTCATCCAAGAGAAACGAGTCCGTCGAATCGGCGAAACTCAGGAAAAAAATATTGATGTGCGCATCATCAGCGCGACGCACAAGAAACTCAGCCATTGTGTCGAGTCCGGACTGTTCAGGCAGGATTTATACTATCGTTTGAATGTAATCGAATTGAACATGCCTGCACTGCGCGAAATGCGCGAGGATATTCCCCTGATCGCAGAAAACATTCTTCGTAGACTGTGCCTTGAAGCAGGTCGGCCTGTTTGTGTACTCAAAAAAGATGCACTGACGATGCTGATCAATTACGACTATCCAGGCAATGTCCGTGAACTTGAGAATATTCTTGAACGCACCTTAGCACTGTGTCCGGATATTCCGATTGGTAAGGAAGAATTGCAGTTACCAGCTCAGGAATCTCTGCAAGACATCGCTCCCTCTTCCGATGTCACTCAGGATCAAGGATTGCCATTACAGGATTTTCTCGACAGATTAGAAAAGGATTCCATCGTCAAAGCGCTCAACCTGAACCGTTACAATCGTACCAAAGCAGCAAAAACGCTCGGCATTACTGTCAGGTCGCTGCGTTATCGCATGGAAAGATTGGGATTGAATGAGCAAACCTAAGAGTATCGCCGGATTTGTGACATTAATAATGTCGATACGACTCTATAACGGAATTTTTTGAATGAGTCAAAATGAGATGAATCTTCATACCGCGCTATAACATCATTTGATTTATTATTCTTAAACCCCTGCACCATAAACGAGAAAAGTGTCACAGAAAAAAACCATTTTGGCTCGAGTATGCTCAAGCCATACAAGAAATAAACGCAAAATTACAACGATTAATTTCTCCAATCCTGAAGAATGAAGAAATCATTCCTATCAACTTCAGGCGTAATTCCCTGGCTTTGCAGCTGGAACGTCATAACTATCTATTTCCTTCTCAGCTTCAAGCCAATCCTGTACGGTGTCAGCTTCGGTACCAATAAAGCCACGTTTTTCAGCTTTCTCGTAAGCCAGGACGGCAATTTTTTCTTGCCGGTCTATTTCATTGTGGTTTATTTCTTGTGAATTTTCGTTAACTGTTGACAACTTATTAACTGATTTACTTGTTTTAGTTTGCATTGCAATCAATCTCCTCTTTATTCTGGAATAAAGTAAAAGTAAACAAACCAATAGCAGATTACCTGATTTACACGTAATAATCGCAAAATGAAGGCTGACAAGCGATAATAAGACCACTTAATATGCTCTTATATATATTATTCTGAATCGTGTCAATTCACCTTCTCAAACTTCCCATACAGATAACAGATAGAAATTTTTATTGAACCAAAAATTATTGTTCGACTATACTTTCAGCACACTCTTGGAATTGGATCAAGCTCTTCTAATTTCGATTCATGTGATTTAATAAGGAGAAAACAAAATGAGCGAAAAAACAGTAAAGGAACAGTTGCAAACTGAACTATCAAATTTGGAGTCACTTGTTGATGAAGTTAAATTACAAATGCATTTAGGCGCCAAAGAAGCACAAGATAAAATTAAACCTTATCTTGAAGAACTTGAAGGGGAATTGTCGCAGGCAAAAGAAAAATGGGAAAAATTTGAAGACAGCTCGGAAAATGCTTGGGATGATATCCGCGACGGACTTGGTCAATCTCTAAAATCTATGCAGCAAGCTTTTGAGAAAGCAAAAAAACATTTCCCCCCTGAATAAACACACCAATATTTCCGATCTTGATCAGGCTGAATAAACTTAATTAATACTCAGTCTGGTCAATAATTCCAAGTATCGAAGCATAAATCTAAATAATCTCAGCAATGATCGTGGAAATATACGCCGGCTCACTAATATCGGCTCGGCTTCACAAATCCTAGTTTAATAAATCATATAGTTTCCTCTGAATGTATCGATAAATGAATCGCTTGGGTAAAGCAGACATTCAATTTCTAAAATAACCGGTACATACCTTCTGACAAAACTGCAGATTCAATCTCACTTTTTTTGATCTGAATCAATGAATAGAACCATAAACTGGCAGAAAATTCGATTTCAATCATTACAAACTGTCGGAGGTAATCATGGATATGCTAGAGGTAGAAGATGTTGAAACATTTAAAAAACTAGGTATCAATATGAGCGTTATAGGTGTGGTGGCAGTTGCATTGATCATTATATCGCTCTACTTTTCGTAATAACTAAAACACGTAGTTAGAATTTTTGAATTAAACATTTCACTCAGCCACCTCGCCCCTCGGGGCGAGGGATTAGATTAGGCATTACCCCACAATATCCAGATTTCAGAATTCTCTGCAATCAAAAACTAATAAGTCGGCCAATTGTTTCGACAACGATTGCAGCGCTACCCAATACAGCAAAACATGAACCACATCGACAAACTGTAGCACCAATGAATTTCTTAAACCACCGCCTCTCGCTTAAAATCCAACTGAATTCCTGAATTTAGCAACCGATCAGAAATTAAAGCAGCAAAAGATATCGGTTTCATTTGATGCATTATCCCAGCTACGATCGGCCACATCAGTATTACCATGGCACCTCGCCAGCAAGACTGAAATTTGGCTTATCTTTTACTAGAATTAGCTAACCTACACAATCTCGAATTGCTCTGAGCTATAGTACAGTCAGATCTGGTATATAAAAAATACCATGATTGCCTTTTTTCATCCCAAACATAAATAATTTTCTTATTAAAGGTGAGATGATTCTAAAAAATGAATGGTATTTTTCTCCAGAAGATTGGGAATAGAGAAAAGGATAGCAAGTGGGCTTTGCGTATCTCTCACCTAACTCCCGCTATAATTCGGATATTGGTTACATATACATTTACGATATATTTTCAGCAAAATCAGATAAGATTCAATATCAAATAGGAAATTCGCGATGCCTCAAAGAACATTAACACATCAGGAAACCAATAAAATAGCAGGTGTTGTTGCATAAAGAATTGAAGAAACAGGCGATGTTTTTTGCCAGTTACTTGACTATTAATGGCCGCACTTAAAAAGAGGCGATCTTTCGTCATGGAGCACCAGATATATTCACTACAGACCGGGATCACATAGACCAGCGAAGCCATCACCAACGTATTGAAGCACAACGGTACTGGTATCGGCATGGATGGCAAGGCCCGATCAGGTCTATGATGATTTCATCACGCTGCAGAAGGCAGGTTGATGCCCGAAAAAACAACTTCCATGACATCCACCTAAGAATTAGGATCCACTTTTCTTTCCAGTCAAGCAAATTGTTTTGGTGATCTAAACAAACTTACACTGTTAATTCTGTTTTCAATCATAAATGAGGGAGTTATGCACTACGTAATCTCTACAACCTGGGGCCCAACAGATACCACGCGGGCTGCGTTACCGTTCATATTTGCTGCCTCGGCTTTACAAGCTGCTGATACTGTGATGATTATGCTTTTTCATGATGCGGTAACCATCGCTATCGACGGAGTTCATCAGAAAATCATTCCTTTCGGTCCTCCTTCAAAATTTTCTGACGTGTTTTCCGATCCCAATGCCAGGATCCTCGTGTGCAAACCTTGTGCTGAGGCGCGCTCATTTAGTGAAGATATGCTGATAAAGAACGCTAAATTTGGCGGAATGAATGATTTGCATCAAGAAGTTTCCCGTCCGGATGCGAAATTCATTAGTTTCTAGTTCGGAAGACATTCCAAGTTATCAGATATCCATATTCGCGGCATTTGGCGTTTGTCACTTGGCTTGATCTTATAACCGACAAAACAAAAAAATATTGAGTATGAGATCAATTGCAGTCCCGGTAATTCTGATCATCTTCGTTGCTCTGCTACCGGCATTGACGGTCGCTTCTTCTCTGCCATTAGATGCTCAAGGAATTGGCCTTTTGTTGGGGTGGCTAGGAACGGGGTCGTTAGTAGCGAGCTTGCTATTAATGATCCGGCATCCATATTGGGCATCCTGTTTTGGGGGATTACAACAGATGTACCGCTGGCATCATGGAATGGGTGTGCTGAGTTTTGTATTGTTATTAATGCACCCGGTGCTGCTGGCAGGATATTACGTACCTTTAGGCAGCGATATTGCAGAGGAATACTTATCACCGTTCAATCCGCAATTGATAAATATCCTGGGCTGGTTGGCGTTGGCTCTTATTGTATTCGGGATGGCCACAACTTTCTTTCTGCACCTCCCTTACGGTATCTGGCTGCGCTTACATATATTGTTGATAATAGCTATAGCACTTGGTTTTGGACACATTTGGGCTGTGAGTGGATTTTCCCTCAGCCTGGTAGCGGCTTTGTTTCCTGCGACAATACCCTTGGGATGGCGGCTATTGCGTGCAGATCGAAGTGGCGACACTCTTCCTTACGAAGTCAGTGCAGTCAGGCATCCTGTAAATAACATCACCGAAGTAAATTTACGGCCATTAGCAAAGCCCATATCGATCGCACCGAGTCAATTCGTACGAGCAGCTTTTTTTGAAGGATCGCATTTTCAAGGTTGTGGTGATTTTCATCCGTATACCGTAAGCCATATCGAAAAAGATGGCGATTTGACGTTGAGTATTAAAGCATTGGGAGATTGCACGCGACATATACAATCAATTGAGCCGGGTGTTGCCGCTCGCTTGCAAGGACCTTATGGCAATTTTTTACTTACTCGTCCCATTGCACCAGAAATTTGGATCGCTGCTGGCATTGGTCTAACTCCTTTTCTAGCTTTATTGCGAAGCCAACCAGTCACCCAGCATACCGACTTGATTTACGTTCATCGTGAAAATGACTGTGTTCCTTATGAAGAGGAACTACAGATGTTTGCCACAAGTCAATCACTTTTGCGTTTGCATTCTTTGCCAATGACGAATGATTTGGCTCCCTTATTCATGCGATTGGAAAGTATTGATAAGTTCAATAAGAAACACGTGTATCTTTGCGGTCCTCCGCCATTTATGACTGAGGTTACCCAATGGTTACGGAAACATGGTATGCAGGGAGAACAAATTCATTTCGAACAATTCGATTTCCGTTAATGAATATAGATAGATTCAGTCATTTTAGATGAACTCGGCTACTTGCCATTCTCTCAGGCCGGTGATGCTTTGCTATTCTACTTGCTCTCTAACCTCAACGAACAAACCAACAAACGTTATCATCACTACCAATCTGTAATTCTCGGAATAGAATGGCCTATTCATTTTTAACCAATATCAACACTATAGTGGTCAGAATGGCTGGGGTTGAATAATTTCAAGTGGCAGTTTTCAATGGATCTTACAATCCTGCTCAAAAAAACACATGCAGTGATTACTGACGTGACTTGTTCTATCTTTTTTTTCAACTGGCTGCGTGAATTGCGCTGACCTATTCCGGAACCACAAATTTCTGCTTAATTGCACCCTTTGATCCATTTTAGCTCTATCTTTTGTTATGTGCGATGCCGCACAGATTATTTCTTATTTAAAAGTTGTCTTTTATATTGGGATTTTTCCATTTTTTAAACTAAATAAGATAAGGATCAACAATGAATACTAGAACACTTCTTTTAATAGTCGCTTTACCGGTGGCAATGATATTTGCAGCATCAAGTTTTGCAGGTGAAAAGGAAGACAAAATTTACCCTTCGGATGATCCTGTTGTGCCTCATGCTAAATCTGATGCTAAGAAGGAGAAGGAAGAGAAAGTACAATGGTCTACCGTACCGGCTGTAGTTCAGAAAACCATTACAGAAAACGCGGGGGGCAGAAAAATTGAGGAAATAGAGAAGGAAACAGAGACAAAGGCTGGCAAATCAATTACGGTTTATGAAGCAAAAGTAAAAAATTCCGACGGCAAGAAGATTGAAATTAAGGTCGGTGAAGACGGAAAGCTCATCAAGGCTGAGAACGATTAATCCAAGAAACAACAGTTGAGGTTTAAGTGAGAAATGACCATAACTTAGCATTGGTGATCGTTCTCGCCTTATAATAATCAGCTGTTAAAAAACTGCTCCCTAGTAGAATCAGTCTTCCAATGGTTTGCTGGGGCAACCGAACCGCCGAAAGGCGGTTTAGTCATTATTTCCATACCATGGTGATTATTCAATGCATCGAACTGTGCCTATCGTACGTCTTGATGACATCCTGAATAGTGAGCGAGGTTTAACTCAGGAGGAAGTCGATGCCCGCCTAAGCCAGTACGGACGTAATGATATCGTGGAAGCCCCCGCCTCGAATCGATGGACATTGCTGTTAGATACAGCTCGGGATCCTATGCTATGGTTTTTACTTGGCATGGCCATATTGTTTATTTTCCTTGGCGATACAATAGAAGCCGCAATACTTTTTGTGGCCGTAATTCCGCTGATTGGGATGGATTTGTACTTGCACCGTCGTACCCAGGCTTCCACTGAAGGACTGTCGAGTCGACTTGCCTCACAAGCCAAGGTAGTTCGCGGTGATGAGGCTGTAGAGATTGCCGCAACAGAACTAGTACCGGGGGATCTCGTGCTGCTATCTGCGGG
This sequence comes from uncultured Nitrosomonas sp., assembly GCA_949281375.1. Lineage (GTDB taxonomy): Bacteria > Pseudomonadota > Gammaproteobacteria > Burkholderiales > Nitrosomonadaceae > Nitrosomonas. Next base: position 32,855 of record CASDLT010000048.1, read on the forward strand.
ACAAAATGTGCCTGCCGATGGCATTCTCACTTCTGGTGAATCAATTCAGGTAGATGAGTCCGCATTAACCGGCGAAGCTTTTCCGGTACGAAAGCAGCCATCGGCTAAGTTGGATCAGTCAACTATGATTGTACCAGTCGATACAGTTCACTGGATCTTTGCCGGAACCCGGCTACTTACTGGAACTGCCACCGTTCGTATTGTATTCACCGGTGCTGAAACAATTTACGGTGACATCGTGCACTCTGCATTGCTTGGCAGTCGCGAACGAACACCGCTACAAACTGCCATTGCCAATTTAGTTGTTATGCTTCTTATTGCGGCCACGATCTTGTGCCTTGCGCTTGCCTGGGTGCGTCTGCATCAGGGGTTCGGCATTGTTGATGCGATGCTGAGTGCGGTTACGCTGGCAGTCGCTGCGCTACCTGAAGAATTTCCAGTCGTTTTTACCTTTTTTCTTGGTGTTGGTGTGTATCGTCTTGCGCAACGGCGGACGCTAGTGCGGCGCGCGGTGGTGGTAGAAAACATCGGGCGAGTATCCTGTATTTGTTCGGATAAGACAGGCACCATCACCGAAGGTCAGTTGAACCTAACCCACCGCTATCCGAATAACGATTCTAGCGATGAACAGTTACTTTCGATCGCAGCTTTCGCTTCCCGCAGTGAAACCAATGATCCTTTAGATTTGGCAATTCTTCACATGGCACCCACTGTACTTTCGCATTATTCCCTCGTTATGACATTTCCCTTTACGGAGAATCGAAAGTGCGAAACTGCGGTTTGGCGCAAATCCGATGGCGCATTGATAGCAGTGACCAAAGGAGCACCTGAGACTATATTTGCCATGTGCACTTTTGCAGAGAACGAGCGCATAAAATGGGAAACCCAAGTTGCTGAACTTGCTAAAGCTGGACATAAGGTCATCGCTTGTGCGGAACGCGGCATCACCGATTTTACCTGGGTGGGTGGAGAGCCGAATCGTGAATTCGGTTTCGTCGGTTTGCTCGCATTTGAAGATCCGGTGCGCGAGGGAGTTACCGAAGCAATTCAAAACTGTCGTGAAGGGGGTATCCATGTTGTAATGGTCACCGGTGATCATCCCGCTACCGCAGAAGCGGTAGCACGCGAGATAGGTTTGGGTCAAGGAAACCCGAAAGTGATCGAAGCAAATCAACTGGATACCTTGTTACAACAGGGGAGTGTCGCTCTGATGAACGTGGATGTAATCGCTCGTGCCGTTCCATCACAGAAACTCAGCTTAGTGCGGGGTCTGCAATCCGCTGGTGAAGTTGTGGCGGTCACTGGAGATGGCGTAAATGATGTGCCGGCTTTACAGGCTGCCGATATTGGCATTGCCATGGGTCAGCGAGGCACCCGCAGCGCACGTGAAGTTGCTGCCATCGTGCTGGTAGACGACAATTTTCGCACCATCATTCGCGCAATCGCGGAAGGCAGGCAGTTGTTTCGCAATTTGAAACTGAGCTTTGCCTATTTATTGATGATCCACATTCCATTGGTTATTACCGCAGCACTCATACCCTTAGCGGGTTACCCCCTGCTTTATCATCCCGTTCATATTGTCTGGCTTGAGCTGATCATTCATCCCACCGCATTACTGGTTTTCCAGGAACTGCCAACAAATGAACGTTTGAGTCCAATTCAAAAAACGCATCACCCCCGATTCTTTAATCAACGAGAGTGGTGGGTGATTGGTATTGTCGGAGTCCTGCTGACATTAATGATCATCTATGGCTATGAATATAGCCTTGGTATAGGCCACGAGGTTGAACACGCACGAGCCATGGCTCTAGTTACTCTCACGTTTGCAAGCGCCATGTTAACTATTGCGCTTAGCGGTCTGGCTAACTTTATTTCACGTATCATGGTGGGAGCAACAATCACACTGACTTTGCTGCTGGTGCAATTTCCAACTTTGGCTTCGTTATTACATCTGACTCCACTGCATTTAAATGACTTGATTCAAAGTATCATGGGGGTACTAGGGATTACCATAATTGTCGTTTTTGGACGGTTCAGGGCTCGATCCATTAATTAAGTAGTTAAATCAATGAGTCATCCTCTTAAAATAAATTAACAAGGCAGTAAAATTTTCTATCGTAGAGAATGAGGAATTTTATTAATGGAAAAACAACCATTTGCGGAAAGCCAGTTCATGCAACTATTGAAGCAGCCTGAGGGTAAGCCTCCAACCCAAAAATGAATCCCCATATTTGGATAACTAAAGTTCGAGATTAAGTAGTCATTTTTATGATCCTTTTTATCGACAAAAGGAAAACAGAAAATGAGGAAAAAGCGAAGTAATCATTCGCAGGAATTTAAATCGAAAGTAGCGCTGTCTACAATCAAGGGGGATAAGACGCGCTGACAGAGTTATCTCAACAGTAAGGCATCACAGCAATCTTATCCTGAAGTGGAAGACGCAGCCGATTGAGAACAGCGGTGAAATATTTACATCGAGAAAGAAATTGACGCAGGATAGAGAATTAGAAATTCAGTCGGTGCTGGCGAAGATTGGTCAATTGACCAGACCTCATTTAATATTTTTTTCAGTATTTGATCGGAACGCTAAATTGAAAAAGATTTCCATTTAGCGTTCCAAACTTTACAAATTAATTCAATTAATACATCTCATATAAGCTGACGGGCAATTTGCATTTAATCCGCCAGCTTGAGTAGTTTTTTGTTGATTCTTGTTGAGCAATTGTAATACTTTCCAAAAATAATCAGGATCTCGGGTCCAGAAGATATAGTTTGCCTTCAACGTATCTCTAGCGAAAGCAAGTAATTCGGAAACGCTTGGCTCATAACCTTCTTTGCCCCATTGAGTTGTTCTGTAGTTTTGATGTTGTACAGAAGGCATCAATGGAACTGAGCCGGAGAGTTCAGGATAATAATTGTAGATTCCTCTTGGAGCTTTAGGGTATAGCAATCCTAAATCTTCGATAAACACATCCGGACCTCCTAATGCTGCTCCCATTTCCTTAAGTCCCCCTACAAAAGATTGAAGGATGGGTCGAGGGTAATTTACGAACTGATAGGTCACAGTATTTGGAAAATGAGTACGCATCTCTTGATTGATACTCAATAAGCTTTTGTAGTAAGACTCGATTTGTTCCTGGGATAGAATTTCCTTAGGGTCACCCATCGAAGTTTCCGTAAAACCTATCGCTTCAAAGTGAGGATGCAAATTGTAACGTTTTCCTAATGCACGAACCAATGCAACCCAACGATCTTGAATTCGGTCATTCCATAGCTTAGTTCCATAGCCAACTGTCACTCCTTTTTCATAATTAGCAAAAGCATACGCTCCTCCCTCATAAACAGAAGTTCTCGCATAGGCTGGCACAGGGGAGCTTGCTTCATCTGTACCAAATTCTTTTAATTCTAGAAGAATGATCAGTCGTTTATTTCTTTTTGCAAGCTCGGCGAGATGCTTATCAATGGGTGCAAAATTATACACGCCCTCTTTGGGTTCCAATTCCTTCCAGCTATAGCGAACTTGCAAGCCCTGTAAGGCCGGTGTTGATTTGAGTTCATTATATACTTGCCACATATACCAACTTTTGTTTTTGCCATGATCCAAAATTGTATAGTAATGTCCGGGGTGCCACTTTACTCCATCTCCTAAAGTCTGAGCTTTTGTTTGCTGTAGCGGGAGCATAATCATTACAATTACAAATAATAGCGCGCCTAACATCGCAAGGATCCGTTTTTGCGAATCGGATTTATAGGCATGTCGACTAGAAGTATGAATGCTCTTTATATAAGAGAACTCTTCATTTTCAATTAATTTTGTAAAGCTACTTTTTGATGCCCTTCCATCTGGAATCAGTTGGGCTTTATAATTTACGTTCATATTTTATTCCTCCTTATCGTTTTAAGGACGGAACTGCGTAGATACGCTTCAAGGTATGCTGCGGAACTCGATAAATGCGAGTAGTGCGGTTACAACTGATTGCGTGATCTGGCAGTCCTGCCATCATAGGGTCTAGCCCCTTAGATCAGTGACTTTGCGTCCCCTACTTTCGTAGGGTTTGCCTTTTTCATCTTTTTCATACTGCACCAAAGAATAAGCACAATCCATGCCAGTCAACAGCATGAGCTTCAAGAATTAGTTAACATTTGTAATTCTTATCCCTCCAACCGCACCACCTATCCACATTCTTTCAACAATGCTTCAATAGTTTCGGTTGGAAACGGTAGCAGTTCATCGATTCTATTATTAGGACAAGTAGGGAATTTTTCGAGTGTGTCGGCTAGCCATTTAGCGGGTTAATTCCGTTGAGTTTTGCAGTGCCGAGCAGAGTTTGAATGGCAGATGCGCGTTTTCCGGCGCGTTCGGAACTGAATCGCCCCGGTATTTTCGGAGATAAAATGATTTGAGAGGAGGAAGAGATGAAGAATCAAATCAGTTATTCACAGGAAGTACGAGAACGAGCAGTAAGATTGGTATTCGAGCAACAAAAGGAGCATGAATCGCAATGGGCGGCGATCAAGTCGATCGCATCAAAGATTGGCTGCACAT
>CASDLT010000049.1 GCA_949281375.1 uncultured Nitrosomonas sp.
CGATGAGATTGTTGCGTTGCAGCTGCCGTCGCGTCAATGGGCCATTCTTTGCAGCCTTATCCTGAATGCCGTTTTTAATACCGCGCGACTTCAAAGCATCGCGATGTTTTTGGCTGCAATACGCCTTGTCATCGTAAACACGAACACCTGGCTGGATACCGGCTTTATCTTTGCGGATCGTCGAATAATTACGCAAACATAAGGATATTGCATCCTCTCAACCGGAAATAGCCGGTTGAGAGGGATATTTCTTGTTCGTGTGGAGAAAATTGACCAAAAAATCCCCGGTAACTTACAAATAAATCGGGGAATTACGCTCCAAAAAAATTTACGCTATTTTGCAAAGGTCTCGACATAATAAACAAACTGGAGATTATAAAAACACCCAAATAGTTACTAATTGTGTTTTTCTGAGGAAATAGTTTAAAAAATGGGATAATTTTTTTTGATCAATACCCCTGCATACCACCGAATAACCTGCTAAACCTTAGCATCAGCAATCCAACTCTTCTGAACTACGATCCGAGCAAGCTGCTGCCTGAGAAAAACTGTACCTTCCTCATTTGCCTCAAAATCCCGCTTGCGCCATTTCCGCGTTTGTACCCAACCCATCAATTGCTCATCAACACTGAGCGCAGTAGTTAAATTAAATCCCAAGCCAAGCTTGCTCGTCCGTCCAAATGCACATGCAATGCACCTGCTGCTGGATCATAGCTTTCAAAAACTAATGCTCGCTCAATGCGGCCCGCCAGTATCGTGTAGCCATAGCCTCGTAAACGAGAAGAAGCGCTAGATTACCGAGCGCAGCGACCCGGAATTTCATCAAAATAGGTAAGGGAGAGCGGGTACCACCCAATGAAGGGATTCGCTCGTGCACGCAGGTAATCCCATTTTATCTGAGCGAATTACAGCGAAAGCGGGTATTTACTCGCCGAATGCATTTTTGATCCATTCGATATTTTCACCATGAGTACCAGAAAGCAATAGCGCATCGAACCGGCAAGCCGGCTCGTGGCCGATTTCCGCCAAATAGTGTCGGGCTGTTTGCAGAAGCCTGGATTGTTTGGCAGCGGTAATGCTGGCGGCTGCACCTCCATACAATGGGGTGGTGCGCTGACGTACCTCGACAAATACCAAGGTAGTGCCTTCACGCATGATCAAATCGATTTCGCCAAAGCGACAACGGTAATTCTGCGTCACCAGCTTCAGATTCTGGTGCTGCAGATAGGATAATGCCTTGTATTCCGCATCACTGCCTTTCATAGGGAAGGACTTCTTGTGGGTATCCGATCAATTGGATTTTTCCCTGTTCAAACCGCGCAGCTACGGGTTCGCGCATAAAATGATTCGGAGGTGTGAAACGTATATGGCCTGTGACGCCATCAAAAGAAATTTCTTCAATTGGCTGCGACAGTGGGGGCAATAAATGCGTCATCAAACGAAACGCATCGATCCCCAGCGCATAAAGACGCTTCATATCCGCGCTTTTGTTCGAGTGAGGCTGACCATAGGCCATCACTGCCGGATGATCAGGTTGCAATAACCAAGGCATGTCAACGAATTCAATGCCATTCAAATCATTGTTCACTAGAAAATTCTCGGCATCGCTGAAAATTTGTGAGGTGGCAAATACGGGCACATCAGGATCAATATAGGATCGAATGAAACGGGATTTCGCTGCATCCAGTGCGATAAAAATCAAATGATCGGAACCTGCGGTGATCGTTCGTAATTGCGGCAGTCTGGCCGGATCCTCACTATAACGAATGGCTTCTGCCGTTCTGCCAGCCTCACTCTGCCATTGCTCGATGAAGGCCGCCTGCAAACGTTTGGAAAGTCCACTGTCATCTCCAATGACAATGGCGTGGCTTTTGCCGCTCGCCTGAGCTAATTTGGCAATCTGGTTAGCCTCGGTCTCCATGCGCAGGCCGAACAAATATAACTTTGAGGGCGTCGCAACTGCACCATCGGCAGTATTCAGCGCCAAGGTTGGTGTGTCGAGATGCTGCATCGATGCGATTGCTGAGACCCCGTCACGGGTCAATGGCCCGACGACAAAGACTGCACCGGCATCAAGCGCATGTTGATGAGAAGCAAAGATATCTAATGGATCGTCCGACGTTGAATAGAATCGGATCACGTAGGGAAGCTGCTTTTCACGCACCGTCGCTGCGGCAAAACCTTCTTTTACCACAGTGGCGGCTTCACCGAATGACGGTGATTCCAACGGCAATATCACGGCAATATGACGTATGATGGGCGCTTCAAATGTCATTTGTGGCTGAGCGGCTTCCTCAGATTCCAAGGCATTCGCAGATAACGACACGAATAACAGCCCACTTGCCAAGAAGAGCAAATAAAAACGTTGCATAGTAGAGATCATGCTTAAAAAAAATGCATTATATGTGGTTGCGACTCCGATAGGAAACTTGGATGATATTAGCTTACGTGCTCTGGATGTACTAGCTCATGTTGATGTCGTGGCCGCCGAGCATACACAAAATTCCAGAAACTTTCTTTCAAAACATGGAATTAAGACCCAATTGATTCATGTGCATCAGCATAATGAGCGGTCGTCTACTGACACCATCCTTTCCCTATTGAATGATGGCAGAAGTGTCGCCTTGATCACTGACGCCGGAACACCGTGTGTCTCGGATCCGGGTGCACTTGTGGTGCATCAAGTTAGAGCACAGGGATTCACGGTGATTCCGATTCCAGGTGCAAATGCGGCGATTTGTGCACTGTCGGCCAGTGGCTTCACTGATCCGCATTTTTTATTTTATGGATTCTTGCCGGCCAGATCCAGTTTGCGAAAAAGCGAATTGACGGCATTGAAATCATTACCTTATACATTGATATTTCATGAAGCCCCCCATCGTATCATTGAATGTATCACAGACATGCTGAGCATTTTTGGATCCGATCGAATCGTCACCATAGCACGTGAATTGACCAAGTTATTTGAGACAATTAAGACCGCACCGCTCGAAGAAATCAGTATCTGGCTGCAGTCGGACAGCAACCAACAAAAGGGCGAATTCGTGTTATTGGTGGAAGGGGCTGAATTACAGGAAAAAACACTGCTGAGTGAGCAGACCCAACATACGCTGAAGTGCCTGCTGGCGGAATTGCCCTTGAGGCAGGCTGTCAAGCTCACCGCAGAGATCACCGCGGAAAACAAGAATACACTCTATCAATTCGCATTAGAGATAAAAAAAAACCATGATGCTAAGGGAAATACTGATTAATTTGGCGCACGAGATGAAGCGAAAGGCGCACTGAATGCAGAAACCGACACATATCAACCCGTTGAACGAGGGAGTGAGTGTCAAGCAATGAAGCGGTTCCCTCGTGCAGCGAATCAATCAGCGTTTCCTTAAGCAACGGGATTCTTTCCGGAAATAAGCGAGTCTCGGACTCGATATGCACATACAGTATAATGCGATTTTCTCTTCCTGATCGATTTGTGGATAGCTTAACCATTACCCGCCCTGACGATTGGCACGTTCATGTACGCGATGGCGACTCAATGCGTGCTGTGCTGCCCTATACGGCTCAGCAATTCGCCCGCGCCATCATCATGCCTAACCTGAAGCCTCCTATTACGACCACTGTGATGGCGCAAGCGTATCGGGCACGTATTTTGACTGCATTGCCGGAAGAACTGAAAACACGGTTTGAACCCCTAATGGTACTCTATTTGACGGACAGTACGCCGCCCGGTGAGATTCTCCGCGCAAAGGCAAGCGGGATGGTGCAGGGTATCAAACTTTATCCGGCGGGCGCGACAACAAATTCAGATTCAGGAGTCACGGATATCGCTCATTGCTATGCCACGCTGGAAGCCATGGAAAAGCATCAGTTGCCGTTGCTAGTGCATGGCGAAGTGACGGACCCGGGGATTGACGTGTTTGATCGAGAGCGAACCTTCATCGATCGGGTTTTGGCGCCGCTGACACATTATTTTCCCGAGTTGCGCATCATATTTGAGCATATAACTACGCGAGATGCAGTCGATTTTGTCATGCAATCTTCATCCTGCGTGGCGGCAACAATAACAGCGCACCATTTGCTGCTGAACCGGAACAGCCTGTTCAATGGCGGCATTCGCCCGCATCATTACTGTTTGCCGATACTGAAACGAGAAGAACACCGACAGGCATTGCTGGCCGCCGCCACCAGTGGCAATCCGAAATTCTTTCTGGGCACCGACAGTGCACCTCATTTGCAAGCCACCAAAGAAAATGCATGTGGTTGTGCCGGAATTTTTACTGCACATATTGCTCTGGAACTCTACGCTATGGCGTTTGAGCAGGTGAACGCGCTAGAAAAGCTCGAAGCATTTGCCAGTTTTCATGGAGCGGATTTTTATCAATTGCCGCGCAATGACGAAAAGATCACTCTGCACAAACAATATTGGCAGATCCCGCAAAGCCTGGAATTCCCGGGTGGAGCGCTGATACCGATGTACGCAGGACAAACAATATCCTGGAAAATGGCATAACCATCCGCCGCGATCGATTTGTGCCTTACCAGTGCTTCAGCATGCGATTCCACCGATAGAGCAGACGGGCAAAACCATTATACAGAATAGGCGCTACCGATCTGATAACCGGCAATCGCAGCAATTTTCCCCAACGACGCTGACTAGGTGTGCGTTCAAATAAATCGGCGAATGCATCGATGCCAACATGAACTTTTCCATCGGCATCACTGACATGCAACCGCTCTCTTACTTGTTCAAGAGGAATGTTCAATTCGTTGACCGCGTCCGGCGTATCATGCACGTCGACCCATTCGATATCGTCAATGCCACAGTGTTGCATGCGCTGCCTTTGACTGTTGATTCCTGTCTTGCAAACGGGACAGGCGCTGTTGTAATAAACTTTGACGGGCATTCTTAAGATCGCAGTTCAGGTTTGAGCTGTCTGTTCAATTCAATAAAACAGTGAAAATGACATGCCCATCCAAATCATCACGAGAACGATCATGGTGATGCCAATGCCGATCGTACCGATCAGCATGCCGATCAGGATCATAAACCCGTCCCGGTTCAATAATCCCAACGACATGATCAATATTCCGCAACCGGGAGGGAAATTCGTCAATGGCAAGGGCAAAGAAATAGACAGCGCAAAAACAAACGAAAAAAATCCGATGATGCGCTCCCATGTATGGGCAGCAATATAAGTCATGCGCGGATGCATCCGATTCTCAAGTTTCTTCAGCCACGGCGTGATCGCCAGTATGATTTTTTCCAGCACCGGGCGCGGTATGTTTTTATTCTCTATCCAGGCTGGCAGCCACGGTGCGCGCATGCCCAATACCATCTGCGTCGAGAAGATGAACAATGGTATCGAAAACACCGTCGTGTAACCCGGAGGAACGGGAATTGGCAGGCAAATCGGAATCGACGCAATGGCCATCAGAATGCCAAAACCGCGTTCATGCAGTGCATTTTTAATTTCGCCTACTGTCATGATCATGTTTGGATTTTCCAAAACGATAATGGCCAGAAAATCAGACGTGGGGCGCTCTTGTATTGCCATCGGTAGTCTTCCTTTTTCTTTCTCTGACATATTATCAGTCCAAAAAAATGTCCCTAAATCGATAATTAGGGCAGAATAACGAGGCTAATTCGTCTCGCAATCTTTCAGAGGCTCGTGGCTCTTCTGACGACATAATCCACTCACCAATCACTCGTAACGAAGTGCATCCACAGGTTTCAGCGAAGCGGCTTTCTTGGCGGGGTAAAACCCAAAGAAAATACCCACTGCAGATGAAAACAGGAAAGCCAGTCCAACCATACCGGCGGTTATGACGATCAGCATATCGGCAAAGCGGCTGACCAGCCAAGCGCCGCCGATACCCAGCATCAAGCCGATGATGCCACCCATGAGGCAGATCATCATGGCTTCGAGCAGAAACTGCGTCAGAATGGCGCGTTGATTTGCACCGATGGCCATCCGTATGCCGATTTCACGGGTACGCTCCGTTACCGACACCAGCATGATGTTCATGATGCCGATACCGCCTACCAACAGTGAAACAGACGCAATTGCCCCGAGTACAATCGACATGATTTTTGCCGCATCGGTCGCAACGTCGGCAATAGCGGTTAGATTGCGCACCGTGAAGTCATTATCCTTGCCTTTTGGAATACGATGACGCTGACGCAGTAGCTGGGTAATTTCAATCTCAGCGATATCCATGTCATCGGACGACTTTCCTTGCACCAGCATGTAGCGGATCGAACCTGGAAACTGACTGCCGGTTATCTGACGCTCGCTCGTGCTGATGGGAATGATTACGGTATCATCCTGATCGCGGCCGGTCAGGCTCTGACCTTTGGCCATGAGTACGCCAACCACGACAAAAGGACGGTTGCTGATACGGATGGTCTTTCCAATGGGATCTTCTTCAATGAATAAATTCCTGGCAGTCACGGAACCGAGAACCACGACGCGCGCGCCGGAGCGCAGATCAGAGTCGGTAAATGCTGTGCCCGACTCCATTTTCCAGTTGCCGACTTCAAAATAATTCGGCGTAGTCCCGGTAATGATCGTGCTCCAGTTCTTGGCGCCATAATTGAGCTGCACCGGCCCGGTCGTGACAGGTGCGGTGGCTTTGATCGAAGTGAGTTCTGCGATGGCATGCGAATCATTGATGGTCAGCGTTCTGACAGTGCCGCTACCAAAACTGAAGCCGCCAGACGATGTTGCGCCTGGCACCACCAAAAATAGATTACTGCCCATTGCGGCAATGGTTTCATTGATTTTGGTGCGGGCGCCCTGGCCGATCGATAGCATCAGCACGACAGCGGCAACACCAATGATCATGCCCAGCATGGTCAGGCCTGTGCGCAGCCGGTTTTGACGTAACGCGCGCAGTGCTTCGCCAATGATTGAGAGCAGATTCATGGTATCAACGGTGACTCCGTATCATGATCCACACCAGGCAGTCGTAATCGAGGTGATGACAACGATAACGCTCCGTCAGGTGTCGTTTCACGGTGATATTTTTCATCAAGAACAATACGCCCATCTTTTAGTCGGATCAAACGATGGGCATAGGCAGCAATATCGTCTTCGTGCGTCACCAATACGATGGTAATTCCTTGCTCGCGATTGAGCTGATCGAACAATGACATGATTTCCCGGCTAGTTTGCGTATCCAGATTGCCCGTGGGTTCATCCGCAAGGATCAGGGGAGGATGGTTGACGAGCGCGCGGCTGATGGCCACGCGTTGCTGTTGCCCGCCGGAAAGTTGATTGGGTTGATGCATCGCGAAATTTTCCAAGCCTGTGCGGCGCAACATATCCAAGGCGCGCTTGCGACTCAGCGAACGGCTGATGCCAGCATACAGCAACGGCGTTGCGACATTGTCCAGCGCAGTCATGCGCTTGAGCAAATTGAAGCCCTGAAAGACAAATCCGATTTTTTCATTGCGAATGCGAGCAAGCTCATCATTGCTGAGGGCTGCGACATTTTTTTCGGCAAGCCAATAGGCCCCGCTGGTCGGAGTGTCCAGACAACCGAGGATATTCATCAGTGTTGATTTGCCCGAGCCGGAATGACCCATGATGGCGACAAATTCCCCTTGATGAATAGTCAGATGAATGTCAAACAAAACTTGATTAGTGACCGTGTTGCCTGCAGCATCCTGCAAGCTATAGCTTTTGCAAAGCTGTTCTATTCGAATCAGTGCATGCGCGTCAGGGGTTGCTGGCTGTGTGGGCATCAGAATACCCGCAATTTGAATTTACTTTCCGATTCTTTTTTATCGACCACTTCACTGATGATGACTTTATCGCCTTCGCTGATTTCACCGCTGATGATTTCAGTGAAATTACCATCGGTAATGCCGGTAACGATACTGACAGCCACTGGTTGATTACCGGAGAGGCGGTACACTGTGGAATGTGCGGCAGCTTTTGCAGGCTTGATACCCTGATTGGAGTCGTTATCCTTTGGCTGATAACGGAGTGCAGCATTGGATACGCGCAGCACATCGTTTTTCTGCATGACAACAAAATGAATGTTTGCAGTCATGCCGGGTAATAAGGTCCCATCCTCATTATCCACCATGGCGACGACATTATAGGTGACCACGTTTTCCTGGATGGTTGGATTGAGCCGGACCTGCTTGACCGTGCCGGCGTATTTTCGTTGCGGAAAGGCATCCACCGTGAAATTGATCGACTGATCGATATGCAATTGACCGATATCGGCCTCGGCAACACTGATATTGATCTGCATTTGACGCAAATCCTTGGCGATTTGGAACAGTGTGGGCGTTTGAAAATTCGCCGCGACTGTCTGGCCAATATCGACATCCCGTGCAATCACCACACCCGATATCGGAGAGCGGATGACGCTGTAATTGAGATTGGCTTGATCGCGCTCGACCTGAGCCTTGCTGATTGCACGTTGCGCATGCGCGGCTTCAACTTCCTGCTCAACGATTTCCAATGCCTCAGGGGAAATGAATTCCTTTTCCTTCAATAACCGGTTGCGCTTCAGTTTAGCTTCGGCAATCTTCACCGCCACCTGGGCATTGAGCAGATTTGCCCTGGATTGCTGCAACTGCGCGCGCAGCAATGCCGGATCCAGTTCTGCCAGTACCTGGCCGGTTTCCACCTGATCATTGAAATCGACATAGAGTTTGGCAACGGTTCCCGAAATCTGCGTACCAACATTGACAAGCACAACGGGTGTCAGTGTGCCATTGGCGGAAATGCTCTGCACGATATCGCCCCGTTCTATCGTGCGGGTTTTAAACTGAGCGGACTTGGCATCGTTTTTTTCAGCACTGAACCAATATAAAGTGGTCACCGAGATAAGTCCGGCGACAATGGCGAGATATTTGAGGTTAATCGTAATCATGCGTGGTTTATTTTTCTGATTTATCTTCGTCTGATTTGAGAGTCTGCAACTGTTTCAGGCGCGCTTCGATACTGGACAATTGGTAAAAATTTCCATTGCCGTGCTGCAATGCCGTTTTTAGTTGATCAATGGCAGCGCCATAATGTCCTTTGAGAAAATAAACTTCGGCTTGGGCGCGATGTTCAAGCATTTTATCACCTAACAGTTCGTAACTTTGCGCCTGCAGGCCAAACAATTGCGCGTCGTTCTGGATGAATTGCAGTTGTTTATTGATGAAGTCAAGTGCAGCCTGAGGCTGTTTATCCTGAATGAGTGCGCGAGCATAACCATGCACCAGGGCACGGTGCTGGGGATAAATTTTCACCCCTCGTTGATAGGCTTTCAATGCTTCAGCAGTTTTGTCATTCGCGAGCAGCACGTCGGCTGAAAGCGTTTCCATCATGGCTCCGGCAATGATCTGCTTATATTCGATCCGTATCGGCTTTCCCAGTACGTGATCTCTCAGAACTGACGCCGATGGATCGTCATGAAGCAGTTGATACAACCGGTTCAATTCTGTATTGGCCTGATGAGCTTTCTTGTCGCGCAATAACGCTTGAATGTAACCGTAACGCTCCACGGCTTCGTTGTTATAGCGTTTTTCTTCGAGTCGCGCTTTGAATTGCGCGACTGCATCGTATGATTTCCCTTGCAACGCTCGCAACTTGGCGCGTATCAATAAAAAATCGATGCTATCCGGAACCTGGCGATAAGGCATTTCTCGGGTCCGGTTTTGAATATCTGCAATCCGCTCGAACGTCAGCGGATGCGTGCGCAAATATGAAGGTGCGCCGGTTTCATGAAAACGCCCGGCTTTTTGGAGTCGTTCAAAAAATGCAGGCATACCCTGAGGGTCAAACCCAGCATCCAGTAGAATATTCAGACCGATTCGGTCGGCTTCCTTTTCATGCTTGCGGGTAAAATCGAGTTTTGATTGGATGATACTGGCCTGAGATGCAACGAGAATCGCTTGGCTTGCCTGCGCACTCGATCGCGCTGCGAGAATTGCTACTGCAAGCGATGCAATCGATTTCACCCAGTCGTACTTCTGCTCGGCAATCATGCGCGCCAGATGCTTTTGCGTGACATGAGCTATTTCATGTGACATCACGGCAGCCAGTTCAGATTCGCTCTGAGCGGCAATGATGAGGCCGCTATTGAATCCCATGAATCCACCCGGCAGGGCGAAGGCATTGATCGAGGGATCCTGTACGGCAAAGAACTCAAACGTCTGATCGATACCGGCCTCATTCGAATTGGCGATCAATTTGTGACCGAGATTACTGAGATAACTGGCAATCTCCGGATCATCCAGATAACCCGGATCCGCCCGGATCTGACGCATGATCTGCAAACCCAATTGCCGCTCCTGATAAGGAGTCAGCGTAGCCTGAGATATGTCACCCAGTTCGGGTAGTTCATGCGCATAGCCCGGTATGGACATCATGATCGATAGCATCAATATCAAGCGGATCAATATCATGATCTTAGGATATTGAACAATGAATCTAGTTCCAGCCGAGCCATGAAACTCAAATGGGTGACCACGCCTTATAACTGGAGGTAATGGGATAATACCAGGCGGTGCCAAAATCACAGTGGGTGATACGAATGCCGGGTGGCGCCTGGCGGCGCTTGTATTCGTTCTTGTGAATCAACTGAATGACCTTGGTAACATCGTCGACGTTGTAATTCAGATTGATGATTTCTGCAGGAGAATAATTTTTTTCAACGTAGGCTTCGATAATACCGTCCAGTACTTCGTACGGCGGCAACGAATCCTGATCCAGCTGATCAGGTCGCAATTCGGCAGAAGGAGGGCGCAGAATGATGCGTTCAGGGATGATGGGACTGATATGGTTGCGGTATTCGCACAACTGATACACCATGGTTTTACTGACATCCTTAAGGACTGCAAATCCCCCAGCCATATCGCCATACAACGTGCAGTAGCCGACTGCCAGCTCGGATTTGTTGCCTGTCGTCAGCACGAGTGAGCCGGAATGATTGGAAAGCGCCATCATCATTGTGCCACGTATGCGTGCCTGTAAATTCTCGGGCATCGTGCTGGCATTATCCATGACCTTGTCGGGAATGCCGAATGCCGTTTCGATTTCTGTCAAATACAGTGCGAATAACGATTGAATATCACATTCGTAATGCGTGACCTTCATGGTTTGAGTCATCTGCTGCGCATCCTGCACACTGATGTCAGCCGTGTATTGAGAAGGCATCATCACGGTCTTTACGTTTTCCGCACCGACTGCATCCACTGCAATGGCGAGTGTCAGCGCCGAATCAACGCCGCCGGACAATCCCAGCAATACCCCCGGAAAATTATTCTTCCGGACATAATCCCGGACACCCAGGCATAACGCTTGATAGATGCTGGCTATCGAAGTCTGCGAAGCGGCGAGTTTGCCGGAAATCAATTGCTTGTCTTCAATATCGATCAATCCGACAGTCTCGGTAAATTCTTGCAGTTGATGAGTCAGTTCTCCTTGGCGATTCATCGCAAAGGATGCACCGTCAAATACCAGTTCATCCTGGCCGCCGACGAGGTTGGCATGAATGACGGGGATCCCTGTTTGCTTAACGAATTGATGGGTAATCTGATAGCGGGAAACCTGTTTTTTTATATGGTAGGCCGACGCATTCAGAACCAGCAGGAAATCGACATGAGGCCGGTCGATGACATTCGCGGCATGTCCCAGCCAGAAATCCGAGCAGATATTGATGCCGAAACGGATTCCGGATAATTCGAATATGCATGGTTCCTTACCGGCGTCAAAGTAATAGGATTCATTGAAGAAGGGCGATTTGCTGAGAAGTTTTTTATGATAGGTGTGCGTAATCGCGCCATTTTGAATGACTGAAGCAGCATTGTAGAGCCTGTCATCCTGGAAGCTCGGATGGCCAACGATGAGAGTAATACCTTCAATCGCTTTAACAAGTTCGGCGAGCGCATCGTTGCAGGATTGGCAAAAAATTTCGCGTAACAGCAGATCAACGGGAGGGTAACCTGACAACGCCAATTCAGGCGTGATGACCAGTTGTGCGCCGGCCTTTTTTGCCTGGTCTACGGCCTTCAGAATCTGAGCGGCATTACCGGCAATATCTCCAACGGTACAATTAATCTGAGCGATTGCAATGCGCATGATTTGCCGGATGAGTGTTCATTAAAAGGGAAGCTGGGCATCCGGTTTTGCTTGCAGGATATTACGCCGGAAATCTTCCTGAATGCGACGCAGGGCTGCTTCATTGTCAGCTTCGAAGCGCAGCACGATCACTGGCGTGGTATTGGAAGCTCGAGCCAGGCCGAAACCATCAGAGTATTCCACTCGCAATCCATCAATGGTAATAACCTGCTGTGGATGATCGAAAACCGCCTGTTGCTGCAATTGTGCGATCAGGGCATGATTTTCGCCTTCTGCAGTACGAACCTGTAATTCCGGGGTGTTAATGCTATCCGGAAGGGCATGTAGAATGGCATTGATATCCGCCTGATGACTCAATAATTCAAGGAGGCGGGCGCCGGCATACAGACCATCATCAAAACCGTACCAGCGTTCTTTGAAAAACAAATGCCCGCTCATTTCGCCAGCCAGTAGCGCCTTGGTCTCGATGAGCTTGGATTTGATGAACGAATGACCTGTTTTCCACATGACTGGGACGCCGCCGTGCTGACTGATCCAGGGTGCGAGATTGCGCGTGCATTTCACGTCAAAAATGATTTTTTCACCGGGATTGCGTGACAGCACATCCGCTGCAAACAGCATCAGTTGCCGGTCAGGATTGATAATGGCGCCACTTTTGGTGACAATGCCCAGACGATCGCCATCACCATCAAAGGCCAGTCCAATCTCAGCATCAGTCGTTTTAAGAGCCTGAATGACGTCGCGTAAATTTTCCGGGACGGACGGATCCGGATGATGATTGGGAAAACTGCCATCAACATCACAAAATAATTCAATGACCTCACACCCCAAACTGCGATAGAGCCTGGGCGCAAATGCGCCGGCCACACCGTTGCCGCAATCGACAATGATCTTCATGGGCCGCGCCAGTTTGATATCGCTGCTGATACGGGCAATATAGGCATCCACGATGTCATGTTTCGAATAGCTTCCGGCGCCATTCTGAAGATCGTTTTGTTCGATACGCAACCGCAATGCCTGAATGGTTTCCGCTGCCAGCGTCTGGCCCCCGAGCACGATTTTGAAGCCGTTATAATCGGGTGGATTATGGCTGCCCGTGACCATGACGCCGGTATACTGGCACAATTCGTAAGCCGCATAGTACAGCATGGGCGTAGCGACCATACCTACATCGATGACGTTGACGCCGCTTTTCTGAATTCCTCGCGCCAGCGCTTGAGACAATTCCGGCCCGGATAGCCGGCCATCGCGCCCGACTGCGATCGAAGCGAGTCGGCGGGCGCGAGCTTCCGAGCCAATTGCGTGACCGATTTTCTCAACGTTTTCCACTGTAATCGTTTTGCCGACAATGCCACGAATATCATAAGCCTTGAAAATTTCAGGAGGAATTTCATGCATCATATGTTTTAGAGTAGATTTAAGTGATGGTTGATCAAAGGGTCTTGCTGGAATTTGTGACGGCTTCGATGTGTGATTGCTGGACGAATTGAATTTTGTATCAATGGGTTCAATGATGTCCCGCTATCGCTCCGCCTTTCAGAATGTAATGCGTGCCACAATAAGGACACAAAGCTTCACCGGTCGCCTCGATCGGCAGAAAAACGCGGGGATGCGAATTCCATAACAGCATCTCTGGCGTCGGGCAATGCAATGGCAGATCCTCTGCGGTTACTTCAATTTCACGTGCTTTTTTGTCTGTTTGCTGATTCATAAAAAATAACTCCACTGTATCGGTATTAAATCAGGGTAAGCCAGTCTGAGCGGTTGCTGGCTCTGCCTTTGACACAATCGAAAAACATGGTCTGGATTCGAGCGGTGATCGGCCCGCGTTTGCCGATTCCAATGATGCGGTTATCCAATTCCCGTATTGGTGTGACTTCGGCAGCAGTGCCGGTAAAGAAGGCTTCGTCTGCGCAATAGATTTCATCGCGAGTAATGCGTTTTTCAATCACGGGAACGCCAATTTCTGCCGCTAATTCCAGGATCGATGCGCGAGTGATGCCTTCCAGACAGGACGTCAGATCGGGCGTATAAAGCTTTCCTTGTTTGACAATAAAAATGTTTTCTCCTGATCCTTCAGCCACATAGCCTTCGACATCCAGCAATAATGCCTCGTCATAACCATTCAACGCAACTTCCTGATTGGCCAGGATGGAATTGGCATACGTGGTCACTGATTTTGCGCGGCACATGTTGACGTTGACATGATGACGGGTGAACGACGAAGTTTTGACGCGAATACCATTTTCTAAACTCTCCGGGCCGAGGTAAGTACCCCATGGCCATGCAGCGATGGCGACATGCACCGATAGCGTGCGGGCGGAAAGACCCATGGCTTCAGCTCCATAAAAAGCAATGGGGCGGATATAGCCGGACGATAGCTTGTTCTGTTTCACGACATCGCATTGCGCTTGCATCAATGTCTCCTTGTCGTACGGTATTTTCATCATGAAAATATGCGCTGAATTGAACAAACGCTCGGTATGCTCCCGTAACCGGAATATAGCCGGGCCTTGCGCCGTTTCGTAGGCGCGCAATCCTTCAAAAACACCTAATCCATAGTGCAACGTGTGTGTCAGCACATGCGTATTGGCATCCCGCCAGGGAACCATCTTCCCGTCGTACCAGATCACGCCATCACGGTCAGCCATTGACATTCAGGAACTCCCGATAAAATTCTAAAAGAGCCGTATTCTAACTTATTTTTGACGCAACATTGAAACGGGAGCGGAATTAACAGCTATTCATCATGTGGTGAAAAACGGGGCACGAGAAATCGTGAATACTGCTTGAAATACGCTTCAACATTTTTACGAACATCACCAGGATGTTGCATAATGGAATGGATCAACCGGAACAGTGGATATCGCTGGATATCGAACAACTGATGCTGACGAATCATCTTTATGGTGTGCGGCCCTTCGCCTGAAATTTCAGTCGTATCTCCTCGAGCCAGTTTTCTGCCCAGCTCATGGTGATGCGAGCTCAAGCTGGTGGCCGTCGTGATGAGATCACCTAATCCTGCCAGATGATAGGGCGTGCCAGAATGCCCCCCCAATTCCATGACGATCTGGTTTAATTCCTGCAAAGCCGCGACCGCCAGAAAACCACGCACATTGTCGCCCAGAATGAGCTCATCGGCTATCCCGAATGCCAGCGCATATACATTCTTCAGAATAACCGACCAACTGATGCCGACAATGTCATGGGAATGAATGATTGACAACGATGTCTGCAGAAAACACTGTCGCATCATTTCAAATGAATGAAAATCATGACATCCGAGTTGACCGAAAGCGTGACGCCCGGCTCGGATTTCTTCGGAAATCATTGGGCCATACAGTAAGGCATAGGGTTGCTGCGCCGGCAGGTTTTCTGCAAAAATTTGCGCAGCCGTTTTGCCGGATTCATCCAATCCTTTGGCGATACTGACGCACAAACATTCTTTTTTCAGCAGGGGAGCGATGAGCTTGATCACCTCGCGGTGCGGATTGACGGGTAAGCAAAACA
>CASDLT010000050.1 GCA_949281375.1 uncultured Nitrosomonas sp.
CATCACCCCCGAAATAATGCGCCAGCCGCTCAGCAGTATCAGCGGTAACGGCGCGCCGCTCCTTGACGATTTCATGAATGCGGGTGGCTGGCACACTCAAGGCAATTGCCAGAGCGTTGACACTTATCCCGGCTGGAATCAAAAAATCTTCACGCATGCGGTTAACAGGTCTGGTCACGGTTGTTCCTCAGTGATGATCGACAATCTCGATAACAGCAAGATTAATCCTGGATCAGTCAGAAAAATGCTGAATAAATTATTGTCTATCATTACGAACGTATTGGTCTTCAACTATAAGGCCACAGGCCGTAGCGGGAAGCAGTCCACTACATCACAGATATTTGTCTTCAAACACTACTGCACACCTTTGCACTAGAACAGCAGGATTATGCAGTTCGCGGCATTACGCAAGGCATAACACATCAAACGCAGAGGATTGCGGGCTATCTGCCCAGCCGTAGTCAATGTACACTGGCAATGGAAACACTATGAATCAAGAACAGGACGACATCGCCATTCGCGTGGAGAATCTCAGCAAGTGCTATCAAATCTACGATACCCCGCGCGACCGGCTCAAGCAATTCATCTTGCCAAGAGTGCAACACACCTTTGGCAAGCAAGCCAAGAACTACTTCAGGGAATTCTGGGCGCTTAGAGATGTATCGTTTGAAGTCAAAAAAGGGGAAACCATCGGCATCATCGGCCGCAATGGCAGTGGTAAATCGACCCTGCTGCAATTGATTTGCGGCACTGTTATGCCAACAACGGGAAGCATTAGCACGCGTGGTCGTATTGCAGCCTTGCTGGAATTGGGTGCAGGCTTTAACCCGGAATTTACCGGGCGCGAGAATGTGTACATGAATGCCTCGGTACTCGGCCTGAGCAAGGAAGAGATCGATACCCGATTTGATGACA
This sequence comes from uncultured Nitrosomonas sp., assembly GCA_949281375.1. Classification (GTDB taxonomy): domain Bacteria; phylum Pseudomonadota; class Gammaproteobacteria; order Burkholderiales; family Nitrosomonadaceae; genus Nitrosomonas. The sequence goes on from CASDLT010000050.1 coordinate 916, forward strand.
TTGCCGCATTTGCCGACATTGGTGAGTTCATTGAACAACCGGTCAAAACTTACTCCAGTGGCATGATGGTGCGGCTTGCTTTTGCTGTACAGGCACAAGTTGAACCCGATATTCTTATTGTGGATGAAGCATTAGCAGTGGGAGATGCGAAATTCCAGGCGAAATGCTTTGATCGCCTCCATCAGTTGAAGGATGGAGGTACAAGTATCCTGCTTGTAACGCATTCATCTGAACAGATCGTAACGCATTGTTCAGAGGCCATTCTTCTTGACGGGGGAGATGTTATCGAACATGGTGAACCCCGTTACGTAGTGAATCACTATATGGACTTGCTTTTTGGCAAGGAACGTAAAGACTACACGACATCAGCCTCTTCTACTGAATCAAATTCCGTCGAGCCAACCCAAGACGACAACCTTAGCCTGAATTTCATAGACGATGTTTTTTCTTCTCATGCAAACTACAACGAGCATGAATATCGCTGGGGAGATGGCACTGCAACAATTCTGGATTTTTATTTATTGACTGATAATGAGCCTTACCCTTCCGTTATTACAAGTGGGCAGAGCGTTGTGCTTGGTGTTGCTGTAAGGTTTTATGAAGATTTAGTACGTCCCATTCTTGGTATCACCATCAAAACCAAGGAGGGGGTAACTGTTTACGGCGTCAACTCCGAGACATTAGAAACAGATGAGATAAAGGTACTGGGTAGTAAAGGAACAACCGCACTGATCAAGGCCGAATTTATCTGTCGCCTTGCCCCGGGTGACTATTTCATCTCACTTGGACTTGCTACCAGAAAAGGCGAAGAAATAGTGCCTCATGATCGGCGATATGACGCCATTTATCTACAAATTGCCCCAGTAACAAAATTTTTTGGTCTGGTAGATCTAGGCTTAAAACTGAGTGCACAAAACACCTCCCTATGAATTCTTTTTTAATAAAAACAGGCTATATCCTTGATGTAGTAACCGGCATTTGGTCTCGACAAGATTACACGGGCATTGCCTACAGTGATGGTGATGAAGTAGAGCAGCGGATTGCTTCAATTATTAACGAGATTTCCGACCTTAGCGTACTCTCCAGCAAATTACGTCAGCACTGCACCGACTGGCCGTCTCTTTATCATCTATCAGGAACGCGAGCCAATATTTTGCGTCCCTTTGAAAATGATCTTCATGGAGATATTCTGGAGATTGGCGCAGGGTGTGGTGCGATTACTCGCTACCTGGGTGAATGTGGTGGCAATGTATTGGCGCTTGAAGGTAGCCCAAGACGCGCTGCAATTGCAAGAGCAAGAACGCGCGATTTGCAGAATGTTACGGTAGTGTCCGACAGGTTTGATCTTTTCTCGGCTGATCAGAAATTTGATGCCATCACGCTGATTGGCGTTTTGGAATATGCCAATCTTTTTACCCCCGGAGAAAGCCCGGCGCTGAACATGCTGGAGCGAGTTCGGGCATTGTTGAAGCCGGAAGGAAAACTCTTCATTGCCATTGAGAATCAACTGGGCTTGAAATATTTTGCTGGCGCACCCGAAGACCATCTCGGACAACCGATGTACGGAATAGAAGGACGCTATCGCAACGATCAGCCTCAGACATTTGGTCGCATTATCCTGGCAGAAATGCTGAAAGAAGCAGGCTTCTCAGCTTGTGATTTTTTGGCACCTTTCCCTGATTACAAATTACCCGTATCCGTTATTACAGAGCGCGGCTTTAAAACGGAGAAATTTGATGCAGCAGCGTTTGCCTGGCAAAGTGTGCATCGTGATCCACAACTTCCGCCTATATTGGCGTTCTCACCAGAGTTGGTATGGCCAACCCTGGCGCAAAATGGTCTTGCATTGGATTTGGCAAACTCGTTTCTTATTGTAGCCAGTAGCAATAAAGAGTCGAATCTGGAGTCATCTACACTTGCCTGGCATTTCACAACGGAAAGAAAAAAAGAGTTTTGTAAAACAACTCAGTTTGTGCAAACGGAGGCTGATGGTATTGAAGTCCGATATAAATCTCTCGCACCGGCGTTACCAAGGCCTGTAATTGGTAAATCATTGAAATTTGATATCCCAGATCGAGCTTCTTACGTGTATGGCATACCACTTTCACAAGAATTTATCCGAATCGTCACTCGTGACGGATGGCGTATAGAAGAACTTTGTATCCTACTGAGAAAATATCTCGATATTGTTGCAAATGTTGCGTGCACAAAATGGCAGATTGAAGAATTGTCAGAGCCAACTATTAAATTGCCTGGAAGCACGTTTGATTGCATACCACAAAATATTATTACTTCTACTGATGGTGGAGCGTATATCATCGATAAAGAGTGGGAAGCAACTGAGCCAGTGCAGATCGGCTTTCTTTGTTTTAGGTCGTTAATTACCCTTTTTCACAACGTTACCAAATTCGGCCATTCCGCTGATGAGTTTGGTAAAACATATATCAATCTAATTCAAGCTGTAATGAATGGCTTGGGCTGGTTACCAGACAAAGGGATGATCATTAGCTATGTTAATCTGGAAGCCGTTATTCAAACTGAAGTATCTGGCCGAGTTGTAACTCCCAAGGAAACGATGGACTGGTTAGACGGCCCTATTTCTAAATTAAATAACCTCAACCAAGCTGTCACTGAGAAGGATGGTCAGATCGCCAGCCTTAGCCAGGCTGTGATTGATCGAGATAAATGGCTGGAACAATATAACCAGCAGATCAAAGCTCTGAAAGGGAGTCACTCATGGAAAATCACTAGTCCACTGAGGATAATTGGAAAAACTCTGAGAAAGCAGCGCACGGCCCAGAGAGCTTCCATGGAGCCTGGCGCTGTTCCTACGCATAAAGACTACCCGCTCTGGCGTAAGCGAATTTCCTATCTTACTACTCGTTACAATAACGGAGTCCAGCGACACGGCTTGTTGAGTTCACTTCCTCTTGCGATGCGCGCATTCCACAGATTCGGATCTGTCTGGATGGAGAAGCAGCTTAGGCGGAGAACCTATGAGCGGCGATTAAGAGAACTACGGACGATCATAATCGAGCATACAGACTTTATCGATCTTTTCCATGTTCCCATGGGGTGGAGCACACCGCTATTTCAGCGGTTTCAGCATATGTCATTGCAGGCAGCGCAGTTAGGCGGGCTTGCTCTTTACGGTGGACATCTACAAGTCGACAAAGATCTATTTGTCTTTAATCGGGTAGAGGGCAATGTAGTCGTATTTGATGCGCTCGACGACCGAGTCGTGCAATGTGTGTTCGATGCTCTTTTGGAAGTTCGACAACCGAAAATGCTGCGCTTGCAGTCGATTGATCTTGCAACAAAAGTCAGTGATCTTGAGCATTTTATTCGTGACGGCATCATCATAGTGTACGAATATATTGATGAAATCAGCGAGGAAATTACGGGCGCCATTCCTGCTTTTGTCATAGAACGGCACAAATGGTTGCTGAGGAATGAAGCAGTTTTTGTGGTCACGACATCGGATAGGTTGTTTACGGAGGTAACTAGATATCGGACGAGCCAATGCATTCTTTCCACGAATGGCGTAGATTTGCCTCACTGGCGCAAAACAGCTCCACATCCTCCTGCAGACATGGAGCCCGTGCTGGCATCAGAACGGATTGTAGTTGGCTATCATGGAGCGCTGGCAAAATGGATTGATTATGATTTGCTTAAAAGAATTGCGAGTGATGGCAAGTACGAGCTGGTACTCATCGGATATGCGCATGATGATTCTCTTGAGCAAAGTGGCATATTGGATATCCCAAACGTTCATTTTCTAGGTAGTAAATCTTACTTTATCTTGAATGAATATGCGGTGTTTTATGATATTGGAATTTTGCCGTTTAAACGTAACGAACTTACGGAGTCGGTTTCACCGGTAAAACTGTTCGAGTACATGGCAGCCTCAAAACCAATTGTTACAACTTACCTGCCTGAGTGTGCGAAATATAAGTCATGTCTAGTATCAGGTACGCATGATGACTTCCTGAGCAATCTCGCTGCCGCAGCGGTTGCCAGAGACGATCCCACCTACATGAAAGCCCTTGCAGATGATGCGGAAAAGAATTCATGGGCTGAAAAAGCAGCTTTGGTATACCAGCTTGTCGGCATCCGAACAGCCAAAAGCTGAGTGCAGAGTGACCAAAATTTATCTCTTTTAAATGGTGGATAGTGAAAAGAGTGAATCAAAATTTATATCAACTACTACGTCGAATATATTGGCGGCTTCCGTTACCTGAAGAAACCAAGGAGTTACTGGTTGGATTCGCTCGCAGATTTTTGCGTGGCATGAAAAAAGCATTGGCTGAGCCGGTGACAACAGCTAGTTCAGCATCTGTCAGTCGGGAGAAAATCCTCCAGGAGTATGCTAATCAAATCCTTGCAATACCTAGGAAATCGGGTAACGAGTATGTCGAGATCAGCTCAAGTTCGTACCAGCGGAAGGAAGGTGATGCAAAAATCCTGGCTTATTACCTTCCACAGTTTCATCCAACTAAAGAAAATGACATGTGGTGGGGTAAGGGAGTGACTGAATGGAATAACGTTTCTCGCGCTATGCCGCAATATGTTGGACATTACCAGCCACGTTTGCCCGGTGAGCTTGGATATTATGATTTACGAATCCTGGATAATATGCGCCGCCAAGTTGAGTTGGCGCAAATGTATGGCATCTATGGATTCTGTTTTTATTATTACTGGTTCGATGGCAAGCGCTTACTGGATAAGCCGCTCGACATGTTCTTGGAAGCCAAGACTATTGATTTCCCCTTCTCACTTTGCTGGGCGAATGAGTCATGGACTCGCAGGTTTGATGGTTCTTGCGGAGAAATCCTGGTTAAGCAGAGCGAAACGGTGGAGAGTTATATTGCATTTATTAATAGTGTTGTACCTTATATGCGTGATTCAAGATATATAAGGATGAATGGTAAACCGATCTTTACAATTTACCGCCCATCGTTCATTCCAGAATGCGCTAGCACAATAACAGCATGGCGTGAGCATTGTGTTAAAGCAGGCATTGGCGACATTTATATTATCGGCATAAAAGAACATACGTGGGATGTCAACTTGATTGAATTGGGATTTGATGCGCAGAGTGAGTTTCATCCGGGAACACTCTTCAAACATTGCGTCGATATCAGTTCACAGATTAACTATATGCAGGACTTTGGCGGTATCGTGCTGGACTACCGCGATATCGTCGAGCATAAAAAATATTTTTTATACAATCATCCAAAGCTTCATCGCGCAGCTATGCCAATGTGGGATAACTCTGCAAGACGTGACAATAAAGGCATGATATTTGAGGGAGCTTCGCCCGACTTATATGAGCGCTGGCTTACAGACATTCTGCTTGAGGCCAAGAACCGAGAAGATCTTGAAGACCATTACATTTTTATCAATGCTTGGAATGAATGGGGTGAAGGCGCTTACCTCGAGCCAGACAAGAAATATGGATATGCTTATTTAAATGCCACACGCCAAGCTATTGAGGGCGTAAGGTCATGAAAATTTTGATTGTAGTAGGTACCCGTCCCGAAGCCATCAAAATGGCCCCAGTTATTCTGGCGCTAAAAAAAGAACCATGGGCAAACGTCCGGGTTTTGGCAACTGCCCAACACAGAAATATGTTGGATCAGGTAAACGAGTTTTTTGGTATCGATCCTGATATCGATCTGAACATCATGCGCCCCAATCAAGCGCTGACAACATTGACTGCGCGGTTGCTGCCTGAACTCGACGATGTCTTGCAAGCTGAGAAGCCGGATGCTGTATTGGTTCAAGGTGATACTACTACGGTCATGACTGTTGCTTTGGCGTGTTTTTATCATCACAGTCCCGTTGGTCACGTTGAGGCCGGGCTGCGTACTTGGGATATGCAAAATCCATTCCCCGAGGAAGCCAATCGTGTGATCACTGGTAAGTTTGCTCGTTGGCATTTCGCGCCTACCGAGGGCTCGCGGCAGAATTTGCTCAAGGAGGGAGTGGCCGATTCTAAGATTATCGTGACGGGCAATACTGTCATTGATGCGTTGCTGATGAGCGCATCGAAGGATCTGCAGTTGGGAATTGAGCTTGATTCAAACAAGCGTCTTGTGCTCGTGACCTCCCACCGTCGCGAAAATTTCGGCGAGCCGTTCCGCAATATTTGCCGTGCGTTGCAGACGCTAGCCGAGAAAAATCCGGATGTGCAGTTTCTCTATCCGGTGCACCCAAACCCCAATGTCAAGGATGTCGCGCACGAGTTCCTGGCAGGGCTGCATAATTTCACGCTGTGTGAACCACTGGATTATGCATCGTTCATCGCAGCAATGAAGCGCGCCTACATCATCCTTACTGATTCAGGTGGTATTCAGGAAGAAGCTCCTGCGCTGGGCAAACCGGTGCTGGTGCTGCGCGATGAGACCGAGCGGCCTGAGGCAGTGGAGCAGGGTGTCGTGAAGCTGGTCGGCCCCAATTATGATGCAATCGTGCAGGAGACTCAGTGCCTGCTTGATGATGAATTCGCTTATCGTGCGATGGCGCGAGGGATTTCACCTTATGGTGATGGCAAGGCGGCAGAGCGTATAGTCCAAGTCTTGCGTAAGTACTTTACTTGATGCAACTGATTTACTTGTCGCCTGTACCTTGGGCAAGTTTTGCGCAACGACCGCATAAATTTGTAGAGTGGTTTCATGGCCGGACGGGGGGGTCTGTATTTTGGGTTGATCCGTATCCAACTCGTTTCCCGCTGCTCTCTGACTTTCAACAATTTATAGGTAAAGCCAAAGCAGCACGAGATGAGGTTTTCATTCCTGCCTGGTTAAACATAATCAAACCTGTTGCCTTGCCGATAGAGCCGTTACCGAGCTCAGGAACAGTCAATATTTTTTTATGGCGGCGGTTGCTGCAAGAACTGTCAGTTTTCGCAGCCAGTGGTGAAACATTGCTGGTCATAGGCAAACCCTCTATTTTTGCGTTGACTGTCATGGATCGACTCAATGGATGTCGGTCGATCTATGATGTGATGGATGATTTTCCCTCGTTTTACTCCGGGTTATCGCGTTTTGCCATGCAACAACGAGAAAAAGCACTTGTTCGTCAGGTGAGCGTGATCCTGACTTCTTCAACCACATTGAAGCACCGTTGGTCAATCTTCCGGAATGATGTGGAACTTGTACATAATGGATTGGATCTGGATATTTTGCCGCCTCTGAGGTTATGCAGCCACGATAATGAGCGGAAAGTACTGGGTTACGTAGGTACGATTGCCGCTTGGTTTGACTGGGAATGGGTGATTGTTTTAGCCAATGTGCGACCACAGGATATAGTGCGCTTGATTGGTCCGGTATTTTCAACGGTTCCTGCAGTATTGCCACAAAATATTGAAATTCTACCTCCCTGCAATCACCAGGCGGCATTGCTGGCAATGCAGGAATTCGATGTTGGATTAATACCTTTTAAGAAAATTTTGCTGACTGAATCGGTAGACCCGATCAAATACTATGAGTATCGCGCCTTGGGGTTGCCAGTATTATCTACAGATTTTGGGGAAATGGCGTTACGTAAAAGTACTGATGGAACCTATTTAAGCCGTGGCGTGGAGGATGTTGGTGAATTGGCAGCCTTGGCGCTTCAGTACCATGCAAGTTCAGAAGTTATTTGTAAATTCAGAGAATTCAACTCATGGAAAAGCCGTTTTGATAACGCTGGTATCATTTAGTGTTCAATCTGGAACTGGCTTATAGGTTTGTACCGCACAAGACTCTATCGACAGGCTTTTGCAGGAAATATCACTCTGTGGCTGGCGGCGTTATTCAAACGCCTTTAGCAGTCTGTTACAGCGATGTTCAAATAAGCTACCTTATTCAAATTTTCTGGATCGCCACGGCCTAACGGCCTCGTGAAGACGATGAAAATTGAGAAAAGCTGCTCCTGCTCGCTTTGTCTTTGCATGGTAATGCGCTCAATTCCTCTTCTTTCCTTGCGAGGAAGCGTAGCTGACAAAGCAATCCGGCGTAACTGACCTGGTTTGGTTGAAGGCCATCGATCACACCTCGACCTGATCAAGTTTCCCGATCAGATCACCACGGCGGAAGGTGGCAGAGAGTTGCTGCACGGAAATTTCCTGGTTCCCATACAGAGCCTTGAGTGCGGTATCGATATCTTGTCGGGACACTACAAACACGGCTTCGC
>CASDLT010000051.1 GCA_949281375.1 uncultured Nitrosomonas sp.
GGTTTTCTGCAAAAATTTGCGCAGCCGTTTTGCCGGATTCATCCAATCCTTTGGCGATACTGACGCACAAACATTCTTTTTTCAGCAGGGGAGCGATGAGCTTGATCACCTCGCGGTGCGGATTGACGGGTAAGCAAAACAAGACCATATCTACCCGCGGTGCGCAATTTTCCAAACTCACATAAGGAAAATCAATTCGCGGAAATTTCTCCCAAATCTTTACTTCATGCTTGCTCTTGAGCAAATAGTCCATCGCTTGGCCCATTTCGCCATGGCCTAGGATGAGAATTTTGCGCGATATCGGCATAGATTCACTCAGAAATTAATGTTGAAGAATTTTTCGATCATACTTTAACTCAAACGATTGATGGTGGGATTGATCCTGCAAGCCTTATCGTAATGCATCTTTTTAGATAAGGGTTGAAGATAACGATCGGGCGTGCAGCGATGAAACTAGCTTTTTAATTTTTTCTCTGGAATAGACTTCATAAAAACCTTTTGTAATTTTCAGGAGAAGTGATCATGGCAATACCGACAATCAACGTATCAGACCTCAATGGCAGCAACGGTTTCCGTTTGGATGGCGCAGATGTCGGCTATAGAGGCTTATCGGTCAGAAGCGCGGGTGATATCAATGGCGACGGTTTTGATGAGGTGATTATTGGCGCTCCGGATTCAGTGTTGGCCGGTGAAAAATCTGGCTCTAGCTATCTCGTGTTCGGCAAACCCACAGCTTTTGATGCGATCGTGGATTTATCGAGTCTGGATGATAATAATGGGTTTCGTTTGGATGGTGAGACTAAGGATATCTCTGGCATTTCTGTGAGCAGCGCTGGCGATATCAATGGCGACGGTTTTGATGAGCTGCTTATCGGAGCACCGTTTGCAGGTCCCAATTACCTCAGATCTGGGGAAAGTTATATTGTATTTGGAAAGACATCGGAATTCGCAGCGACGATTGAATTATCTAATCTTGATGGCAACAATGGCTTTATTTTGAAGGGTGTTCGTGAATATGATGCTTCAGGCTATTCAGTAAGCGGTGCTGGTGACTTTAATGGCGATGGATTGGATGATGTGATCATTGGAGCCCGCTCTGCTGAACCTACCAGTCCTGATCCTTATCATTATAACTATGGCGCTAGTTACATAGTATTCGGCAAAACTTCAGGATTTGATGCATTGACGCACTTATCTGATCTTGATGGCAATAACGGATTTCGTCTGGACGGACCCGTGTATAGCAGGTCTGGAAGCTCTGTGAGTAGAGCAGGTGACATCAATGGAGACGGATTTGATGATGTAATTGTCAATGCTCCGGCTGCTGCTCCCAATGGCATTGATTCCGGTTCCAGTTATATCGTATTTGGCAAGGATACTGATTTTGATGCTACTTTAGATTTGACTAACCTCAAGGGTAGTGACGGTTTCCGAGTGGATGGAATAGCAGAAAGAGATGGCATGAGATCTTCGGTAAGCGCTGCAGGGGATATAAATGGAGACGGCTTCGATGATGTGGTTATCAGCATGCCTGGCGCTAATTTGAACGGATATGATTCAGGGTCGGCCTACATTCTATTTGGAAAAGTAGCTGGATTCACTCCGGTAGTGGATCTACTTAATTTGGATGGCCACAACGGATTCCGTGTAGATGGTTTTGAATACGATAATTTGAAATCTAGCGGAGTAGGAGATATCAACGGCGATGGTTACGATGATTTGGTTCTGAGTGCTCATAATGGTCTAGACGATTCCAATACATGTTACGTGCTATTTGGCAAGGCTTATGGGTTTAGTGCAGCAGTCAATTTGATGAATTTAACCGGTTTGACTGGCTTTCGTATAAAAGGATTAGCGGAGGCGACTCATTCCGGTTTAATAGCCAACAGCGCCGGAGATATGAATAATGACGGATTTGACGATGTAATCATTGGCGCTGTGGATGATTTAAGTCCCAGTTATGTGTTATTTGGCAGTGATGTCTTCAATGCTGAAGTGATTCTTGGGTCGCCTGCGGAAGACTACCTTGTTGGGAGCCCATTGGCAGAACGCTTTGAAGCCGAGGCTGGCAATGATTTTTTGATCGGTTCAGGTGGCGCTGATATTTTTCACGCAGGAGCGGGTGACGACATCATTATCGTGCCTGATCTGGGCTTTCAAAGTATAGAGGGAGATACAGGAAACGATACGCTAGTACTGCGCGGTGATCGTACCCATTTAAAACTGGCTGATTATCTCGACACCATCCACGGCATTGAAACTTTCAATTTATCCGGTCACGCATCTATTTTGAAACTGTCATTAGCGGATTTGCGCGAACTGTCGGACACTGCCACGACATTTACCATTCATGGCGATAGCGATGATCATGTCATCGGTCTTAATGAAGGCTGGGAGGATAAAGGCGTCGTCGATGGCCGTTATCGCCTGTACGCCAACCAAGACATCACACTGCGGATCGAAAGCACGGTAAGCACGGATCGGGCGCCGGCGGCCACATTCAGTTTGCTCAGCCTGAATGGACTCAACGGCTTTCGTTTGGATGAGGTAGGATCCGATGGCTCTATGCCGGTCGATAATGCGGGGGATGTCAATGGCGATGGCTTTGATGATGTGATTATTGGTTCTCCAGCTGCAGGAGATGATATTGATTCGGGTTTGAGTTATGTGATTTTTGGCAAGGCTGCGGGGTTTGATATGATACTGCGTCCTTCTGATCTTGACGGCAGCAATGGTTTTCGTTTAGAAGGCAGAGGAAATGACCAACTGGGTTTTTCAGTAAGTGGAGGAGGAGATATCAATGGTGATGGTTTTGACGATGTGATTGTGGGTGCGCCTCATGCGTTCATTCATGGTCATTACAACGGTAGTGGGGTAAGTTATGTCATTTTTGGTAAAGCTTCGGGCTTCAATGCTACGATGGATATGTCTTCTCTCGATGGCAACAATGGATTCAGTCTAATTGGAGGAGAATCCTATGATTTATCAGGCTACTCAGTCAGTATTGTTGGAGATATCAACGGCGACGGGTTGGATGATCTGATCATTGGAGCGCCTGTAGAATCAAGAGGCGTCGGAGCTGGTTCCAGTTATATCATGTTCGGTCGGACTTCAGGGTTCGAGGCCGAAATAGATTTATCCGATCTCGACGGCAATAATGGATTTCGATTGAATGGCATTAATAACCATACAGGCAGATCTTTAAGCAATGCCGGCGATATGAATGGCGATGGATTCAGCGATTTGATGATTGGTGCTCAGGATTTTGCTTATATTGTATTCGGCAAAGCATCGGGATTTGCCGCGGAGGTAAATTTGGCCGATCTGGATGGCAACAATGGTTTTCGTTTAGAGCAAGTAGCCACATACGATGATCTCGGGAGGTCGGTCAGTGGCGCGGGGGATATCAATGGCGACGGCTTCGATGACGTGATCGTGGGTGCCTCTGGCGCCGATACGAACGGTATGGATTCAGGTTCTAGCTATGTGATATTTGGCAAAGCATCGGGATTTACCGCGACGATGGATTTATCCAAGCTGGACGGTACCAACGGTTTTCGTCTGGATGGTACAAATAATTATAGTCTGTCGGGATCTTCAGTTAGCGGCGCTGGCGATATCAATGGCGACGGCTTTGATGAACTTCTTGTCGGTGAACCGTTTTCAGGGGCGAATGGTAACAGCTCTGGTGCAAATTATATTATTTTCGGAAAAGCTTCAGGCTTCTCGGCAACGCTGGCATTAGCTGATCTTGATGGCAGAAATGGTTTTCGCATCGATGGTCTAACGGCATATGACGGATTAGGGGGAGGAAGTAGTGCTGGAGATGTCAATGGCGACGGGTTCGATGATTTGATCATGAGTGCGGCGGGTGCCGATCCGAATGGCATCAATTCAGGGTCCAGCTATGTCATTTTTGGCAGCCGTGATTTTGGAAAAAAAGATGTGCCTGAAATCATGGGTACGCTTGGCGATGACATTCTCAGGGGCACATCCGCAGCAGAAATTTTGGAAGGCGGAGATGGCATCGATTTGTTGATCGGCGGTGGCGGCGCAGATGTATTTCGTGGCGGCGCTGGCGTTGACCATATCAAGATACCTGATCTTGCTTTTCAGAAAATCGATGGCGGCAGTGGTAACGATGTCTTGCACCTTGGAGGCAAAGATCTAAATCTTGATTTGACTGTGCAGGGTGATCAACTCGCTAGTATCGAAATTATCTGTATTTACGGTCGCGGTAATAATAACTTGTCATTGACAGCTGGCGATGTCACTGAGCTGTCAGACACTACCAATGTTCTCAAGCTTCATGGCAATGCCGGCGATCACGTCACGGTGCTGGATAAAGGTTGGGTCGATGATGGCGCGACGGGTTTTTATCATCGCTATACGAATGAAGATGCGGCATTGCTGGTTGGTGCCAATTTGGCGATCGATTTTATCGCTTGAAGATCGCCATGCGGTAGATGCTGTACTGGAAAACACCGTAGAGGCGCTGACTAATTGATTGCTCGTACGAATGGCTCTGTTGCGAGGTACTCGCGCTGCCATCTATATCGCGTTAATCGGTGTCGGTCGCCGCATGCCATGCGATGCACCCTCCATCCCGTCCGTACAATTAATCAGTGCTTATTTAGAGTAGGGTGCAATTTTTTTACGATTGGATTATCGCTAATGTAGTGATGGTTCATAACACAAGCACCAGCTTGCCTATGGGATGATCTTGTTCCAGACATTGTTGTGCGGTGGCAGCCTCTGCCAATTCAAAAACGCGAGCCACCTCAATCGACAATTGATTGTCATCGAACAATGTTGCGCATTGGCGCAGGATGTCCGCCTGATGAGATTTTGCATGATCCAGTTCCAATAATACCGGAGTCAGCATCAATTCAAAGCTGAACCTCACATTGCGCAGTCGGGCATCGCTCCAATTGAAATCTGCAGAAGGTTGCAGGATGGTAACGACATCGCCGTAGCACTTCACGCAACGGAAACATTGTTGCAGTGTGGATCCTCCAACGGTATCGAAGACTGTATCGGCACCTTGTCCATGTGTCCATTGCAGGATTTCCTCTTCAACATTCTGGGTGCGGTAATTGATAATTTTATCGGCGCCCAGGCGTTTTACGAAATCGGCTTTCTCATCATTGCTGACGGTCGTGGCTACTGTCGCGCCGGCGTGTTTCGCCAATTGAATCGCGATATGGCCTACACCTCCAGCGCCGGCGTGGATCAGTACCGTTTGACCTCTACTGATGCGCGCCCGATCATGCAGGGCTTCCCAGGCAGTAATGGCCACCAGCGGCACGGCCGCTGCTTGTTCGAACGTCAACGATGCTGGCTTCATCGCCACCAATTGCTCATCAACCAGAGCATATTCGGCATAGGTGCCTTGACGACGATTGAATCCCGGTTGTGAGAAATATACGTTATCTCCCGGTTTGCAATGACTGACCTGACGACCGACGGCTTCGACGATACCCGCGCCATCGCACCCGGGGATGACCGGGAAAGTCAACGGAAAGCGATCCGGCGCAGCGCGGATTTTATAATCGATTGGATTGATGCCAATTGCTTTAATCCGCACCAATACCTGATGATCTTCACACTGCTCGGAAATTGGAACATCTCCATAATGCAGTGCATTTCCTGATCCACCTTGCTGAAAGAATATTGCTTTCATGTACTTCTCCAGTTTTTATGTGTGGGACGCTGATGAGTTACAAGAATTTGTTCTGGTTTAACAATCTTGTGTATCAGCGCCATTGTGATCAATCATGTCCAATAATTAACAAAGAGTTTACATTTACTCAACAATTTATGCCGCACAACATTCTATAGTTCAGCCATCGCATAAGCAGTTTTGTGTAACGAAGCAATTTTAATCATCGAATTCAGGAGACGGCCATGGCAAACATATCTTTTTTCGTTAAAGGATCTGCAACAATCTCTCAACAACACGTTGCAAAGGCTTGGGTAACCATTGAAGAAAGGGCGGGGGGTTCTCTATTCTTCAAAGTCAAACAGGTCGGCGGCATGATGGGTAATTTGCACGGCGTATATTTTGATATCAGCGATGAGGCCATCATGAATACATTACGAATCACGGCAATATCAATGGGTATTTGTGCTGATGAAGATTCCATTATTGCCACTAAAAATGGCACTGATCTAATCGAAGCATTCCCCAAGAAGACTATAGGGTCAGTAGGTCATAAAGAGATTTTCAGGGAATATTCCTTTACCTTACAGAGCACAAAACGCGCATTGGTTCTCAGCGATTTTTCCAGTATGCAACTGGATTATTCCAATCGGACGGATGATGCCGACGTTACAGTTAATGACGATGATAGTCACCGCTGGCTTTACTTGGTGTTGCTGTAGAAATTTCAATGTTCATCACTGATAAAAGGAGGTGAGTACATACAGAAGTTAGAGAAGGTCTGTTATTGCGTCTGGATGAGAGGAAGAATGCTGTCGATGAAATTTAAAGCCTTCTTTGCTCATCCAGCGCTTGTTATTATTAGCTGATGCATCTATTTTTTATCAGTATCTCAATGTCATATTTTCAGCTAGGCAGTCCGGGGAGAAAACATGATGATAGCCATCCCAGCAACGGACACCAACGCACCTACGATATCCCACATCGTTGGTTTAATACCGTCGACTCCCCATAACCAAAAAATTGCCACAAAAACATAGACTCCTCCATATGCCGCATATACACGGCCAGCTGTGGCAGGGTGCAGTGTTAATAACCAGACAAAAATTGCCAAACTCAACCCTGCCGGAACAAGAAGTAAAGCGCTTTTCCCTTGCGTTAACCACAAGTAAGGAAGATAGCACCCAATAATCTCAGCAATGGCCGTCATTAAGAAAAGCGCAAGAGTTTTGATTTCAAACATAGAGAAAAATGTTAATACTCATTGTTAAAAGCCTCAGTCAGAAAAAATAATCGATCCTGCCCCCGTTTCCGTCAGTCCTGTGAGCACCATCGAGTTAAAACCTCAATATCGTGAATTATCGATGTTATCGACTGACATTGACTGGTCACAAGTATCAGCATGCTTGTCCAGTCAAAACAATGCGTGTCAGTGCTATGGATTGAGCGCCCAGCGACTCATGATTCCGAAGGAATCATGCGAAGCAGTGGTTAAGTATGGTTGGGACACTACAAAGAAACTCTAGCATTCACAATATCCACACAATGCCTATGGTAATGTTAATCCACATCAACAATTATATTGAAAGGGACTGCTATCATGAAACAGTCAATATTAATTCGCGAAAAGGACACAGGGGAAATAATTGCTTGTTATCCCCGTACTGTACTTCCCGGAGATTGCTTTAAAACACCTTACCAAGATTTTGAATTGAGTTGGCAATTTGCTGTAATGGCAGAGCTTGTAGAAGAAGATAATAAAGATAAATATCAAATTGATTTGATAAACGTTGATGATCTGTATTTTGAGCAGTATCAGTATTTATTAATCGGGGATTAAAGCTAAATACCGAATTTTAGTTCATCATAAAAATGAAAACTTTTATTGAACACTCAATAATTACATGCCCTTATTGTAATCATAAAGAAGTTGAATGTAAGTCTAATGATGAGTGCAAGTATTTTTATGATTGTGTGTGCTGTGGATCTGTAATCGAACCTAAACCAGGCGATTGTTGCGTGTTTTACTCATACGGATCTATTAAATGTAAACAAGAGTAAATGAAAAAGAACGGAGGTGAAACAGTTGAAGCAATGGTTGAAATGCGTAAAGAAGTAGAACAAAGGCTTATGAACGAAAATATATCTAAAGAGGAAAAAGAAATTTTAGAACTTACAATAGCGTATATCGACGCTAGATTAAAAAAATGGGTTTTAAAAAAGACTAGCAGGAAATCTTGAAAGGAGGCTCCGAGGCTTGCCCAAAGGGCAAATGCAGGAGTTCTCAAGTTTCCGTCGCGGGTGGGTTTCCTGGCTCAGCCGGGGTGGAAAGCTAAAATATGTCTCGCCGCTTGATTCTCCGTACACCAGATTTGACTATAGCTCCTAATTGACGCTTATAAAATTGGGCTTTTATTTCTATCTGATCGATATAGATATTTTGTTTCTCAATCTCACTCTTAAGTAATTTAATTTCTCGCTTTAAACTTGCAACAAGTTGAATTTCGCAAAACATTGACCTAATTTCTTGCGTAGATAATCCGCGGCGCCATTCTGGTATATATAGCAAATTATTCCTGAATATATAATTTTTCCAATCGGGGCCCAGCAAAAAGCTAGCGTCTCCCTGGACGTAAAGCTGCAACAACTTAGTGACAGCAATGGGAACCATCTTTGTTCCTTTTTTCCATTGCTTAATCGTTCGTATATCTTCACCGGTAATCATTTGAATTTCTTCGCAGCTTGTATATTTTATTAATTGATTCATTTATTCTGCGTAAATCAGTAATCATGACAAGATTCAAAAAAAACACGGTCCGATTAGGGCCGCATTTATTGCTAAGTTAAAAAGTTTATATTGATGAGTGGATATATTGTGGAGGTAAAAGTAGTTTAAGAAATCTTCTCAGCTGTCGGCCACGGGTAAATAATATTTTACATAATGCAAATTATACGCAATTGATTTATGATTTTCGTGAAATAGTTTTATTCTTTTGGGAAATTGAAATAATTTGTTGGATAGATCTTTCAATTAAATTCACTCAACATGTATCAACGGTTAAAATACGAGAACTAGAGGTTTTCCATTAGCCAAGCGACATCGATTTCGTGCATACTGGCTGTGCCATTTAAAACTTGCTACACTGATTTAATGAATGAAAAGTCCCGTTGTATTGATTCGATCGATGGGTAAAACAATAAAATAGAAATCGTAGCAATCCGGTGGTATTCACTGAAAAAATTAATAAATATACTTATTATCATTAACTTGCACCAGAACCAAAAAACCTGCCGATCGATTATTATCCAGCACTTTCTTACAAACTCAATCTAATTGATAATTTTTTAGAAACACTATTCTTCTATATCGTGGTATAGTCTAAATGCAGTTTTAGAAGTATTTTTTTAAATTCTATGGATATAACGATAAATGAAACTTTCAGTATTTTTTGTTGCGATATTGTGTGCTTTAACCTTCGTTGCATGTAAACCCAAAGCGCCAGAGGGTGCAAGTTCTGATAATTACGGCACGACTCATGAAGGAAAACCTGCTGAAGGCCGCAACGAACTCCCAAAATAATCATTAAATTCATTGGGTCTGTTACAGGCTAAAGCAATGTTCATTTAATGAATGAAAGCAAACCTGTAGGATCTATCATGATTCTACAGGCGTTTTAAAAGCTTCGGGTCGTTCGACCCATAAAAATTCCTTTTCTTTTCTCAATATCCAATCTTAGCCACTTCTTTCCCCCGTCGTTCATTGACCGTCATCAGTATTGCTAATCCAGCAGCAAAAAACACTAGCGTGCTAAGTATCGCAATCCGGTGATCTCCTTCGAATATAAACACCATTCCGCCATATACCATCGGACCAATGATGGCAGCCAACTTAGTTGCTAATCCCCATAACCCAAAGAATTCGCCTTGACGCCCGGGCGGCGTGAACTGTCCTACCAGTGCTCTTCCTGCTGATTGCGCACCGCCCAACGCAATACCTATCAAATTGGCGGCCAGCCAGAATAAATTTTCCTCGCGTGCCTGATATGCGCAAATGATCGCCATCGACCAGATAACCAAGGTCAGCGCGATGCTGCGTTTGGAACCAATGCGATCTTGCAGATGGCCACACAAAAAAGCGCCGATCGCCGCGGTTATATTGACCACCATGATCAAAACGATCGTATCGCGCGTGGTGAATCCCATCACTTCCTGGGCATACACCGCCGCCAGCACGATCACGATGTGAATGCCGGCATAATAAATCGTCAACGACAGCAAAAAGCGGAACAGATCGGTATGTGCGCGCGCCTCCCGCATCGTCATCCGCAGCCGCCAGAATCCTGCCTGGATTGCATCAGCCGCAGGAATGGATGCAGAAACCGCTTTTCTTTCGCGCAACCACAACAGCGTCGGCAGCGCAGCCAGACCAAACAGCACAGCCACGATCAATGTCGTCACAGGCACGTACTGCGCCGCATCCAAGCCCTGCTGTTCAGCATGAGTGACATAGACTAGACACAAGGCTAGCGATAACAGTCCGCCCAGATACCCCAATGCCCAGCCATAGCCAGACAGCCGCCCCATCGTTTCTGGCGTCGTGATTTCAGGCAGGAATGCCGCGATCAAATTTTCGCCACTGGCGAACATGAAGGTTGCGAGAATCACCAACGTCATCGCACACGCCACATCGCCCGGACCAATCGTGCTCAACAGCGCGGTAAAAACGATGCATCCCGTCGTGGTGATCATCAGAAAACGTTTCTTGGCATTGGAATGGTCGGCAATCGCGCCTACGATCGGGGCGCTCAACAATACCAGCAGATTGGCCGCCGCCATCGTCAATGTCCATAGCAGCGTAGCCTGGCCGTTGCTTTCTCCACCCGCCACTACGCCGACGAAATAGGCATTAAAAATCGCAGTCAGAATGACGGTGGTATAGCCGGAATTGGCGAAATCATACATGCACCACGCAAACCGTTCGCGCCGCGTGGCGGTATCCGTGGATGTCAGCGTGTCTGCCATAAAGTGTTCGCGGAAATTAACCGCCCGGCCTTCCCGTCATGTGTTCCGGCACCACCCAGGCATCGAATTGCTCCGCGCTGACATACCCGGTTGCAATCGCGGCGGCTTTCAACGTGATGCCTTCGCGGTGAGCTTTCTT
>CASDLT010000052.1 GCA_949281375.1 uncultured Nitrosomonas sp.
TTATTTTAGAACAACGGACGTAACTGGAGCGATCGAATTACCGGCAGGTACTGAAATGGTGATGCCTGGAGATAATGTTTCAGTTACGGTGAACTTGATAGCGCCGATTGCGATGGAAGATGGATTGCGTTTTGCAATACGTGAAGGTGGAAGAACGGTTGGCGCTGGAGTTGTCGCAAAAATTATCGAGTAATCATAAACTCGAAAAATAATTGATTTTGTGTATTTAGATATCAAAAAATTTCAAATGAAAAGGCCAGTAGCTCAATTGGCAGAGCGTCGGTCTCCAAAACCGAAGGTTGGGGGTTCGATGCCCTCCTGGCCTGCCACCCTTGAAATGAATGTATTTAATGAATCATTGATCTTAGGTGCAAGGTGATTATTGGTAGAGTTTCTGCTCAAATCGTCTGTGCTTCAAACAAAAGTCCAATCTTGACTAAAATCCTAAGAAGCTGATTGTTGGTGTAAGCATATCGTCATAAAGCGTGAAGGATTTGAAACGTGAATAAATTGAAACTTGGACTTGTATTTATACTCATAACGGCTGGAATTGTGGGATTTATCGTTCTTGAAGATAGTCCGACAGTTGTGAGAATCCTGTCCATATTGGTAGGATTTATACTGGCTGGAGTCGTTGCCAAATTTACAATTCAAGGACAAGAATTCTATACATTTTTTAGGGAGTCCGTTGAAGAAACAAAGAAAGTAGTTTGGCCAAGTCGTAAGGAAGCGCTTCAAACATCAGGTGTTGTATTTGCTTTTGTAATTGCGATGGCTTTATTTTTGTGGTTTATTGATGCAGCGCTGATGTCACTCGTTAAGTTATTGATGGATCAGAATGTTTGATCAAATATCACAGAGGAAAGAATGAGTAAGAAATGGTATGTGGTTCATGCTTATTCGGGGTATGAGAAAAGTGTGCAGCGTGCGTTAAAAGATCGTATCGAACGCGCTGGTATGCAAGAAAAGTTTGGTCAAATATTAGTGCCCGTAGAAGAAGTAATTGAAATGAAAAGCGGTCAAAAAAATATCAGTGAGCGTAAATTCTTTCCTGGGTATGTGTTGGTTGAAATGGAAATGTCTGATGAATCATGGCATTTGGTCAAGAATACCGATAAAGTCACGGGTTTTGTAGGGGGCTCGATCATGAAACCCACGCCGATCAGTCAAAAAGAAGTCGACAATATACTTCATCAGATACAAGAAGGAGTAGAAAAACCCAAGCCAAAAATACTTTTTGAAATGGGCGAAGCGGTCAGAGTTAAAGAAGGGCCGTTTACCGATTTTCATGGAAATGTTGAGGATGTCAATTACGATAAAAGTAAACTTAGAGTATCAGTCTCGATATTTGGACGTCCTACTCCAGTAGAATTGGATTTTAATCAAGTTGAGAAATCTTGAGAGTAAGTATCAATACATTGCAATAAAAATTTAAAGTAACTTAATAGAGCCGGGGAGAATGAAATATCATTCGCTTGCACCCGTAGGAGAAAAATATGGCAAAAAAAATAACCGGGTACATTAAATTACAAGTGCCTGCGGGTAAAGCTAATCCAAGCCCTCCCATTGGTCCGGCGCTAGGTCAGCGGCAATTAAACATTATGGAATTTTGTAAGGCATTTAATGCAGCTACGCAGAAAATGGAACCAGGATTGCCGGTTCCAGTGATCATTACTGCATATGCTGACAAAAGTTTTACATTTGTGATGAAAACGACACCAGCGTCGGTGCTTATCAAGAAAGCTGCTGGAGTTCCAAAAGGAAGCCCTAAACCGCATGTGGACAAAGTGGGTAAACTTAGTCGCAGTCAAGCTGAAGAAATTGCTAAAACAAAAATGCCTGATTTAACAGCTTCAGATTTGAATGCAGCCGTGCGTACTATTGCTGGAAGTGCAAGAAGTATGGGCATAGAGGTGGAGGGTATTTAAATATGGCACGTTCATCTAATCGTCATAAAGACATCTCAAATAAAGTAGATCGTAATAAGACCTATCAAATAGAAGAAGCACTGGGAATCATAAAAGAAACAGCGAACGCAAAGTTCAATGAATCGGTGGATGTCGCAGTCAATTTAGGTATTGATGCTAAAAAATCGGATCAGGCTGTGCGCGGATCCGTAGTTTTGCCAGCAGGCACGGGGAAAACAGTTCGTGTCGCAGTCTTTGCTCAAGGTGATAAAGCCAAGGAAGCTCAAGAAGCAGGAGCGGACATCGTCGGATTTGAAGATTTAGCTGCAGAGGTTAAGGCAGGAAATATTAATTTTGATATTGCTATCGCGAGTCCAGATGCGATGAGAATAGTAGGCCAATTAGGGCAAATTCTAGGGCCTCGAAGTTTGATGCCAAATCCGAAAGTTGGTACTGTTACGACGGATGTAGCTGTTGCTGTGAAAAATGCTAAAGCTGGTCAAGTGCAGTTCAGAGCCGACAAAACGGGAATTATTCACTGTACGATTGGGCGTGCATCATTTGAAATCGATGCATTAAAGCAAAATCTACTGGCTCTGATTGAAGCATTGAACAAGTCTAAACCGGCATCTTCGAAAGGTGTTTATCTAAGAAAAGTATCTATTTCGAGTACCATGGGGATTGGTGTGCGAATAGATCAAACAAGTTTGTCGCAACAATAAGGAACTTTGGGGCTACTGAATGCAGATGATGAGCATTGAGTAGATTGTCAAAGACCGCTGGGGTATGACGGTATTTGCTTTTGTTAAACAACAAGGAATTATTGGTCATACTTAATTCTCGACTGCGTAGATCTCTGAAAATAAGCAACTGGATTGTATAGGGCTTGCAGTGGTCGATACCCAGCGTAGATGGTGTCCCAAAAGCAGGAGTTTAGGTTTTCCTGGTTAAAGGTCACCAGTTCATGGTATCGGAAAAATTTTTATGTTCAATACCATTTTACTGACGGAGAAAATGAACCTTGAGTCTTAATCTAGAAGAGAAAAAAGCGATTGTGGCTGAAGTGAGCGCTCAAGTAGCAAATGCTCAAGCTATCATTATCGCGGAGTATCGAGGAATAGAAGTGGGTCGGATGACTCAGCTAAGGGCTAAAACTCGTGAATCAGGAATTTTTTTTCGTGTCATAAAAAACTCGTTAGTCAGGCGCGCTGTTGCCGACACCCCTTATGCGCAATTGGCCAATCATATGGTTGGTCCGCTAGTATATGGGATCAGCACTGATCCAGTAGCGGTAGCGAAGATCTTGCACGAGTTTTCAAAAGATAACGAAAAATTCGTGATCAAAGTGGGAGCCATGGGTCAACATGTCATGTCACGGGATGATATAACTGCATTGGCTGCATTACCGAGTCGTGATGAATTGCTGGCCAAGCTGTTGGGAACTATGCAAGCACCCATTGCTAAATTTGTCCAAACCCTTAATGAGGTTCCTGCGCGATTTGTGCGCGGTTTGGCAATGGTTCGGGATAACAAATGATTTGACCTTCCTATTCACTCGTATTTAACGCATTCAAATTAACCAGGAGAAAATAATGGCAGCAACAAAAGAAGAAATATTAGATGCAATTTCAAATATGACCGTGCTGGAACTATCTCAATTGATCAAAGAGATGGAAGAGAAATTCGGTGTTTCTGCAGCTGCAACAGCGGCTGTTGCCGTGGCAGTGCCAGGAGGCGGTGGCGCAGCACCGGCCGCAGCTGAGCAAACAGAATTCAATGTTATCTTATCCTCGGCGGGGGAGAGTAAAGTTAACGTGATCAAGGTAGTCAGAGCAATTACAGGGTTAGGATTGAAAGAAGCTAAGGATCTGGTTGATGGAGCACCGAAAACAGTTAAAGAAGGTGTATCGAAAGACGAAGCAGCTTCAATTCAGAAACAACTTGTAGAGGCTGGTGCTACTTGCGAAATTAAATAACAATACTAAGTAGTGTCTAGGGCTGGAGCGCTTTATGCGACCCAGCCTTTGGTATTTTAATCGTTGATATTTTTTAAAAATTAGTTATTGATAGTTTTTGAGCTTAAGCTCATTACTTTAATTCCTTATCTTCTTCGTTCGGAGAAAATTCATGAGCTATTCGTTCACTGAGAAAAAGCGTATCCGTAAAAGTTTTGCCAAGCGCGCGAGCGTATTGCCAATTCCGTTTTTGCTCGCTACTCAGCTCGAATCATATGCGGCTTTTTTGCAGGAACATGTTCCTCCGCAGAAACGCCAAAACCAAGGTTTGCAAGCCGCTTTTAATTCGATTTTTCCGATCGAAAGTCACACAAAAAATGCCCGCCTCGATTTTATTAGTTATGAACTAGGATCGCCAGTTTTTGATGTCAAGGAATGTCAGCAGCGTGGACTCACGTATGCGTCTCCTTTGCGCGCTAGAGTGAGATTGACGATCATGGATAAAGAAATTTCCAAACCTACTGTCAAGGAAGTCAAAGAGCAAGAAGTATATATGGGTGAGATTCCCTTAATGACTGAAACGGGCTCCTTTGTTATTAATGGTACGGAACGCGTCATAGTATCTCAATTACATCGTTCTCCGGGGGTATTCTTTGAGCATGATCGAGGAAAAACGCATTCCTCGGGCAAGTTGTTATTTTCTGCTCGAATCATTCCCTATCGGGGATCATGGCTTGATTTCGAGTTTGATCCTAAAGACTGTCTTTATTTCAGGATTGATCGGCGCAGGAAAATGCCCGTTACGACGCTGTTAAAAGCAATCGGCTGTAGCTCAGAACAAATTTTGCAGGAATTCTTCATCTTCGATTGTTTTCATTTTACAGAAAAAGGAATTTTATTTCAGCTTGTCCCCGAACGCATGCGTGGGGAAGTCGCTAGCTTTGATATTATTACAAAAGATAATAAGACAATAGTTCAGAAAGATAAGCGAATCACTGCAAAACATATTCGTGAAATGCAGGAAGCCAAAATTGATCAGCTGGAGGTACCGAAAGATTTCTTGTTAGGCAGAATTCTGGCTCACAATATAATTGATAAAGAAACGGGCGAACTCGTGGCTTCTGCCAATGACGAAATCACAGAAGATACCATCAATAAGTTGAGATCTGCTAATGTTAAGAAATTCAATACATTGTATGTCAATGATCTCAACCATGGTCCTTATATCTCGCAGACTCTGAAAATTGACGAAACGACTGATGAGATGTCTGCACAAGTTGCCATCTATCGAATGATGCGACCTGGCGAACCTCCAACTGAAGAGGCGGTTAAAGTACTATTCTCTGGTCTTTTCTATTCACCAGAACGATATGATCTGTCAGTGGTGGGGAGGATGAAGTTCAACCGCAGAGTTGGAAGGAATGAGCTGACGGGATCGCCGACGCTGTCCAATGAAGACATTATTGCAGTGATAAAAATATTGGTGGAACTTCGAAATGGTCGTGGTGAAATTGATGATATCGATCACTTAGGAAATAGGCGGGTACGTTCGGTCGGTGAACTGGCGGAGAATCAGTTCAGATCCGGACTGGTTCGTGTTGAACGCGCAGTAAAAGAACGGCTCAGTCAAGCGGAATCTGAGAATTTAATGCCCCATGATTTGATCAATGCAAAGCCGGTTTCTGCGGCAGCTCGCGAATTCTTTGGATCGAGTCAGTTATCTCAATTCATGGATCAAACAAATCCACTGTCAGAAATCACCCATAAACGTCGAATTTCGGCTTTGGGACCAGGTGGATTGACCCGGGAAAGAGCAGGATTCGAAGTGCGTGATGTTCATCCTACGCATTATGGTCGCGTATGTCCGATTGAAACACCGGAGGGACCAAATATTGGCTTGATTAATTCATTGGCTTTGTTTGCGCGCACTAATGAATATGGGTTCATTGAAACTCCATACAGCAAAGTAAAAGATTGTCGTGTTACCGAAGAAATTGATTATCTGTCGGCAATCGAAGAAGGCAATTACATGATTGCCCAGGCCAATGCTGAGCTGGATAGTAGCCAACAATTCATCAGTGAAATCGTGTCTTGTCGCTATAAGAATGAATTTGCACTGTCCTCTCCTGAACGTATCGAGTATGTCGATGTGGCGCCTGCGCAGATTGTGTCGGTTGCTGCCTCGCTGATTCCATTTTTGGAACATGACGACGCAAACCGCGCATTGATGGGATCAAACATGCAACGTCAGGCCGTACCTTGCTTACGTGCCGAAAAACCGCTAGTGGGGACCGGCATTGAAAGGGTTGTGGCCGTTCATTCAGGTACCACGGTTCGCGCTAAGCGAGGAGGGATTGTCGATTATGTGGATGCAGGTCGTATCGTCGTTCGCGTCCACGATGCAGAAACGCGGATGGGTGAAGTGGGTGTTGATATCTACAACCTCATCAAGTATACCCGTTCCAATCAAAATACCAATATCAACCAACGACCCCTAGTCAAAATTGGGGATCGCATCGAAAAAGAAGACGTGATTGCCGATGGCGCATCTACCGATATGGGAGAGCTAGCTCTGGGGCAGAATATGCTGGTGGCATTTATGCCATGGAATGGATATAACTTTGAGGACTCGATCCTGATATCAGAGCGTATTGTTGCTGAGGATCGTTTTACTTCGATCCATATCGAGGAATTATCGGTCGTGAGCAGAGATACCAAGCTTGGCACGGAAGAGATCACCGCAGATATTCCCAATCTATCCGAGCACCAGTTGGGCCGCTTGGATGAATCTGGCATCGTCTATATCGGTGCTGAGGTCGAGGCAGGCGATGTGCTGGTTGGGAAAGTGACTCCTAAGGGTGAAACTCAGCTTACACCAGAAGAAAAATTGTTGCGCGCCATCTTTGGTGAAAAAGCTTCCGATGTGAAAGACACTTCACTGCGTGTTCCCTCAGGAATTTCGGGCACAGTCATTGATGTTCAAGTGTTTACACGCGAGGGTATCGACCGGGATAAACGCGCCCAGCAGATTATTGATGATGAATTGGATCGATACAAGAAAGATTTGGCCGATCAGATGCGCATTGTTGAAGAAGATGCGTTTGAACGTCTTGAGCGCTTGTTGATTGGCAAAATTGCCACTGGTGGACCTAATAAGCTTGCCAAAGGCAACGAAATTTCTGCTGAGTATCTCAAGAGCATCGATCCACATTACTGGTTCGATATTCGGTTGGCAGATGAGGAGACCAGCATTCAACTAGAACAAGTACGCGAAAGTATGGCATTGAAACGTAAGGCGTTCGATGCCGCATTCGATGAGAAAAAGAAAAAACTGACTCAAGGTGATGAACTGGCGCCTGGAGTACAGAAAATGGTTAAAATTTATATTGCAGTCAAGCGGCGCTTGCAACCTGGCGACAAAATGGCCGGACGTCATGGCAATAAGGGGGTCATTTCTAAAATTGTACCCCTTGAAGATATGCCATATATGGCGGACGGTACACCTGTGGATGTGGTGTTGAATCCTTTAGGTGTCCCTTCCCGGATGAATGTTGGTCAGATTCTGGAAGTGCATTTAGGCTGGGCAGCCAAAGGGCTTGGAAAGAAAATTGACGAAATGCTGACTTCCCAACACAATGTCAATCAAATCAGAGAATTTATTGATAAAGTTTATAATGGAAGCGGAAAAAGTGAAGACATCGCTTCATTGTCAGACGATGAAATTTCCACATTGGCAGGAAATTTAGTTGAAGGGGTACCTTTTGCCACGCCAGTATTTGATGGTGCGACTGAAAATGAAATCAAAGATATGTTGGCGTTGGCGGGATTGCCGAGATCAGGTCAAATTACTTTATACGATGGACGTACCGGTGAAGCTTTTGATCGACCCGTTACAGTAGGGTATATGCATGTTCTTAAACTACATCATCTGGTGGATGATAAGATGCATGCTCGTTCAACTGGCCCTTACAGTCTGGTTACCCAGCAACCGCTGGGTGGTAAAGCTCAGTTCGGCGGTCAGCGTTTTGGCGAGATGGAGGTCTGGGCGCTGGAAGCTTATGGCGCTGCTTACACGTTGCAAGAAATGCTGACAGTCAAATCCGATGATGTGACGGGACGTACCAAAGTGTATGAAAGTATCGTCAAAGGCGATCACAAAATTGATGCCGGCATGCCAGAATCGTTTAATGTCCTTGTAAAAGAAATCCGTTCGTTAGGAATGGATATCGATTTAGAGCAACATTGATTATAAAAAATAAATGGCGAATTAAATATTCTTTGCCATTCAATTATTACCCCATTTTATTGCCCCTGATTTACAGGAGTAACTCATGAAAGCACTGTTGGATTTATTTAAGCAAGTTACCCATAAAGAAGAATTTGACGCGATCAAAATCGGTCTTGCTTCACCGGAGAAAATTCGGTCGTGGTCGTACGGTGAAGTCAAAAAACCTGAGACCATCAATTACCGTACCTTCAAGCCCGAAAGAGATGGATTATTTTGTGCCAAAATTTTTGGCCCCGTGAAAGATTACGAATGTCTGTGTGGTAAATATAAACGATTGAAACATCGCGGTGTTATCTGCGAAAAATGTGGTGTTGAAGTAACGTTGTCAAAAGTCCGCCGTGAGCGGATGGGTCATATCGAGCTTGCAACTCCGGTTTCTCATATCTGGTTTTTGAAGTCATTGCCCTCGCGCTTAGGCATGGTACTGGACATGACTTTACGGGATATTGAACGGGTATTGTATTTTGAAGCTTATGTAGTTACAGATCCAGGCTTGACTCCGCTTTCTCGCTGTCAGTTGTTGACTGAAGATGATTACCTCATCAAGACAGAAGAATACGGTGATGATTTTAATGCAAGCATGGGCGCGGAAGGTATTCGAGACTTGTTGGCTAACCTGGACATTTCTGCAGAAATAGAGAACTTGCGCCGCGAGATGGAAAGTACAGGTTCTGAAACCAAGATAAAAAAAATCTCCAAACGGCTTAAGCTTCTGGAAGCTTTTAATAAATCCGGCATCAAGCCTCAATGGATGATATTGACTGTATTGCCTGTATTGCCTCCTGATTTACGCCCATTGGTTCCTTTGGATGGTGGGCGGTTTGCCACTTCCGATTTGAATGACTTATACCGGCGTGTGATCAATCGAAACAATCGTTTGAAGCGATTGCTTGAGTTGAAAGCACCAGACATCATTGTTCGCAATGAAAAGCGCATGCTGCAAGAAGCGGTCGATTCATTACTAGACAATGGACGTCGAGGCAAAGCTATGACTGGCGCTAATAAACGCGCTTTGAAGTCGCTGGCCGATATGATCAAAGGTAAAGGCGGTCGCTTTCGTCAAAATCTGCTGGGCAAACGTGTGGATTACTCCGGGCGTTCGGTGATTGTTGTCGGACCCCAGTTGAAATTGCATCAGTGTGGATTACCCAAAAAAATGGCGCTTGAGTTATTCAAGCCATTTATTTTCAATAAACTGGAATTAATGGGTATAGCCAGTACCATTAAAGCCGCAAAACGAGAAGTAGAAAATGAGAGCGCTGTGGTATGGGACATACTCGAAGATGTGATTCGTGAACACCCCGTCATGCTGAACCGCGCTCCAACGTTGCATCGGCTCGGTATTCAAGCGTTTGAACCTGTATTGATCGAAGGCAAGGCCATTCAATTGCACCCTCTGGTGTGTGCCGCATTCAATGCCGACTTTGATGGTGACCAAATGGCCGTGCATGTGCCGTTGTCATTAGAAGCGCAAATGGAATGCCGTACTCTCATGATGTCGACAAACAATGTCCTCTCACCCGCTAATGGAGAGCCTATTATTGTCCCTTCACAAGATATCGTTCTGGGATTGTATTACACGACACGCGAAAAGATCGGTGCGTTGGGCGAAGGAATGTTGTTTCAGAATGTTGCTGAAGTATCAAGGGCTTATGAAAGCCGCAACGTCGAACTGAATGCAAAAATTACGGTAAGAATCAAAGAATACGATACCAATGAAGATGACGAACGATGCGAGAAATTGACGCGCTATGAAACGACCGTCGGTCGTGCTTTGCTGTTTGAGATATTTCCACCGGGATTGCCCTTTTCATTGATTAATAAGTCCCTGAAGAAAAAGGAAATTTCTAGATTGATTAATGCAAGTTTCAGATTATGCGGCTTGCGCGAAACCGTCATTTTTGCCGATAAATTGATGTATTCAGGGTTTACTTACGCAACGCGGGCAGGTATCTCAATTTGTTCTGATGATATGTTGGTTCCGACGCAAAAAAGCGAAATTATTGGAGCTGCAGAGAAAGAGGTAAAAGAAATCGAAGTTCAATATACCTCTGGCTTGGTGACGCAAGGCGAGCGCTACAACAAAGTGGTCGATATTTGGGGACGGGCTGGCGACCAGGTGGCCAAAGCGATGATGAATCAACTGGGCGTCGAACCGATCATTGATCAAGCAACGGGCAAAATTCAGCAAGACGAATCGGGTCATCCATTGACGCAAGAATCATTTAATTCAATTTATATGATGGCTGACTCAGGTGCGCGTGGTTCAGCAGCTCAGATCCGTCAGTTATCCGGTATGCGAGGATTGATGGCAAAACCGGATGGTTCGATCATCGAAACTCCCATCACGGCAAATTTCCGCGAGGGGCTGAATGTCTTGCAATACTTTATTTCTACTCATGGTGCACGCAAAGGCTTGGCTGATACGGCATTGAAAACTGCAAATTCCGGTTATCTGACTCGCCGTTTGGTGGATGTGACGCAGGATCTTGTCGTGACCGAAGATGATTGTAATACCGGCAACGGCGTAGTCATGAAAGCTCTGGTAGAAGGCGGAGAGATTATCGAAGCGCTAAGAGAGCGTATTCTCGGTAGAGTCGTCGTAAATGATGTGATCAACCCGGAGAATCAGGAGATTGTTTTCCCTGCCGGTATGTTGCTCAATGAAGAAGCTGTTGACCAGATTGAAGCGTTGGGCATTGATGAAGTGAAGGTTCGCACACCTTTGACCTGTGAAACACGCTACGGATTATGTGCCAAATGCTATGGCAGAGATTTGGGGCGCGGTACGCTTGTCAATGTGGGTGAAGCGGTGGGTGTTATTGCAGCACAGTCAATCGGTGAGCCTGGTACACAGTTGACGATGCGTACCTTCCACATTGGGGGAGCGGCATCAAGAACGGCGGTTGTGAGTCAAGTTGAAAGTAAGTCTAGCGGAACAGTGCATTACTCTTCTTCTATGAGGTATGTGACCAATGCACAGAATGAATTGATAGCAATTTCTCGTAGCGGTGAAATAATCATTCAAGATGAGAATGGGCGTGAACGCGAGAGGCATAAAGCATCATATGGTGCCACACTGCTCGTACGTAATGGAGAACCGGTAAAAGCCGGTCAAATCTTGACGACTTGGGATCCTCATACTCGACCAATCATCACCGAATATGCAGGTAAGGTACGCTTTGAGAATGTGGAAGAAGGCGTGACGGTGGCCAAGCAAATTGATGAGGTAACAGGGTTGTCTACGCTGGTTGTAATCGATCCCAAACGACGTGGAGTGAGTCAATCGAAAGGATTGCGGCCTCTGGTTAAATTTCTGGACGATGATGGAAATGAAATTAAAGTGGTCGGCGGTAATCAGCCGGTGAGTATTACGTTCCAAATTGGTTGTATTATTACCGTGCGTGATGGCCAGCAGGTAAGTGTGGGCGAAGTGTTGGCAAGAATTCCACAAGAAACATCCAAAACTCGTGATATCACCGGAGGTCTGCCACGTGTTGCTGAACTCTTTGAAGCAAGATCACCTAAAGACGCGGGAATGCTGGCCGAAGTGACGGGTATTGTATCCTTCGGAAAAGATACCAAGGGTAAACAGCGTCTTGTCATTACTGATCTCGAAGGTGGAGTGCATGAGTATCTGATACCCAAGGATAAGCATGTGATGGCGCACGATGGACAAGTAGTTAATAAAGGTGAAATCATTGTCGATGGTCCTGCTGATCCTCGCGATATACTCCGTCTTCAAGGAGTTGAAGCATTGGCTCGATACATTACGGATGAAGTACAAGACGTCTACCGCCTACAAGGTGTTCGGATCAATGACAAGCATATCGAAGTGATCGTGCGGCAAATGTTGAGACGGGTTCAAATCGCCAATGCAGGTGATTCAACATTTATACCGGGTGAACAGGTTGAGCGCGCTGATTTGTTGATTGAGAATGAGCGCTTAATTGCCGAGAAAAAACTGCCTGCTACTTATGAGTTCATGCTGCTAGGTATCACTAAAGCATCTTTATCAACAGATTCATTTATTTCCGCCGCTTCGTTCCAGGAAACCACGCGTGTTCTCACTGAAGCTGCAATTATGGGTAAAAAAGACGATTTACGTGGATTGAAAGAAAATGTTATTGTAGGCAGGCTTGTTCCCGCGGGGACAGGTTTGTCATTTCATAATAAGCGTAAAAATCAAGACAAGCTATATGAATATGAAATTGATTCGAGGGCATCAATTAGCAATCCAGTCTAAATAATTATTAAACTAATTGCAGATGTCTTTCGAGACACCTTGACAGTCTTAACCTGACTAAGTAGTCTTGTTTGGTTCTGAGAGAATCAAGGACGGAAGAAGGGATTTACAAGAAGAGAATGGGAAGAGAAGAAATGGAAAACCAAAGGAGAGAGAGATGAGTGCCAAGAGATGGCTA
>CASDLT010000053.1 GCA_949281375.1 uncultured Nitrosomonas sp.
AAGAGGAAGAAGACGAAGAGGATGACGAAGAAGGCGGAGAGAGCGAATCTGGGGCAGCAACCAGTGACTCTCGCAGCGAAGATGCCGATGATGAAGATGAGGAAGACGAAGAGTAATCGTCATCGCATCGTTGGAAAAGTAAAATAAGCTAGTTAAAGTAAGCTGATGACCCATGAGCGGAAGATAAATAATCAACACTCATGGGAGCTTATGTAAGTATTTATAGAAAAAAAACACAAGTATTGTTTGTATTTATTTAAAAAACCAAAATAGTGGACTTGATTTGCAGTCAGAAAGAATAGGTTAATAACCCGCTGATGGCGGGTTTTTTATTATTGTAGGGTATCGCACAGTATGTTTGATCATTTTCCTAAACCTGATAAAACGTATCCGCATAACAATCGTGATTATTTTATTGCCGGGTTTACATTTTTTTGTGTAGGAGTAAGCCTAGTCGTTGATGGTAGCGCGAGCCTACAAATGCAAAACTTGTTGGGTGTAATCGCCTGGATATTTTTAATTGGATTGTTGATTGGTGAGAATAAGGAAGTAAGAATGCAAGTCGCAATTGCAGTAGCGTTTGCTACTGCAGGAGAGCATTTTGCATCTATTTTTATGGAAGGATACACCTATCGATTTGGCAATGTGCCATTATATGTTCCTCCTGGTCATGGAATGGTTTATTTGACTGCCGTAGCGCTTTCTCGCTCCAGATTTTTTTTGATGAATGCAAAGAATCTGACTTTTCTTGTTCTTACAGTGGGAGGTATATGGTCGCTGTGGGGTATCAGCGGCATACCTGAGCAGGGCGATCAGGTCGGAGCATTTTTGTTTTTCATCTTTGTGATATGCATTTTCAAAGGTAGGTCTCCCCTGGTTTATCTGGGAGCTTTTTTTATCTGTACATGGCTAGAGATTGTAGGTACAGCAGCTGGCACATGGAAGTGGGCAACTATTGAGCCTGTTTTTGATTGGACCCAGGGTAACCCACCCAGTGGGGTGGCAGCTTGGTATTGTTTGGTTGATGCGGTGGCTATTGGATTTGCTCCAATATTTTTAAATGGTTTGCAAAAAATGAATAACTGGTATAAAACGATCGTCCATTGATGAAGATTTTTATTCAGATCAAGTGGGCTCAGATAGGAAATGATATTCATTAATCTAATTTTGAAACGAAGGGAATATTTGTGACAGTTGTTCGTTTGCCAGATGGTTCTGAGCGTTGTTTTGATCATGTCGTAAAGGTCTTAGACGTTGCTGCAGCAATCGGGCCTGGTTTGGCACGTGCGGCGATTGCAGGAAAAATAAATGGTAAGGCCGTCGATTTAGATAGCCCAATTGAACGAGATTGCGAGCTTGCCATCATTACTGAAAAGGATCCCGAGGGAGTTGAAATTATTCGGCATTCCTGTGCACATTTATTGGCGCATGCTGTTAAAGAATTATTCCCGGATGCGCAGGTTACCATCGGCCCCGTGATTGAAGACGGGTTTTACTACGATTTTTCTTATAAGCGTCCTTTTACCCCCGACGATTTGGCTGCGATTGAAAAACGCATGCATGATATAAGTAAACGCGATCTAAAAATAGAGCGAAAAATTTGGGAGCGTAATGAGGCAATCAATTTTTTCAAACAGCAGGGTGAGCATTATAAGGCTCAGATTATTCAATCAATTCCCGGAGATGAAGATTTATCCCTGTATTCGCAAGGCAATTTTACTGACTTGTGCCGTGGGCCTCACGTTCCAGCCACATCCAGAATAAAAGTTTTTAAGCTGATGAAATTAGCTGGGGCTTATTGGCGAGGTGATTCCAATAACGAAATGCTGCAGCGCATTTATGGAACGGCATGGAGCAACAAGGATGATCAAAAAAATTATTTACATCGCCTGGAAGAGGCAGAGAAGCGAGATCATAGGAAACTAGGCAAACAGCTTGATCTATTTCATGTTCAGGATGAGGCGCCAGGCATGGTTTTTTGGCATCCCAAAGGATGGATGCTGTGGCAGCAAATTGAACAGTATTTGCGTCATCTATTGAATGATAATGGCTATCAGGAAATTCGCACACCACAGATTTTGGATAAAAATTTATGGGTACGCTCTGGGCATTGGGAAAATTTCCGTGAAAATATGTTTACTACCCATTCTGATGAACGAGATTTTGCCATAAAACCGATGAATTGCCCTGGACATGTGCAAATCTTCAATCAGGGATTGCGAAGCTATCGGGAACTTCCCATACGATTGGCTGAATTCGGATCCTGTCACCGAAACGAAGCATCAGGAGCGTTGCATGGCATCATGCGTGTAAGATCATTTACGCAAGATGACGCTCATATTTTCTGTACCGAAAATCAAATTCAAGATGAGGTTGTAAGCTTTATCGCTTTATTGAAAGAAGTCTATGCCGATTTTGGCTTCAAAGAACTTGCCGTTAAGCTTTCGACAAGGCCACAGAAGCGTGTCGGCTCTGAAATACAATGGGATAAATCTGAGGCTGCTTTAAAGTCTGCGCTGGATCAGGCCAAACTTGAATGGGAGTTGCAGCCTGGAGAAGGAGCTTTTTACGGTCCAAAGATTGAGTTTTCACTTAAAGATTGCATTGGACGGGTATGGCAGTGTGGAACGCTGCAGCTCGATTTTTCGATGCCTGAGCGACTTGGAGCCGGCTACGTTGCAGAAGATAATTCGCGCCAGGTACCCGTTATGCTTCATAGAGCAATTTTGGGTTCATTGGAAAGATTTATCGGAATTCTGATCGAAAATTACGCTGGCGCATTTCCATTATGGTTATCTCCTGAACAAGTCGTCGTCATGAATATTTCTCGCGGACAAATAGATTATGCGACAGAAATTGCTCATCAATTAAGAATGCAGGGTATACGAGCCGGATTGGACTTGAGAAATGAGAAAATTACCTATAAAATCCGCGAGCATAGTCTGCAAAAGCTTCCTTATCAAATAATTGTTGGCGACGAAGAAGTACAATCAAATAAAATAGCAGTTCGTAATCGTGCAGGTGAAAATCTGGGCGCTATGACCGTCGAAACATTGATAGCTCGCCTAAAAGAAGAATTGTCTTTAAAGGTATGATTTTTAAATAAATTTGGAGGAATTACCATAGCTCACGAAAAGACAGCCCGCATTAATGAAGAAATTGATGTGGCAGAAGTGCGTTTGATTGGTGTAAATGGAGAACAACTTGGTATTGTTACACTAGCAGAAGCGAATAATTTAGCTGAAGAAGCAGGAGTCGATCTCGTTGAGATTGCTCCAACCGCTCAGCCTCCTGTTTGTCGTTTAATGGACTATGGTAAATTTCGCTATCAGGAAAGCAAGAAAAAGCATGATGCGAAGTTGAAACAGAAGCAAGTGCAGATTAAGGAAATTAAGTTCAGACCCAACACAGATGAAGGCGATTACAATATAAAATTACGGAATCTGACTAATTTCCTTAATGAAGGGGATAAGGTTAAGGTTACTTTACGTTTTAGAGGACGAGAAATGGCGCATCAGGAATTCGGAATGCGCCTATTGGAACGAGTGAAGGGTGACTTAGAATCATGCGCAGTGGTGGAGCAGTTTCCGAAAATGGAAGGTAGACAGATGGTCATGGTATTGTCACCAAAAAAAAGAGATCCGAAGTCAGATAAAACCAAAACAGTGAATGACAATTCAAGTATCACGCCGTGACAGTCAAGTAGTACCGTTAGTAACGGAAAGTTCTTGAAAAAACTCTCAAGCGCTGATGAGGCAGTGAAATCATGAATGTATATTTATGAATGCTAAATAAGTTGGCAAATTTTGAATATCATTGTAAACGATCGAGTCAGAATGCAGTATTTTCTAAGAACTTATCTGGATGTGTTATTGAAACAATAAGTGATTGTTAGGTTTGTAAAGATTTTCAATATCCATGAAAACACCTAGCCTTCATACATAAATGAGGAGGATTCATGCCAAAAATCAAAACTAAAAGTGGTGCTGCAAAGCGCTTTAGATTCAGAGCGAGTGGCAGTATTAAACGCTCCCAAGCATTCAAACGCCATATCCTGACCAAGAAAACTACCAAAAACAAGCGCCAATTGCGGGGGATTGCGAATGTTCATTCCACAAACGTTGCTTCAGTGCGCGTTATGATGCCGTACGCCTAGAGGGGAAATCATGCCAAGAGTTAAACGTGGTGTTACAGCACATGCGCGACATAAAAAAATACTTGATCTAGCGAAAGGCTATAGGGGACGACGCAAGAATGTCTATCGTATAGCCAAGCAAGCGGTCATGAAGGCAGGTCAGTATGCTTACCGAGACCGCCGCCAACGCAAAAGACAATTCCGTGCTTTATGGATTGCGCGCATTAATGCGGCTGCTCGTGAATGCGGATTATCGTACAGTGTATTCATGAATGGCCTCAAAAAAGCATCCATTGATATTGATAGAAAAGTTTTAGCTGATTTGGCAGTTTTCGATAAAAGTGCTTTCGAGAAAATCGCTGATCAAGCAAAAGCTAGCTTGGCTACGTAATTATTTGTAAATAAATATTTATTGGGAGGTCGGGTTAAACCTGCACCTCCCTTTTTCATGTGGAATATAACGGATAAAAGGTTAATTTTCCGAATCTCCTGAATATGACTGATATAGAAGAAATTATTGATGAAGCAGTGAATTTGATGAACCGCACTGATGACCCCAGTGAATTGGAAAACGTCAAAGCTCGCTATATGGGCAAGAATGGCATACTGACTGAATTACTCAAAGGATTGGGAAAGCTGTCTGCAGAGGACCGCCCGGCGAGAGGAAGCCAAATCAATCAAGCGAAGAATGTGTTGGAAAACACGCTTAAATCCCGACGCAATGCCCTTCAAGCAAAAGAATTGGAATCTAAATTAGCAGAGGAATCCTTGGATGTAACCTTGCCTGGCAGAAATGGACATACGGGAGGATTGCATCCAGTATCGCTGACATTATCACGCATCGAAACCTTGTTTAATTCAATTGGTTTTGAGGTGGCTTCTGGTCCTGAAATAGAAACCGATTTTTATAATTTTACGGCTCTTAATATTCCGCAGAATCATCCTGCGCGCGCAATGCATGATACTTTCTATTTGGATAGCGGTAATTTGCTGCGAACCCACACTTCACCGGTTCAGATTCATTATATGCAGAATAACGAACCCCCGATAAAAGTAATTGCACCAGGGCGAGTGTACCGATGTGATTCCGATGTAACACATACACCCATGTTTCATCAGGTCGAAGGATTATGGATTGATGAAAATGCCAATTTTGCTGCTTTAAAAGGTGTTCTAGCCAATTTCATGGCTCACTTTTTTGAGCGGGATGATTTACCTGTTAGATTTCGACCTTCTTTTTTTCCTTTCACAGAACCCTCCGCTGAAATGGATATCGGCTGTGTCATTTGCAACGGGCAGGGTTGCCGAGTCTGTGGTCATACCGGTTGGCTGGAAGTATTGGGTTGTGGCATGGTTCACCCTAATGTTCTAAAGCATGTGGCAATCGATAGCGAACGTTATCTAGGATTTGCGTTTGGCATGGGAGTGGAACGTCTGACCATGCTGAGATATGGTGTCAATGATTTGCGACTGTTTTTTGAAAATGATATCCGTTTTCTCAAGCAGTTCAATTAAGACCTTATTTCGATTAACAAGCTGATGTAATAGAAGAAATAGATTTATGAAATTTTCCGAAAAATGGTTGCGAACCTTTGTTAATCCACCTTATTCAAGTGCTCAGCTTGCGCATGCGCTGACCATGGCGGGGATCGAGGTGGAGAATGTTGAATCCGTTGCCTCCGTGTTTGAAAAGGTGGTAATTGGGGAAGTTTTATCGGTGGACAAGCATCCATCAGCCGATCGATTGAAGGTTTGCACCGTTAAAGTGGGAGGTCATCAAGACCCTGTGCTGCAGATCGTGTGTGGAGCGCCCAACGTCAGCGCAGGAATAAAAGTACCTTGTGCATTGGTTGGCGCGACATTGCCGGGGATCAGCATTAAAAAGGCGCAACTGCGCGGGGTGGATTCTGCTGGGATGTTGTGTTCAGCAAAAGAGCTTGGCCTCAGCGATGTGACCGAGGGACTGTTGGTGTTGCCGTACGATGCGCCGGTTGGCACTGATTTCCGGGAGTATTTCGAGCTAGATGACAGCATTTTTACGCTCAGTTTAACGCCCAATCGTGCAGATTGCCTTGGAGTCGTTGGCGTCGCGCGTGAAGTTTCCGCGATTTCCGCAGCTGCGCTGCATGCGCTTCAGATTGATTCCGCGCCATCTGAAATCGATGATTCGATGAATGTTCACATCAGTTCGGCAGAAGCTTGTCCGCTATATACTGGTCGGATAATTCGCAATGTTGATGCCAGTGCATTCGTTCCCCTATGGTTGAAGCAGAGGCTGGAACGAAGCGGCATTCGTTCTATTAATGCGGTTGTCGACATCACAAACTATGTGCTGCTGGAAACCGGGCAGCCTATGCATGCTTTCAATCTGGCTGCTCTGAATGGAGCTATTCAAGTACGCTATGCGTCAATGCAAGAGAAGCTTCAGTTATTGAATGACATGGATATCGAATTAACCGAAGATATGCTGGTGATCGCAGACGATCACAAACCTCTTGCATTGGCTGGCATTATGGGAGGATCGGAAAGCGGTGTTACACACACAACGACAGATGTGTTCTTGGAAAGTGCATTTTTCGCGCCGGCCGCGATCAGTGGTAAATCATTCCGCTTGGGATTTAGTTCTGATTCTGCCTATCGTTTCGAGCGCGGGGTTGATTTTGCGGCAACCCGATCTGCTTTGGAACGGGCCACATACTTAATAAAGTCTATCTGTGGCGGCAAGGTGGGCCCTGTGACAGAAGTTAAGCATGAACTGCCGCTGCGGTTACCTATTAACGTGCGTATTGGGCGGATACAACGCGTACTTGGGATTGCTATTTCTCAGCATCAGATTGCTGATTATTTTGAGCGGCTAGGCATGCAATGTTCAATTCAGGCCGATACTTTTAAGGTCATTCCGCCCACTTATCGTTTTGATCTGACGATTGAAGAGGATCTGATAGAGGAAGTGGCCCGCATTTATGGATATGATCAGATACCTGCGCACTCACCACGCGCCAGTTTGGAGATGCTATCTGCATCAGAAAAATTGCAATCCCCTATCAATTTCAAACATACCCTCGTGATCCGTGATTATCAAGAGGTGATCAATTATGCCTTTGTGAACGCCGAATGGGAGCGTGATTTCGGCAATGATGATCCTATTACGTTAAAAAACCCGATTGCAAGTCAAATGAACGTCATGCGCAGCACACTGATCGGCGGCCTGCTGGCGAATTTGCAATTTAATCTGAACCGCAAGCAAACTCGAGTGCGCCTGTTCGAGATGGGCGGGTGTTTTGTAAGAGATGGCAAGAATGGAACGAAGCAAATTGATAAAATCGCCGGCGTCAGTTATGGAGATGCGGTAACCGAACAGTGGGGGGTGGCGGCGCGGGATATTGATTTCTTTGATATTAAAGCGGATGTCGAGGTGTTATGTGGCAACAATACCCTACGCTGCAAGAAGTTGCTGCATCCCATGCTTCATCCGGGTAAATCTGCTCAGGTTTGTATCAATGATGAAGCGGTGGGCTGGATAGGGGAATTGCATCCCCGCTTACAAAATAAATATGGCTTGCAGAAAAATGTGGTGTTGTTCGAATTGAATGTAGAACAGTTGCTGCCTAAATCTCTGCCAACTGCCCAGGAACTAACGAAGTTCCCCCCAGTACGCCGGGACATTGCGATCATTGTTGATAACGAGGTGAGCGTTGATTCACTTTTGACCAGTATGTATGGAGCAAAATCAGCGATAGTTACCGATATTTCTCTGTTCGATATTTATCGTGGTAAGGGGATGGAAAATAACAAAAAAAGTCTTGCATTCCGTGTATTGTTACAAGATACTGAGAAAACATTAACCGATAAAGAAGCCGATTTTGCTGTAACAAGTTTGATAAAAATTCTAGAAGAGAAATTTGCTGCAGTACTGCGAAATTGATTGTCGTTAATAACCAACATACGTAAAAATTAAAATAAATATATTGAAATGGAGTGAAGTATGGCCTTAACTAAAGCTGAATTGGCGGATTTACTATTTGAAAACGTCGGATTGAACAAGCGTGAAGCAAAGGATATGGTCGAGTCGTTTTATGAAGAAGTTCGCAATGCCTTGCAAAATAATGAAGGCGTTAAGCTCTCTGGTTTCGGTAATTTTCAACTGCGTGAAAAACCGCAGCGTCCAGGGCGAAATCCCAAAACCGGTGAAGAAATACCTATCACTGCACGTCGCGTCGTCACTTTCCATGCCAGTCAGAAACTGAAAACCCTGGTTGAAAAAAATTATCATGGAAAACAGAAAACCAAATAACACGCTCATTCCAATCCCTGCTAAGCGCTATTTCACAATCGGCGAAGTAGGCACTTTGTGTGGCGTTAAGCCGCATGTATTACGCTACTGGGAACAGGAATTCACTCAACTCAAACCCGTCAAACGGCGGGGTAACCGTCGTTATTATCAACACCAAGAGGTATTATTGATTCGACGTATTCGGGAATTGTTGTATGATCAAGGCTTTACGATCAACGGTGCACGGAATCGACTGGACGATGGTCAAACTCCTACCATTAAATCGCTCAATGACATCGATATGACTCTTTCAGAAACTGACATGAGTTACGTAAGACGTGAGATTAAAAGTGTAATGTCTCTGCTTCTTTCTTGAGGAAAATCCAATTGAGGATACAAATAAGGTTAAGCAGCCGTAATCGAGTTAATAATGCAGGCTGGTTATGCAATATATAGAACTAACTCCAGCTTGACTTCAATGCAGTTGAATTCTGGTCGATCTTATTCAGTCTTTTTTCATAATTTCTTTACTATATTTCAGCGATAGTTTTTCAAGCTAAGGTGGTTAGTTTGCTATAATTCCTTGTTCGGGGCGTAGCGCAGCCTGGTAGCGTACTTGCATGGGGTGCAAGTGGTCGGAGGTTCAAATCCTCTCGCCCCGACCATCGGCGAATATGAATTCGCTTAGGATTAACCTACAAGACGATACTGAGTTTATTTGTGCATGATTGTTTGACCAGCCAATAATTTAACAGCGTTATAGAACGAAGCGATGCGCATATTACTGAGTAACGATGATGGCTACTTTGCACCGGGTCTGGCTTATCTAGCCGAAGCACTTTCAGAAATTGCAGAAATTACTGTCGTCGCACCTGAGCGAGATCGGAGTGGATCGAGCAATTCTCTGACCTTGGATCGCCCTTTAAGCCTGCATAAATCCCATAATGGATTTTATTATGTCAATGGCACTCCCACGGACTGCGTTCATTTGGCGGTTACCGGTATGCTGGATGTGATGCCGGATATGGTTGTGTCTGGTGTCAATCATGGCGCCAACATGGGAGATGATACGATTTATTCGGGTACTGTAGCGGCTGCGACTGAAGGATTTTTGCTGGGAATTCCATCATTGGCCGTTTCCCTGGTCAGTGCATCACACGGAAATTACAGAACGGCAGCACGCGTGGCTGCCGATATGGTGTTACGTTGCAGAGACAATGAGATACAAAGACCCGTGCTGTTGAACATCAATGTTCCCGATATCGAGTATGAGCAGCTTGCCGGAATTGAAGTGACTCGGTTAGGACGGCGTCATAAAGCGGAACCCGTGATCAAATCGCAGAGTCCACGAGGTGAACGCGTTTATTGGGTGGGTGCAGCCGGAGCGGAGCAGGATGCTGGGAATGGTACGGATTTTTTTGCCTTGCGGCACAACCGGGTTTCGGTTACCCCATTACAGATCGATTTAACTCGCTATGATCAGATGGATCTGATAGCGAAATGGCTAACAAGTTAGCAAATTAGAGGACAATTTGAATCATAAGGGTACTCATTGGTGAGTGTGCGTCATTCTGGCATAGGCATGACCTCACAACGTACGCGAATGCGGATGATCGAGCGTATGCGCGCGCAGGGAATAGCTGATGAGGTCGTTCTATCGGTGATGAGCACTATTCCTCGTCATATTTTCGTTGAAGAAGCACTGGCCAGCAGGGCGTATGAGGATGTGGCCTTGCCCATCAATTACGGCCAGACCATTTCGAGCCCATGGATTGTAGCGCGTATGAGCGAACTGCTGCGAAATCAATCTGACCTGGGTAAGGTGCTCGAGATTGGCACAGGTTGCGGATACCAAACCGCGGTACTGGCCAAAATCGCTCAAAAGGTTTACTCGGT
This sequence comes from uncultured Nitrosomonas sp., assembly GCA_949281375.1. Classification (GTDB taxonomy): domain Bacteria; phylum Pseudomonadota; class Gammaproteobacteria; order Burkholderiales; family Nitrosomonadaceae; genus Nitrosomonas. The sequence continues at coordinate 10,305 of CASDLT010000053.1, forward strand.
CGAACGGATAGGGCCTTTGTTGACGCGAACCCGTCTGAGATTGATCGAACTGCAGATTAAAAATGCTCACCTGAGGCATGCCGATGGGCTGCATGGATTTATTGAAGCTGCGCCTTTTGATGGAATCATCATGACAGCTGTGACTACACATGTGCCTGTTACGCTGCTGGAACAACTGGAAGTAGGTGGACGAATGGTTTTTCCAAAAGGCACCCGAAAGCAGAATTTATGTATCATTGAACGAACTCCACAAGGTTATAGTGAAACTGTGCTGGAAGAGGTCAATTTTGTACCCTTGTTGGCTGGTGTCGTGAAAAAATAACGATACAAGGAAATGAACATGGTAAATAATCAAATTTCACAGATATCGATCAAAAATAGAGATCAATATGTTTGCGAACAGAACAGTTCTGGATTTCTTTCGCGTGGCGATTTTTTGTGGTTAGGGGCTATTTCGCTTGTGCTGATTGGGTGCGCCACGCAGCCACCCGTCCCCGTCATCGATCGATCCAATAGTACGTTAGCTTCAACTGCTAAGCCAGCAGAATCGAATACCCAGAATAATCAGATGTATATTGTGCAAAAGGGTGATACGTTATACAGCATTTCACTCAATCATGGCATTGATGCCAGAAAGCTGGCGGAATGGAACAATATTACCGACCCTAAAATGCTCAAACCAGGACAAAGGATAAGCCTGTCGGCGCCTTCAACTGGGACAGCAACTGACTCCCAGCCTGTTTTATACGCGTTACCTCAGCGTCCTATCGAAACGACACTTGAACCGAATGAACAGCCTTTTTTGACGCTGCCGAGTGAGAGTGGAAGTAAGTCAGGGGATGCAGGCAAGAATCTGAAGAATAGTCCTAAAGCAGTGAAGCTTCCTTTTTCCGAGCAGAATGTCGCACGTTTAAAAAATTCACCGGACTCAACACTTGATATATCTGCGCCGTCCGCAGCTCAGGCAACCGAGATTGCCAAGCAAACCCGAATTGAGACTGCACCGCAGCCTGTATCGCAGCAGTTTGATAAATCCAGCGAGGGTACTGTCGCGCAATGGATCTGGCCAACGACGGGCGCAGTGATGTCGACATTTTCTAAAAACTCCAAAGGGGTCAAGATTTCTGGACAAGCCGGACAGCCGGTGGTGGCTTCTGCTGCGGGTGAAGTCGTATACAGCGGTCACGGCTTGCGCGGATACGGCAATTTGATCATCATCAAGCACAATAACACTTTCCTGAGCGCCTATGCGCACAACAGCAAGCTTCTGGTCAAGGAAGGCGAGGCTGTTTCAAAAGGCCAAAAAATCGCTGAGATGGGTAATACCGATACTGACATCATCCAGTTGCATTTCGAAATTCGCAAACACGGGAAGCCGGTCGACCCGATGGAATACTTACCCAGTCAATCCTAGTTTCAAGTGGAAAAATCCTATAGTTCGGGCCTCAAAAATCTTAGCTGTTTAAATTGATCGGCGCATGCGCTAATGATGAATTCAGCGTCGCATATGGTTTAGTGCCTCTCTGACCTGATCTGTCGCCACATCGGCATGATCTTGGTTTGCTTGATTGATGGCTTCTTCGAGATGTTTGATGGAGGTCATCCAATGCTGATTATTTTCCGATGAAGATTCTTTATAGGCTGCCCGTGCATGGGTAAGGCTTTCTTGCGCGTGTTCGAGCAGCGCACTGATATGGCCGGCCCGGCCGTGAATTTCGGCATCTTCTGCATGCCTGATGGCGCTGTCAATGTGCTCCTGAGCGTCGGATGCTATTGCCAGTGAGGCAGCACCGAGCAATAGGCTGATGATGATCATTACCGTAGATATTGATTTCATGTTATTTCCTTATTCTTTGAACTTTCGCGGTATTGTCGAGTAACGCCGCCGATACGGCAAGATACCCTCTGAGAAGTCCCGTGTACAATAGAGAGCGCGGCAATTTGTAAGGCTACCTCAATGGTTCATCAAGGTGTTGAGCATGTGATAGTCAACCCATCCTTGAGTGAGCGCCGGACCGTTCAGTCGAATATACGGTTGTGATGGTTCACCCAGGTCTGACAAAACGGACACTGCGCCTTCAAAATTCTGGGCTTGGGTATAACCGCTGACGGTGATCAGCGTGGTGAGATCAGCAGAAAGGGCTGCTTTTAAGCCATTTTCAGAATCTTCAATAGCGATGCATTGCTGTGGAGTCAATCCAAGTTGATTCAGCACCCAGTGATAAATATCGGGTGCGGGTTTTTTCAGCGGAACGATATCGCCTGCGCCAATCACATCGAACCAATCCATCGATTCTTCGCCTAGTGTCGACTTTAGCAAGGCGGTCACATTGTCCATGGTAGTGGTTGTTGCGATTGCGAGCCGGACCTCTTTTTGGCGTAACTCATGAATCAGGCGTGCAACCCCGGGACGAAGTGGTATGCTTCCGGTCTCCATCAAATCTTCAAAAAATTTGGTTTTTGTCTTGTGCAGGCTGGCGATCCAATCCGCGATGTCCGGTTTTTCGAGCGCGGCGGGATCATATATTTCCATATAGTGGCGGATTCGCTCTTTCCCACCAGTAACCGCCAATAATTGGCCATACAGCTCGATATCCCAGTTCCAGTCAAGATTGAATTGCTTGAAGGCAGCATTGAATGCCAGTCGGTGCCCATCCTGTTCCGTGTCGGCCAATGTGCCATCCACATCAAATAAGACTGCCTGGAGTTTATGTTTTTTATTCATTATGTTGCGATTAGATATGTTAAATGGAAGCCTGCGGGATCAGTGATGACTGGCACGTTGCAACCGGTCAGCGATGGCGAGCCATTCCGGAAGTTCGGGAGGCGCTTCAACCAACAGATAGTCTAACTCCGCCTGATCAAAATGGCGTAATGTAGCATAAAGCTGTCGCCCATACAGGACTGGATCGGCAGGCATCGAATGGATCTGGATGGAGGCATGGGTGCTGAGCGAAGTAAGATCAATTCCAGACCATGGCATGACTACAGCACGCAAATTTTGTGCGCCCAATGCGGATGCGTGCTGCCCGATCAATTCCGTGGAATGGATGCGTAACGGAGTGGCAGGTGCATAATGCGATGGCAGGGATCCTGAAGTGCGTATGATGGGGTTGGCTGCTGCGATAAGAAAAGGGCTTTGCAATGCCGCTTCCAGAGCTGATGCTGTAATTGCACCAGGACGCAGAATATGAGGTAACTGCGCATGAAAGCTGACGATCGTGCTTTCCAATCCTACTTCACAAGCGCCGCCGTCAAGTATGAGATCCACTGTCTTTCCAAGTTCTTGCCGGACATGCTCGGCGGTGGTGGGGCTGATGCGGCCAAATCGATTAGCAGACGGCGCCGCCAGTGCTTTTTCCTGGCCTAACGCATTAAGTAGAGCCCGTGCCATGGGATGAGCGGGCATGCGTATTCCCACGGTGCGTTGTCCGCCGGTGACGCAATCTGGAATGCGGTAGCTGCGCTGTAAAATGAGCGTCAACGGCCCAGGCCAGAAATGATGTGCCAATGTCCAGGCTGATTCCGGGATTTCTTCCGCCCAAAATGACAATTGTGCGAGATCTCCAATATGAACAATCAGTGGATGATCAGCAGGGCGCTGTTTGATCTCGTAAATCTTGCGAATTGCATGAGGATTGGAGACATCTGCGCCGAGACCATATACGGTTTCGGTTGGAAAGGCTACCGTGCCACCCGCGCGCAGAATGTCGGCAGCCTGGTTGATATTGAATTGCTGCGATTGGGATAACTCAGCGGAATGACTGTCATTCAGGCTAGATTCGGGAAACATGTATGGGCAATAATGATTGTCGGTATGAAGTGACCATTAAGGTGTGCCGTCGCGCCATTCATAACCGAGAAGACCCTGAAGAATTCGCACGATGTAGAAGCTGAGCCAGTTCACAACCAAACTGTGCCATGAGTAAATGTGTTTGCTGTCTGCCGTTACTGGCGTAGATTCCTGGGTAATTGCTGTTTTCAAGCTGGCTCTCAGTTGATTCGCGAATAGATGGTCTTCAATGACAACGTTGGCTTCGCGTGCCAAAAGTAGACTAAATGGATCAATGTTGGAAGAGCCAACCGTTGCCCAATATTGATCAATGACAGCTACTTTGGCATGCAAATAACTGCGATTATATTCATAAATGTTCACTCCTGCTTTCGATAAATCGTCATACAATGCCCGAGTGGCGTGATGCTGCAAGAAATATTCGACTTTGCCTTGTAACAACAGTTCGACACACACTCCCCGGCGGGCGGCATTTTTGAGTGCGTTGCTGAATTTTCTGCCCGGCAGAAAATAGGCACAGGCGATGATGATTTCAGATTGTGCTTGATTGATTGCTTCCAGATAAGCACGTTCAATGTCGTGGCGGTGACGCCAATTATCACGTATCAGCAAGGCTGCTTTTTGATTGCCAGATGGTGTATCGGTTGGCTTAATAATTGATCGATGAGTCCAGCGCTTCTTGAGATGCGCCCAGGCGACGATCATCCATAAATGCTTTGCCGCTTTGTGAATAGTTGCCAGTAAGGGCCCTTGTATGGCCACGGCATAATCAAAACGCGGCAGCAGATGTTCTGGGTTGTGACGGTCATCAATGATATTGATGCCGCCAATGAAGGCGGTTTGAGCATCGATTACTGCCAGTTTGCGGTGCATTCGTCGCAGGCGGTGACGGCGTGGCATTGAAAAAATAAACTCTGGCCGGAAGATCAGTACTTTGATATCCGCATTGAGCAGATTATGAATAATTTGCTGAGAAAGATTTTGTGAGCCAAACCCATCCAGCAGGAGATAGACGGAGACTCCTCGCCGGGCGGCGCGCATGAGCGCTTCAGCAATTTTGTGACCGACCGCATCATATTCAAAAATATAGGTTTCCAGGTGTATTTCCGTTTGCGAACTATCAATTGCAGCCTCGAGGCGCGGGAAGTATTCGTTGCCATTACATAGCAAATCAATCTGGTTATTTCCAACAAGTTCAGGCTTCTTCATTGGATTGAGGTAGCGCTTCGATAATTCTCATCGCCCATTCTCAGGCACTTAATTGATCATGCCCAATGTTAATAGTGAAAATCTGCACAGTTGTGGATAAGGGCGAAGACGGTTACGAGATTTTCAGCATTCTGTCGAGTGCTAGCTTAGCCAATCCAGCTTCTTCAGGAGGAACCCGGATTTGATTGACGACATTGCCATTGACGAGATTTTCGAGCGTCCAGGCCAGATGCTGTGGATCGATTCGCGCCATGGTCGAGCACATGCATACCATTGGAGACATGAACTGAACGATCTTGTCCTGCGACTTGAACTCTTCGGTTATCCTGCTGACCAGATTCAGCTCGGTCCCAACTAACCAGCGAGTGCCACTTTTTGCAGCCGCAATCGTTTTGATGATGTATTCCGTTGAACCGACATAATCGGATAATTTGCACACTTCAAAACTGCATTCCGGATGAGAGATGACGATGCCATCCGGGTGCTGATTGCGAAAGCGGATGATGTGCTGCGGTTGAAACATTTGATGAACGGAACAATGACCTTTCCATAACAGAATTTTGGCCTTTTTGATCTGTTCGGGAGTCAATCCACCCATCGGTTCATCGAAATTCCATACAGCCATTTCCTCGAGCGGGATCCCTAACTGATGGCCACTCCAGCGTCCCAGATGCTGGTCGGGAAAAAACAGCACCTTTTCGCGCTGACTGAAAGCCCATTCCAGCACTTTGCCGGCGTTGCTGGAGGTGCATACAATGCCTTCATGAGTGCCGCAAAATGCCTTGAGGTCTGCGGCGGAATTAATATACGTCACCGGCGTGATAATCTCGTCGGGATCGAATATTTCGGAAAGTTCCTGCCATGCACGTTCAACTTTCGAAAGACTGGCCATGTCAGCCATTGAACAACCTGCCGACATGTCAGGCAAAATGGCGATTTGCTCAGGACTTGATAGCATATCAGCAACTTCAGCCATGAAATGAACGCCGCAGAAGACCAGATAGTCTGCATCGGTCTGTCCGGCCAGGAAAGACAACTTCAACGAATCACCCGTTAAGTCAGCATGGCGATATACATCGGCCCGCTGATAGTGATGAGCCAGAATTACGGCGCGTTTTCCCAGCGACTGCTTGGCGGCAAGGATACGTTGCGCACAAGCATCATCTTGTAATTGATCATATTGTTCGAATTCTAAAGCTTTTGTTTGCATTGCTATCGTTAATTATTAAATAATCGAATGACACACGTTAACATAATTCAATATAGATTCAAGTTTGAAATTTAAAGGCTTATCAAAAACAGCGTCAGGATCTATTCAACAAATGCCGATTGGAGTTCTGGTATAATTCCAGCGATCCTGAGTTGGTCAATAGGAACAACTTGATATTCAAATCAAGCAGCCAGATACCCCATTAAGCAACAAGTTATTGAATGATCAATCGCCCACATATTAGCTTTCCTCTGATTGTGCTTGTCGTGCTGGGTTTATTGACCGTCTGGTTAGATCGCGTCACCCACCCGCCTGAACACGCTAAAGATGGCGATCTGTACCATACACCCGATTATATCGTCGAGGATCTATCGGGCATTCGAATGGAATATGACCGTGAAATTCTTAGAAAATTTACGGCTCATAAACTTTTCCATTATCTTAGTGAAAATGTGACTCAGATGGAACAGGTGAGCTTTATCAGTACACAGCCCGAGAAACCTCCCATCCATTTGCAAGCCAATCGTGCTGAAGTGACAAATAAAGGCGAAAATATACTTTTACGCGACAATGTCACGGCGATCAGAGGTACCGATCAGGACAAAGGCAAGATTACGCTGATCACCGATTTCCTGCATCTCATTCCGCATCAGAATTTAGTGACGACCAATCAGCCAGTGACCATTTCCCGGATGAATACCACGATCAATGGCATCGGCTTGGAACTCAACAATGAAACCGGGATAATACAACTTCTTCAACAAGTCAAAGCAGTCAATCGCAAATGATTAGAAAAATAAAATTGTTTTTCGTGATTACCGCGTTATTTTTTGTTCAATCTGCACTCGCTGAGAAAGCCGATCGGAAAAAACCTGTGTATCTCGAAGCTGACCGCGCCACCGTTGAAGATGTCAATCGCAAGGAATCAAGCCGGATCAGTATTTTTACCGGGAATGTGATCCTTACTCAAGGAACGATGCGTATCCATGCGGATAAACTAGTGATGAAAGAGGATCTGAATGGTTTCAAGCATGCGACTGCAACAGGAGATCTGGTCAGTTTCCGTCAGAAACGCGATGGTCTGGATGAGTACGTCGAGGGTTGGAGTCAGCGGGTTGAGTATGATAGCAAGACCGACAAGATCGAGTTATTTCGGCAGGCACGATTGAAACGTGGCGTGGATGAAGTGCAAGGTGATTATATTTCGTACGATATGAATACTGAATTCTTTAAAGTGATCGGCAGCAAGGAACGTGGCATCGAAACGGGACCTGACAAGCGGGTTCGCATTACCATTCAACCTAAAAACAAATCGGAGTGAATGCTGTCGCTGAACGGGCGGAAAAGCTGATCCCAGGCAATGAGCGAGCTAAAGGCCAATAATTTAAAAAAGCGCTACAAATCACGAACTGTGGTGCAGGATGTTTCCTTTTCATTGCGAAGCGGAGAGGTGGTTGGCCTGTTGGGACCGAATGGCGCTGGAAAAACGACCTGTTTCTACATGATCGTGGGTTTGGTTCCACTAGACGGTGGTTCAATCTATCTGGATGATCAGGATCTGAGCCGGCTTCCCATTCATCAGCGGGCCAAGCTTGGATTAAGCTATTTACCTCAAGAAGCATCCATTTTTCGACGCTTAACAGTTGAAGAAAATATTTATGCAGTCCTGGAATTACAAGATTGGGATGATGACAAAAAACAGCGGCATTTAGATGGTCTATTACATGATTTGCATATCAGTCATTTGCGTAATAATTCTGCAATCAGTTTATCGGGTGGAGAACGCCGTCGAGTCGAGATAGCTCGCGCTTTGGCATCTCAGCCTCGTTTCATTCTTCTCGATGAACCATTTGCTGGCGTTGATCCTATCGCAGTGATCGACATTCAGAAAGTAATCGCTTTCCTTAAAGAGCGCCAGATCGGTGTATTGATTACCGATCATAATGTGAGAGAAACATTGGGAATCTGCGACCGAGCATACATCATTAGCGAAGGCCATGTTCTGGCCAATGGGAAGCCCGGAGAAATTATCGATAACGAACAAGTGAGAGAAGTCTATCTGGGCGAGCATTTTCGATTGTAATGAAGCGAATCATTGGATATTAATTTTTTTTCTGAATCTTGAAACAGACACTGCAATTAAAGCTATCGCAGCAATTGAAGCTGACTCCCCAATTGCAGCAATCGATTCGGTTGCTGCAGTTGTCGACGCTTGAGCTGAACCAGGAAATCGAGCGGATTGTGCAGGAAAATCCATTGCTGGAATTGGGTGAAGACTGGAACACTTCCACAACGGATATTTCTTCTCCTGATAATCTCTCCGCCGATACGGAGCATCTCGAAAATGTGCCTGAACCAGCTGATAACTCAGAACAATCTGTATCTTCTGACGAGCATGCTCAGAATGATATGGAATGGCCAGAAGCAAATCATACTGCTGAGAGTACTTCTCACCATGATGATGATTATGAAGGTCCTCAGATTCCAGCACAACCCATTACATTACGCGAGCATCTGACGCTGCAGGTTGCGTGTCTTAATCAGGTTTCAGACCGCGAGAAGAGAATCATCGGGGTTCTGATCGACAGTCTCGATGATGACGGCTATCTGCTTCAGCCTTTGGATGAGCTGCTGGAGATGTTGCCTTCCGAACTCGGTATTAATGGGAGCGATCTGCAGAGCGCGCTCAAGCAGTTGCAGCGTTTGGATCCTCCAGGAGTGGGCGCGTGTGATCTGCAAGAATGTCTGGTTTTACAATTGCAGGCGCTGCCTGAGCATGTTGATCATCGTGAACAGGCACTCATCGTAGTTCAGGAGCATTTGAAATTACTGGCAGCGCATGACTTTACGCAAATCAAGAAATTGCTGGGATGCAATGACGAATGTCTGCGGACAATTCAGAAGCTAATTACCCATTTGAATCCGAAACCGGGGTCCGAATTCGATTCTCAACGCGAACGCTATATCGTGCCGGACATTATGGTCACCAAACAACAGGGCGGCTGGGTGGTCAGTCTCAACATGGATGCCTTGCCAAAGCTCAGTATCAACCGCCTATATGCTAATATACTGAAACAGGCTCACGATAGTTCCGCCCGCAGTTTGGCGCATCAAATGAATGAAGCGAAATGGCTGATTAAGAACATTCAACAACGTTCGTTTACCATTCTGCGCGTGGCTAGAGCGATTATTGAGCGACAACAGCAATTTCTCGAGCATGGAGATGTAGCCATGCGCCCGTTGGTATTAAGGGAAATTGCGGAAGTATTGAATTTACATGAATCGACTGTATCGCGCGTAACGACCCAGAAGTTCATGCATACGCCGCGGGGAATTTTTGAGCTTAAGTATTTTTTTGGCAGTTACGTGTCTACCGATTCAGGAGGAGCTTGTTCAGCTACGGCTATACGGGCATTGATCAAGCAACTGGTGCAACAGGAAAATTCAAAGAAACCCCTGAGTGATAACAAAATTGCAACCCTACTGGAACAACAGGGTATTGTTGTCGCTCGTCGAACTATTGCGAAATATCGAGAGTCGCTACAAATTCCCGCAGCAAATCTTCGCAAATCATTTTAATTAGAATAAAGGAAGGATATGAATCTCAAACTTACTGGCAATCATGTGGAAATTACCGATTCAATGCGCGAATATGTTATTTCTAAGATCAGTAAAATTACACGTCATTTCGACCATGTCATTGATGTCAGCGTCATCTTATCGGTTGAGAAACTGAAACAAAAAGCTGAAGCCAACGTTCATGTAAAAGGAAAAGATATTTTCGTCGAAACCGACAGTGAAGATATGTATGCCTCCATCGACAGTCTGGTAGACAAACTGGACCGGCAAATTCTCAAACACAAGGAAAAGAATCTGGAGCGCCGAAATCACGGTGCATTGAAAGATCAGGATTTCGAGGAATAAGAAATCATCTGTATGCCAGCGAGGCTTGGCGCCGCGTGGGCGATACATTCTGAGATTTCTTTTAGCATCTGATTGAGTTGATCTTTTTCATGAATTTAATTTCGCAATTATTACCGCCATCCAATGTCATTGTCGATCTTGATGTCGCCAGTAAAAAACGGGTATTCGAGCAAGCCGGATTGTTATTTGAAAATACCAGCCAAATAGCACGCAGCCAGGTGTTTGATAGCTTGTTTGCTCGTGAAAAACTGGGATCTACCGGTCTGGGTCAGGGAGTGGCGATCCCCCATGGTCGTATCAAAGGGTTACGTGAGGCCGTGGCGGCTTTGGTAACAATGAAGGAAGCCATCCCCTTCGATGCGCCTGATGGCCAGCCGGTGAATATCGCTTGTATTTTATTGGTGCCGGAAAAGGCGACTGACAAACATCTGCAAATTCTCAGTGAGCTGGCACAGATGTTCAGTGACAAGCAATTCCGCGAAAGCATCCTGCGAAGCAAGGATGCTTCGGAAATCCATCAATTCATTGCTGAATGGGAACCCAATGTCACGAATTAGCATAGCGCAGCTATTTGAGCATAAGAAGGAAAAGCTGGGTTTGAGCTGGATAGCAGGGCAGGAAGGTGGTGCCATTGAGCTGAGTGATGATGAGATTGGCCAATCAGGACAGGGAATGATTGGTCATTTGAATTTTATTCATCCGGACTGGATACAAGTATTGAGCAGTGATGAAATTCACTACCTCAATAAACTGGAGCCTGCTTCGCTTGAAAAAAAACTCGGACAGCTCACTCAGAGTAATCTGGCGTGCCTGATTGTTGCCGATCATTCGGAAGTTCCCGACTCCATACTTCAGATGGCCAGCACCTCGAATATCCCCGTGTGGCGGTCACCTTATCCGAGTCTGGAAATCATCTGGGTGATACGGACATACCTGGGCAGCGTGTTGGCTCCTTCATGCAGTTTGCATGGCGTGCTTCTGGATGTGCTCGGAATGGGTGTATTGATCACCGGCGAAAGCGGCGTGGGCAAGAGCGAGTTGGCGCTAGAGCTGATCAGTCGCGGCCATGGTTTGGTAGCGGATGATGTCGTCGAATTACGACGTATCGCACCGGAGACGCTGGAAGGTCGCTGCCCGCCGATGTTGAGAGACTATCTGGAAGTTCGTGGACTGGGTATGCTGAATATCCGTACGATTTTTGGCGAGACGGCCGTAAGGCGCCATAAGAACATGAAATTGATTGTTCATCTGCAAAATAGCGGCGGTACCGATGCCAGTCAATTAGAACGACTGCCGCTCAGCAATCTGAATGAGAACATTATGAGTGTCGATATCCGCAAGGTGATCATTCCAGTGGCGGCGGGGCGAAATTTGGCCGTTCTGGTGGAAGCTGCGGTACGAAATTATGTTCTGCAATTACGCGGTATCGACAGTACCAAGGATTTTATTGAACGCCATGATCAGGCCATGGGAAATGATTCAGCCGAATAGCTCTGGCTGTTAATTTTAAGATTATGTCTTGTGGCAATGTCAATTCCGGGAATTGCGCTAATGATGATGAAGAATCCGCAAACAATTACGCTGGCATTGACGGGTGCGTCAGGAATGCCATACGGAATTCGATTGTTGGAACGGCTGCTGGCGGCTGATCGTCAAGTCTATTTGCTGTACTCCCAAGTGGCGCAGATAGTCGCGCAGCAGGAAATGAACATGAGCCTGCCCTCGCGTCCGCAGGAAGCCGAGTTGTTTTTTAATCAGCTCTATCATCTGCCTGAAGGTCAGTTACGAGTTTTCGGACGAGAGGAATGGTTTGCGCCGGTGGCATCCGGATCCAATCCAGCGGATGCGATGGTGATTTGTCCGTGCAGCATGGGAGCTCTGGCCGCGATTGCAGCAGGATTAAGCCAGAAACTCATCGAGCGGGCGGCAGACGTGATGTTAAAGGAAAACCGACCGCTTATCATAGTGCCGCGGGAAATGCCTTTTTCGACCATTCACTTGGAGAACATGCTCAAGCTTGCCCGATCTGGGGTCATCATCTTGCCTGCCAATCCAGGTTTTTATCATCATCCGCAATCCATTCAGGACATCGTGGATTTCGTAGTGGCGCGCGTTCTTGATCATCTGGGTATCGAACATACGCTGATGCCACGTTGGGGTTCTGACCGATAACCAGAACTTCAGGTTACTCTGTCAACAAATGCTGAACATCCCCGCGTTTTGATCGGGCTGCGCTGAAACCGGATTCAGCGGTTCTTCCTTCATGACCAACTCGTCCCATTTGGCTCAATGATATCGGGCCTTACCGTTGCCAATGACCATATGGGCTTTCAGAAAGATTTACCATTATTGGGAGAATTCTGGTTCGGCATGGGGCGTCTGAAAAATACCGGCTTCGGTGACGATGTAATGCATCGCGATATCATGGGGTTGTGGATGAACGCTATCGAGCCGCTGAATTTCGAATGCAATGCCGATGGTCAACGGTAGCGGGTGATAGTTCGCTAAGGTGCGGTCAAAATAGCCGCTGCCATAGCCGAGCCGATATCCCTGCCGGTCAAATCCCACCATCGGTATGCAGATCGCATCGGGTGTGACGCTATGGGTATCGACGGGCACAGGAATGTCATACGCGCCGTTTTTCATCGGCGTATCAGGCGTCCACGTTCGAAAACATAAAGGATTGTTCTTGTCGATGACTTCGGGCAGGGCAAGCACAACGCCTTGATGTCTCAACTGTTCAGCAATCTGCCGTGGATCATATTCGCCGCGAAAAGGCCAATAAATTCCTAACGTCAATCCTTGCGAAACGGGCAGGAGGCGTGTAAGGCCGTCGGAAATGGCCGCGCTCCAGCGTTGGTGAAGGTCTGGAGAGATCGTCTCTCGGGCTCGGATCAAACGTTGACGCTGCTGCTTTTTCCATTCGGGCACGTTATCCATCATTCACAGGGAAAGCTCAGCGCTTCGAAGTTTATCATTATGAGATAACACATTCTGTTTCAGCAATGTTCTCACCGGAACAGGAATGGCGTGTTCAAGTGCCTCGATGGGGTCGATCCAGATGAATTGATTGCAAACGTCCAGCGTACTCGAAATCACGTGCAGCATTTGCGGATGGATGCGGAGTTTGAAATGTGTGAATTGGTGATTCAGCGCCGGAAGCGTGCGCGATGAGCCAATGCTGATCCCCCATTGCTGCTGGCAGTAATGATTCGTGTTGACGCCGATCTCCACCTCCGGAAAACACCATAAAGCACCCCAGATGCCATGAGCAGGTCTTTTCTGCAGCAATATTTTATGGTGTTGCATGAGGATCAAAAAGATCGCGTCCTTGCAAGGAAGCAATTTGCGGGTTTTGGGGGTTGGAAGCTGATCGACTGTATTTTCTGCATGCGCGCTGCATCCTTGTCTGAGTGGACAAAGGGTACAGGAAGGTTTGCTTCGTGTGCATACGGTAGCACCAAGATCCATCAAGGCCTGCGTATAGATTTCCATCTCACCGTGGCAATGGTTGTCAGGTAATAATTCTTCAGCTTTTTGCCATAGCTGATTCTGAATTGAAGTATTACCGGGATACCCGCGGATACTAAAGTAACGTGCAAGAATTCGCTTGACGTTGCCGTCCAGGATCGCTTCGCGTTTCTGAAAAGCAAACACAGCGATTGCAGCAGCCGTTGAGCGGCCGATACCGGGAAGTTGCTGAATCGTTTCGCGCGTGTCGGGAAACTGCCCCTGATAATCTCGTACGAGAATGTGTGCTGCCTGATGCAGATTTCGGGCGCGTGAATAGTAGCCCAGCCCGCTCCATAGCGCCAGCACCGAATCCAAAGGCGCGAGAGCGAGACGGCGTATGGTTGGAAATTCCTGCATGAACCGTTGATAATAAGGAATGACAGTGTTGACCTGGGTTTGCTGCAACATGATTTCGGACAACCAGATCGCATACGGATCCTGGCTTTTTTGCCAAGGTAGATGGTGTCGACCGTGGTGTTTATGCCAGTTGATTAATTGTTGCGCGACAGATGACATAGTGGGGAGGTTCGGTTGTTGCCAAGAATGGATCATAAATTGATCATCAATGGCTTGGCTTTTTATCCAGTGTTGTATCGGACAGGGATTGAGACAAAAAATGCTGAAGTGCTGTAAATATCAGTCGAACTTTACTTCGTGGAATTTGGCATTGGGGTTGAGTGTCTGCATTTTTGCTAGCTCAGTCAAGTCAATATGTTGACGCGTATCGCTATCGATAACCAGACATTCCCGTTTTTCAGCAGAAGTGACGATGTCGATCGCTTTGCCCTCTATGGTCTGGCCATTCTTTAAAGTCAGTCTGACTTGATAGCCATACATACATGCTACTTCAACAAAGTCGTGCAATTCACATGAAATGTTATCTTGAGTCATGGGATTTCCTCAGTTGAAAGTCACATGTTATACGATACCTCAGTCAATATGACAAGGTGATGTTCGGGCGATTCTGAAGGCAAGTGGAAGAAAAGGAGGGAGTTTGTTGCGGATGTTCAACAGGAATACTCATTCCCTTTGCTTGTCAGCACCGACTATGGTCATGACCTCAGTTGGTTGCAAATGCAGCAGTTTGGCAATGTCATCATAATCATCGGGTAATGCCGCATCGTCCCATCCATTGGCGGAATGCCTGGCCAAATTGACCGCGTAATTTACATTTCGCACCCGTTGTTGATTGGAGCAATTCGAGTCCATGACCGTCATCAGCAACTGGGGCAATTTCCATTTAACGGCGAGTTCGTACTGCAACTGATTCAACGAGAAGCCAAAAACGCTTTCTTGTGCTGTTGCGCTGCGTATTGTCTTGTCCTGTTTTTGCATGTTCTTTATTTTCAGCATGTCATCGGGCGCAAAACACCACATCAGTATTTCTGAAATGTCATGAAGTAGCGCGGTGATGCGGATTTCTTCGAAGTGAAGGTCATGCAAGCGCACTGCCCAGTCAAATGCATAGGATGAGGCGACATGGGCGCGATGAGTGGTTCTCAATAGATAAACCAATGTGTTCATGTGATCCCGGCCAAGTATGTCTTCGACCACTGGCTTGGCTGATACTTTGTTTAAAGTCGCTTCCAGACCCAGCATCATGATCATCTGCTCAACTTCAACGACATCATGCTCCTGACAGCGGTGTTTGTGCTGTTGCAAGTATCGCAACAACTTTGCCGTCATGAGTGGATCATTTTTTACCACATGAGCAAGACTTCGTGCGTTCAAGTGTTTGTCATCCTGTTCCAGCAGGGTGATATTACGTGCCGTTTGCCTGAGAACAGGAATCTCTGTTCTAGTCAGGAAACTGACCCATTCCGATAATTTGTTTTTAGTCTTAAATTGCATGCTTGACTCCTGAGCTGGAATACCATGTGTTTTAAACGACATCACATTATGCGATCTTTAGATAAAATTCAGTGGTTAAGCAGCGCTGATGACGTTGCAAAAAAGGGAATGAAGCAAGCTTGATGGGGTTTTGTTACTACGCAGTGAATTCAGTACAGTGGTTTTCAGACTCCACGAGGAGGTGTCGATTTGGTTGCTGGTCGAGAACAAGCAATAGCCGTTAGGAACACAGCAACCGGGACATATCAACCCGATAGGCGACTGGTTGCTGCGCAATGACGCGATTAATCTTTAGTGTCAAATAATCCTTTTTTTAAAAGAACAATCGCTCTAATTCGATACCGGGATCCTTTGCTCGCATGAAAGCTTCGCCTACAAGAAATGCATTGACGTGATGTCCGCGCATGAGCGCAACATCGTCGGGGGTATGAATACCGCTTTCAGTTACGACGATTTTATCTGACGGAATCTTATCCAGTAACTCCAGGGTAGTTTGCAAGGAAGTACTGAAGGTATGCAAATTACGGTTATTGATGCCGATCAAGGGGGTCGCCAATTGCAATGCCAATTCGAGTTCGGCAAAATCGTGAACTTCCACCAGAACGGACATATTCAGGGAATGGGCTAGTGTTTCCATTTTCTGCATTTGCGACAAGGCTTCAGCGGGTGCAGTGCGGTGTTCCAATAAAAAGGCGCTTACGATCAATAAGATACAGTCAGCATTCATGGCCCGTGTTTCCGCAATCTGGTAATCGTCAAGCATGAAGTCTTTGCGCAAAACCGGCAAAGCACAAGCGGAACGAGCTTCCTGCAAATATTCCGGACTTCCCATGAAAAACTGCCGATCCGTCAAGACGGATAGACAAGCAGCGCCATGCTGAGCATAGGTTTCGGCTATCTCACCTGGTGAAAACGCCAAAGACTGGGTATCGGTTTCTGAAACAGGGCCGCGCAATCGTCCTTTGCTGGGGCTGGCCTGTTTGATTTCAGCAATGACCGCTGATCGACCAGCAGTGATTTTGTCGCGGATGGCCGCTGCAAAATCGCGTGGACGGGAATTCTCCCGCGCTTCATCAAGCAGCGTGGCATACGATTTTGCAGCTTTGGCCGTCTGGATTTCCTGTTTTTTTATCGCGAGAATTTTTTCTAAAATATCAGACATTGGATGATTGAATAGAGTCTTTCTGGGAAAATTCCACAAGCTGCTGAAGCTTTGTCATCGCAGCGCCACCTTCAATGGCTTGGCGCGCTGTATTGATGCCATCGTCAAGCGTGCCGGTAAGCCCAGCGGCGTAAATGGCGGCGCCCGCATTCAATAGAACGATGTCCCTTGCCGGACCGGGCGTGTTATCGAGAACTGACATCAGCATGTCTTTGGCCTGTTCGCTATCCGCTACCTGAATAGTATCGATGGCAGCTGTTTTCAAACCGAAATCTTCCGGTCTGATGGTGTAGGTTGTGACTTTGTCATCTTTTAATTCGCCGACATGCGTTTCACCGCTGATCGAGATTTCATCCAGGCCATCTTTGCCATGCACGATCAGTACATGCTCACTGCCCAGTTGCTGCAGAACGTGGGCCAGTTTTTCCACCAGTTCCGCGTTGAATACGCCCAGAACTTGCCGTTTGGCATGAGCGGGATTAGTCAGAGGCCCAAGAATATTGAACAAAGTTTTTATGCCCAGTTCGCGCCGAACGGGTGCAGCATGTTTCATCGCGGCATGGTAGTGAGGCGCAAACATGAAACCCACGCCGATGTCCTGAATGCTTCGAGCGGCTTGTTGGGGGGTTTGGTTCAGATTAACGCCCAGGGCTTCCAGTACGTCAGCACTGCCCGATTTGCTCGAAACGGATCTACCGCCATGCTTGGCGACATGAGCGCCGGCAGCGGCCGCCACGAAAGCGGATGCCGTTGAGATATTGAAGGTATGCGCAGCGTCACCACCCGTGCCGCACGTATCCACCAGATGCGTTAGTTCCGGAACCTCGACGTTTAAGGCCAGTTCCCGCATGACTTTTGCAGCCGCAGCAATTTCTCCGACGGTTTCATTTTTTACTCTCAATCCGATGATGATGGCGGCAATCAGAACGGGTGAAACTTCGCCCTGCATGATTTGCCGCATCAACGCCACCATGTCGTCATGCGTGAGGTGTTGATGAGCAACAATGCGATGCAGTGCTTCCTGGGGCGTCATTTACTTACCTTGCCAGGTTGTTTTATGGAGTGTTGAAGAAAATTTTTCAGCATTTGATGGCCATGTTCGCTCAGGATTGATTCGGGATGAAATTGTATGCCTTCGATTGCCAGCGTCTTGTGGCGTATTCCCATGATTTCATCGTCTTCGGTCCATGCCGTAATTTCGAGGCAATCGGGTAGCGTTGAGCGTTCAACTACCAGTGAATGATACCGGGTGGCAGTGAATGGATTGGGCAAGTTCTCGAAGACTCCGACATTATGGTGAAAGATGAGCGATGTTTTTCCATGCATGAGCTGTTTGGCATGAATGACTCGTCCGCCAAATGCCTGTCCGATGCTTTGATGTCCCAGGCAGACGCCCAGCACGGGGATGTCCTGACTGAATTGATTAATGACAGCCAGTGATACACCTGCCTCATTGGGAGTGCAAGGACCCGGAGAAATCACGATGCGCTCGGGATTGAGCTCGAAAATCCTGTCTACAGTGATTTCGTCATTTCGATACACGAGGACGTCTTCACCCAGTTCAGAAAAATATTGTACAAGGTTGTAGGTGAAGGAGTCGTAGTTATCAATCATTAGTAACATAAGGATTAATATTCTGTTTTAATTGGTTATTATTCAGTGCTGAAACTGGGAACTCCTGAAATGGGTGAACATCCATAAACTGAACGAATGAAAGTTGCCAAATTTTACCAGTTCAACGTGAAGGAGTGTTGATTCATCGCCAGCTGATTGTTTCGAGCATTTGATATTGCTCCGTTAATTCAGTAGAATAAGCCCCTTTTCAAACCTTGCCTCATCAAAATCCTTGAGAGGCTTTACCCATAAGGAACCTATGCGTATGAGACATTACGAAATAGTTTTTATTGTGCACCCTGATCAAAGTGAGCAAGTCCCTGCAATGATCGAACGCTATCGTGGCATCGTTACGGCGAAAAATGGCAAAATCCATCGTGTCGAAGACTGGGGACGCCGTCAATTGGCCTATCTGATTGAGAAAGTTCACAAGGCTCACTATGTTTTGATGAATATCGAATGCGATCAAGAGGCACTGAATGATTTGGAGCATGCGTTTAAATTCAGCGATGCGGTGCTTAGGCATCTAACACTCCGCACCAATGGTCCGGTCACAGAACCATCACCAATGATGCGTCAGGAAGAACGTTCAAGCTCTACCGGCGCGCCCAATCCCGACGCGAGCGCCGATGACTCTGAGACGGAGGATGTCGCCGAAGAAGCGAGCGCTTCTGCATAAGCTTGGTCGCATTGGATTGTAATCAAACTATCATTTGCGGAAAAATCAATAAATTAGGCGTGTTGCGCTATTCGCCGGCAGGTGTTGCAGTGATCGAATTTACGATAGATCACCTGTCTCGCCGAATCGAAGCCGATGTGGCGAGGCAAGTGCGATGTGAGATTCATGCCATTGCCCTAGGCCAGCTCGCATTGACGATTGCTGAATTCAAAGTCGAAAGCAAGCTTAAGTTGATTGGGTTTCTCAATCGAAAGAATCAGAAGAACCCGCAGCTCGTTTTGCATGCTCAGCAGGTTGCACTTATCTAATCAGTAAAATAGGAAATAAAATGACACGATTTACACGGCGTAAAGACAGTAAAGATAAAGAAAGAGAGAAAAAAGCCAATCGTCCTTTGTTCAAGCGCAGGAAGTTTTGCCGCTTTACCGCGGAAGGCATCAAGCAAGTGGACTATAAGGACATTGACATATTGAAAGATTTTATCAGTGAGAATGGCAAGATCATTCCCGCGCGCATTACCGGCACACGTTCCTTCTATCAGCGTCAGCTTGGCACAGCGATAGAAAGAGCCCGTTTTCTGGCGTTGCTGCCTTACACTGATCAGCATTAAGGGAGTCGAAACATGCAAATTATTTTGATGGAAAAAATTGCGAACTTGGGGCAACTCGGAGATATCGTCAATGTGAAGAGTGGTTTCGCGCGTAATTATCTGATACCTCAAGGAAAGGCTAAGCGCGCCACGGAACAGGCCATTGCAGAATTCCAATCCAAACGGGCTGAACTTGAGAAAATTCAGGCGGCGTCGCTGACTGCTGCGCAGGCGGTGGCCGACAAGCTGGATGGATTATTGGTGCAGATTACCCAAAAGACCGGCAATGATGGCAAATTATTTGGCTCGGTGAACAACGCAAATATTGCTGAAGCGCTGGCGGCTCAAGGGTTTGCCATCGAGCGTGCAATGATCCGCATGCCACACGGTCAATTGAAGCAAGTCGGTGATTATCCGTTGACCGTTGCGCTGCACAGCGACGTAACAGCAACGATTACTGTATCCGTACTGGGCGAAGCCATGATGTAGCGCATCCAGATGCTATAAAAAAGGGACTATTGAAATTTTGATAGTCCTTTTTTATTTTGCCGACCAGTCCGTAGTCAGCAAGTGATAAAATCAAACGTTCTTCTCCTGGATTTTCGCTAAGCCATGGCACAATCATCCATCAGTGTTTATCAAGATCAACTAGCAGATCCTTTCAAGACTCCTCCTCACTCGATAGAAAGCGAGCAATCCGTGCTCGGGGGATTGATGCTCGATAACAGCGCCTGGGAAAAAGTGGCTGACATTGTCACCGATCAGGATTTTTACCGTCATGATCACCGGCTGATTTACCATCACATCTGTAAATTGATTGAGCACAACAAGCCGGCGGATGTGATCACGGTCGCCGAATCGCTCGAAACGTCAGCGGAATTGCAAACGATCGGCGGACTTGCTTATATCGGCACGATTGTGCAGAACACGCCATCTGCAGCCAATATCAAACGCTATGCCGAGATCGTCCGGGAACGAGCAATCATGCGGAATCTGGCCCAGATTGGTGCTCAGATTACTGATTCTGCCTATAATCCAGTCGGCAGAACTGCAGCAGACCTGCTCGATGAAGCGGAAGCGAAGGTTTTCGAAATCGCGGAGGAGGGTGCGCGTGGCAAGCAGGGATTCATTGATATTCAACCGTTGCTGAAACAAGTGGTTGAGCGGATTGAACTGCTCTACAGTCAGGATAATCCGAGTAACGTGACAGGCATTGCATCCGGTTTTTACGATCTGGATCAGAAAACATCCGGTTTCCAGCCCGGCGATCTTGTTATCGTCGCAGGGCGGCCTTCGATGGGGAAAACCGCATTTTCCCTGAATATCGCCGAGAATGTGGCGCTGGAATTGAACAAGCCCGTGGCGGTGTTCAGTATGGAGATGAGCGGGGCGCAGCTGGCGATGCGGATGCTGGGGTCTGTCGGCAAGCTCGATCAGCACCGGGTGCGTACCGGACGGCTGGATGATGAAGACTGGCCGAAACTTACGCACGCCCTAGGAAAATTAAATGAAGCGCCCATATTCATTGATGAGACTGCTGCGTTGAATGCGTTGGAACTGAGAGC
This sequence comes from uncultured Nitrosomonas sp., assembly GCA_949281375.1. Classification (GTDB taxonomy): domain Bacteria; phylum Pseudomonadota; class Gammaproteobacteria; order Burkholderiales; family Nitrosomonadaceae; genus Nitrosomonas. The sequence goes on from CASDLT010000053.1 coordinate 31,414, forward strand.
GCGCGCCCGGCGGCTGTACCGGCAATATGGCGAACTGGGGTTGATCGTCGTCGATTATCTACAGCTCATGTCGTCGAGTAGTCCAGGTGAAAACCGCGCCACTGAAATATCGGAAATTTCACGTGCCTTGAAGGGGTTGGCGAAAGAACTGAAAGTGCCTGTGATTGCGTTATCGCAACTGAATCGGAGCCTGGAGCAGCGCCCGAATAAACGGCCGGTGATGTCGGATTTGCGTGAATCGGGAGCGATCGAACAGGACGCCGATGTCATTCTATTTATTTACCGTGATGAAGTCTACAACCCTGATTCTCCGGACAAAGGCATCGCCGAGATCATTATAGGCAAGCAAAGAAACGGCCCGATCGGAAAAGTGGATCTGGCCTTTCTGGGCGAATACACCCGGTTCGAAAACTATGCAAGGCCAGAATACTATTGAGCCTGATAAGTTGTATTGTCATACCTTCAATAGGTTGAGCCGGTTATTGTGGAATCGTATCGGGTGGAAGAGACTGGAGTTCCGCCTGCAAAATGAGAGACCTTGGGCGCCGACTCGCCGATATGAAAACGATTGATCGCTTCCTGGATGCGTTGATCTTCGCGGGTGATACGCGCATGCTGGCGTAAATGATCAAGCCACGAATCGACCTGGAAAATCTCGACATAATGGCCGGGTGCAGCGAGATTTTCGAACACTCCCCAACTAAATGCGCCATCCCGGCGCCGTATGATCTTCAGTGATTGCATTGCATGCAGGAAATCGGTCCGCCGGTTCACTGAGATTTCGTATTCAACGGTAACCAGCACGGGACCGCGATTTTCGTCTGGCTCTTCTGCGATAAAGGGATGCGGCCAATGGCCAGATGGTGCAAGATCGGGTGCTTCGTGCGAACCGAGACTGAATTTCCTCACCAACACCGCCGCGATTACGGCACAAACGGCGGAAATCAGCAATGCTGCCGGCGTATTGGTGTGTGCGGCAACCCAGCCCCATAGCAAACTCCCCAGCGTCATGCCGGCGAAAAATATCATGATATACAGCGACAATGCTCGGCCGCGAACCCAGGACGGAACAGAAATCTGCGCGGCAACTTGCAGCGATGACAAGACCGTGAGCCATGCCGCGCCGCAGATCGCCATGATGGTGTACAGCAACATTTCATTCCGCATTATCGCGATAGCCAGGGTAGTCAGTGCATAGATCATGGTTGCGATAAATACCAAATGGCCGCGAGTCGTGTGTGTGCGTATGCGGGGTAGTACTATTGCGGCAATGACAGCTCCAATACCAGCCGAAGTCAATAAAAATCCATACGTCCCCGGATTTCCTGCAAGCTCGTGTCGCGCAATCAGCGGAAGCAAAGCCCAGACGGAACAGGAGAAGACAATAAAAGCGGTTGCCCGAACCAAAACTGCACGAAATGATGAAGCCATCCAGCTATAGCGCAATCCAGCCCGCAATGCCTTAAAAAAACGCTCGGGTGGTAAAGCAGGTTCAACCGGCAGGCGCTTCCAGTACCATAGCATGACGATCATGCCGATGAACGAGATCATATTGAGACCATAGGCGGCCCAGGCGCCTAGCTGAGCGAGCAGTAATCCGCCAATCGCAGGGCCGATTGATCGTGACACATTCATCGACAATGAGTTCAGCACAATCGCCTGTGCTAGCAAATTTCTGGGCACGAGTTCGGCGATGGCTGCGCTCAAGGCTGGCATTGCCATTGCCGTGCCCAAGCCCAGAGCAAAAGTCAGCGCCAATAAACTCCAGGCACTCAGTTGACCTGTTGCAGTAAGAATAGCCAGCAGCGCCGCTGTAAACGTCATCCAAATCTGTGTGACGATCAGATAACGGCGGTGATCAACCGTATCGGCAAGTGCTCCAGCTATCAGCGCAAACATTACGATCGGCAGTGAAGTTGCGACCTGTACCAGTGATACCATCACTGGAGAAGCCGACAGATCGGTCATAACCCAGCCTGATGTGGTTGTGTTGATCCAGGTGCCAATGTTGGAACCCAAAGTAGCGAGCCAGAACATGCGGAAGACCGGAAACTGAAAGGGCGCCCATGCTCCAGTGTTCGAAACGCCGGATATGTTGGTTTCAGAAGGGTGGCTCATTAGCGGAACATCATACTTGAGCTGTCAAAAAAACGGACAGCCATCATACCCAACAGGAACAACCGAGTGCACCCCAGAAACGGCCTTGATCGTTGGCAGCCACGACATTATGATAAGCTCGCCCATGTGCATGGCCATGCACAATGCAGCGGTTACTGCAGCCACAAGCCGTTGAAGCGAATGGGTGTGCGAGGTCTGCTGCTGGCTTGTAATAGCCGCCGAAGTGATTCACCGGTGACCAATCAGGCATGGCTGGCGGTAGCGGTGGCGCCAATCCGCTGAATTCATCGCTGGCGTAAACGATATTGCCGTCAACCAGAGTCAATACCGAGACCATCTGGCGAATTTCATGATCGGGGATTTCGAAATAATCAGCGGAAAGTACTGCCAGATCGGCGTATTGACCCGTTTTGATCTGACCTTTGACGCCTTCTTCATTTGAGAACCAGGTATTGGCAAGTGTGTACAGGCGTAGCGCGGTCTCACGGTCGATCAAATTTTCTCGAGGATACAGCGACAGGCCACCCACGGTTCGGCCCGTGATCATCCAGTACAGCGCATTCCATGGATCATAGCTGGAAACCCGTGTGGCATCTGTGCCTGCACCGACATTCACGCCCATGTCCAGCATGCGCCGGTACGGTGGCGTTCGCTCTGCCGCTTTGCGGCCGTAACGTTGCACAAAATATTCGCCCTGATAGGCCATGCGGTGCTGGATTGCAATACCGCCACCCAATTTTGCGATGCGTTCGAGGTTGATGTCCGTCACCGTTTCAGCATGATCAAAAAACCAGTGAAGGCCATCGAAAGGGACGTCGCGATGTACTTTCTCAAATACATTCAATGCCTCCGTGATGGTTTCATTATAGGTGGCATGCAGGCGAAACGGCCAGCGGTGGCTGACAAGCAGGCGGACGACGGCTTCCAGATCATTGTTCAAGTCAGACGCTACTGTCGGGCGCGGCATCCGAAAATCCTCAAAATCTGCTGCGGAAAAAACCAGCATTTCACCCGCGCCATTGTGACGGTAGTAACGATCGCCGTAGCCAGGCTGCACCATTTTGATCCATTTTGAGAAATCGGCGATTTCTTTGCCGGGTTTCTGCGTGAATAAGTTGTAAGCAATCCGCAATGTTAGTTCGCCTGCCCGATGCAATGTCTCGATGACTTTATAATCGTCGGGATAATTCTGATAGCCTCCGCCGGCGTCAATGATGCTGGTCACACCCAGGCGGTTCATCTCGCGCATGAAATGTCGCGTCGAATTGATCTGGTATTCGAACGGCAATGCCGGGCCCCGCGCCAGCGCTGAATAGAGAATCAATGCGTTGGGTTCCGCCAGCAGCAGACCGGTGGGTTCACCATGGTTATCCCTGGCAATCAAGCCACCCGGCGGATTGGGCGTGTCGCGGTCGTAGCCACAGGCGCGCAAGGCCGCGCGGTTGAGCAAAGCGCGGTCATACAAATGTAAAATGAAAACCGGCGTATCCGGCGCGGCCACATTGATTTCATCGAGAGTAGGCAAGCGTTTTTCAGAGAACTGCAATTCGGAAAAGCCGCCTACTACCCGTACCCATTGGGGCGCAGGCGTGCGTGCCGCCTGATCTTTAAGGCGGCGCATCGCATCGGCCAGCGACGGGATGCCATCCCATCGCAATTCGAGGTTGTAATTGAGTCCACCCCGGATCAGGTGGAGGTGCGAATCGATCAGTCCCGGAATGACGCGTCGGCGGTTAAGATCAATGACATCCGTATGACTGTCAGCCAGCCGCATGACTTCATCATCGCTACCCACCGCAAGGAATCGGCCATTCGCGATCGCGACGGCGGTTGCATGTGGATTTTGACGGTCGAGCGTGCTGAAGCGGCCGTTGCGAAGTATCCGCAGAGCTTTCAGATCGTCGGTAAAGGCAGGTTCGCCCGAGGCATTGGTGAAGCGTCCTGTCTGAGAAAATAGCATGGTCGCACCGGCGGCTTGGAGAAAACGGCGACGCATCGAATCAGGTGGCGGTGAATTTTTCATCGTGTTTACGTTCGTAACAGGCTATTTTTTAGTCATGGCGACATAGCTCGTCATTAAATTGCGGTAATTGGGTAGATAGCTGGAAAACAGCGCACCCAGACCTTCGACATCGTTGCGCCAGTCACGGTGTAATTCACAGGCAATACCGAACCAGTTCATCAATTGCACCCCGGCATTCTGCATCCGCAACCAGGCGGCGTCCCGAGTTACTGGATTGAACGTGCCAGAGGCATCCGTAACCACGAATACATCATAACCCTGCTCAACTGCAGACAATGCCGGGAAGGCCACGCAAACTTCAGTGACGACTCCAGCGAGGATCAGCTGGTGGCGTCCTGTTTGCTTGATCGCGTTGACGAAATCGTCATTATCCCAGGCATTGATGTTACCGGGGCGTGCAATGTAAGGCGCAGCCGGATGCATTTCCTTGATTTCGGGAACCAGCGGGCCATTCGGGCCTTCCTCGAAACTGGTCGTCAGGATCGTGGGCAGACCGAAATACTTGCCGCACGCTGATAAGGCCAGCACGTTATTCTTGAACTCATTCGGTGAAAAATCCTGTACCAGTGAAATCAGCCCGGCCTGATGATCGACCATGAGCAAAACGGCATCATCCTTGGATAATCGTTTATAGGTAAAAGTATGATTCATCATTGTGTCCTCTATCGTTGGTCAAGTTGTGGTGCAAATTTACGCATAGCGGCGTTGCCGGATAACGGTACCGTTGAAGCCGGCTGAACAAGTTCATGCAAACGGGCAGCTCGGGCCATGCTTTTCATAGAATGATGGGCAATGATTATGTCATCACGCCCATTTTGCCATTTTGATAATCCTCCATGGCTTGGTGAATTTCATCGGCAGTATTCATTACGAACGGACCGCTACCGGAGATGGGCTCATCGATGGGCTCGCCGCTCAACAGCAGTGCTACTGCATCCGATGCATGATCGATAAGAATGTGGCCGCCGGTACGGTCGAATAGCGCTACTTCTGCTGCCGCGAGAGTTTCCGATCCGGCGATACTCACTGTTCCACGCAGCACCGCCAGGAGCGTGTTATGGCCATCCGGCACTTCAACTTTAAAACAGTTAGGGTTCGCCAAGCGCAGATCCCAGACGTTAAGTGACGTGAATGTATGGGCTGGCCCGACTGTGTCTTCGAATTCGCCTGCAATGACACGAACACTGCCGCGATTATCCGGGAGCGTGATCACAGGAATTGCAGCGCTTGGTATGCTTTGATAATGCGGAGCGGACATTTTATGTTTGGCGGGCAGATTGACCCATAGCTGCACCATCTCAAGAATGCCGCCGTGGCGCGCAAAATCACGACCGTGAAATTCTTCATGAACCAAGCCTGAAGCTGCTGTCATCCATTGCACATCGCCGGGGCCGATCTTGCCGCCACCGCCGGAGCTGTCGCGGTGTTGGACTTCGCCGCTATACACGATGGTCACGGTTTCAAATCCACGATGCGGATGAGCGCCTACGCCATGTCGTTGTTCAGTCGGGGCAAAGTTTTTCGGTCCGGCATAATCGAATAACAAGAAAGGACTGATCAACGAACCCAGCGTGGAATACGAAAATAAGGTGCGCACCGGAAAACCATCGCCAACCCAGTGTTGATATGTATTTTTCTGAATCTGTAACAGTTTTTTCGGGGATATTTCAGCTTGTGTGGGCGACATCATCGTTACTCCTTGAATGGTCATATACCAATAGAGTGAGCGCAATGATTTAAATTCCGGGGAATTTATTTGGCAAAGCCTGGAAGGATTCTGAAACCCAGCGATTCTGAGGCTGGCTGGATCTCAGAACTTAGCATAATTCGAACTATGGCTGCTTCAATTGCCGCAGATAAGCTCGCCATCCACCGCAATGACTGATATCTTCCGCAGTGCCGATGGCATGATGCTCGCACAGAAAACCCTGAATCGATTCGCCATTCGCCAATGTCAAGGTTCCGATCCCCAGTGGCGCAGGAATGCCGGCGATCAAACTGCCGAATTGCCGCAGGGATAATTCCCAGACTTCGACTTCGATTGCGAAACCTCTTTCGCCAGGTTTCACGCGAATCAATCCCGGCCGTCGGGGAGGGAAGCCAGGTAATGCAACCAGCCGGTATTCCGGCGATGTGGTTGTAACGGCGATCAGTCGGCCCTGACGGCTGGTCAATTGTTCGTTCAAAGGCAAACCGGATAAATGTGCGCCGCAGACGGCGATCCGCACCTGACCGGAATGCGATGCAGCAGCAAACTGCGCTGCGGTTGGAAAGGGAAGGCCAGTTGCGCCCAATGGAAGGCAATAAGCCTGTTGCAGGCGATGAGCGAAATGCAGCAACGGTTCGTCCTGATGTGCTGGCGCAACCAAGGTAATACCAAATGGCAGCCCATTCTGTTGAAAGCCAGCCGGTACGGCGACTGCTGCATAATCGAGCAAATTCATGAAATTGGTGTAGTAACCCAGGTTGTTATTGAGGCGGATGGGATCGTGCTGCAACGCTTGAATGGTATAGATCGTTCCAGCGGTTGGGGTCAACAGACAATCGATGGTTGCCCAAACCTGATTTGCCTGCCGGGCGGTATCGCGTAATCGGTAAAAACCCTTGAAAGCATCGGCTGCCGTGTGTTGCTTTGCAGAGGCGATGATGTCCCGCACCGGCGAAATGATCTGATCGCTATGCCGATCAAAGAAAGATTGAATGGCCGCATACCGTTCTGCGACCCAAGGGCCTTCATACAGCAAACGAGCCGCTTTCAGGAATGGCTCGAAATCGATGTCGATGATTGCTCCGCCGAGTGCTTCAACCTGAGCGACCGCCTCGTTAAATAACCGTTCGCAGTCGCGGTTACCGAAGAACTTCAGTTGATCTTTCCGGGGTATGCCGACGCGAAAATGCGCTGCTTTGCCAAAATCAAACCCATGACCTTCTTTTTCGCGGGAGAAACTATCCTGTCGGTCAAAACCAGCCGCGATATCCAGGATGCGCGCTGCATCCGTTGCCGTATGCGCGAAGATGGATATCGTATCGAGGGAGCGGCAAGCCGAGACCATACCGGCAGATGAAAACCATCCTTTGGTCGGTTTATAGCCGATCACGTTGTTGAAAGCTGCGGGAACTCGGCCAGAACCGGCGGTATCGGTGCCCAGGCTGAAACATACCTGGCCTTTTGCAACAGCAACGGCAGAACCCGAGCTTGATCCGCCGGAAATATAGCCGGGGTCGAACGCATTTTGGCACGCGCCATACGGAGACCGGGTGCCATTCAAGCCGGTGGCGAATTGATCGAGATTGGTTTTGCCGACCGGAATCGCGCCGGCATCGAGCAACCGTTGCACGACAGGCGCAGAATGTTCCGGTTGATAACCAAAAGCCGGGCACGCGGCTGTCGTAACGGTATTTGCCAGATCAATATTATCCTTGATTGCAAACGGCACGCCATACAGTGGCAATGCTTCCAACCCGCGCGCTTCGACATTGCGGGCATGATTTTTTAATGCCGTCAGTGGCAGGATCGAGATCCAGATGGCATTTTCGTTCTTTTGAATACTGGCATGCAACGCCTCGACCATTGCGGTGGGTGTCAGCGTTCCCGCGGCATACCGTTGCAATAGCGATGAAATATCACCAAATGGCAGGACATCGTGCATCAGCCGTTTCCTTCCTGAACGATGAACAATACCTGGCCAGCCGATACATAGTTTCCCTGGTGGCAGAAGAGCCGTTGTATCGTGCCGGTAACTGGCGAATCGATCGGAAATTCCATTTTCATCGACTCGACCATTATTATCGTTTCACCTGCGGTGATCGAGCCGCCTTCATCGACCAATAGCTTCCAGATCGTGCCGGTAACCGGTGAGCTGACGGCGTGGGCACCGCTGGGCAAATCCAGTTCGCTTTGCGCATCGGCTTCTTCAAGTGCATCTTCATCCGTATACTGCGCCTGGTCCTGCGCTTCCCAGCGCCGGCGTTCGGCTTCAAAAGCTTCTTGCTGCCGGGTTTTGAATGCGGCAATGCTGGCTGCGTGCTGCTGCAGATCAGCGTTATATTGCCTAAGATTCAGCGTCGATTGCTCAGTGCGCAACTTGAAATGACCGCTGATGAAATCCTTGCGCAGCGTCAGCAACTCGCTTTCGCTGACGGGATAAAAACGGATCTGGTCAAAGAAGCGCAGCAGCCACGGCTGACCATCCTTGAAATCGGCAGTCTGGCGGTAGCGGTTCCACATTTGCACGGTGCGCCCGACGAATTGATAACCGCCAGGGCCTTCCATGCCGTAGACGCATAAGTAAGCACCGCCGATGCCGACGGCGTTTTCAGGGGTCCAGGTTCGGGCCGGGTTGTATTTTGTGGTGACCAGCCGGTGCCGGGGATCCAACGGAGTTGCAACCGGCGCGCCGAGATAAACATCCCCGAGTCCCATGACCAGGTAACTGGCTGTGAATACGATGTGACGGACGTCTTCGATGCTTTCCAAGCCATTGATGCGGCGTATGAACTCAATGTTGCTCGGGCACCAGGGTGCATCACTTCGCACCGAATGCATGTATTTATCGATTGCCTGGCGGGTGGCGGCATCATCCCACGACAGGGGGAGATGCACGATGCGGGATGGCACTTCCATGTCATCGATGGGCGGCAATTGGTTTTCTGCGGCGATCAGCAGCTCGAGCAATTGATCGCGGGCGACACTCAGCGAATCAAAATGAATCTGCAACGAGCGTATCCCAGGAGTCAAGTCGATAATACCGTGCAATTCGCCGCGCTGAATGTGTTTCTGCAACCAGATCATCAGCGCATGCGCACGAAAACGCAAATTCAGATCCAGTACGGGAGGACCATACTCGACCAGTAGATAATGATCGCCCGATTGCCGGTAAGTTACTTCCATCCGGGCGCTACTTGCAGCCATGCGATGCAATACTGGATCATGCAATGGCGCCGGGTGCACATCGATGAGTGGTTCGCAATCCGCCTGCAACCGTTCGATCAATTGATGTTGTTGTTTTTCCAGAATTGGCGCCAACTCAGTTGGTATCGCCTGAAAACGGACACTGTCTCCGGGTCTGAGCTGGCCGATTTTCCACAATTCAGCCTGAATAATGGTAACTGGGCAGACAAATCCCCCCAGACTGGGCCCATCCGGGCCGAGGATGATCGGCATGTCGCCGGTAAAATCGACTGCACCGATGGCATAGGCGTTGTCGTGGATATTGGACGGGTGCAGGCCGGCTTCGCCGCCATCACTCCGCGCCCATTGGGGTTTAGGGCCGATGAGCCGCACGCCGGTGCGGCTGGAGTTGTGGTGCACTTTCCACTCGGCCGCAAAAAATTGCGCAATATCGGCCTCGGTGAAAAAATCAGGAGCGCCGTGAGGTCCATACAGCACGGCGATTTCCCAATGGTTGGAATAACCGGGGATCAATTGCTGGGGTAATTGCTGTGGAACAAAGGGTTGCGATGGATGCATGGGCGCGACATGCAGCACGTCACCGGCGCGCAGCACGCGGCCTGCATGACCGCCAAATTGACCGAGCGTGAAAGTGGATTTGCTGCCGAGATAGTCTGGCACCTGAAAGCCGCCCTGTATCGCCAGATAAGCACGGCTGCCGGCTTGTTTGATTTTGCCGAACTGTAACAGAGATCCTGCGGTGACGCGCCGCGATTGCCATTGTGGCAACGGTTCGCTATCCAGCGATATGTCTATCGGCGCTCCACAGATCGCGATGATGCTGTCGCAATTGAAGCGCAGCGTAGGGCCCGCCAGAGTGATTTCCAGTCCGGCGCATGTCGGGGCATTATTTACCAATCGATTAGCCAGACGGAAAGCCAGGTTATCCATCGGTCCGGAAGGAGGTACGCCGACGCTCCAGTAGCCGGTGCGTCCAGGATAATCCTGAATCATGGTTTGAACGCCCGCGCTCAAAACGTCGATCGTATCCGGGTGATAATGGAAGCCATTCAGGAACTGCGTGGTTGATTGTCCACTGCGGAAGGTTTCGCCGTGCAGGATCTGTTTGAGATAATCCAGATTGGTTTCGATCCCATGCAGCGAGGTCTGATCCAATGCATCGATCAATCGGTTGATTGCTGTGTTGCGATCCGGCGCATGCACGATGATCTTGGCGAGCATCGGATCGTAAAAGGCGGATACGTCGCTACCCCGTTCGATCCAGGTTTCTACCCGCGCCTGTGCAGAAAACTCAGCGGCGGTCAGAATGCCGCTCGACGGCTGAAAATCCTTGGCAGGATTTTCAGCATAGACGCGAACCTGTATCGAAGCGCCCTGGGGTGTAATTGCGAATGAATCGAGCGCTGGCAAATCTCCGGCAGCTTGACGCACCATCCATTCGACCAGATCGATGCCGGTGACTTCTTCCGTGACCCCATGCTCGACCTGCAAGCGGGTGTTGACTTCGAGAAAATAGAATTGGCCGGTGTCAGCGTCAAAGATGAATTCTACCGTACCTGCCGATTGATAATTAACCGCCTTTCCTAGTCGCACCGCGGTATCGAGCAGCGCCTGACGCTGTGCTGTCGCGAGATTGGGAGCGGGAGTTTCCTCGATGACTTTCTGGTTGCGTCGCTGCATCGAACAATCGCGCTCACCCAGTGCAACGACGTCGCCCTGACCATCGCCGAAAATCTGCACTTCGATATGTCGCGCCGCAGACACATATTTTTCCAGAAACAGGCCAGCATCCTTGAAATTATTCTGCGCCAGCGTTTTGACCGACTCATAGGCGCCGACCAATTCGTCTTGATTCCAGCACAGTCGCATGCCGATACCACCGCCGCCCGCAGTGCTCTTCAGCATAACCGGATAACCGATGTGCTTGGCTTGATGGCAGGCTGTTTCGAGGTTTTCCAGCAATTCGCTTCCCGGCAACAGCGGTATCTGATTTTGCAGTGCTATTGCGCGTGCCGTGTGCTTTAAACCGAAGGCGCGCATTTGCTGCGGCGTCGGGCCAATGAATGAGATGCCGTGCGCGGCGCATTGCTCGGCAAAGTCGGCTTTTTCGCTGAGAAAACCATACCCGGGATGAATCGCCTGCGCGCCGGTTTGCTGGGCAATGTCGAGAATTTTATCAGTACGCAAATAACTTTCAGCTGCAAGGCCGGTGCCGATGCAGTACGCCTCATCCGCGTCCGTGACATGCCGGGATAGCGCATCGGCTTCGGTATAGACGGCGATACTGCGTATTCCCATGCGCCGCAGCGTGCGGATGATCCGGCAGGCAATGGCGCCGCGGTTGGCGATCAGGATGGTATGAAACATGCTGTTCTCCTTTTTTTCGAAGAGTGAACTGCTTTGAAGCGACGTTTGATTCAATCCATCGGGCTATTGCCGGGAATCCCAGATGAGCAGGCGTATCGGAGTGGGATTGTAGGCATTGCAGGGATTGTTCAATTGCGGGCAATTCGAGATCAACACCAGAACATCCATTTCCGCCTGCATCTCAACAAATTTCCCGGGCGCAGAGATGCCATCGACAAACTCCAGCTCGCCCACTTCAGTGACAGGCACATTCATGAAGAAATTGATGTTGCTGGGAATATCGCGCTTGCTCATGCCCAATTGCTCACAGTGCGAATCATGCGCCAGGGCGTGCAGAAAGTTGTCTCGGCAACTATGCATCGGAAATTTGTCGAGCGCATAACGAACAGTATTGCTCTCCGCCGCGCAGGCGCCGCCCAGGGTGTCATGCCGCCCGCAGGTGTCGGCCGTGATCGTCAGCATCACATTGCCGAGATTGGAATATAGCTTGCTGCCAGTTGTCAGATACAGTTTGTTCTGGGCGCGTATGGTATGGGTCGCGCTATAACGTTCAGCGGCATAGTGCGCATTGTAGAACAACGTGTCGACTGCCTGATTGCCTTCCAAATCGACGATACGGAAAATCTGTCCTTGCCGGATGATTTGAGTCCAGGGCTCACCGGCTGCGCAGGTGTTATCGATGAGAGCCCGTTCGGGATCGAGCTGATCTGAATGAAGGGTTGATGTATTCATAACGTATCCTCACAATAAAAATGTTTGGCGTTTTGTAATGCCCGCCTGTTCTCAGCGATTTGCAGGCATTCATTCAAGGCTTCGGCAGGCGTATTGAACAACTCCAGATCGACCGCGCCGGGTTGATAGGACGGCCGTGGATCGAGCGGGTGTGGCGCTGTGGACAGTACGACCAGCGTATTCATGGCGAAACTCAGATCGATCAAATCGCCGGCCTTGCTGTGGTTGGGATGAAATGCCAGTTCACCGGCGCTGTTGGTGGTCACTTTGCTGAAAAAATTGATGTTCGAAACGATGTCACGCATTCCCAATCCCCATTTACCCAGTTCGATCAACAAACCATCCACGCCGCTGCGATACATGGCGTTACGATGTTCCTGATAGCGGGCGGTACCGTATTTGTGGCGGATGAGTTCACTGTCACTGAGGCCGCATACGGTATCGTTCCAGCCCGCCGTATCAGCGGTGATGCAGCAGAAGATGCGTCCCATGTCGGAGTGGCAGGCATGACCCTTGGTCAAACGGAATGTGCGCTGGGATTTCAGCGTGTCCGCCATATTGTAACGTTCAAGCTTTTCCTCCTGATTGAAGAACAATACCGCGGCATTGGCGCCGCCGTCGACATCGATCAAACGTAAAGTAGTGCCGTGCCGGACGATGCCCGACCAGTGGCAACCTCCCGGTATGGATTGTTTCCAGATGATTGTATTCTGTTCATTCATGATCTATTCCTTTGTAGGATGGTTTTTTGTCACCAATCCAATAATGATAAAAAATATATAACGTGGTGATGGCTAGAATACCTCCTAACACCAGCGGCGTTGCCCATAATTGCCACCACGGGGCTTCCGCTGATATGGCATACGGGCGTGGCCATGCAATATTGATGACTTCAAACAGAGACCACAGGAATGCCAGAATATTGATGACCAATCCCCATGCGCCAAGTTTCAACTCGCCGAGTTGAGGATTCCAGCGGCCCGACAGCCTGGCAAACAACGCAAAGCCGGTCGTGAACGTGAACATGGCGTATAAACCGCCCGTGCCGAAAGCAATGATGGTGGCGACGGCGTCGTCATTCAGCCCGAAAATCAATCCGCATGCTGCTAGAACAACGGTAAAAAGAACGGCATTGCGCGGGGTTCCGCTGGTCGTGACTTTGCTCAATACGGCTGGCATATTGCCTTCGCGCGCCATCGAAAACACAATGCGCGAGGTATATTTGACCATCGATGCGCCGCAAGCCAGAAAAGCGGTCATCACAATCGTCAGAAAGGGTATTTCGAACCACTCGCCAATGCTGCTGGCGATGAGTGGAGTGACGGGATCGGACGTGTGACTCGAATGCCGCAAAGTGTCATGCTCAAAAGACAGAATCAGTGCGGCTGAATTGAATAGCACCACTGTGCCTACCACCAGCAATGACATAAAGATGGCGCGGGGCACCATGCGTTTTGGGTGATGGGTTTCTTCCGCGGTGGTCGAACAGGCATCGAAGCCGATGAAAGCCCAGCCTGAAATCGCCAAGGCCGCCAAAAACGCGGCCATTTCACTCGGCGCCGTGCCAGTGCCCATATTCTGGAACAAGGTGTCGAGGGAATGCTGGCGGAAGAAAAAGAACAATACCAGCGCTACGCCGAATGATCCGACCACTTCGGCGTATACACCCAGCTTGATGACGATATTGAAAATGCTGACAGGAGCCAAATTGAGTATCGTACAAAGCAGTAGAAATATCGCACCCCAAAATACCATGAAGCCGCCGCCTTCATTCGATAATCCACTGAAGATAGCCAGCCAGAAACCACCGGTATAAGCCGTGGTCGTGACCATCGCGATGGTGGAGCAGATATATATGACGCCGGCATAGTGCCCGGCGATTACGCCGCCCAATTGACGCGCCCATTTATAGGCCCCACCAGCGATGGGAAACTGGGATGATAGTTCGGCATACACGGTTGCGACCAACAATTGCATCAGCAAGCATACGGCCAGGGCGGAAAACCAGCCACCGCCGGCTACCACTGTCTGAACACCGATGATGGCGTACAAACCAGCCACTGGCGAAACCACTGCGAAACCGAGCGTGAAACTGTGCCATACGCTCATGCTTCTACTAAGCGTATCGCAAATTATAGGATCGCCCTGAGATGAAACGGTGTGGTGTGTTGAATCTGACATAACGCTCTCCATTCAAAAGGATTTGCCGAGATTGTAATGGACTCGACGACCATTACACCTAATCTCCCGGGTTTTTTTCCCTCCGTGGAGTCCCGTTATCACGAGACCGGAAACTCTTGGACCAGACGCCAGGATGAAGATGGCCGGAACCCTAGTTTCTCATTAAAGCGAACTAAGAAAGTATTCGCTAAAAAGTATTTGCATTGTATGTGCGCATTTCCAGAAAAGCAACGGCGGGGAAAAAGTTTCGGTTCACGCGCTATCGAAACATCCCATCCGATTGGCATGTGTGACTGATGCTGGCGCAACCGTTAAAAAGATCGTAGGCATATCATGAGCATAGAGGCTTCCTTATTTTTATGGAAGCTATTAGTAATGCATCATGGCGTCTTAATGTATTAGCTTGATTGATCAAGTCAACTACATAAATTGTATGAACTTTATAGGACAGGCATGAGATATTTTGCACAGCAAGGACAATTTAATTCATCGATTAAGCAAAAAAATGTAAGCTTTATAGCTCTTGACGGCCAAACAATAGAGTCATAGTAGAGATCGTCATTATCGAAAAGCAAATGAATCGAGGGCTTGTCATATTCTTCCTGTTCCAGGGTCTGGAATGATAAATCATCCCCAAGGTAAAAAAGTTTTAGTCGAGAAGCGGAAGTGACTATCAAGTATGATTCTTCAATAAATCAATACTTCATGCAGTTATGTTTATTTCTTAGTATACCCATAAGCATATTTTATTGAGCGCAGCATGGTTTATAGTAAACTCTGCGTTCGCTTGATAAAATTAATTTCCAAAAAAACTTAGATTATATTGTTAACTTAGGATTGTTCATGAATACCGAAGATTTTCGTCCCGAAAAGAAAGCCAAAATATTTTATCCACCACAACGTGTTTTGATGGGGCCCGGACCATCGGATACGCATCCGCGCGTCCTTAACGCCATGGCACGGCCGACGTTGGGCCATCTTGACCCGGTCTTTACCGAGATGATGGAAGAAATCAAGGATTTGATGCGTTATGCCTTTCAGACCAAGAATCGGATGACTTTTCCGGTCTCCGGGCCTGGATCGGTGGGGATGGAAATGTGTTTCGTTAATATGATCGTTCCAGGCGACAAGGTCATCGTCTGCCGCAATGGCGTGTTTGGCGGACGCATGATCGAGAACGTCGAACGCCATGGCGGAGTGGCGGTCGTTGTGGATGATAAATGGGGTGAACCGGTCGATCCGCAAAAAGTCGACGATGCGCTGAAAAATAATCCCGACGCCAAGATCGTCGCTTTCGTTCATGCGGAAACATCGACCGGAGCACAATCCGATGCGAAGACGATATGCGAAATTGCACGCAAGCATGACTGTCTGACCATTGTGGATACTGTTACGTCATTGGGTGGAACACCCATCAAGGTGGATGAATGGGGCATCGATGCGATCTACTCCGGCAGCCAGAAATGCTTGTCCTGCCCGCCGGGCCTATCGCCAGTCAGCTTTTCCGAACGCGTGACCGATCTGGTCAAGAACCGTAAGGAAAAAGTGCACAGCTGGTTCATGGACATCAGCTTGCTGTTGAATTACTGGGGATCAGCCGCGCGTACTTACCATCATACTGCACCGACCAACGCGTTGTATGCGTTACATGAATCGTTGCTGATGCTGTCGGAAGAGGGACTGGAACATTCATGGGCGCGTCATCGTTACAATTACGAAGCATTGAAAGCCGGTTTCGCTACGCTCGGCATGAATTACGTCGTTGCGGAGCAACATCGCTTGCCGCAACTGAATTCAGTGTTCATACCCGCTGGCGTGGATGAAAAAGAAGTCCGCCGTCGGTTGCTGGAGGACTACAATCTGGAAATTGGCGCTGGGCTGGGTGATTTTGCCGGCAAGGTCTGGCGTTTTGGTTTGATGGGAACTTCATGCCGCGTTGAGAATGTGATTTTCTGTCTCAACGCGCTGGAAAGTATTCTGGCTGATATGGGAATGAAGGTCGAACGCGGTGCTGCCGCCTCGGCTGCGCATCAATGTTATGCAGCACACCCGATGTTTTGATGCGTTATCAAAATTAATCGATAGTTAGCTGTTTACAGCCGCGTTCTTTCTGAAAAGATGAGAACGCGGTGGATGTATTTTTTGACCTATTACGGATAATCCGGTCACTATGGTTGTGGATTTTCCCTTATCGGCGCTCCTAGCACCGCTTATTTCATTTGTGGTTGCTTTTCTTTCAATCATTGGATTGATCAATAAAAGTAACACCGGCTGGGCGCTGGATTTTCCGAATGCGCGTTCGTTGCATTCAATACCTGTTCCACGCGTAGGCGGCTTAGGCTTGCTATTTGCCGCCATGCTCAGTTGGATATTTTTTTCTGTTGTCATTCCGGTTGAAATTTGGGTGGGTGTCAGCCTGTTGGCCGGCATTTCATTACTTGATGATATCAGGCATCTTCCCGTCTGGAGCCGGTTGCTGGTGCACATCATGGTCGCTTTGGGTGTTTCGGCGATCATGTTGCTGCCATTGTATGGATGGGTGGCTGCACTGTGCATGACCTTTGTAATCATCTGGATGACTAACCTCTATAACTTCATGGATGGCTCAGATGGTTTGGCAGGTGGAATGACCGCGATTGGGTTCGGATATTACGGTGTGCTGGCCTATCTGACGGATGATTATAATTTTGCCGTGATCAATCTCTGCGTTGCAGCAGCAGCACTGGCTTTTCTGGTGCACAATTTTCATCCGGCACGAATTTTTCTTGGTGATGTAGGCGCGATTCCACTAGGATTTCTAGCAGCAGCTTTTGGTATTATGGGATGGATGAATCAAACATGGTCCATTTGTTTGCCATTGCTGATATTCTCTCCATTTATTGTCGATTCGACAGTCACGTTGATCAAGCGATTGCTGCGTGGTGAAAACATCTGGCAGGCGCATCGTGAACATTATTATCAGCGTCTGATCGAACGCGGGATTGGGCACCGCAATATGGCATTGTTGAGCTATGGGCTGATGCTGGCCGTGGGAGGAAGCGCTGTGTGGGCAGGACAACGGGATCTGACGGTGCAATATTGGGTAGTGATTATGTGGGGAGTGATTTATCTGATATTAATGACTTTTGCGGATTGGGATCAGCAATGGCGCTCGGATCGAGGATGATATGTTCGTGAGCAGATTTGGAATTCGCACATTGATTGCGATTACGCATGATTTTGTTGCCATTGCAGTCGCCTGGTGGCTTGCTTATTTATTCCGCTTCAATTTTGATATCCCTGCCTCGACGTTATCATTCCTGCCAACCATATTACCGTGGGCTGTGCTGATTCAAACGAGTTTCTTTTTTGGGCTTGGACTGTACCGCGGGTTATGGCGATATGCCAGTTTCCCCGATTTAAAGCGAATATTTATAGCCGTTGTCGCAGGTACTGCGACGGTATTGCTGATGTTCTGGATATTGGGTGTTCTGGATGATATTCCTGGATCAGTGATTTTGTTGGCACCATTATTGTTATTGCTGATCATGGGCAGCAGCCGGTTGGCCTATCGCGCCTGGAAAGAACATCGCCTGTACAGTCTTGAGAGCTACGAAGCCAAGCTGGTGCTGGTGATCGGTGCCGGCAACACGGCGGTCAATCTCGTCAAGGATCTGGCGCACAGCCGCGACTGGCACGTCGTGGGCATGCTGGATGATGACCGCAGGAAGATGGGTACCCGATTACTGGGCGTACGGGTGCTCGGCAAAATCGATGAATTGCCGCATTGGGTGCAGCAACTGAATGTGGGCCATGTCATCATCGCGATCCCTTCAGAAGCCCACCGAATTCATCGCCATACCCTGGAAATGTGCGCCGAAATCGGAGTAAAAGTGATGACAGTGCCGTCCTATGCCGATTTGATCAGCGGTAAGGCTACCGTCTCGACGATCCGGGAAATCGAATTGGATGATTTGCTCGGCCGTGAACCAGTGGTTCTCGATACGGATGGCCTGCATAGCTTGTTGACCGGCAAAGTTGTGCTGGTTACAGGAGCGGGAGGATCGATTGGCTCGGAGTTATGTCGGCAACTCATTGCGTATGATCCCGATCGGATCGTATTTCTCGAGCTGAATGAATTTTCGCTCTATAGCATCCAAGAAGAGCTTGCGCCGCGGTTCCCTAATATCAACATGTCGTTTGTGATTGGCGATATCAAGGATTATGCGCGTATGACTCAAATTTTCACGCAATTCCGGCCCTCGGTCGTTTTTCATGCTGCTGCGTATAAGCATGTACCCCTGATGGAGCAGGAAAATGCCTGTCAGGCATTGTTGAACAATGTGCTTGGCACTTATGTGCTGGCGCAAATCGCCATTAGTTACGGTGTAGGGAAATTTGTGCTGGTTTCAACCGATAAGGCGGTCAATCCCGTGAGCGTCATGGGAGCGAGCAAACGATTGGCAGAAATGGTATGTCAGGCGTTACAGCAATCCATTTCTAGGCAAACCTCACAAAATCAAGTTACGCAAACGCTTCCGACATGCTTCGTGATGGTTCGGTTTGGCAATGTGCTCGGCAGTACGGGCAGCGTTATCCCCAAGTTCCGCGAACAAATCGCCAGGGGCGGGCCCATTACCGTGACGCATCCTGACATGACGCGTTATTTCATGTCCATTCCCGAAGCTGCGCAGTTGGTATTGCAAGCGGGCTGGATGGGAGGGGTGCGGGGAGGAGGCGAGATATTTGTACTGGATATGGGCAATCCCGTCAGGATCGTCGATCTGGCGAATGACCTGATTCATCTTTCAGGTCTGGCTGAAGACGACATCCGGATCGTATACAGCGGACTACGACCGGGCGAGAAATTGCACGAAGAATTGCTGGCAACCAATGAGAACAGTCTACCGACACCGCACGAAAAATTACGTATTGCGCAGGCGCGCGAAGTCGATGAGCGCTGGCTATCGGATTTGATCTTGTGGCTAGAGCGAGTATCCGTGCTAAGCGACAAGGAAGTGCGTGATCAGTTGACCAAATGGGTGCCGGAATATACCAATAAAGAATCGACGCATTGAATAACTCAGCCGTCTAGTGAAACGCTGATTAATTCAGTGAACGAGAGGAAGTGTAGGGCGCTTGGAACGCTGCAACCAAGACATATCAACGCGATAGGCGAGAGAGCGAGTATCCCGCAAGGAAGCGATTCGCTCGTGCAGCGAATTAATCAGCGTTTACCTGTGTTGATCCGTGGTTGGAAGAACGCATGTGGGTGAGATTTTTTGTGATGCAGCCATTTTCCAGAACCACGATCCGGTCGATTTTCTTCAAAGGAGGAATATGCCGATTAAAGATGAGTGTGGTGCGCTGATGTGTGAGTTTATCCAGAGCGGAAAGCAAATGGCCTGCATCCGGCGCATCAAGCGTAGGTAATTCATCCAGAATCATTATGGATGGATTCTTGAGGAAATTGCGCGCAACGGCGATGTAATGACATTGGACTGGCGTGAGTTGTACCTGACCTTCACCAACCCGAGTCTGCAAGCCTTCTGGCATTTCTCGAATGAATGACATCGCATGGGAGGCTTGAGCAGCGGCGGTAATCGGAGACTCATGCGAGCAACGCATTTTTCCATAGGCAATGTTTCCAGCAATGCTGCCACTCAACACCCGGCCATTTTTCGAGACGATTCCTATACTGCTGTGCAGGCAACCCAGAACAATGTCGTTCAGTGGGTGATCATCCAGCAACAATGATCCGCTGCTGGGTTGCTGCATGCGCAGTATCAGGTCGATCACGGTATTTTTTTCGTCATCCGTGTAGCCTGTGAATACAATGGTTTCACCAGCTTTAATGACGAGATTGATGGGGCCGAGAACCGGTTTTGAGCCCATATTCTCCTGTGCGCGCAACTGCTTGAATTCCAGTTTTCCCAGGATGGGCTTAAGGTAAACAGTGCCTGAGTCTTCTTCCGACTCCCGATTCAGAAAAAGCCCTAAGGGCTCGCTATCCTGTTTATGTTCTTGCCATATTTTTACAAGGTCAGCAATGCGGCCGAGCGGACCGATCAGCAACGCGGCTGCAGTAACTAATGCGCCAGCGTCAGCGATAGTCAAGGAATGATCGAAGATTTGCTGAGTGAAGAAATACACGACGGCTGCAATGATCAGCGCGGTGATCAATTCACCAATCGGTTTAATGATGGCCCCGATCGAAGAACGGCGAATTTCTTCCTGATAAAAGGACTGTGCGATCTTGCCCAGTCGCTGGCTTTCCTGAGTCTGGCCTTCATTCAAGCGGATTTCTCGGTAATGCTTGATTGATTGATGTACATGGTTGGATAGATTGGCAGATGCCGCTTCCTTGCGCTGAGAAAGCTTGCTGAGGTGCCCCCGTGTAATATGAACGTTCAGCATTAGGAGCGGCCCAATGAACAGCAACAGCACAAAAAATTCCCGGTTGAGAAAAAACAAGCACAGCATCAGTCCAACGATGGTCAAGCTGGCATGGATTGCGGTGGCGATATTTTTTACCGTGGATTGAGTGACATGATGAATCTGGGATATCAACGCATCGATTTCATTGCTGTCGTCTAGTTGCCGGTAATCGTTGACTGGTAATGTCAAGAGCTTCTCGAATAGTTCAATGCGCACATCAGTTCCCAACTGATCGCTGGCTCTGGCAGCGGAATGGCTGCTCATGTAATCGGCTAAGCTCCGTATTACAAAGAGCATCAATGTAGCCAGCAATGTGCCTTGCACGAGCGTCAAATCCTGCTGGATGAAAATACTGTCGAGCAATCGTTGGATGAATAGCGGTAACGCCGCTACAGTAGCCGCACTGATGAATATGGCGCAAAAAGCCAGCGCTAATAGCTTCCAATACGGCCCAAGCTTGCGGGGTAATAGCCAATGTGATCGTCGGTGCATCATAAGGAAGGATTCTACATGAACATCGGGTCGATAATTGTAGTGCGCAGCTATCAGGTATGAATAGTAGATATAGTACAATCGCACTACTTTTTCACGCATGAGTCAGTACCCATTACTTTCGAACGCTTCTGATTATCGAGATTCCGTATGTCAATATCGAACACGTCGTCCTCATTTCGTCAACGTTCTTCTTTGCCACGCCGCAAAGGTATCGTACTCGCGGGTGGTTCCGGTACCCGGCTGTATCCAGTAACGCAGGTTGTGTCGAAACAATTGTTGCCGGTATTCGACAAGCCGATGGTTTATTACCCGCTCAGTACGCTGATGCTGGCGGGGATTCAGGACATTCTGATTATTTCCACACCCCGGGATGTGAGTAGCTTTCAGGAGCTTCTCCGCGACGGTCACCAATGGGGGCTGAACATTTCCTATGCTGAGCAGCCCTCGCCGGATGGTCTGGCACAAGCATTCATCATCGGCGAATCATTTATCGGGAATGACGCTTCGGCATTGGTGCTGGGGGACAATATTTTTTATGGCCATGATTTTCACCATTTGCTGAGCAATGCGATGCAACGTACCCAAGGCGCCAGCGTATTCGCTTATCATGTGCATGATCCGGAGCGCTATGGTGTAGTGGAGTTCGATCAACAGGGCAATGTGATCAATCTCGAGGAAAAGCCGCAGCAGCCCAAGTCGCACTATGCCGTCACCGGTCTCTATTTTTACGATGCCAAGGTCGTCGATTACGCCAAAATTCTCAAGCCATCGTTCCGCAATGAACTGGAGATTACTGACTTGAACCGGATGTACCTGGAACAGTCAGCACTAAGCGTCGAGATTATGGGGCGGGGTTATGCCTGGCTGGATACAGGTACACACGAATCATTGCTGGATGCGAGTCAATTCGTGGCCACGATTGAACATCGTCAAGGATTGAAAATTGCCTGTCCGGAGGAAATCGCTTTTCGACAGGGTTGGATCGATGCTGCGCGGCTGGAAACATTGGCGCTTCCGCTGGCAAAGAATGGGTATGGACAGTATTTGCTGGAAGTGCTTAAACGTGAATTTTAACCGCCATTGATTGGATAGCCTTATATGAAGTTTACTCAACTAGCCATACCTGAAGTGTTTCTGTTCGAGCCGAAGGTCTTCAGTGATGATCGCGGTTTTTTTTTCGAAAGTTTCAATCAGCAGCAATTTGAAGCGGCGGTAGGAAAAAGAATACATTTCGTACAGAGCAATCACTCCTATTCGATCCAGCATGTGCTGCGCGGTCTGCATTATCAGATTCAGCAAGCGCAGGGAAAACTGGTGCGTGTGATTGCAGGTAGTGTGTTCGATGTCGCAGTGGATATTCGCCGTCAATCACCGACGTTTGGACAATGGATCGGTGAGGTGCTGAGCGCCGAGAATAAAAAGCAGCTTTGGATACCTGCTGGTTTTGCGCATGGTTTTGTGGTGCTTTCGGAGCGCGCCGAATTTCTATACGACACGACTGATTATTGGGCGCCGCAGCATGAACGCTGCATCGTATGGAATGACGCCCATTTGGCCATCGACTGGCGGCTGGACGGCATTCGACCGGTACTGTCAGACAAAGATGCACGCGGTGTATCCTTCCATGATGCGGAAGTGTACGAGTAATCGACCGGAATGGCCAAACAAAAATCAGTTTATACCTGTACTGAATGTGGCGGCCAGACTCTGAAATGGCAGGGTCAATGTACGCATTGCCTGTCATGGAATACCTTGGTCGAAACCATTGCCGAGAAACCTGTTACACGCTTCAGTCCCGTATCGGCGACTGGGCAGGTACAGAATCTAAGCACGATCGAGGCGCATGAGGAACCTCGATTTCCGACTGGTTTGGAAGAACTGGATCGGGTTCTGGGAGGCGGAATTGTTCACGGGGGAGTGGTGCTGCTGGGAGGGGATCCCGGCATTGGCAAGTCGACCTTGCTGTTGCAAGCGCTTTCTTATATGTCAGCACATCAGCAAGTGCTGTACGTCAGCGGTGAGGAATCGGCGCAACAGGTTTCTTTGCGCGCCAAGCGTCTGGCGCTGAACGTCAACGCTGTGAATCTGCTGGCGGAAATTCAGTTGGAAAAAATTCAATCGGTACTTGCCGAACGCAAACCGGCGATTGCGGTGATTGACTCAATCCAGACCGTATATTCAGAAGCTCTGCAATCGGCGCCGGGGTCTGTTGCTCAGGTGCGTGAATGTGCTGCGCAATTGACGCGTCTGGCAAAATCGAGCGGAACTTGCATCATACTGGTTGGCCACGTCACAAAAGAAGGTGCATTGGCAGGGCCGCGTGTGCTGGAACATATGGTCGATACAGTGTTGTACTTCGAAGGTGATCTGCATTCGAGTTTTCGCATGATCCGCGCATTCAAGAATCGCTTTGGCGCCGTGAACGAACTGGGTGTTTTTGCGATGGGAGAAAAAGGATTGCGCGAGGTGAAGAATCCTTCGGCGTTGTTTCTTTCGCATCATGACGCTCAAGTTCCAGGTTCGTGCATCATGGTAACGCAAGAAGGCTCCCGACCGTTGCTGGTAGAGATACAAGCCTTGGTCGCTGAAGCACACTCTCCCAGTCCACGGCGGTTATGCGTGGGGCTGGAGCAAAACCGGCTCGCGATGTTATTGGCGGTGCTGCATCGCCATGCCGGCATGGCTTGTTATGACCAGGATGTATTCGTCAATGCGGTCGGTGGCGTCAAAATCACTGAACCCGGTGCGGATCTTGCGGTGTTGCTTGCAATAGTTTCTTCTTTGAAAAACAAACCGTTAGCAGAAAAGATGGTCGTGGTCGGCGAAATTGGCCTGGCCGGCGAAATACGTCCGGTGCAACGCGGCCAGGAGCGGCTCAAGGAAGCGGCAAAACTCGGATTTAAACGGGCGCTCATTCCAATAGCCAATAAACCCAAGCAACCCATTGACGGCATCGAGGTCATCGCCGTCAAAAGAATTGCAGAAGCTGTCGCACACATGGACTGATGAGTCCGTGCGAAAACTTTTTCAACACTGTGCTAACGAATGAGATTGTGTATGTTCTCAAGAAAATGAAACGCTGATGCGGCTACAAAAAATGCATGATAGCGATCAATGTGAGTCCTCCGGTTGCATAGATCAGCGGACTATCCCAAGTGTGAGGAGAAAAAGCTTCGGCCAGAGTGATCAGCAGCGGAAGCGTAACACATGCGGCAAATAGCTGAACCGGACTGAAATAGGCATGGAATGCTATCACTGTGATCAACGTCGTCACGAATATGCAAGCACTACCGGCATCACTTCGCACATACCGCTCCTTGGTGAATAACGCATAAGTCGCATATTTCCGTTGTCCAAAGCGTATGCCGATGGGTTCAGCCAAGCCGTCGCCAACGCCGTTGGCGATAATGATGATCATCAGCAGCGGTATCATGTTGTTACTTTCGAAGTAGATCAACAGTGGAATGAGCACGGCATAACTAGCCATGAATTGCGTATACAGCCATATCAGGGTGTATGGCCTGTCTTCGGGTCTATCGATCGAGCGGAACATGATCTGGAGGAACTGAAATCGATTGCGCAATGGCGCTGCAAAACAGGTCAGAAAAACGAATGCACATACCATGTCCATGAAAAATGTGACTGCGCTGTAGGAATATTCAACGACCGATGACAGCAATGTTGGTAGAAAGAAAAAAGCAAAATGGTTGATCTTGCGAGTGTAATTGACCTTGACATCGTGCTTGATGACCAGCAATCCATTGAGATAATGGATTAGCAGCAATACGATGTAAAAACAAGCATGATGCAACCAATAAGTCGATGGGATGTCCATTTTTTCAAAAGCTATAGGTATACTGCCGGATTTTTTCATTCGATTTTGAAATAATCCGCGGTTAACATTCATTGAGGAATGCCTGCGTATTATTGATCAGTAGTATAGATCGAATGAATCCATTGCAGGCGTTTTCGATCTGATTGCAGCAATGGGGTAAGTAACTGAAATGGCGTAACTTCACTTTGATAAATAAAGTAAGGCCCGACTAAATGAATAAGCAGCGGCAATTCTGGATGCTGGGAGGATGTTCGATTATAGTCGTGATGGTCGCGTGGCTGCTGCCGCCTTTTCCCCAACCTGTCGATTATCATGAATTCGCAGATCAGCGCAGCTTTTTCGACATTCCCAATTTCAGGGATGTAATGTCCAATCTGGCGTTTCTATTGAGTGCCATTGCCGGGACATTATTTCTATATCGAACTCATTGCGCACCGGCGCAACGAATCTTTACTCACCTCAATGAATCGTTGCCCTACTGGATTTTGTTTCTGAGCGTAGGTACGGTTGCGTTAGGCTCTATGTATTATCACTGGGCACCCGATAACGACCGCCTTATATGGGATCGCTTACCCATCGTTTTTGCACTTGCCGCATTGTTATCGGCTACGCTGGTTGAACGTGTCGATCGCACTGCCGGTCTATGGGCGTTACCTGTATTCATGCTGCTGGCTGCCTTGAGTGTATGGCATTGGCACTGGACTGAATTGCAAGGCAGAGGCAATCTGAACTTCTATGTTGTGACTCAGTTCTATTCGATTGCCGTAATTCTCTGGATCAGTTCGCAGTTTCCATCGCGGTACAGCCATGCCAATGATATTTATCAGGTGATTGCGTTGTACGGGGTAGCGAAGGCCGCTGAAATGCTCGACGAATCCATTTTTTCATGGACTCATGGGCATGTCAGCGGTCATACCCTCAAGCATCTCATTGCAGCTTATGCCGTTTACCGGATCGTGCAGATATTAATTAAACGGCGCGCTACTCAACTATAGAGCGGATTTCTGCGGTTAATCCCGCGAGCGAAGCAATCCAAGGGGTTATTTTGATCTCGCAAATTGAAAACCTGCTGATTTTCCACTATTGCCGCGAAAGGACGAGTTGCCACGATTACTTTGATCGAAAGGACGGCGACGTTGTCCGTTCTCGCTCCGTCCCGATTCATGGCTGGCACCGAAGCCCGGGCGACTTTCATTAGCCGAGAAAGGCGAACGTTTACGTTTCTGAAAGACGCTGGTGGTGCTTTTGATGCCATTATTCTGGAATCTTGGTTTGATGCGGGGTTCCAATCCTGGAATGATATGTGAAGTTATGCGTTGACCAGTATAACGTTCAATTTTTGATAAATGCGCGCTATCTTTAACAGATGCAAACGAAACTGCGATACCTGAGGCTCCCGCCCGGCCTGTGCGTCCGATGCGATGCACATAATCCTCTGCGAATTTCGGCAGATCAAAATTGATGACATGAGTGATAGCGGCTACGTCGATTCCTCGCGCAGCGACATCGGTTGCGACGAGTACGCGTAAGCCACCACTGCGCAGCCGGGTTAGGGTACGGTTGCGTTCACGCTGGTTCATGTCACCGTGCAATGCCGCAGCGGCAATGCCTTGAGCGTACAAATTATCCGCCAGTGTATCGGCGTCGCGTTTAGTGGCAGTAAAAACGATGGCTTGCTTCAATGTTTCGTCGCGCAAGACGTGATCCAATAAACGGTTTTTGTGCGACATGTCATCGGCGTAATGCAAGCGTTGCTCGATATTGTCAAGTTTGGCCTTGGACGACGCAACCTGGATGCGCTTAGGCGTTTTCAATAGCTTGGCGGCGACTTTATCAATGGCATTGTCCAGCGTAGCGGAGAACAATACGGTTTGGCGCGTGGCCGGGGTTGCCGAGGCAATGGTTTCGACATCGTCAATGAAGCCCATATCGAGCATACGATCCGCTTCATCGAGCACAAGCATCTGCAGTCGACTGAAATCGATTCGGCCGCGTTGGATGTGGTCGATCAATCTTCCTGGAGTTGCCACGAGAATATCAACCGGTTGGGATAATAATTTATTCTGCAGCGGATAAGGCATTCCACCCAGGATGCTGATGACTTTGCTGCGCGGAAGATATTTTCCATATTTCTTGGTTGCATCGGACACTTGAAGAGCAAGTTCTCGAGTAGGGGTGAGAACCAGAATGCGCGGGCCGCGGCCTTGAACCTTTGAAGGAGTCGCCAACAAATGCAGCGCAGGCAGCATGAAAGCGGCTGTTTTCCCCGTGCCTGTCTGGGCTGAAGCCATGATGTCGTGCCCTGATAACAATTCAGGAATTGCCTGCTTTTGAATGGGTGTCGGAGTTGTGTATCCGGCATCATTAATGGCGTTAATAATGGAGCTATTTAAATTCAGATCTTCAAAAGACACGGTAATTTCCTAAAGAGTGGGGAATAGGGACGCGCAAACAGACGATACTCTCTTCGTCAAATAATGATTATCTCCGCCAGCGCAATTTAAAAAAATATCGCTGCTAACCAAGATTGCAATAGTCATTTTCCGCAAAGGATCGAGGAATTGAAGAGAGGTCAGGAACGATGTGACTACTAATTAAAGTTAATCAGATACTTAAAAAGTTCGAATCAACCAAGCGCGCAAGTATACTGGATCATAAAATAACCTGCAATTATTTATGGATTAAACAGGAAAAAGAGAGAAATAGTGTTGCGTGTGAGAGAAAGTTGCATTATTGGATGGTGACACGGGCATATTTGCGTTTTCCAACCTGGAGCACGACCGTATTACCTCGCGAGATTTTGATTGATTTGTCGGAGACTTTTTCATTATCGAGCTTGACAGCACCCTGATCAATCATGCGTATGGCTTCACTGGTGCTGGAAGTGAGCTCTGCTTGTTTCAAAATGTGAATCAGTGCAATGTTTTCCTCTTGCGCCTGAATGATTTTTTCGGTGATATCATCGGGTAATGCGCCATGTCTGAAGCGAGTTTCAAAATCGGCAAGGGCGTCTGAGGCGTCTTTCTGAGTATGAAAGCGGGCGACAATCTCTTGGGCAAGCAGAATCTTGATATCCCGCGGATTTCGGCCTTCGGCAACTTCGCTTTGCCATGTCTGAATTGTCGTCAACGATTCAAATGAGAGGAGTTCCAGATAACGCCACATGAGCTGATCGGAGATTGACATAAGCTTTCCGAAGATTTCTTTTGGGCTTTCGGTAATTCCGACATAATTATTCATTGATTTTGACATTTTGTTCACGCCATCCAGGCCTTCAAGCAAAGGCATGGTCATAATGCATTGCGGTGATTGGCCAAAATGCTTCTGCAATTCACGTCCCATCAGCAAATTAAATTTTTGATCGGTTCCACCTAATTCAAGATCGGCTTTCAACGCAACAGAATCATAGCCCTGAATCAATGGGTACAAAAATTCATGTATCGCGATAGCCTGGTTGCTGCGGTAGCGCTTATCGAAATCATCTCGTTCCAGCATGCGGGCCACCGTATGCGTGGCCGCGAGTTTGATCAAGTCCGCTGCATTGAGTTGATCCATCCAGTTTGAATTGAATACTACTTCGGTATGTTCCGGTTTCAGTATTTTAAAAACTTGGGCAGTGTAGGATTCGGCGTTTTGCGAGACTTGTTCTCGGGTGAGAGGGGGGCGGGTGGTATTTTTGCCGCTTGGGTCGCCGATCATGCCAGTGAAATCTCCAATCAGAAATAGTATGTGATGCCCCAGATCCTGCAATTGGCGGAGTTTGTTCAGCAATACCGTATGACCCAGATGTAAATCCGGCGCGGTCGGATCAAATCCCGCTTTGATCCGCAAAGGCCGACCTGACAGGAGTTTTTTTTCCAGCTCGGATTCAACCAAGAGTTCATGACTACCACGTTTGAAAACGTCAATTTGAAGTTTTTCTGATGTATTCACTGTATTGATAGATTTGATTTTTTATTTATTGATAGATTTGATTTTTTATTGTTTGCACGATTGCGGAGATATTTTTTATCGCGCTCGCTATTGTACCTTGGTACATGTTTTAATAATTTTTGTGTTAGACTCGCGCCTGTTTGCACATGATAAAGACTGGAGGCTCTTCATATATGCTATCTAAACCCTTTAGCAGTCAACAAAGGATTCTAGCTCAAAAATCATCAAAACTTACAAAAAAAACGATTCGCCTGCTGGTAGTTTTATCCAGCGTTCCATTGTTCGGAATAGTCACTGCATTTGGTATCGCACCCAATTCTCCTTCGTTTGAAGATGTTCAGGTAGAAGAAGTTGTTCTGGATTTGTCAATTCCTGAAACTGTTCAGGATACGACCTCTTCGACAATCTGGCATGAAGAAAATATTCGACGTGGAGACACGATTACCGCCATTCTGAATCGGTTGGATATCAACGATCAGGACTCGATTGATTTTTTACAGGCAGCCCGGGGCAGCCGCGCATTACGCCAGCTTAAACCCGGTCAGACCATCTATGCCAAAAAAACAGCCGATGGAGAGTTATTGACTCTTCGTTATCTCTTTGGAAATGAAGAACTGTTTCTGATGGAAAAAACAGATGACGAATTCAAAATGACTGAGCAGGCCATTGATCTGGATGCTCAGATAATCATGAAATCTGGCGTGATCAGCAGCTCATTATTCGCGTCCACCGATCGGGTCGGCATACCCAATCATATTGCTATGCAGCTTACGGAAATATTTGCATCAGATATTGATTTTTATCGGGATATGCGACAGGGAGATCGATTTACCGTTGTATACGATACAACGTCAAATAATGGTAAAGGCGCCAAAAATGGGCGAGTTCTTGCTGCGGAATTCGTGAACAAGGGAAAATTACATCAGGCGATTTATTTCAAGGCGTCGAATGGAGCCGATGGGTATTACTCACCTGAAGGTGGAAGCTTGCGCAAGGATTTTTTATTATCACCTCTGGCTTTTTCGCGCGTCAGTTCGGGGTTCAATAAAGCACGCTTTCATCCCATCCTGAAAGAATGGCGAGCGCATAAGGGAATTGACTACGCGGCGCCGACCGGCACTCCTGTGCGAGCCACATCGAATGGAATCGTTGCGTTTTCCGGCTCACAACGAGGCTACGGAAATTTGGTAGTACTCAAGCACAATGGCAAATTTGAAACTGCGTATGGTCATCTGTCGAGATTTGCTGGTGGATTGTCCAAAGGTAAGCGCGTAAATCAAGGCGAAGTGATCGGATACGTAGGTTCGACCGGGATGGCTACAGGGCCGCATTTGCATTATGAATTGCGAGTTGATGGCCTGCAACGCGATCCCACCAAATTAGCATTGCCGACTGCGCCGCCGATTTCCAAGAAAGACATGGCCGCTTTTCACACAACCACTCAGTCCTTGATGGCTCGCTTGAACATCATGCGAAATATCCATTACGCAGCATTGGAATGATATGGCTAAATGAAATGAGGTGGATTTGGCTCTGATGACCACCCATTTCATGGTCCATGTTCTAATGTTCTCTATCAAGCAACATAAGGATGCAATGGTGCGTTGAATTCTGAGTACTACATCGGCATTATGTCCGGGACCAGTCTGGATGGCATTGATGTAGTGCTGGTGGATTTTAATGCTACCTCATCACTGATCTATAGTTATTTCTCTCCTTATGATGACAATTTGCGCAAGGCACTATTGTCGTTACATCAGAGTGGTTACGATGAACTCGATCGTGCCGCGCTTCTGAGCAATTATCTATCGTCGTTGTACGCACTAGCTGTTCAAAACCTACTGAAATATGCGGAAGTGCAGCCACAGGAAGTTGCGGCGATTGGCTGCCACGGGCAGACTATCCGGCATTGTCCCGAGACGGATAAAAGATATACCATTCAGCTGGTGAATGCCGCGCTCTTGGCGGAGCTTACGCAGATTACGGTGGTGGCGGATTTCCGCAGCCGGGACATCGCTGCAGGAGGCCAAGGAGCACCTTTGGTGCCGGCTTTCCATCAAGCATGGTTCGGGGACTCGAATATTCATCGTGTCATTGTGAATATCGGCGGTATCGCCAATATTACCAATCTTGATCCACGCAGCATGACCATTGGTTTTGACTGTGGCCCGGGTAATATTTTGATGGATGCGTGGTGTCAACGACATCGTGCACAACATTTTGATAAGGATGGTCAATGGGCAGCGAGTGGAGAGGTCATTCCAGAATTATTGGTAAAATTTCTGGAAGATCCTTTTTTCACGAGCTTGCCACCTAAAAGCACCGGCAGAGAACTATTCAATCTTGAATGGGTACAAGGCTGTCTGTGTGGAAATGAAAAAAACGAGGATGTACAAGCAACGCTATTGCAGCTAACGGTTGAGACTATTGTCCAATCCATTCAAGTACATTGTTCCGGCGCTTCCGAAATCTATGTGTGCGGGGGAGGAGCCCAAAATGCGCATTTGATGCGTGGCTTAATGGAATCCTTGCCCGGTAAAAGGGTGACGCCGACGGATTCACTGGGAATTGCAGCTGACTGGGTCGAGGCGTTTGCCTTTGCATGGTTGGGTCAACGCACGTTAGCGCATAAGCCGGGTAATCTTCCTGCGGTCACTGGCGCCAATGGAGAGAGAATCCTAGGCGCGATTTATCCTGCCTGAGCTGGCTCTTTAGAAAATGATTGAATTCGCTTATGTTTTGTTGAGTTTAGCTTCAAGTTGATGATTTGTCTGGCGACATGAATAGACTGCATTTTTAGCAGATTTTGGTGCGCCGGAGTGCTGTTTGCTGTCCTTGCCAGAATTTTTGCGTGGGGTTATACCGAAAATGATGAGCCGCAGCCACAGGTGCTGGTCGCTCCGGGATTCTTGATGACAAATTGAGCGCCTTTGATATTTTCCTGATAATCGATCTCAGCGCCAATCAGATACTGAAAGCTCATCGCATCGACAAGCAGCTTGACACCATTTTTTTCCATGATCATATCATCTTCATTGATCGTCTCATCAAAGGTAAAGCCATATTGAAAGCCCGAGCAGCCGCCCCCACTGACGAAAACTCTCAGGTTAAGATTATCATTGCCTTCTTCTACAATCAGTTGCTTCACCTTAGAAGCTGCACTATCGGTAAACGAAAGCGGCGTTGTATTTTCCATATTCATATCAGTCTCCGCCAGTACGGTTGTTGCGCAGTTTTCAATTTTTGATCTTAGAATTATATTCACCACTTTCAGAAGCAATAGGACGTTGATTTGGTGCTGCGGAGATCAGCGTCACCATTTTTTCTGACTGCTTTTGTTTGGCTTCCAATGCATCGTGATGGATCATCTTGCCTTCAACAGAGGCTCCTAACTGAATCTCCAAAGAGCCATAGTGAATATCTCCGTAGACCTTGGCTTTAGCCTGTAGTTCCAGATAGCCACTGGCATGAATAGGTCCTGATACGGTGCCATTGATGATGATATTGACGACGCTTATCTTGCCAGTGATACTGCCTTCATTACTGAGAACCAGAGTGCTGCGATCATCATCGTTAGTACTGACATTGCCGATGATGTGCCCATCAACGCGCAAACCACCGCTGAAAGTAACGTCACCGGTGATTATCGTATTGACGCCGATTAAAGTATCAATATGATTATGAATGTTTTTTTTGTTTTTGCGCCCGAACATGGAGTTTCCTTCACGATGCTGGTTGTGTAGCTTGGGTCAATATTACCTTTTTATTGTCATTCTGTTCAAAAATCTGTACTTGCAGACTCTCCACAATGGCATCCGTGGGTACTTTAAAGCTCTCGTCGAGCCGGTGCAGGAATTTAAAATTGATTGGAAAATTCTCGTCCGAAGAACTGCTGATTAATGGAATTGTTTTGCTCTGGCCATTTTGTTGCAGTGTGACCTGAAACTTTAAGTTTCCCTTGAAATCGCTGGGCCGTTCACCACCCTGTATGAGCGTAAGCGCATATCGATATTTGCCCGGCGTCTCAGTTTCCTTTAAGTTGAACTGATGAATTGAAATTCCACTTTTGGTATTTCCAGCCATCAGATGCTGGAAGAATACCAGTTTCTCCTTCAAAGAATCATTTTCATTGGCCAGCAATTTGATTTGCTTACCAAGATTTTCATTGGCAGTCGTGCTGATCTGAATTTGATGGATCAGATCGCCCATTTGAGTACATAATTTTTGCTTCTTGGTTTGCCGGCAGCTACCCGCGTCATACTCGATAGCTAACTTTTCCTCGATCCAGTCATGTTGCGGTTGAGTTGAATGCCTACCAGCTTCATACATCCCCCAGGATAACGATAACAGCACCAAGCAACAGACTATGACCAACATCATCCGGTAAGTCCAGGACAGATGCGGACGGACGACGACTCGAGGTGAAAGTATCCCGGGTTTTTTTTTGAACAGCTTTTTCAAGGGCAATGCTCTTGTAAGAAATCAATCGATCAAAGTGAATGTACTGCTCAACTTGACTGTTATGAAATGAATGGAAAGATCATATCATGCCGTAACGAACGGTAAACATTTTGTTCTTTTGAAGTAGGAAAAATGAATAATGCATCGTGAATTTATGATTATCATAGGTAAGAAAACGATCAGACAACGTTTGGGAGTGTAGAGATTTTAATGCGTTCGATCCCGAATCACTGGAATCAGTCTCGAGCTTATTGGCAATGCAGGTGTGCATTTTTACCCCAATTCAACCTTGCATCATCGTCGCATCCCGCTTTTTTTCGATCTCCTACAACCATTTTTTAGGTTCATCTCCCTAGGGCAACAGGGGAACCTGATTAATCCCGAGCGTTTCCGGCAGGCCAAACATGATGTTCATGTTTTGAATGGCTTGACCTGCTGCGCCTTTTACCAAATTATCAGTCACCGACAATACCACCACGGTATCCTGTCCTTGTGGTTGGTGCACTGCGATGCGGCAGAGGTTGGAGCCACGTACGGAACGTGTTTCCGGATGTTTTCCAGCGGGTAATACATCAACGAACGCTTCTTTCTGATAGCGTTTGTCATAGAGGGCTTGTAAGTCGATCTGTTTGTTCAACCGAGCGTATAGCGTGGCATGAATGCCCCGGATCATTGGTACCAGATGAGGAACGAAAGTCAATCCGACAGGACGCTGTGCTACGTTTGACAGTCCTTGTTTGATCTCAGGAAGATGGCGATGTCCCGGTACTCCATACGCTTTAAAATTGTCAGAAGCTTCAGCTAGCAAAGTATGCACTTCGGCTTTCCTGCCTGCACCAGAAACGCCTGATTTCACGTCTGCGACAAGGTGATCGATGTCAATCACACCTGCTTCGATTAAAGGAAGAAAGCCTAATTGGACAGCCGTTGGATAACATCCCGGATTGGCAATTAATTGTGCATTTTTGATCTGCTCGCGATTGATTTCAGGCAATCCATACACGGCCTCGGCGACTCGCACCGGACAAGCATGTTTCATGCCGTACCATTTTTCCCATTCTGCGACATCCTTGATGCGAAAATCAGCGGCTAAGTCAATGATTTTCACATTTTCTGCAAGCAGGAATTCAGCTTGCTGCATCGCAATACCATTGGGTGTGGCGAAAAATACCAAATCGCATTTATGCAGTTTCGCATCGGCAGGATCGCTGAACTTTATATCGAGATGGCCTCTGAGATTAGTGAACAACTCCGCTACATTCATACCTGCTTCACTGCGTGAGGTGATAGCTTTGATTCTTATTTTGGGATGCTGCACCAGCAATCGAAGCAATTCCACACCGGTATAGCCGGTTCCACCCACAATGCCAACATTAATCATAGAAACTCCTGCTATTCTTTATAAGAAAAATCTGAAAAACGAGTATCTCGCGATCAGCGTTGAAATTACACAGAAAATACTCATCAATACTTGATAAAAATTATTTTTCATGCGGTTTTGTTTGACTTGATCATTTGCTCGTTTGTCAGATTATTTGGACTTAATTGCTTCAATCCAATAAAAAAGCCACCCATAAGGCGGCTTTTTAAGTATCTCGTATGAAAAGAGACGTTATCGTTTGGAAAATTGCTTGCGCCGCCGCGCTTTACGCAAACCAACTTTTTTGCGTTCTACCTCACGTGCATCTCTAGTGACCAAACCTGCTTTGCTCAATGGTGATTTGAGGGTTGCATCATAATCAATCAATGCCCGGGTAATACCGTGACGGACTGCGCCAGCCTGACCTGATTCGCCACCACCATGAATATTCACCATAATATCAAATGTATTGGCATTGTTGGTGAGTTCCAGGGGTTGTTTAACAATCATGCGCCCCGTTTTTCGAGAGAAATACTCATCGATCGGTTTGCTATTGATGACGATAGCTCCCGTACCCGGTTTAATGAATACGCGAGCTACAGCGCTTTTGCGTCGACCGGTTCCGTAATTGTATTGAGTTGGCATAGATATTACGCTCTGATTTCAAGTGGTTTTGGTTGTTGAGCGGCATGCGGATGAGTATCGCCCGCATAGATTTTAAGTTTTTTGATCATCGCATACCCCAGTGGCCCTTTAGGAAGCATGCCTTTCACAGCTTTTTCAAGCGGACGACCTGGAAAACGCGCATGCATTTTCTTCAGAGGAGTGGCATAAATCCCGCCGGGATAACCGGTATGGCGATAATAGATTTTATCGTCCAGCTTATTTCCGGTTACGCGGATTTTGTCGACATTCACCACAATGATATAGTCACCGGTATCGACATGAGGTGTATAAATAGGCTTATGCTTGCCGCGCAAGCGATGCGCAATCTGGGAAGCAAGGCGACCCAATACCAGATTAGTCGCATCAATAACAAACCAATCATGGTTAACTTCATGTGGTTTGGCTGAAAATGTTTTCACGAAAACCCATCCTGCATATTCAAAAAGAGCCGGGAATTCTAAGTCAGGCATCCATAAAAGTCAAACTAGAAACGTGTTAATTTATCAGTCAGTGAATTGGCGATTTACTCGCGATGGTTTAATCAGTGACAACAAGAAGAGAAAGATACTTGCGGGATTGCACGGGATTATGCTTTTCAATGATGGATTTTGGATTAATCACCGTTATAATTCCCCCACTATGATGAGCCATTCCATTTTTGACTAAATCAATTACGTGTCGAGAGATCCTTTGTGAAAGAAAAATCTGAGACTACCCTGCCTGCTGAATCAGCGGCACCTGCCAATTTTATTCGCAACATCATCGATGAAGATAACCGCTCCGGCAAATGGAATGGCCGCGTAGAAACGCGGTTTCCGCCCGAGCCGAATGGCTACCTGCACATCGGTCATGCCAAGAGCATTTGCCTGAACTTTGGAATTGCGCAGGATTATAACGGCGTATGTCATTTGCGTTTCGACGATACCAATCCGGAAAAAGAAGCGCAGGAATTCGTCGATTCGATTTGCGACAGTGTTTCATGGCTGGGTTTCGATTGGGGCCAGCACTTATATTATTCTTCCGATTATTTCGATCAGCTTTATGAATTTGCCGAGTACTTGATCAACCAAGGAAAAGCTTATGTCGAAAGCCTTTCCGCGGATGAAATCCGTGAATTCCGTGGCACTTTGACCAGTCCGGGCAAAAATAGCCCTTTCCGCGATCGCCCGATCGCAGAGAGCCTGGATTTATTCCGCCGCATGAAAGCAGGAGAATTTCCTGACGGCCGTTATGTGCTCAGAGCCAAGATCGATATGGCGTCGCCCAACATCAATATGCGCGACCCGGTGATTTACCGCATCCGCCATGTCCATCACCAACGCACCGGCAACCAGTGGTGTATTTACCCGATGTACGATTACACGCACTGCATATCCGACGCCCTGGAAAAAATCACGCATTCATTATGCACACTGGAATTCGAGGATCACCGCCCGTTGTACGACTGGGTGCTGGATCAACTGGCGGATCAAGTGCCGTGCCACCCGCAGCAGATCGAATTCGCCCGGCTCAACCTGACCTACACTGTGATGAGCAAGCGCAAGCTGATCGAACTGGTTGAAAGCAAACTCGTCGACAGCTGGGACGATCCGCGTTTGAGTACACTGGCTGGCGTGCGCCGTCGCGGCTTTACGCCCCGCGCCATTCGTCGCTTTGCAGAACGGATTGGTATCAGCAAAGCGGATTCCTGGATCGATATGAGCATCCTGGAAGATTGTCTGCGCGAAGATCTGAATGAACATGCGCCGCGTCGTATTGCCATTCTCAGGCCGCTAAAGCTGATCATCGACAACTACCCGGAAGGCCAGCAAGAAGATTGCTTTGCTCCCAATCATCCGCAAAAACCGGAATGGGGAAAGCGCACGATCCCGTTTTCGAAAGAGTTGTATATCGAACGTGACGATTTCATGGAAGTGCCCGCCAAGGGATATTTTCGCTTGTCACCGGGCGCGGAAGTGCGGTTGCGTTACGCCTTCATTGTCAAATGTGTTCATATTGAA
Source organism: uncultured Nitrosomonas sp. (assembly GCA_949281375.1). GTDB lineage: Bacteria > Pseudomonadota > Gammaproteobacteria > Burkholderiales > Nitrosomonadaceae > Nitrosomonas. The sequence continues at coordinate 68,914 of CASDLT010000053.1, forward strand.
AAAAATGCCGACGGCAGTATCGAAGCCATCCATTGCACCTATGATCCTGATACCAAGAGTGGCACGCCGGGCGCAGATAGCCGTAAGGTCAAAGGTAATATTCATTGGTTGTCGGCCCCTCATGCGCATCCGGCTGAAGTGCGGCTGTACGATCGTCTGTTTACCGATCCTCATCCAGATAGTGGCGACAAGGATTATAAAACATCGTTGAATCCTGATTCGAAACTGATCATCACCGCCTATGTGGAAGCGGCTTTATGTGATGCCGAATCCGAGCAAAGCTTCCAGTTCGAGCGCAATGGTTATTTCGTCGCCGACCGGGTCGACATGAAACCTGACAAGCCGGTATTCAACCGCGCCGTGACGCTGCGGGATTCCTGGGGGAAAATGGCGAGCGCTTAGCCGGCTAGCCACGTTGCTTTCGCAGTACCCAGACATTCAATTAACGCCATTGTTTGGCTTGCAGGTAACCGACAATGTGTGTGCGGACAGCGATAGTGATCTGGTTTGTTGTCGTTAACACCACTCAACGCGACATTCAAATTGCAATTGATGGAAACGATAGGCGAAGAATATTGTGGATTTTCTGTCATTACATCAAAGAATTTTGACCGAGCGACACAGCCGATGGATTAAGTGATCTACAAAAATTCGTCACATCTCTTATAAGACTAGAATCAACTTAGGGAATATTCAAAGGATTAGTTAAAATTCTGCTTCAGATAAATCATAAGTTTGCATATTCCCATTGCTGACTTTAAACAAAGTCATAGTGATATTGCTAAATTGAGTGCCCTTCTTAGTGGTTGTTTCTTTAAGATTAAAAGCTTCAGTGCGCGATATCTTTCCATTGCTTAAGTCGCGATAACGAATATCGTAATTACCAGCCGTTACTTTTTCCAAAGTAAATTTGCCAAAAGCAGGAATAAAAAAATGCCTAACTGGATACGCTTGCGGTTTATCAAGAAACATTAGTTTAACAAAAACATCAGAATCATTTTGAATATTACTAATTGTTACCGTTGATAATCCTTCGGTATGAAGTGATTGGAAACCTTCTACATAACTAGCAAATAATGGCCAAGTATGACCACTTGGAGCGGTAGGGGGCCTAACATATTTAGGTGATGCTGATGACGGGGTATTTACTATGGAGCTATTTTGGACAAGGGAATCTTTTTTTAGTACTAAGTTGATTACATTTATAATTAATCAAATAAAAGCAATAGCTATGCCTAAGCGAATTGCAAAATAAAACGTTTCCTTAAGGAAATTTTTAATGTTGTTTAATAATGAGAAGAATAGCTTAACTAAGCAAGAGAATTGGAGAGGTTGTGTAGCCGTTTGACTAGATGAATAATTTTCTGAATTTGATTGCTTATTGCTATTCATCTCTTTTTCCATTTCTTTGATCCAAAGGTCATGCTCGTTTTTTTTTTACTGGATCTGATAATACTTCATAAGAATTATTGATAATTGTCATGATTCTGGCAGATTCCGAATTTCCTTCATTCCTATCAGGATGATACTTGTGGGACAGAGCTTTATAAGCTGCACGTATGATTTTGGGCGGTGCATTACGTGCAACCTTCAGATTATCGTAATGAGTTCTTAATTGTTTCTTATAAGATTATGAATACTAGAGACGACTTATTTTAATCGGTAATCCAAAAGAGATATTGAATTCTTCATTCGATATATTGCTAATCAATCAATATAAAACAAGCCTTGCTCCCGCACTATTTCCCATGCTGATGTGCTTGTTTGGCGGCACGCACCATAGCGGAACGAGGGCGGCAGAAGCGGAAATTCGAAACGCAAATCGTAAAACCAGGCGCAATACCCGTGTTCGGTATTTTCCGTTCGATCCAATACGGGGAATTGAGCAAAGGTGCGAAAAGGCGCAAAAGCAGGGCTGAACCATGCTTTAAGGATCAGTGGTCGGTCGGTGGGATCTGTTCCGAACTGCTGATCGATACGCCAGTTGTTCGCGTGGCTGGGACGATAGGCGGCCGCCATGGTGGACAGCCACCCGAAACTGGTTTTCGTCAGCGATTGATTCTCCAATGGACGCAGATTCATGTCAGCTACGTGATAAACATCGTTCTGCTGGATAATCAGCTTCCAATGAAAGGGTGACAACGGCTGCGGCAGCACGTGGATTTGCGTTGATTGCAGATGATTCGATTGAATATGGCTGTCGGCGAGCGCGATTGCTTGCTGCTGCAAACTCCATAAGAAGCCTACATATCCGCATATACCTGTGAGCGCCAGAATGGCCGGCGATCGATGCCGCCAGAAGCGCCACGATGCGATCAATCCCGACATAATCATCAGTGTGAACCACGGATCGATGACAAATACCAACGGCACCGAATAACGTGCGGTGGAAAACGGGGCAAAAAGCATCAATCCATACGACGTGATCACATCACCGGCAATATGAATTACGAGGCCGAGGCATGCAGGTCGGTAAAATAATCCCCAGTCATAGCGCTGACGCGTAAGTCGTGAAAACAGCCACGCCAGTAGCCACGCCCAAAGCGGCAGCAGAATGATGGAATGCGTCGGGCCCTGATGCCAGTTGAGGTATGTCAACGTGTCGATCAGGCGTAAAACCAGATCGATATCGGGAAATGCTGCGGCGGCGAAGCCAGTCAGAATTTGCAGCCGCAGCGGAAGTTCTGGTTGACCGGAAGGTGATTCGGTGGAATGCCGTGCTGCGGCGCGTGTCAGCAAAGCGCCGCTCAACGCGTGCGTAAAGGGATCCACGCGGTCGATCAGCCGGATTTTACGTGCATGCTGTGAGTCAACGATTCTTCGTGCGCGGACGTAGTCACGACAGTGGGAAATTCGCGGGCGGATGGCGGTTCGGTAGTCGCGTCAGCGGAGACTGGCTGAGCAGGCGAACCATAGACGCGCCGATCCAGTGACTCGGCGCGGCGCAGTGCTTGCGCCAGAAAATCGCGCGTACGATAGGAGTTTTCGGAAGCATCCCGCATCCAGAAGGTGAATGTTGCCAGATAAATCGCCGTCAGCGCGGTTTCCTCCAGGGCGCGACGCAGGAACGTGGCATCGCGGTGAGCCGCTTCGCGCATCCACTGCACAGTGCGGCTGATGCGCATGATGGCGGGAATCTGGATGTGCAGATGGCCGGGCTCCAGTTTGGCGCCAATCATCTGCCGAATTACTCGGCGATGTTCAGCCGATGTATCGAGCCAGGCCATGATGAGGTGATGCAAACGTTCCCGAGGCGTCAATGCCTGGAACTCGACTGTTTCCGCGGTCTTGAGCATCTGGCTGTCGGCACGGTCGAACCAGGCATCGACCAGATCCTCTTTTTCGCGGAAATGCCTGCGAACGTCCTCCAGCGAAATTTCCAGTTCGGCGGCTACATCGAATAACCGTACCGCTTCCCAGTTTGAGCGTTCCGCAATGGCAACGGCTTTTTCCACAATTGCCTCGCGTAAATCAAGCATGTTTCTTTTCATCTTGATTCTCCATTTAGCGTTAACAGGAGTGGCGTGATGCAATGCCGTTTTAACTATACCATAGCCAGAAAAATCAGATGCTTGTTAGGATGTCGAGTCGGAATGAATAACGGGGCTTGGCGGTTGTAAAGGCGGACCGCTGGGTTGCAAGCGATGTTTATCCCATAGTGGAACCCCAAATACTTCGTGTATGAAGTAATATGCCACCGGAACGCCGAGAATCATTCCCCATAAACCGAAGCTGTGGTAGGCGATCAGCAGAATAATCAGCACCAGTACCGGGTTGAGCTTGAGATGCTTGCCATAGATCAATGGGTTCAGACCATAGGCCTCAATGATATGAATGATGGTGATCATGGCCACGACCGCAAGGGCGAGGGTCAATCCGCCGGTATTCAAGGCGACCAGCACCATCGGCGTAGTGGAAATAAACACGCCCAGCACCGGAATGAAACTGCACACGAAAACGATCAGCGACAGTAATGCAACGGATGGGATGCCGAGCACCATCAAACCGATCAACGTCAGCAACGTGTTGACGCAGGCAATCATCGCTTGCGCCTGAATGGCGCGGCCAACTACATAAGCAAAACGAATGACGGGTTGAGCGGTTTCCTGATAGAAATCCTTCAAGCGGGAGTCGTGCAGGCTTTTCATCAAACCGCCAAGCCGTACGCTATCGAACAGAATCAGGAAGCTGAACAGCAACGCCAGTAGCATCGTGCCGGTGGCTTGATAGAGATGCTTGATGAGTTTGGGCAGTTCTTCCTTGACCTTTTCCAATTGCGTGGTCAGCAGGAAATTGATCAGTAGTTCGGCTTCCTTATCGTGATATTTCCTGAGTTCTGCCCGCTCTACCTCGGTGATTTCGGTTGGGCCTTTTTCCTCCAGCTGATCAGGAGAGGGCAAATCGAGCGTCAAGCGGTACAGGGATAGCGCTCTGTCAATGGCTTTCAGGCTATTCTCATCCATGGTGCTGCGGACATAACCATACAAGGAACGCTCGATGCCGGGATATTTGCCGAAAACGTCGCGTTCCAGTTCCATCACTTTCGTCTGTACTTCATGGAAATTGCCGATGAACCGCGTGGCTTCGCCTACTACGCTTGGCGTGACATAGCGGAAAAAACTGCCCAGAACCAGCAAGAAAAAGATATAGACCAGCACCAGGGATGCGCGATGCGGCAACTTCAATTTGTTTCTGCCGAAATGAACCAGTGGCGTGGCGATGAACGTAAGGACGAAAGTGATGAAGATCAGTCCGAAAAAGTCTCGCAATTGCCATAATAAACCGATCAGGATGAGCCAAATCAGGATGCGGCGGTTGGCCTCATAAAAATTGTCGAAGCTGAATGACATTATTTGAATTCTCTGTATGGTGAACGTTGATCGAATGCCATAAAACTGGCTCGATAAAATAGGTTATGAGTATTTCATAAGGTACGGCGTTATTCAAACTCTTATCATGTTTTAAATAGGGTTTAGCAATGATGCCGATCGATCTGATCAGCAGGGGAGGGCGGGGCGACTGTAAGAGGATCAGGCCCCGCTGTGGTTTGTAACGATAGAGATAGCAGTGTATCCGGTAGAAGCGCCGCAAGAAATTATTTGACTCTTTTTTAGCCAATAAGAATTCTTGTAGTGATGATTCAGTTTATGCGCAATTATTTGTCTGCGTCATTGATGCCTTGTTTGTACCGGAACATGAAGAAGAATCGGCTCATGCTGTTGGTCCAGCGCTGAACCGGAAGAATGGGTGAAAGAATGATCAATCCGATCCCGAAAGGAATCACAATGCCGAGCAGAATGCTCACGATGGTGAAAACACGCTGCCATGTCGATACCACATCAGGATCGACACCGACATTCATAGGGATCTTCAGAATATTCTCATCGGTGACCGTACCTTCCTCGCCGATCATCAAATACAGGGCGTAATACCCTTCTTCACTCAGATCGACCTGTGTTTCCACCATGCCGCGGGGATAGAGCCTGGCGGGTATTTCGACAAGGGTCGCGATGTCGCGGAAATTCTCGGCTTTTTTGTTGTCTTCCCCGATTAATTCCTGTTTGACTAACCGTACGCTGATCGGCAGTTCACGCGCGTCATCGTCGGCCAGGTCCGCCGTGAAGTACAATGATCCGGATCGCGGGATTTCCTTGCAATAAGAGCGCAATAGTTTCTTTCTGGCCTTGCCGCTGATATTTTCCAGGTCGCCGTCGGGTTTGATGTACGCGCTGAAATGAATGGCATACCAATCGTTGGTTACCAAACAGCCTACGGTTTCCTTGTAATCAAATTGTACCGGCGCAGTAATATCTTTTTTGCCGCAGCCAACAACCGCAAACAAGGAAAAAAACAGACAGGCAGCGAATAGTTTTTTCGAAATCGGTGTCATGATGAACTGACTCCTATGAATGGATGAGTAGGATTGCGATAACTCACGGTTTCTCAACCGTGAAACTGAATTTGCCGGAAACCACGTGTGTGTCGGCCGAAATGACGCGATAGCGTACGGTGTACGTATCGGAAGGTAGATCCGGGATGCTGATCAGAATATGCGATGGATCAAGCGTCTCCTGCTGAATATCCTTGTTGTCCATGCGCTTTCCGCTGCTATTGATGACTGCCAGTGATTTATGAGCGCTTCTGACTTTCTCGTTGAACCAGATATCCACTTGGGATGGGGATTGGCTGATGGTGCTGTCCTTTTCCGGAGAGGATCTGACCATGATGGCGTGGGCGTGAGCGGTTGCAGGCAAAGTGGCCAGAAAGAACAGAATGGCTGTTGCCGCCATGGATAAACTGACGCTGCAGCGTGTCCAGGCGTTAATTTTCTGGCAGTGGGTTATATCCGAAACGGTGTGCATTCATGTTTCTCCATAAAAGTTATTGAATCGCGATTGGTCGCGAAAGAATCGAATAGCCCGTGCATGTCCTGACGTTAGTCATTCGAACGTATACCAGGCTAATGCATGGGTATTTGATGCATTTCTTTCGGTCCAGAGTGCCAGGAAGCCTCGTCCCGCGGCGACTAATCTGGGGTGGGTGGGAGCATGACGAGGTTCTGACAGGCGCCGAGGAGTTGTCCAGGAAAGACCGCCGTCGGTTGATGTGGACAGTAAAAGACTGGTTCCGCCCGGCTCGATTTCATTCCAGACAGCCGCGAGGGTGTCGGAGCGTGTGGAATGCACTGCGATGTCACCATTCGTGGCCATATTGCCGAGTTTTTGTGGCGTGGACCAGCTCTGGCCATGATTGCTGGAAACGACGTGATATAAACCGGCCTGTTCTTCGGCGCCCGTCCAGACCACCCCATGCAAATACATGAAACCGTTGGATTCGACCGATTTCAATCCGCCGCCAATGTGTGGGCAACCCTCGAAATACCATTGGAAATCACTGACAACGCTGGCCTTTCGCCAGGTATGACCACCGTCGCCGGATTGCATCAATAACATGTCGCGCGGCGTCATGTCCCGGTAGAGCGCATGCAGTTGATTACGGGACGACAGCGCGAGCGTATTCCAGCAACACGAGCAGGTGGAATCATCCAGCGTCACTGGCAGACTCCAGCGCTTGCCATGATCATTCGAACGTGCGTAACGAAGACTCTGATGACCGTTTTCTTCAGGATCTTCTAGCCAGATGGCATGGAAAACGCCATGCTGATCGGCAATCACATCGACATACGCTTGATTGCCTTGGTCATCTGCTGAAGGATTGGAGCCTATGACCCAGGTTTTCCCATGATCGGAGGATACAGCGGTCACTAGGGGGCCCATGCCAGGTAGCTCGCTTTCGGTCTGCCAGATGGCCACGAGATGTCTTCCGCTTGCTGCCAACTGAATGTCGTTACCGCGCTTGCCGGTAACGGTCGGTAGCCGGTCGATGTTCACTGTATCGACCCAATGATGTCCGCCATCTTCGGAACGCGTATAGCGAATGACCGTGTGCCAGTCAGTTGCAGCCAATGTGCCGCTGGCTATGAGATGGACAATCTTCTCGTTGTCCACATACACATCGAATGAGAAAATGTTGGATAAGCCCAGCATGGAAGTTGAATAACGAATGTCCGCCGATTTTCCATGCGTTGTCTTAATCGGATGGATTAATGATGTATCGGGTTTTGCAGAACAACCTGTTAGCAGTGGACTGAGTGCACACATCAGTATCAATGCAAGGAAGTATCCGATGGTTCCTGGGTTGATGAAGTGAATGTCGACTGAGCGCATATGCTGATGTGAGAAAGTTTGATTTTTTCAGGCTAGTTGAGAACTGCTCAAAAATTATGCATCAGTACAATGATTAGGATGCTTTCAGTCCATCAACAAGAGTATGGGGGGATATTTTTTCTCGACTATAGAAGAAGAAGGAGGAGGGATACAGTCGAAAGAATCAATAACCTCATGTGATGACTGAAAGCAGGGCTCATTATGAACAACATATAAGTATTTGAGAATGTGGCAAATTGTCGCATCTCACTTTTCTGAGGAAAAACCACCGATAATCAACGCTCGAAAATTGTATGAGTTGCGCAGCACCCCTGTGAGGAACCTGCAGGTATTCCAATCGAGACCTTTGCACGGCAATAATCGCAGGATAATGGCTCGATTGGTACAATTGTATTTTAAAACAATATGATTGAAGAGCTAAGCATGAGTTTTTCAGACTATGATGTAACGCGGCGCACCCGAAAAGGAAATTTCTT
>CASDLT010000054.1 GCA_949281375.1 uncultured Nitrosomonas sp.
GCCGCCGAGTTTGCCCATCGCTACCACCAGCAGGTGCTGAGGGATATTGCTGTGCTCGCCGATGGGGCGGCCAAAATGACTGGGTTGCGTTAGCCAGTTTTCATGAAAATTGAGCGCAAATTGAATAGCCGTTTCGGCCAGCTCGGTCATGGTTGCCATGATTTCGGAAAGATCCGCGAGACCGCTAATGTCCCGCGTGATCAATCGCAGCATGACCTGCTTGCGCAAATCGCGCAACACGTTGTCCAGTGCCGTCTCATCGGTGATGTGGCGGGATTCGGATTTGATGTATGCCTGCATTTCCCTTTTCTGAAAAGGGGTGTGCACCGATTGCAGCAGGGTAGTTTTCCGCTCAGGTTCGCTGGTCAAGATACGGTTTACATAGCGACTGAACGAGATCGCTTGAGTAATAATTGCATCCGGTGATTCGCTGTCGGTGACCATCATCATGCTGGGTAAAAAATGCGCATACATCATAGAATAACAAAGACCGCTGATGCTGGCATCAGATTCTGTGCAAATCGAAATAGTACGATGGCAGTGTAGGTGCTAGAATCCCGATTGGCGGTCAGGTCATTGGCTGTCGGAGGCTGGACATTTTTCTCAGAGCATCTTAAAACTGCTGCGGTTGACTATTACTGACCAGTTTTTCAAAGCTTTAAAGGTAAATGATCCCATTGAAAGCTATAAAATGAACGTAAGAATATTCTCACGTCGATCAGAAAAAATTAAATCAGTCAGGAAATGATAAACCAATTGACGAATCATCATGGGGGCTCATCGGATATTTCAGAAAAACGCACCCCCTTTCGAGCCGCGGCTATTCAAATGGCATCGGGCCCCAGTGTCTCTGCTAACCTCGAGGAAGCGTTGCGTCTGATTGAAGAAGCGGTGGCTCAGGAAGCGAAGCTGGTCGTTCTGCCAGAATATTTCTGCATCATGGGCATGAAGGATACGGACAAGCTGGCGGTCCGGGAAGAACCTGGCGTCGGTCAGATTCAGCAGTTTCTCAGCGATACTGCGAAGCGGCTGGGAATATGGCTGGTGGGTGGCTCAGTGCCGCTTGCGTCACCAGAAGACGGTAAAGTTTATAATAGCTGCCTGGTGTACGCAGACAACGGGGAACAGATCGCACGGTATGACAAAATCCATCTGTTTGGCTTGCAACTGGGACAAGAGAAATACGCCGAGGAAAAAACCATCAAGGCAGGAAACCGGGTGGTGACCATTGATTCGCCATTTGGACGTATCGGACTATCGATATGTTACGATCTGCGTTTTCCTGAATTGTTCAGGATGATGAATAACGTGGACATTATTCTGGCGCCGGCGGCATTTACGTCAATCACAGGAAAAGCGCACTGGGAAGTTCTGGTGCGCGCGCGCGCCGTTGAGAATATGGCCTATGTGATCGCTCCGGGGCAAGGTGGCTATCATGTCAATGGGCGTGAAACGAATGGAGATAGCATGATCGTCGACCCATGGGGTGTCGTGATGGAACGACTGCCACGTGGTTCCGGGGCTGTCGTTGCAACGCTGGATCCCGAATATCAGGCCAGCCTGCGTACTAACTTGCCCGCGCTTGATCACCGCATATTACAGTACAGCATCGCCAGCTGATAATTCATCACGCTTTATCTTCATACAAAATGGTATGCTTCTGTATTTGCACGTAATAGAATGAGCGCCGGCTTTGAGTGTCGCCAAGCCAGCGATCTATCCCGAAGGGCTTCCTGGATGAGAAGCGTTGTGCGGTAATTGAATATACAATTGAATTGCGAACCAAAATCTGTTGAATCGATACTAACGTTGATTCAGTTTAAAAATACCAGTGAATGTTTATGACGATTGATGTGGTTACTCAAAAGAACGACTTTTACGCAATTGCGGATCGGTGCTTGTTGGCACCCTATGAAATAGATTCGACAGGCCTGCAGCGCGTGCTGGATCAGATGCTGGTGCATAACATCGACTACGCAGATCTGTATTTTCAATACAACCGGTCCGAAGGATGGATGCTCGAAGAAGGCATCGTCAAGTCAGGCAGCTTCAATATCGAGCAGGGTGTCGGCGTTCGTGCGATCAGCGGTGAAAAGACTGGGTTTGCGTATTCCGATGACATCAGCATGCCGGCGTTGGTATCGGCTGCTCAGGCAACGCGTGCAATCGCTCATCAAGGCGGTGTTAATGCCCTGCAGGGCATGAAACAACATGCGCTGCAACGCAGTCATCTGTATTTGCCGGATGATCCGATAGCCAGTCTCAAGGATGGGGAAAAGGTTGCGCTGCTGGAACGCCTGGAGCGCATCACCCGGCAGCTTGACCCGCGCATCACTCAGGTTGTGGCGTCACTGGCGGGCGAATATGAGGTGATGTTGGTGGTGCGCAGCGATGGCGTACTGGCAGCGGATGTGAGACCATTGGTGCGATTATCGCTGCAGGTGATCGCAGAAGAGAATGGCCGCCGCGAACAAGGCGTTGCGGGCGGAGGGGGTCGTTTTAGTTATGGTTACTTTACCGATGACGTATTGCTCGATTACGCCCAGAAAGCCGTGCATCAGGCTGTGGTCAATCTGGATGCGCGTCCGGCGCCGGCCGGTACGATGACTGTCGTGCTCGGCAGTGGATGGCCGGGAATTTTACTGCATGAAGCCATTGGCCATGGATTGGAAGGTGATTTCAACCGCAAGGGAAGTTCCGCATTTTCCGGCAGAATTGGCGAGCGGGTTGCAGCGCCAGGCGTGACCGTCGTTGATGACGGGACGATTCCTCAACGGCGCGGATCGCTGAATATCGATGATGAAGGTAATCCGACGCAATGCACGGTATTGATAGAAGATGGCATACTGCGCGGGTATTTGCAGGATAGTCTGAATGCTCGGCTGATGGGTGCTGAAGTGACAGGAAACGGACGCCGGGAATCGTTTGCGCATATCCCGATGCCCCGTATGACCAATACCTACATGTTGAACGGCGACAAGGATCCGGCAGAAATCATCGCGTCTGTCAAACATGGATTGTATGCGGCCAATTTCGGGGGTGGTCAGGTTGATATTACCAGCGGCAAGTTTGTATTTTCGGCGGCAGAGGCTTATATGATAGAAGATGGCAAAATTACGTATCCCGTCAAAGGAGCGACACTGATCGGGAACGGGCCGGATGTGCTGACGCGGGTATCTATGATTGGAAATGATATGGCGCTCGATCCTGGAGTGGGAACATGCGGAAAGGATGGTCAGAGCGTCCCGGTTGGAGTTGGACAGCCAACGTTGCGCGTCGATGGGTTGACGGTGGGTGGTACGGGAAGTTGAGCAGGTTCGGAAAAGGCAATGGTGGCGATGTAAAGTCGAAAGCAGGTTCTACTCGCGCTTTTGCCAGTGGTAAAGCAACATGGTCGAGCGCAATGGTTTTCAGGCTTGCTTAAAAATGTGTTGATGGGTGTCTTCGTTAGATTTTTTTATCGGGTTGAAATTGATATTGGGATGCAGAAAGCATGAGTGTGGAATTGACCGGCGCTGAAATTACGATACGCTGTTTGCAGGAAGAGGGTGTGCAGTGTATTTTTGGCTATCCTGGAGGGGCGGTATTATTTATTTATGATGAGTTGTTCAAGCAGGACAAAGTTCGACACATTCTGGTGCGTCATGAACAGGCGGCAATCCATGCAGCTGACGGATATGCGCGCTCAAGCAATCATGTCGGCGTGGCGCTTGTCACCTCGGGGCCAGGGGTGACCAATGCCGTGACGGGAATCGCTACGGCATATATGGATTCTATCCCGATGGTCGTGATCAGCGGACAGGTTCCTACCAATGCGATTGGCCTGGACGCCTTTCAAGAAGTCGACACTGTGGGCATCACCCGGCCTTGCGTCAAACACAATTTTCTGGTGAAAGATATCAATGAACTGGCGGTGACGATCAAGAAAGCATTTTATATCGCCTCGACCGGCCGGCCGGGCCCGGTGCTGGTTGATATTCCCAAAGACGTTTCCCAGCAGAAGGTGAAATTCGAGTATCCAGATAAAGTGTCGATGCGTTCCTATAATCCAGTCACAAAAGGGCATACCCGCCAAATCCGTAAAGCTGCTGAACTGATACTGAGCGCTAAACGGCCGATGATCTATGCCGGAGGTGGAGTGATTCTAAGCAATGCTGCTCCACAACTGACTGAGTTGACGCAATTGCTGAATTTTCCGTGTACCAATACGTTGATGGGACTCGGTGGATATCCGGCAACCGACAGGCAATCACTCGGGATGCTGGGCATGCATGGTACCTATGAGGCGAATATGGCGATGCAGTATTGTGATGTACTGGTTGCCGTGGGTGCGCGTTTCGACGATCGGGTCATTGGTAATCCCAAACATTTTTTTAATGAAAACAGGAAAATCATCCATATCGATATCGATCCTTCATCAATTTCAAAACGCGTCAAGGTCGACATACCGATTGTCGGTGATGTTCTCGACGTGCTGAAGGAATTGATCAAATTGCTCAAGGAGAGCAAGGAAAAGCCGGACCAGGGAGCTTTAAAGGAATGGTGGAAGCAGATTGATCTATGGCGTGAACGGGATTGCCTTAAATTCGATCGCGACAGCAAGATCATCAAACCGCAGAGGGTGATCGAGACGCTCTTCGACGTCACTAAGGGAGATGCTTTCATCACGTCGGATGTGGGTCAGCATCAAATGTGGGCGGCGCAATTCTACAAATTTGATAAACCGCGGCGCTGGATCAATTCCGGCGGCCTCGGCACGATGGGTTTTGGTATGCCTGCGGCGATGGGTGTTCAGCTTGCAAATCCGAAGGGCAAGGTGGCTTGCATCACCGGCGAGGCCAGCATCCAGATGTGCATACAAGAACTGTCGACCTGTAAGCAGTACAAATTGCCATTAAAAATTATCAACTTGAATAATCGCTACATGGGTATGGTTAGACAGTGGCAGGAGTTCTTCCACGGTAACCGGTATGCCGAATCGTACATGAATGCGTTGCCTGATTTTGTCAAATTAGCGGAGAGCTATGGACATGTCGGCATGAAAATTGAACAGCCCGGCGACGTCGAGGGTGCCTTGAAAGAAGCTTTCAAGCGGAAAGATCAGCTGGTCTTCCTGGATTTCATCACTGACCAGACTGAGAATGTTTTCCCTATGGTGCCCGGCGGTAAAGGTCTTTCTGAAATGATTCTGGTGTAAATACATGCGACATATTATATCTTTATTGATGGAGAATGAGGCCGGCGCGCTGTCTCGTGTGGCCGGTCTGTTTTCGGCGCGCGGCTATAATATCGAGTCTCTCTCGGTGGCGCCGACTGAAGACCCCACTTTGTCGAGAATGACGATCGTTACGGTAGGATCTGACGAAGTGGTTGAGCAAGTGACCAAGCAATTGAATAAACTGATCGAAGTGGTCAAGATCATCGATTTGAATGATGGCAGTCATATAGAACGGGAATTGATGTTGGTGAAGGTTCGCGCGACAGGTTCCGCGGATAGGGAAGAAATAAAGCGCCTGACTGAAATTTTTCGTGGTTGCATCATCGATGTCACCGATAAATCCTACACCATTGAATTGACGGGAACAAGTTCGAAATTGGACGCATTTCTTGAAGCCGTTGAACGTAGCGCGGTGCTGGAGACAGTGCGGACGGGTGCTTCCGGCATAGGGCGCGGAGAATGGACTTTAAAGGTATAATTCGCGTTTGTTGTTAAGTCTCAATGGTAAACCGGTCATTCGAGTAACTCTTTTTATGCAGTATTCTCCAATGCTTGCCTGTTTCTATCCTCATTTTGTTTATAAGGAAAATAATGAAAGTTTATTATGATAAAGACGCCGATCTCTCGTTGATCAAAGGAAAAAAAGTAACGATTCTGGGATATGGCTCGCAAGGTCATGCGCATGCCAATAATCTGACTGAATCAGGCGTCAAGGTGACTGTGGGTCTGCGCAAGGGGGGCGTATCCTGGGGTAAGGCTGAGAAGGCCGGCCTGACCGTCATGGAAGTATCGGAGGCAGTGAAAGATGCAGATGTCGTGATGGTATTGCTGCCGGACGAACAAATCGGTACCGTCTATAAAAAAGAAATTGAGTCAGGCTTGAAGAAAAATGCCACGTTGGCATTTGCGCATGGCTTTAGCGTGCATTATGGACAAGTGACGCCACGTGAAGATCTGGATGTCATCATGATCGCGCCGAAAGGGCCGGGTCATCTGGTGCGTTCTACTTATCTGCAAGGTGGCGGTGTGCCTTCATTGATCGCTGTGCATCAAAATCCTTCCGGTAAGGCCCGGGATCTCGCGTTGTCATACGCCGCTGCCAATGGAGGCACACGTGGCGGGGTGATAGAAACCAGTTTCCGCGAAGAAACCGAAACAGACTTGTTTGGCGAACAGGTAGTGTTGTGTGGAGGACTGACAGCACTTATCCAGGCGGGCTTCGAAACATTGGTTGAAGCAGGCTATGCGCCTGAAATGGCTTATTTCGAATGCCTGCACGAAGTCAAATTGATTGTCGATTTGATTTACGAAGGCGGTATCGCCAATATGCGCTATTCGATTTCCAATAATGCGGAATATGGCGATGTGTCGCGCGGGCCTCGCATCATTACTGATGAAACTCGAGCAGAAATGCGTAAAATTCTGCATCAGATCCAGACCGGTGAGTATGCGCGTGAATTCATTCTCGAGAACCAATCCGGTGCGCCAGTACTCAAGGCCAGTCGTCGAATCGCTTCAGAACATCCCATTGAACAGGTAGGGACGAAGTTGCGTGATATGATGCCGTGGATCAAGAAGAATAAGCTTGTCGATCAGGTCAAGAATTAAGGAACGCGTTTGATGGCTTTGCCTTGATTTAAATTTTTTGCTGTATTAATTTTTGGTTTGGTTTTAATTTTTTATGGCTCATTATCCTCATCCTATCATTGCCCGGGAAGGTTGGTTGCACATCATCATAGCGTTTTCAGCGGCAATTGCTGCTACAGTATTATTGGATTGGCAGTGGGCAATTGCTTTCTGGATAATTGCTGTTTTTGTGCTGCAGTTTTTCCGTGATCCTCCTCGAGAGGTGCCATCCAATTCGAAGGCGATACTGTCGCCGGCTGATGGAAGAATCGTGGCCGTTGAAAAAATCAAGGATCCATTTCTTGATAGGGAAGCCATCAAGATCAGTGTATTCATGAATGTATTCAATGTTCACTCCAACCGTAGCCCGGTGGATGGGGAAGTGCGTGATAAATGGTATTTCCCCGGCAAATTCATCAACGCGGATTTGCCCAAAGCCTCGCTTGAGAACGAGCGTAATGCGCTTTGGATCAAAGCAGATAATGGCGCCGATGTGACGTGCGTGCAGGTGGCGGGATTGATTGCCAAGCGGATTATCTGCCACGTGGCGACCGGTGAACATTTGAATCGCGGTCAGCGGTTCGGTTTTATTCGATTTGGTTCTCGCGTTGATGTTTATTTACCGCTCGATATCAAGGTAAACGTCAATATTGGAGATAAGGTATCAGCCACGGAAACAGTCTTGGCTGAGTTTCGCTAAAAACAAGTTGAATCCCGCAGTGCCTTATCTCTGGATCATCGCTGTCTCAAAGAACATCGAAGCGATGATCCCTTGATAGGGAATACCTCTGAAAGAAGCCGCCGGCGGTTTTATAGCTTCTCAAATGGTCTTGAATGGCTTGGTTCAGCAGGCTATATTTTTATGTATTAATATTTCTCATAGATGCCATGCCAGACTCTCTGCCTGAACGTACCGTCTTGAAATCCCGGCTGCGCCGCCGCGGTATCTATTTACTTCCCAATTTGTTTACCACCGCCGCTTTGTTTGCCGGGTTCTATGCCATCGTGCAGGCGATGAATGGGAATTTCGAATATTCTGCAATCGCCGTCTTTATTGCTATGGTGCTCGATGGATTGGATGGTCGCGTCGCGCGGCTCACCGGTACTCAAAGTGAGTTTGGTGCGGAATACGATAGCATGTCTGATATGGTGTCTTTTGGGATCGCGCCAGCATTGATCGTGTATGAATGGGCTTTGAAGGAAATGAATCAGTGGGGCTGGATTATTGCATTCATTTATTGCGCCTGTGCAGCACTGCGCTTGGCGCGCTTCAATACCAATATCGAAGTGGTCGACAAGCGTTTCTTTCAAGGTCTTCCAAGCCCCGCTGCGGCCGCATTGATTGCGGGATTAGTGTGGGTGACGATTAATTTTCATGGCCAGGGCAGCGACGTTAAATGGCTGGCGTGTGTGGTAACGTTGTTTGCTGCTTTGACCATGGTGAGTAATATTCCGTATTATAGTGGCAAGGAAATCAATCTGCGACGTCGTGTTCCATTCGTCACCATCTTATTATTGGTATTGTTCTTTTTTGTATTAATCCCGAGTCACCCGCCTCTGGTATTGTTTGGTTTGTTTGCTGCCTATGCATTCTCGGGCATTGTCATAAAACTGTGGCGGTATAGCAAGAATAAAAAAGCGAGCGACCCGGGAAGTCCTTCATAAGCATGAGTCACAAAAGATTGTGTTATTGCATTTGTTCCTTCTGAGAATTTTCAAATAAGGTTATTGCACAAAAAAGAAAAACTATTTATATTCGTCTATCATGTTTTATCCTGCTTATACACAACGTGTAATTTCATTTTCAGCATTCCAACGAATGGCGCTGCTATTGCGCTGTGCGCGCTAAATATCTTTCCTTTTCCTCAATTCTATTCTGTAAAATTCGTATACCGAATTTTTTCTTATTATTGGTTTTCTTCCTGACCCGGAGAGTGTGATGCAAGATCATTTAATTATATTTGATACGACCCTGCGTGATGGCGAACAAAGTCCTGGCGCATCCATGACCAAAGAGGAAAAGGTTCGCATTGCGTGGCAGTTGGAACGCATGGGCGTCGATGTCATCGAAGCAGGATTTCCTGCAGCTTCGAATGGTGACTTTGAAGCTGTCAAGGCAGTTGCCGATTTAGTCAAGGAAAGCGTGGTGTGTGGTCTGGCGCGTGCCATCGAAGCTGATATCCAGCGTACGGGTGAAGCTTTGAAGGGGGCGCAATCTGCGCGTATTCATACCTTCATCGCTACTTCGCCAATTCACATGAAAAATAAGCTGAGGATGTCACCTGATCAAGTGATTGCTCAAGCGGTGAAGGCGGTCAAATGGGCGAGCCAATACACCGATAACATTGAATTTTCGCCCGAAGATGCGGGCCGATCGGAGATCGATTTTTTATGTAGAATCCTGGAAGCCGTTATCGAAGCCGGTGCAACGACATTGAATATTCCGGATACGGTGGGTTACACAATGCCCGATCAATTTGGTCAGTTGATCAAAACGCTGCGCGAACGTATCCCTAACTCGGACAAGGCCGTTTTTTCAGTGCACTGCCATAATGATCTGGGGTTGGCGGTCGCCAATTCATTGGCTGCTGTGATGAATGGCGCTCGTCAGGTTGAGTGCACCATCAACGGCCTCGGGGAAAGAGCGGGGAATGCGGCATTGGAGGAAATCGTGATGGCCGTGCGGACACGCAGAGATTATTTTCCGTGCGATACTCGTATCGATACCACCCATATCGTGACGGCAAGTAAATTGGTTTCGGGAATAACGGGATTCCCTGTTCAGCCAAATAAAGCTATCGTAGGAGCCAACGCTTTTGCGCATGAATCTGGCATCCATCAGGATGGCGTGCTCAAGCATCGGGAAACCTACGAAATCATGCGCGCCGAAGATGTCGGTTGGGGAGCAAACAAGCTATTGCTGGGAAAACACTCCGGGCGGAATGCTTTCCGCAATCGGCTCATGGAGTTGGGCATCGAACTGGAATCAGAAGAAATGTTGAATAATATTTTTATGCGTTTCAAGGAATTAGCAGATAAGAAACATGAGATCTTTGATGAGGATCTGCATGCTCTGGTGTCCGATGAAGTGTTGGTGCTGCAGGAATGTTTTCGTTTGATATCATTGACTGTCCACTGCGAAACGGGTGAGATTCCTTACGCACGGGTGGTAATTTCGGACAACGGTAATGAAATCTGCGCTGAATCACAAGGCAGTGGTCCAGTCGATGCCACGTTTCGGGCGATTGAAACGCTGTTATCGAGCGGCGCCGAACTTCAGTTGTTTTCCGTCAATAACATTACCAGTGGAACCGATGCACAAGGTGAAGTCACAGTTCGGTTGCGTAAATCTGATCGGATCGTCAATGGACATGGTTCGGACACCGATATTGTAGTGGCTTCTGCGAAGGCATATCTAAGCGCATTGAACAAATTATGCAGTAAATTCGAACGAGCGCATCCGCAAGTGTGATGGCTATCATTAATCAAGAAAAAAACACAGCAATAGAATGATAAAGCGGCTTTCGTTAAATTTGGTTCTTTCAGCAATTCTAATGCTGTGTACTCAGGCGCAGGCTTTTCAGTTTCTGGATACAAATGGTAAATTGCATAAACTTGAGGATTATAAAGGCCGCTGGGTGCTCGTTAACTTCTGGGCAACCTGGTGTCCGCCATGCCTCAAAGAGATCCCTGATTTGATTGCATTATACGAGAGCCGCAAAGATATCATGATCATTGGTGTATCGATGGATGCCGATGAACCGAAACTGGTGCTGGATTTTGTTCAGAAGTTAGGAGTAACCTATCCGACAGTACTGGGAAATCGAAAAATTGCTTCGCAACTGGATGAAATTTCTTTACTACCCAGTACGTATTTTTTCGATCCGGATGGAAATCCCGCAGCGCGCCAGTTGGGGATAATTTCCCGGGAGGATATCGAGCAATTCATTGAAACCAAATCTGTTCCGAAAAACAAAGAAAAACACCCATAAGACTGGGATACTCGGAAAATGATCGTGCTCGATTGGATAAAATATTTTGTTGCATCGGTATCAAGCTCATCATGCACTTTTTATCTTCCATAATGTGCAATTATTATTAACTTGTCGATTCCCGGTCCATTGCTAACTGGCAGGAGAGGATGGATTATAACGCCATGTCGTATATAGTTTATTGAATACCAATTGAGGATAGGTGGCTTCTCCAAGACTGCCATTGTAACGCCCGAGTGCGCGAAAATAATTACCTCCTTCCATATCGAGGTAATGGCGCAGAATAGTGCATCCGTAGCGCAGGTTCATGCGCAAATGGAAAAGATTGTGATCTTCCTGACCAATTGCTTCGATCCAGAATGGCATGATTTGCATATAACCGCGCGCTCCGGCATGGGAGACGGCGTATTTCTTGAAGCCGCTTTCAACCTGAATGATGCTCAGTATCAATTGTGGATCCAGTCCTGCCCGTTTGGCTTCATAAAATACCGTTCTCAGGAATTCTTCCCGTTCGAGGTGATCAGGTATGAATTTTTCTAATCGTCGACCCATGACGACAAGCCAAGTAACGCTATCTGCCAATTGGGCATACTCTGAATAAGAAACACCTTGATCGCTGGTTTCGTGGGTTATGATCGTTCGAGTATGAGCTGCCAGTTGTTCATAAGATAGGCTATTGCCTTGGATTAACTGACAGGAAAGCAACAGTGTGAAAAGGAAAATCAATCTGAACATAGGCGTTCGGTCATAAATGAAAAAATGTCATCAATGGGAATGGATCGTGGCTCGGAATCAGTACGACCTTGGTATTCAACCATAGATTGCTTCAAACCCCGTTCTCCGATTACGATTCGATGGGGAATGCCGATAAGTTCCATATCCGCGAACATCACCCCCGGCCTTTCTTCCCGGTCGTCCAGCAATACTTCAACGTGAGCATCCAGAAACAGTCGATACAGTTTATCCGCCATCTCTTTGACGGAATTACTTTTATGCAATCCGATCGGTACAATCGCCAGTTTAAACGGCGCTATCGCACCCGGAAAAATAATACCATGCTCATCATGATTCTGTTCGATAGCTGCAGCAACGATACGCGAAATGCCGATACCATAGCAGCCCATTTCCATATGGCGCACTTGACCGGATTCATCAAGGTAATTTGCTTTCATCTGCTCAGAATATTTGGTTCTTAGTTGGAAAATATGACCTACTTCGATGCCCCGGCAAATTTCCAGCGTTCCTTTACCATCTGGAGAAGGATCTCCTGCGACAACGTTGCGGATGTCAAACACATGCTCGGGTGTTTTTAAATCCCGGTCAAAATTGACGTGCGTAAAATGAAATCCCTCTTCATTGGCGCCGCAGACGAAATTACTCATGTTAATTACTGCCTGATCGGCAATGACGTGGGTTTTCAAGCCGACAGGGCCGATAAATCCAGGCATTGTCCCGGTTTCTTGTAGGATATCTGCTTCGCTAGCTATTTCAAACGTGGATAAGAAGGGTATTTTCCTGACTTTCAGCTCATTGAGATGATGATCGCCGCGCAGCAATAACAAATAAACAGTTTCGTCTGCTTTTATCGCCAGTGTTTTTATGGTTTTGTGTAACGGGATGTGCAGGAATTCAGCTACTTCGGCGCAGGTTTTTCGATCCGGTGTCGAAATTTTTTGCATATCACTCTCAGGTTTTTCACGTTGCTGAGGCAAAAATAGTGAACTGGCCAATTCGATGTTAGCGGCGTAGTCTGAGTCTGGACAAAAAACAATGGCATCCTCGCCGGAATCCGCCAGAACATGAAATTCATGTGAACCGCTTCCGCCAATGGCTCCAGTATCAGCCGCAACCGCTCGGAATTTCAATCCCAGACGAGTAAAAATACGGCTATATGTGTCATACATGCGCTGATAGGTGTGAAACAGGCTACTTTCATCGGTATGAAATGAATATGCATCTTTCATTATGAACTCTCGTGCCCGCATGACTCCAAAGCGAGGTCGAATTTCATCACGGAATTTCGTTTGAATCTGATAAAAATTCAACGGAAGTTGGCGATAGCTTTTAATTTCTCGGCGTGCGATATCCGTGATTATTTCTTCATGGGTGGGACCAAAACAAAAATCATGTTCATGGCGATCCTTGATTTTCAGCATTTGCGGTCCAAACAGATTCCACCTTCCTGACTCTTGCCATAATTCGGCAGGTTGAATGGCAGGCATTAATACTTCAATTGCTCCATTTCGATTCATTTCTTCACGAACGATATCCTCTATTTTTCTTAATACTCTAAGACCCAATGGCATCCATGTATAAAGGCCGCTTCCTAGTTTTTTTATTAATCCAGCACGCAGCATTAAAGCGTGACTGATGAGTTCTGCTTCGGTTGGTGCTTCTCTGAGCGTGGAAAGAAAAAATTGTGAGACGCGCATGGGTGATTCCATTATGATAGAAAAGGTAAGTGATTTTACCTTGAAATGCCTCATGGCGCGGGAATCTATGCTGACTGCATGGATTGTCACGGCGCTAAATGAAAGCAATCGTCGAAGTAGGGATTTTTAGTGAGGCACTTTCAATCTATAGAAAAATATGAAAAAATCTACTCATTTATTGGGTCAAACGGGTAATGTCACATGATTGACCGAAATGGTTATCGCCCCAATGTCGGTATTATTCTGCTGAATTCGAAGAATGAGGTTTTCTGGGGCAAACGTATTAAACAAAATTCTTGGCAATTTCCTCAAGGCGGTATCAAATCGGGAGAAAGTCCTGAACAAGCTATGTATAGGGAACTGACCGAGGAGATCGGGTTGCGTCCAGATCACGTTGAGATTGTGGGCCGTACTCGTGATTGGTTACGCTATGAAGTACCAGAACGCTGGATCAGAAAGGAATGGAGAGGAAATTACAAGGGGCAAAAGCAGATTTGGTATTTATTACGCCTGATTGGGCGCGATAGCGATGTTTCTCTCCGTCGCAGTAGTCATCCCGAGTTTGATGCTTGGCGTTGGAACCAATATTGGGTTGAATTAGATTCTGTGGTTGAATTTAAACGCAAGGTTTATAAGCAAGCGTTGACGGAATTGTCGCGTTTGCTTAAAACGAATTCGTGTCAGCGTGCAGGTAATGACAGACATCAATCAATAAAAGAGGCTAAGAAAATTATTTTGGCTAGTCATCTTGAGATCAATGAATAAAGTTTATTATCCAATCGTTATTTTTCGAAGCGTTTGAGTGGAATTTTAAATAACTCAATACTGCGTTATAAGCTGCTCATAAAACATTTCTTTTTGCTTTAAATTCCCATTTTTGGGTTTTTCATCAGGCGTAATCGGCTGCGCCATTACAGCCGTTTTTTAGGGAGAATAACGATGAAGATACGTACATTAGTTGCATCACTGCTATCGATTGGTGCACTGGCCACATCGATGAGTGTTTCTGCAACTGAACCTATCCAGCCGATCAAACCAGCTAAGGTTGAGAATGCTAATTTGGTAGAGTTGGGTAAAATGTTGTTTTTCGATCCTCGCTTATCGAAATCTGGTTTTATTTCATGCAATTCTTGTCACAATTTAAGCATGGGCGGAACTGATAACATCCCAAGCTCTATCGGCCATAAATGGCAGCAGGGACCGATTAATGCACCCACTGTATTGAATTCTAGGATGAATCTTGCTCAGTTTTGGGATGGTCGGGCAAAAGATTTAAAAGAACAGGCAGGTGGTCCAATCGCGAATCCTGGAGAAATGGGATCTACCCATAAGCTGGCTGTAGACACGATACAATCTATTCCGCAATATCGGCCCTATTTCGAAAAAGCTTTTGGGGACAATAAAATAGATATCGACAAAATTACTACTGCGATTGCCGCATTTGAAGAAACGCTGGTGACTCCTGGTTCGCGTTTTGATAAATGGCTGGAAGGCGATAAGGAAGCCTTGAATGCGCAAGAACAGGAAGGTTATGCCCTGTTTAAGAGTGCTGGCTGCTCAGGTTGTCATAATGGCCCTGCCGTAGGAGGCGCGCTGTATCAAAAGTTTGGCGTTCATCACCCTTACACCACCAAAAGCAAGATCGAAGGAAGGAAAGCTGTTACAGGCAAAGAGAGCGATTTAAATGTATTCAAGGTACCCACATTGCGTAATATCGAACTTACTTATCCTTACTTTCATGATGGCGCAGTAACTACGCTGGAAGATGCTGTGAAAATCATGGGTAAAGTGCAGTTGGATCGTGATTTCAATAAAAAAGAGATTGATAGCTTAGTGGCATTCCTGAAAACGCTGACAGGCGAACAACCTGAGATAAAATTGCCCATTTTGCCACCTTCAAACAGCAATACTCCTCGTCCAGAACCATTCTAACTCGTGAATTCAAACATAATATTTTATTTGGATTCAAACTGAGACCTGACGTATATTCTTTCAAGCATTCAGTCAAGTCTGGGTGCTTGAAAGTTTTATTGCGGAAATTTAAAAAATCAAATATCTTAAAATTAATTTCTTGCGAAATGAGCGTAATCTGATGTAGATTTACATTGAAAAATCAAGTACAGTCGTTATTCCAAATAACCAATAATTAGAATAGGGAATTACCGATGGGTAATAAGGGCCAATTACTGCAAGATCCATTTCTGAACATTCTCAGGAAAGAGCATATTCCGGTTTCGATTTATTTAGTGAATGGAATTAAATTGCAAGGTCAAATTGATTCATTCGATCAGTATGTAGTACTGCTGAAGAACTCAGTTACACAGATGGTTTACAAGCATGCAATTTCTACGGTTGTGCCCGCTAAAGCAGTTACTTTGCCGATAGAAA
Organism: uncultured Nitrosomonas sp.; assembly: GCA_949281375.1. Classification (GTDB taxonomy): domain Bacteria; phylum Pseudomonadota; class Gammaproteobacteria; order Burkholderiales; family Nitrosomonadaceae; genus Nitrosomonas. Next base: position 15,657 of record CASDLT010000054.1, read on the forward strand.
TGACGGAATCTCACGATACCTAAACCTGAATACCATTCGGGCATGCAAAATCTAAAAATAAAAAATATTCCGACCATATTAGTTAGTGTTGATTTCGGGCAGAGTGATCATGCTGAGCGCTTACAGGAATTACAATTACTCGCTAGTAGTGCAAAACTGCAAATTGTAGGCATCGTCCAAGGGAAGCGGACCAAACCAGATTCTACGACCTATATTGGAAGTGGAAAAGTGGCGGAACTCGAGCACTTTATTGCTCAAGCTCAGGCTGAGCTTGTAATATTCAATCATGATTTATCTCCCGCTCAACAGCGCAATCTATCGTTAGGTCTCGGTTGTCCCGTTATTGATCGGACCAGTCTGATTTTGGATATTTTTGCCCAAAGGGCAAAAAGCTATGAAGGAAAATTACAAGTTGAGCTTGCTCAACTTGAGCATCTCGCTACCCGATTGATTCGCGGATGGACTCATCTGGAGCGACAAAAAGGGGGTATTGGTCTGCGCGGCCCGGGTGAGACACAGCTCGAAACAGATCGCCGGTTAATTAAGAAAAGAGTCAAGATATTAAAAGAAAAATTATTTGCTTTGCAGCGTCAGCGTGTTTTACAGAGAAGATCAAGACGACGTACTGACATTTTCTCGGTTTCGATAGTGGGGTATACCAATGCTGGAAAGTCGACGCTCTTCAATCGCTTGACTCATGCTCATTCATACGCGGCTGATCAATTGTTTGCAACCTTGGACACGACTACCCGAAAGTTATTTTTGGGTAAAGTAGGGTCAGTAGTTATTTCTGATACTGTAGGGTTTATCCGGGATTTGCCCCCAACCCTAATAGCTGCTTTTCGCGCGACACTTGAGGAAACGGTTCAAGCCGACCTGCTTCTTCACGTGGTCGATGCAAATAGCGCAAATCGTGAAGACCAATTTGATGAAGTCAATAAGATTCTGAAAGAGATTGGGGCAGAAACAATTCCTCAAATTCTGATCTTGAACAAGGCTGATTTGTCTGAATTGTCTTTTGGGAGCGAAAGTTGTATTCGTGATGAATATGATAGAATAACGCGCATTCGTCTAAGTGCAAAAACAGGGGAAGGTATTGAGTTTTTAAAGCAAGCATTAATAGAAGCAATAGCAGAGCACTCTAAAAAATTTTATGAGAAATCTATAGATACTGAGACAATAATTGACGGCTGTGCTACGGTACAAGAACTTTTTTGAACGAACAAGACAGGAATTATTATGGGATTAAACGATCCACAGTGGGGAAAAAACAAAGGTGACTCGGGTCCGCCAGATTTGGATGATGTACTGCGTAACGTTAACAAAAAAATCAATAATATCTTTGGACAGAGAAAAAACGGTGGTGGAGATGATGGTTCTCGAGAAAATACGCCAAGATCACATGGTGGCGGCAGTATCGTAATTATTCTCGGCTTGCTCTTGGCGGTATGGTTGGCCAGCGGATTTTATATCGTTGATGAAGGACATCGTGGGGTCGTCATACGCTTTGGTCAATATACAGAAACATCGCCTGCAGGCTTGCGCTGGCATTTTCCCTACCCTATTGAGAAGGTGGAAATCGTGAACGTCAGTCAAGTTCGTACAGTAGAAATTGGCTATCGAAACAATGTTCGTAGTAAGGTACTTAGAGAATCATTGATGCTGACGGATGATGAAAATATCATCGACATTCAATTTGCTGTTCAATATATTTTGAATAACCCGGAAAATTTTCTGTTTAAAAATAGAAATCCCGATGATGCCGTTCTGCAAGCTGCTGAAACGGCTATTAGGCAGGTTATTGGTAAGAGTAAAATGGATTACGTCCTGTATGAGGGGCGAGAGCAAGTAGCTGCTAATGCGACACAGCTGATGCAAAAGATTTTAGATCGCTATGAAATAGGTATACTTATTAGTAAAGTTACGATGCAAAATGCTCAACCGCCTGAGCAAGTTCAAGCTGCATTTGATGATGCAGTAAAGGCAGGGCAGGATCGGGAACGGCAAAAAAATGAAGGTCAAGCTTATGCAAATGATGTCATTCCCCGAGCAGTCGGTAATGCTGCGCGATTAATTCAAGAGTCAGAGGGTTATAAGCAGCGTGTTATTGTCAGCGCCGAGGGTGATGCAGAACGTTTCGAACAAATACTTGCGGAATACAGTAAAGCCCCGGTAGTCACTCGTGAACGTTTATATATAGATATGATGCAACAAGTGCTGTCGAATACCAGTAAAATCATGGTGGATCAGAAGAACGGCAATAATTTGTTGTACTTACCGTTGGATAAGTTGATACAAATGACGGGGGCGTCACCTGCGGCACCATCGCCCGTTGTACAGTCATCGGCACAGGAATCAGCCCCGGACAATAGCATGCGCACTCGCGAGTCTTTTCGCAGCCGCGACAGGGAGATTAGATAGATGAGAAATATCGCCTCAGTATTGGCAGGCATCATTATTGCCGTATTTTTTTTAGGTAGCTCGGCTATCTACATTGTTGATCAACGTCAGCAAGCAATTCTTTTTCAACTTGGAGAGGTGATTGATGTTAAAACCGAACCTGGTCTGTATTTCAAGATTCCTTTAGCACAAAATGTACGTTATTTTGATAAACGCATTTTGACGATGAATACTGAAGAGCCTGAACGGTTCATCACTTCAGAGAAAAAGAATGTGTTAGTGGACCTATTCGTAAAGTGGCGCATCGTGGATGTGAAGCAGTACTACATCAGTGTTCGAGGAGATGAGAATTTGGCGCAAACACGATTGGCTCAAACTATTAATGCAAGTTTGCGAGACGAGTTTGGTAACCGAACGGTGCATGATGTAGTGTCTGGCGAACGGGATGTCATCATGGAGATTATGCGTCAGAAAGCAGATAGTGATGCCCGTTCCATTGGCGTTGAAGTTGTCGATGTTCGGCTTAAACGGGTTGATCTTCCTCAAGAGGTGAGTGAGTCTGTGTTTAGACGGATGGAGGCCGAGCGGAAACGGGTTGCGAATGAGTTACGTTCTACCGGCGCCGCAGAATCCGAGAAAATTCGCGCTGATGCAGATAGGCAACGCGAAGTCATCCTTGCTGAAGCATACAGAGAAGCCCAGAAAACTATGGGTGATGGCGACAGTCAAGCTGCAGCGACGTATGCGGCGGCTTTTCAGAAAGACCCCGAGTTTTATGCTTTTTGGCGCAGTATGGATGCATATAAGCATACTTTTAAAAATAAAGGCGATATGATGGTGCTCGAACCTACTTCGGACTTCTTCAAGTATTTGAAGGACCCTGCTATCGCTAAGCAATAATTTTTGATCAAGTAATTAAAAACCTACGGCGGTAGGGTGGGAAATGACATTAGTTGAATTCATGAATTGATATTCATGTTTAATAGCAGTTGATTACATTTGGTGGTGAATTATTAAGAGGTTCTGAAATCGTGTAATTTTCTCTACTCGATCAACAGAACCTCTTAATTTTTTCCAGACTTCAAAGAAAATATGAAGTGGTAGTGAGAGATGGCCAAGCAGTATGAAATCGAGCTTAACCTGCATTTGTGAGTGATAAGTGATTAGACTCGATCCGATTTCAATGGAGCATGACCGAATACAGGATTTATTTCAGCGGTTTCGTAACAAATCCGCTCAATAGTTGATAAAGGGGAGTTGTGGTTATATGTTGGAAAGTTTTCTGATGGCAATTGCCTTAATGTTGATTTTAGAAGGAATGTTGCCTTTCTTATCTCCTCATACTTGGCGAGAAGCATTTAGAAAGTTAATTGAAATCAATGATAATCAAATACGATTCATTGGCCTGACATCGATGCTGATTGGGCTCATGATACTTCTGCTTGTGAATTAAAACTCTTTATGACTGTTTAGACCGATTGCATCATGCATAATTGGCTGCTGCCGGAATACGTTGAAGATATTTTGCCTGTCGAAGCATTGCATATTGAAGCAATGCGGAGGCAGATGATTGATCTCATGCTGGTACATGGTTACCAGCAAATAATTCCTCCTTTACTTGAATATTTGGAATCCTTACTCTCAGGCAGTGGTAAGGACATGGATTTGCAGACGTTCAAAGTCATCGATCAACTGAGTGGGCGCATGATGGGGTTGCGGGCCGATATGACTCCTCAAGCAGCGCGAATCGATGCGCATTTACTAAATTCTGATGGCATCACACGCTTGTGTTATGCCAATAGTGTGCTCCATACGATATCCTCAGGCATCACGCAAACCCGAGAACCTCTACAAGTTGGCGCCGAATTATACGGTCACTTCGGATTAGAGAGTGACCTGGAAATTCAGCAGCTCATGCTGAAATGTCTGTCGATTGCAGGTTTAAGTAAAATTCATTTAGATCTGGGGCATGTGGCAGTTTTTAGAAGTTTGATTAAAGAGGCGGAAATTTTGCCCCAGCTTGAAACTGAACTGTTCACTACGCTTCAAGTAAAGGATCTGTCAACGCTAAAAGAGTTATGCAGTCATCTGCAGCCATCTTTACGCGATGCGTTAATGCTGTTGCCGGAGCTATACGGTGGCGATAATGTTTTAAAGGAAGCAGCGAAATGGCTACCTGATTACCCAGAAATTAAAACTGCTTTAAATGAATTAAAGATGATCAAGCAGGAGATGGCATACATAGTTGAACATATCGCCTTTGATTTAGCGGATCTTAGGGGCTATCACTACCATACCGGCATTGTTTTTGCCGCGTATGTGCGTGGTAGTTCTAATGCGATTGCACTAGGAGGCCGTTACGATCAAATCGGCAAGGCATTTGGGCGTTCACGCCCTGCGACTGGATTCAGTATGGATCTGCGAGACTTATCCAGGCTGATTAAGGCAACGGCATACCCCAAAGGCATCAGTGTTCCATTTCAGAAAAATAATAGAGAGTTGGATGCCAAGATCGAGCAGTTGCGAAAAGATGGACATATTGTCGTAATCGAGTTGCCAGGACAGAAAGACAATTGCCCGAATTGCGATCGGAAAATGATTTTGCAAAATGGTCAGTGGATGATCGTAGAAATTTGATTTTATGTGACAGAATCGTGAAGAGATTGAGGATATGACTAAAAATGTAGTAGTCATCGGTACGCAATGGGGTGATGAAGGAAAAGGAAAGATTGTTGACTGGTTAACGGATCATGCGCAAGGTGTTGTGCGTTTCCAAGGCGGGCACAATGCTGGCCATACATTGGTCATCGGTAATAAGAAAACGGTATTGCATCTGATTCCCTCGGGCATTTTGCGCGACCGGGTCACTTGTTATATCGGAAATGGTGTGGTGATTTCACCGCGGGCTTTGCTGAGCGAAATCGACATGCTCGAACAGAATGGTATTGATGTGAGCGCTCGACTACAAATTAGCGCGGCGTGTCCCTTAATACTGCCGTGTCATGTGGCTCTAGATAACGCGCGGGAAAATGCGCGTGGCATCGAAAAAATTGGCACTACCGGGCGAGGGATTGGGCCTGCATACGAGGATAAGGTTGCGCGTCGGGCGATCAGGTTGCAGGACTTATTTCATCGGGATCGCTTGGCAGCAAAATTGGGTGAAATACTGGATTATCATAATTTTGTGTTAGAACATTATTTTAAGGCAGAGATTGTCGATTTTCAGAAAACTCTGGAAGAAGCTTTGGCGCAAGCCGAGAGAATTAAACCCATGGTTGCTGATGTTCCTCGTTTATTATTTGATGCCCATAAAAAAGGCAATAATTTATTATTTGAAGGTGCACAAGGAGCCTTGTTGGACATTGATCATGGCACCTATCCATTTGTTACATCAAGTAATTGTGTTGCCGGAGCAGCAGGGCCAGGCAGTGGTGTTGGACCTCAAATGTTGCATTATGTGTTGGGCATCACCAAAGCCTATACTACACGTGTTGGTTCAGGTCCTTTTCCTACCGAACTGGATGATGATATAGGTAAACATTTAGCTTCACGCGGACATGAGTTTGGTTCTACAACGGGTCGCCCACGTCGATGTGGATGGTTTGATGCAGTGGCACTCAACCGCTCGATTCAGATCAACGGTGTAACTGGATTATGTATCACTAAACTCGATGTGCTTGATGGTGTAGAAACTCTCAATCTAGGAATTGGTTATAAGTCGGGCAACGGAGAGCGCAGCGATATATTGCCGGTTGGTGCTGACGATCTCAATAGCTGTGAACCTATTTATGAAGAAATGCCAGGATGGACAGAAAATACTGCCGGGATCAGAAAATTTGAGCAATTGCCAAAAGCCGCACAAGATTATCTGGAGCGTTTGGAAGAGATATGCGAAATACCTATTGACATGATTTCTACAGGACCAGATCGTGACGATACGATCGTGCTGCGCCATCCTTTTAAATAAGGATAGAGGAAAGATTTCTTTTTGAAATGAATCAACCTGAAAGATCATTTTCGATACGGATCGTAAGTTGGAAAGATAAAGCTCCTCTTATTCGTATTGTGCGAACAGCTGTTTTTATTCTTGAGCAACGTGTACCAGAAGAGTTGGAATGGGATGAGTTTGATGAAACGTGTGTGCACGTTCTCGCTTGCGACGCTCACCAACCAATAGGAACTGCAAGATTATTACCACACGGTCACATTGGACGTATGGCAGTCATGAAAGAATGGCGGAAAAAGGGAGTTGGCAGGGCGATATTGCATATATTGCTTAAAGAAATGCTCAATCGAGGAATGTCCATAGCAACATTGGATGCGCAAGTAACAGCCATCGGTTTTTATCAGAAATTTGGATTCCAGATAGTAGGAAATGAATTTATTGATGCGGACATACCACATGTGAAAATGCTTCTCCAGCTATGAAGGGGTATTTTGAAGTTATTTTATTTCCGATTTTCCCCATTCATTAGCTAACGCATCAGTTGCTTGCTTCCATCGATTAGTAGCTTGTTCCAAAGAGATTTTTGCTTGTTCAGCTTTCCGCTTCGCAATTCCAACCTCATCCTCGGCAGCAGATAGTTTCTGTTTAATTGAAATTAATTTTTTCTCGGCCAGAGCAACATCTTTTGTGAGTGTTTCAGCCGAGTTTTTGGCTTGCATCATTTGTTCATAAGCGGTGCTAGCATTATGTTGCAGTTTTTCAATAGCTTCTGCATTTGCTAGGCGAGGATACAATGTACTGAGCATACATAGTAAGCAGATGCAGAAGGTTAAAATAGTGCACTGAAATATTTTGATGTTAAATATAATCTTCTGATCAGTTATTAAAAGCATTGATAGTAGTCCTCGCTCTTGAGTTGAAGTAAGAAGAGTAAAGTGGTTGTATGTCATTCTTAGGAGCCTCTATATAAACTGGCAAACGGGGATCAGGCAGGACGAAATCGATGAAAAAGCAGAATAATATAGATGAACATTCATAGCCTTAGTTTGATTCATAAGCTTACCAAGAGAGGCAATTTTCAAAGCTTCTTCGGTGCGAAATTGTATCATCACAAAGTAAATTCTGACTCAATTTGTTTTTATGCTGATTATTTAGATAGTAGATAGATCAGGGAATTTCTTTACGGGATTATTGCAGCATGAACTACGCTGTATCCCTAGTCATTGTAAAGTAATTGTCTGTTTAAAATTGAGTTTTTAGGGAATTATTTAGGTGAAAATATATATGTTTATAAAAAAAGAAGATTTATTTTTGCAATCAAGTGCCAAATTAGGCTGGAGTATTTTTTTGAGCTTAGCATTTTATTTCATGTCCGCTCTAGCTCATGCGAATTGTGAAGGATGTCTATGTCCAGGAGATCCATGTAATCTGTGTCCTTTACCTGCAGTTGAAAATGCTCCAATAAATCCGAACGAGCCTGAATTATGTGCAAAGATAAGAGAGAAAGTCCCGCCAACATCAGCACAGCCAGGTTCAAATGAATATTTCCCGAATTTAGATAAATCAATTGCCGTGTGTATGAGGGAAGGTGGAGATGTCATAAGAAACAGACAGCGCAATTCAGAATTTTCGGCAAGATTTTATTGTAAATCGCCTCAAAAATAACTGGGCACAATAGAATAACTAATTGAATATAATAATTTATATTGAGCTATTCGGTTTTTAAAACCGTGTTGCAATATCATAAAAAAAAACGTATCATCGGATCTTTTTTATTAAGGGCAATGGAACTCATGGCCAATAGTTCACAAGCAAAGAAGCGTGCAAGACAAGCAGTAAGTAGAAGGGAGCATAATGTCAGTTTGCGATCAAAATTGCGTACCTGTATCAAGTCTATTCGAAAAGTAATCGAATCAGGAGATAGAACTGCCGCTCAAGCAGCTTTTAATAGTTCTATCGGAACGGTGGACTCAATTGCTGACAAAGGGATTATTCACAAAAATAAGGCCGCTCGCTACAAAAGTCGTCTTTCTGCTGCAATAAAAGTAATGCCTTAAATTTAATAAATATCTTTTAAAAAATTCATTTTATTTTGGTTTTGACTTTTAATGAGATGCAGCGGTAAATTGTGTTGATGAGTGGTTATCTTGACAGTCTTAACCTGACTAAGTAGTCTTGTTTGGTTCTGAGAGAATCAAGGACGGAAGAAGGGATTTACAAGAAGAGAATGGGAAGAGAAGAAATGGAAAACCAAAGGAGAGAGAGATGAGTGCCAAGAGATGGCTAAGGATAGCTGGGATGATGTTGGGAGGGTTGTTGATAGGGACGGCCCACGCGGACATACCGACTGTTCCGAACGAATTATATGAAGCGTTGAAATTAGACCGTGCGAAGGTAACGCCGAAGGAGCTGCATGAAGCGTTAGTGAAGCGCTACAAGGATCCAGCGCAGGGAGCAGGTCGAGGAACGCTGGCGCAATATTGGGAGCCGATTCCGTACGGAATATATTTAGATCCTGCGACATTTTACAAATCGCCGACTACGAACAAAGAAGTAGCCAGCCGCAAAGAATGCGTGGAATGTCACACGGACGAATCGCCGGTATGGGTGCAAGCGTGGAAACGCAGCAGCCACTCGAACCTGGACAAGATCCGTAATCTGAAGCCGGAAGACCCGACGTTTTACAAGAAAGCCAAGCTCGAAGAAGTAGAGAAGAATCTGCGTTCGATGGGCAGACTGGCGGAAGATGAAAAGCTGAAGGAAGTAGGCTGTATAGACTGTCACGTGGATATAGGCACGAAGAAGAAAGCGGACCATACCAAGGACATCAAGATGCCGACGGCTGACGTATGCGGCACCTGCCATTTAGCGGAATTTGCGGAACGTGAATCGGAAAGAGACACGATGATATGGCCGCATGGACAATGGCCTGACGGACGACCTTCACACGCGTTGGACTACAAGGCGAACGTAGAGACGACGGTATGGGCGGCGATGCCGCAACGCGAAGTAGCCGAAGGCTGCTCGATGTGCCACACCAACCAGAACAAATGTGACTCCTGCCACACGCGCCATGAATTTTCGGCAGCGGAATCACGCAAACCAGAAGCCTGCGCAACCTGCCACAGCGGCGTAGATCACAACAACTGGGAAGCCTATTCGATGTCCAAGCACGGCAAGATGGTATCGATGTTGGGCGACAAATGGAACTGGGAAGCACCTCTGAAGGACGCCTATGCGGTGGGTGGTCAAAACGCCCCGACCTGTGCAGGCTGTCATATGGAATATGAAGGCGAATACAGCCACAACATGGTGAGAAAGATCCGCTGGGCGAACTATCCATTTGTACCTGGTGTAGCAGAAAACATCAAAAGCGAATGGGCGGAAAAACGTCTGGACTCATGGGTAGTTACCTGTACGCAATGTCACTCGGAACGTTTTGCGCGCTCCTACCTGGACCTGATGGACAAAGGCACGCTGGAAGGCTTGGCGAAATACCAGGAAGCCAACGACATCGTTCATCAACTGTACAAGGAAGGGCTGCTGACGGGTCAGAAGACCAATCGTCCTGCACCGCCTGCGCCAGAGAAAGAAGGCTATGCTTATTTTGCACAGCTGTTCTGGTCGAAAGGCAACAGCCCGGCAGCGATCGAGCTGAAAGTGCTGGAAATGCATGAAAACGATCTGGCCAAGATGCACGTAGGTTTGGCACACGTCAACCCAGGCGGCTGGACCTATACGGAAGGCTGGGGTCCGATCAATCGCGCATATGTTGAAATTCAAGACGAAAACACACGCATTCGTGAAATGGTAAAACTGCAGGAACGTGTGAAGAATCTTGAATCCGCGAAGAAAGCAAGTCTGCTCGACTTGGACGGCACAGCAGAGAAAATCTCGCTGGGCGGTTTAGGAGGCGGCATGCTGCTAGCTGGCACTCTGGCGCTGGCAGGCTGGCGCAAACGTAAGCAAAACGAAGCTTGATAGGCGCTGACGTAGAAGGCCGTACTGCCAAGGCAGTACGGCCGGCAGACAAGATACTCCCGTCATTAGGCATCCTGCTGGTGACGGGAGGTTTGATTTTATTGGGCTGGTTTGCGTATGTCTGGTTCAAACCGGAGCCCGCCCCATACCAGTATCAGTTAATCTCGGAAGGCGACAGTAAGCAATTTCCGAAGATGGACTTATCGAGTGGCTGGCCGGACTTGAAACTGAGTCAATACCAGGTTCAGGCAGAAGGGCTAGACAAGCCGATAGCCGAATTCATCACGGCACGCGACAGCGACGGCTCTCCGATACTGATTTACTGGAAGAACAGCACTAACGAAATACTCTACAATTTTGACCGCAAGCCATCCGAACTGACGATATTGGCTGCGGCACTCAAGAAACACGCCCCGCAAGACGCGCTCATCCTATCGTGGTGGGACACATCACGGCAACTCAAGCTGCTCACTGGACACGATGCACTCTTTACCAGCCATCTGAATGAACCGATGATGGTGCCGGTACCCTGGCTGGAACAAAGCTCGGCCATCCAAGCCTATGAAGAACGTTTCTGGAAAAGCCAGGCCAAACAGACGGAACGCGACCAATTCAAACGCTTCAGTCAAGCACTGGCACAACCGGCGGCCGAAGGCGTGAAAGCCTTGCGAGAACTGGTAGGCTCAGACCGGGAAACCTACGTCATCATCCATGTCACCGACCTATACAAACTGGGCGTCATGTACCCGGACAAGATTGGCGTGGCTTATCAGAATTTCCCGATGACTGGAAACATGCACGGCATGATCAATCAGATGAAAGTGCAGGTCAAGGAAAACGACTTTGACACCTATACCCTGCAATCGATATCTGACAACGAAATCCGGGCCTTCTTTCTGAGCGACAAAGCGAGTGGTGACACACTGTTAGCACGAATGCTGCCTTTTGTAGAAAAGCCTTCGCCGATAGACCTTGACGTAGCGCAACTGATCTATCAGCAAGGCGGATACTGGGTATACAAGCTGCCTTAAAAAATACTCAGGACAGATACATAGTCATTTACACCATGCGATGATAGCGTACAATACGAAGCCATCGAAGATTGAATTAAAAAAAGCAAAAGCATAAAGGAGGAAGGATGAAGCACCCGATCACATATCTATTTGCAGTACTGGCGATGACTGCATTATTCTCTGGCGCAGCACTGGCAGACACGTACGAAGGCCGCACGAAATGCAGCTCATGCCACAAATCACAAGCCAAATCGTGGAAAGATACGGCGCACGCCAAAGCGATGGAATCGTTGAAGGCTGGCACCCGCAAGGAAGCGAAAGTCAAAGCCAAGCTGGACCCTGAAAAAGACTACACGCAAGACAAGGACTGCGTTGGCTGTCACGTTGACGGATTTGGCAAAAAAGGCGGCTACACGATAGAAGCGGCGAAGAAACCGCTGGCGGCCGTAGGCTGTGAATCCTGTCATGGCCCTGGTAAAAACTACCGAGGCGACCACCGCAAGGCAGGTCAGGCGTTTGAGAGCAAAGGCACGACGACCCAACGCAAAGTGGTTGCCGACAAAGGCCAGGACTTCCAGTTTGAAGAAGCCTGCGCAGCCTGTCACCTGAACTATGAAGGATCGCCATGGAAAGGAGCCAAAGCACCGTACACGCCATTTACCCCGGCAGTGGATCCGAAGTACACGTTTGACTTTGACAAGATGGTCAAAGATGTGAAAGCGATGCACGAACACTACAAGCTGGACGGCACCTTCGTAGGCGAACCGAAATTCAAATATCATGACGAATTCCAGGCAAGCGCCAAAGAAAAGACCAAAGACAAAAAAGATAAAGGAAAAGAGTAATGACCGGTTTACAAAAAGGAGCGATAGGGACTCTGCTGACGGGAGGACTGCTGGGCATTGTAATGGTAGCGGTAGTATTTGGAGGAGAAGCGGCGCTATCGACCGAAGAATTCTGCACCAGCTGCCACTCGATGACCTATACGCAAAAGGAACTGAAAGAGTCGACGCACTATGGAGCGCTGGGAGTGAATCCTGGCTGTAAGGACTGTCATATACCGCAGGGATTCAAGAATTTCCATCTGGCGTTATATACGCATGCTGTGGATGGAGCTAGGGAATTGTATCTGGAACTGGTGAATGATTACTCGACGCTGGAGAAATTTAACGAACGTCGTTTGATCATGGCGCACGACGCGCGGATGAACCTGAAGAAATGGGACAGTGTGACGTGCAGGGATTGTCATAAGAACCCGAATCCCCCAGGAGCGGACGCACAGGAAGCGCATAAGAAGATGAAGACGGAAGGCGCGACCTGTATTGACTGTCATCAGAATCTGGTACATGAAGAAGTGGCGAAGACGGATCTGAATGCGAGCTTGGCAGCTGGCAAGATGGTGCTGGCCAAGGATGAAGACGGTGGTGGCGGGGAAGAGGAAGAAGACGAAGAGGATGACGAAGAAGGCGGAGAGAGCGAATCTGGGGCAGCAACCAGTGACTCTCGCAGCGAAGATGCCGATGATGAAGATGAGGAAGACGAAGAATAGATCAGTCGCCGATTCTAATTTTCCTTCGATCGGATTTTCAGATTTAGAATGAAAATTGATGCAGTAAATGTTAAGAACCCGTGCAAAATTTCTTTGTACGGGTTCTTATTTTTTTGGAAATTCCAAATTGGATCAATGCAATTTTTCTTTGATAACGAAAAATAGAACTGACCGATTTCCTTAAATTTAACGTTAAATTATCGTCTGGTTAAGGAAAACTACCGAATAGTAAAGAGTCAGGTCAACTACGAAATCTGGAAAAATATACTTTATGAGCGGTGAATGGATTTTGAATTCAATTTAAAAGTATGACTGAATGCAGTAATTCTTTAGCGCTTCTCTAATAAATGTAAATAAAAAGTTTTTAAGTAGGAGTAGCAGAAATATGTCTTTTGAGCAACTCGGCTTATCGGCCGAATTATTGCGAGCTGTCTCTGATCAGGGATATGCAAAACCAACATTGATACAAGAACAGGCGATTCCCATCATATTAAAAAATTACGATGTAATGGGCGGAGCACAAACAGGCACAGGAAAGACGGCAAGCTTCACGCTTCCCATGCTGCAGAAATTGGAAACATTTGCTAATAGCAGTATGTCTCCAGCCCGACATCCCATTCGTGCGCTCATTTTGGTACCGACTCGAGAACTCGCTGTGCAGGTGCATGAGAGTGTTAAAACGTATGGAAAATATTCGGTGATCAGATCAACCGTCATTTATGGTGGAGTGAATATCGATGCACAAATAGAAGCTGTTCGTTCAGGAATAGAAATTTTAGTGGCAACTCCAGGTCGCTTATTAGATCACTTGCAGCAGAAAACATTATCATTAGCAAAAGTGGAAATATTAATTCTGGATGAAGCTGACCGAATGTTGGATATGGGGTTTTTACCGGCTATCAGGCAGATTATCGATTTGTTACCTGAAAAACGCCAGAATTTGATGTTTTCGGCGACATTTTCGGATGAAATCAAGAAGCTTGCTAACAAGATATTAGTGAATCCTGTACTGATTGAAGTTGCAAAACAGAATTCCGTTAGCGAATTGATTACGCACATCGTTCATCCCGTTGGGTCAGCTCACAAACATGAGCTACTAAATTTTCTGATCAAGCAACATGCGTTGAAGCAAGTGCTTGTATTCACAAGAACAAAAATTACAGCAGACCGCGTGGCACAAAGACTGGAACGTACTGGAATCTCAAACGCAGCAATTCATGGCGATAGAAATCAGTTACAGCGAACTCAAGCGCTCGAAAACTTCAAACAGGGACAGATCAGTGTTCTAGTTGCTACGGATGTGGCGGCCCGAGGCATTGATATTGAAGAACTAACTCATGTGATTAATTTTGAATTACCCAACAATCCTGAAGATTATATTCACCGCATTGGCAGAACAGGACGGGCAGGCGCCAAAGGGTTTGCCATTTCTTTAGTCAGCAAAGAAGAAGATAAACTTTTGGCTGGAGTTGAGAAACTTCTGAATACCAAGATATCCGTGGAAGAAATCAGCGATTTTGACTCCAAGAAATCACCATCCGTATCTGCCAAGAATATCTCCTATTCTGATGAGAAAAAAAACAAGCGAGCTCAATCGGGTGTTCCGAAGAGAAATAGCGACTCTATCGTGCGAATCAGCAATGATGTGTTCTTAAGAAAGTCAAAACGCGCAGAGAAAACCAGTGATCCATTGTTTACGCAACCTTATGTATCCAAGCACATGGATATGCATATGGCGCACGTTGGAGGCACTCAGACCGATCGAACCCTGAATCATCATAGTCGGCATAAACAGTCCAAAGCCTTGCCGGCGTTGTTCCTTTCACCGGCAGCAAATAAACAGAAATAAACGTCGAGTATTCAACCGGTCTATCAGTTCAGCCGGATTAATTTTTTTTCTTCCGTAGCTGTAATTAATCTCAAACAGGGTAAGTAACCATCATAAACTATGCCGTGAATTTCGATACGTTTTTGTGAACGCAGCATGCTGACTATATAATGAATAATTTCCTGGGATATGATCTGCCCAGGAACCAATACCGGAATACCCGGCGGATAAGGTGTTATTTGATCTGCGCATATTCTGCCGCTGAGATTAAGATTTATCTTTTCTTCTTCATTCAAAAGCGGTGTCAGTTCTCCATTGCAATAGAATGCATCGCGTGGCAAATATCCGAGTTCAGTAAACACCGGAATTTCAACCGTTTGATAAAATCGGCGTAAGGATCTGTTTTCCCGCGCGATACGCATCAATGCATCATACAGACGGGATACTTTGCTTCGTGTGGTGCCGATGGTAAGAAGTAAAGTTAAAGTGTTGAAGGTTGATTTTTCTACCTGGATGTTAAAACGCTCAAATAATTCTTTAATAAGCTCTTCAATTGTAAGGCCGCAACGTGAAATATCAATCGTTACTTTGGTCGGGTCGAGCAGAATGTTATCGTGTTTAACTTCATCCGATAAAAGTTCTGAAAGCTCGAGAACTTGAAATACACCCGTTGCATTGATTTGAGCGCGTAGTTCATTTGCCAGCTCCAGGGTGCGGGAAAGAAGTTTGTAACCTTCAAGCACAATTTGTTTTCGTGCGACATCCAGACTTGCGATCATACTGTACTGCGGACTGGTGGATGTGTGCATATTGAAGTTTTCCCGAAACAAATGTTCATTGAAATCTGGATCATTCACATGAATCATGCTGGATTGAGAAAAAGCCGATAGCACTTTATGAGTACTTTGCGTAGCATAGTCAGCGCCGGCTTCTAGTGCCGTTGGGCGGAAATCAGGATGGAAGCGGGCAAAACCGTACCACGCTTCATCGATGATGACTTTGATCCCTCTTGCATGAGCGGCTTGTATAATGGGTGGCAAATCATAGCGCAATCCGTCATAAGTGCAGCTTGTCAGTATCAATGCCTGAGCATCATTGTGTTCGTCAATTGCCTCAAAAAGCGTTTTTTTGGATACCGGCCCGTAAATATGGAATTTTTTATTAACGGAGGAATTCAAGTACACAGGATGAGCCCCAGATAACACCACCCCATGATGAATGGATTTGTGACAATTACGATCCAAGATCAGCTTGTCACCAGGCGCTAGCAGTGTCTGGAAAATTACTTTGTTGGCAGTCGATGTTCCATTGGTCGCGAAATAGGTTCGTTGCGAGCCAAATGCTTTGGCGGCGATCTTTTGCGCTTCAGCTATGACGCCAGTGGGTTCCATCAGGGAATCGAGCAGGGGAACCGAAACGGATAAATCTGCGCGAAAAATATGTTCACCGATGAATTCATAAAAATCTCCTACCCATGGGCTGTCTCGCAGCGAATCACCTGATGAATGGCCAGGAGTGTGCCAGGCATCCTTTGCCATGAGCACATATTTTTTGAGTTGATCATAAAAGGGGGTATGGGTTTTTTCTTGAAGCTGTGCGTTTAAAATGCGATACATGCCCCGATAATCGCGTTCTTCTCGATAAAAATAGCCATCCACCGTTTCTGAAAATAAGGCATCGACGACTTCACCTTCCTGCTCCTGCGCAATTAAAATATAAATGTTCAACTCAGGTCGGAAATGACTGATTTTTTGCACCAGTTCCAACGCTGTCATTTGCAGGTCGCGTGCTTTCTGACCATGATTTCTTAGAGTGTATAACGTGTCATCAGCGATTACTGCCTGTATGTCGCCATCCTGCTGAATTGAATGAAGAGCTTCTTGCGCCGTAGTTACACCAGAAAAAACCAACCCTAATGGATTTTCTATTGATTTCGCAGCATTATTAAGCCCTTTTATGAATTCTTTTAGAATGAGCTTTTCGTCATTAATGATAAGAATTCGGCTGACCGGCTTTCTCATCACCAGTCCAGAATTGAAAACACGATGATCACTCGAACTGCTGCAACGTAAATTGATAGGTCTGCGGATCGGTCAGGTTCATGATCACATTTTTAACGATGGTGGAAGAATCGATCATTACTGATGGAATAAATAGCTGCCCGCTTTGACTGGAAAAAGTGGCGACATTGGCGGGCTTTGCAGGTAACGAAGCAATCTGCGGCTCTAATTGAAATATCAATGACGGCTGGACTTGAATCAATCGCAATTTAACTTCGAGCGCTTCATTTGTTCCAATGTCAACCGCGAAACTTGCTATTCCTTCGCTGAATACACCTGTCGTATCAAAAACCTCAACTTGATTTATTTGCACAAAATTGCTGAATAAAACCTGTGATCCATTATTGTAATTGACCAGCGGTGTGTCAGTTAAACTGGGGCCAAGATCAACGATGGGCAGTTTCTCGATTGCATCAAAAACCAGCATTCCATCAAAAATGATTCGTCCAAATACGGTAAATCCACCGTTTTGGATATCCAAGTTGGTGGAATTTTTATCGTTGAGATTGACAAACCATTGACTGGTCGCGCTGTCTGGATCGCCGGAGAGCTTTGCCATTGCAACCGTTCCGCGGGTGTTGTGGAGTTTGAATTCATTTTTAACCGGAGCAAACGGTGTGACAGGAGCAATCGTTTTGCCATTGGCGGTATCGACAATCTTGAACCCCCCCCCTTGAATCACAAACGATGGTACGCTACGGTGGAAAATACCATGAAGGTATGCATCGGTATTTATATAGTTGAGGAAATTGGCTGTGGTGAGAGGGGCATGACTTTCAAAAAGCTCGATACAAAAATTTCCCATGTTGCTATGAAAACAGGCAACTCGATTGGCCAGAGCGGTAGGTGGGAATAACCCGATTCCCAAGGTCGCGCAGATCGCCGCGAATCGGTATAAAACGTTAAATGAGTACATGGTGATTCCTTTAAATGTAGTAATGAAGAATTCTACTGATAGATTCCAGACTGAAGCAATCTTTTTGATGAATAACAGGACGCTATGTTAATCAATGATTCTTCATCGCTCAGAAGTGATGTGATGTTAGCGTTGTTAAATAAAATTCTGCTAAAATGCCGAATTCTATCAAAGCATCAAGCAAGGAATAGTTGTCATGGCTTATGTAGTAACTGAAAACTGTATTAAATGTAAATACACGGATTGTGTAGATGTGTGCCCGGTGGATTGTTTTCGTGAAGGTCCCAATTTTTTAGTGATTGATCCCGATGAGTGCATCGACTGCACGCTATGTGTTGCAGAATGCCCAGTAGAAGCAATTTATGCTGAAGATGATGTGCCTGATGAGCAAGTGCAGTTTATTGGATTGAATGCTGAACTATCTAAGAAATGGCGCCCCATTATCGAGAAAAAAGAAGCTTTACCGGATGCAGATGAATGGGCGAGCGTCAAGGATAAACTGGATCAACTGCAGCGTTGATAGAACCGCGGTAATTCTAATACCGCATGGTTAATTCTTCGCAATTTTCATACATCTCCCAGAAAGAGGCTTTTAAGCGCATCAATGCCGGTGCTGCGGTAATTACCCCTAACCGCAGGCTGGCATTGACGCTTAAAACACAATTCAATTCCCATCAAATCCAGCAGAAAATATCTGTCTGGCACACTGTTGACGTAGTACCTTTTGCAGCATTCATTGAACGTATGTATCTCGATGCGCTTTATCGCGCAAACACTTGTCTGCCTTTTTTGCTATCGCCGATTCAGGAACAGGCGCTGTGGGAAGAGATTATTCAATTCTCTGAAATCGGTAAAACATTACTCAAAATTCCACAAACTGCGCAATTAGTGAAAGAAGCCTGGCAACTAATGCATGCGTGGCACTTGACGCCTTTTATCGAAAATCAATTTTGGAATGATGATATTCGAGCATTCCTCGACTGGGCAGAATCCTATCGGGCGGCGACTGCGCATGCGCAACAATTGGATCATGCGCGTGTTTGTGATTTTATTTCAGAATACTATGCTTCACTGGGTATTGAAAAAATCTCTACACTCATTTGCCATGGTTTCGATGTATTCACGCCGCAGCAATTAACTTTTTTCGATACCTTGAGAGATTACGGTTGCGAAGTTGTTATTTTGCATTCAGGAATAGCGGATTATCAGCATTTAGAAAATGCTCAGTTCTGCGAATTTGCCAGCTCTCTTGATGAGATCCATCAGTCGGCTGTTTGGGCGCGCTCCAAAATCGAACAAACCGATCAAACTGTGCGTATCGGTATCGTGGTGCCTGAATTAGCTAGCTACCGCAATATGCTAAAACGGATCTTCAGCACCATCATGTATCCTGATGTCCGGTTCGGTCTGCCGGGTGTGGCCCAGCAGATTCCACCCTTCAATATTTCGTTGGGTGAGATGCTTACTCAATATCCTTTAATTGATGCAGCTCTTGTATGCTTATTTCTCCTGGATCAGGAAATCGAATTCGAGCGCGTGAGCCATTGGTTTCGTTCGCCATTTTTGGGTGGGGCCGAGATCGAGTTCGAACAACGTGTCTTGATCGATGCGTGCATACGTTGGAATGCTGAACCGATAATGACCGTTGAGCGTTTATGGATGCTATTGCAGCAATCGGAAGGAGACTTGAAGTGTCCGCTTTTGATGCAGCAGTTATCGGATTTGATAACCTTTCGCCAAACACAGCTTCCTAGGCAGGAGAGCCATGCAACTTACGCGAAGATGATCACGGAAGTGTTGCGGATCATTGGATTTCCCGGCGAACGCAAATTGAATTCCAGTGAGTATCAGACCTACAGAAAATGGCAAGCGTTGCTTGCGGAGTTTGCCTCGTTTGATCGGATTGTGCCCAGCACAACCTATCAAGAAGCCATTGGACGTTTGTATAGAATGGCCAGTGAAACCTTGTTTCAACCTGAAACCCCGGAAGTACCCATTCAAATTCTAGGCGTGCTCGAAGCAGCGAACCAGGAGTTTGATTATGTATGGGTCATGGGACTGTCGGATAAGCATTGGCCGTTGCAAACTCACTTTAATCCCTTCTTGCCACTTGAACTGCAACGCAAAACAAAATTGCCCTTGGCTTCAACGATGGAAGCATTACAGTATTGTCGGCGACTGATGCAGGGATGGTGTGCTCATACGCGTGAAGCCATTTTCAGTTATGCGAGATACAACGATGGCGACGCTGGCGAAGAGTTGACACCTAGCGCGCTGCTGGCAGGAATAACAAAAATCCAACCTTCCAACACGGCGACAATTTCCCATCTGGATTTAATAAAATCATCATGCGAGCTGGAACAGATCCAGGAGGGTGACATACCTCCTTTGGCTCAACATATCATGGCGCAAGTAATGCCAGGTGGAACAGCGGTGATCAAGGATTACGCGGCATGTCCATTTCGAGCATGGGCGAAACATCGGCTGCGAATTGAAAGTCCATTGTTGCCTCATGCTGGATTAAATGCTTCTGAGCGAGGGATTCTGGTTCATCAGCTACTGGCGCAGCTGTGGCGGAAATTGCAAACCAAAGATGCACTTGATGCTCTACATGATGATGAACTGGAAAGTTTATTGGCAAGCTTGGCGCGTGAGGCCATTGCTGAAATGCAACGCGCCAAACCATTGATGCTCTCGGGACGGTTCGCAGAAATTGAAGTGCGGCGTTTGTTGTTGCTCGTGCGTGAATGGCTCGATGAGGAGAGGAAACGAAATTTTTTCGCGGTTGTGGCAGTCGAAGAAAAACGCATGCTCCGCGTGGGCGATCTGGAATTGAGCGTTCGCTTGGATCGGGTGGATGAAATCGATATCGGACATCGTATCGTGATCGATTACAAAACCAGCAAACCATCAGTTCAAGCATTGATTGGCGAAAGACCGGACGAGCCGCAGCTCCCGCTTTATCTGGCAATGACGGAAACTGACCAGCAAGCCATAGGAGTCGCATTTGCTGCTGTGAAAAGAGGTGAAATGGGTTTTGCGGCATTGGTAAGAGAATCAGATATGCTGCCAGGGGTAAAGGCTTTCAAGCATGTCAATGGATGTAAGCAATATAGCACCTGGACGGAGCTTGTGACGGCGTGGCGTGAAAATCTGACGAAATTGGCGGCAGGTTTTTGTGCTGGAGATGCCAATGTGAACCCCAAGAATTTTCCAAAAACCTGTGAATTTTGCGATATGCAATTGTTTTGCCGGATTCATGAGAGTATTGCCGCTGGGGCGATGGGGCCGGAACAGGATAATGATTGACCGTAAGGCTATTCCTGATGCTCAACAGCGTGCACAAGTACTGGATCCAGCTCAGTCATTCATCGTGCAGGCCCCGGCCGGATCAGGTAAGACAACGCTCCTGATACAACGTTATCTTCGCTTGTTGTCTTGTGTGGATGCACCAGAAGAGATTGTGGCAATCACATTTACCCGCAAGGCGGCGGCCGAGATGCGCACACGTGTGCTAAATGCACTAGCTGATGCTGATCGACCCGAAAGTACTGCTGAAACTGTGCATGCCAGCCTCAACCGCGATCTTTCATTGGCGGTGCTTCGGCGAAACGAGCGAGCGAACTGGCATATCGCAGAGAATCCGCAACGTTTGCGGATTCAGACGATTGATTCCTTATGCGCTGCTTTGACACAGCAAATGCCGGTGTTATCAACTTTCGGCGCACAGCCTGATATCGTCGAAGATGCTTCTGAACTTTATTTAGAAGCCGTACGGGCCACGCTCGCTCTCATCGATAGAGATCACGACATTGCGGTTGATATTGAGCGGTTATTCGAACACCTGGATAACGACAGAGGCCGTATTGAGTCACTGTTGACGGAAATGCTCGCAAAACGCGATCACTGGTTGCGTCATTTGCGCGCTCCCCGGCAAGAACTCGAGGAATCGCTACAACATTCGCGGCATGATGCAGTGCAATTTGTTTATGGATTGTTACCCAGCGCGCTGCATGAGGAGCTGCTGGCATTGTTGCACTATGCCGCGGTCAATCTTGCGGAGGCAGGCATATCGTCATCCATTACCTCATGCACAGAGTTGACTTCGCTTGCAATCGCTGATGTCGAACATTGGCAAAGCGCGGCGGAGTTGTTGCTGAATAAGAGCGGTGAATGGCGAAAGAAATTTACTGTGAAGGAAGGGTTTCCATCCGGGAATAGCGCAAGTGAAAAAGAACAAGCCAAGGATTGGAAAAATCGCTTGGAAACATTGATTCGATTGCTTGCAGCTGAAAACACTGTTCGGCAAGCATTGCAGGATATCCGAGCGTTGCCTCCACCGCATTATACTAACGCACAGTGGGAAATTTTGGCGGTCATTACCCGATTGCTGCCCTACGCCGTGGCGGAACTGAATGTTGTTTTTCAAGCGCATGGAAAAGTTGATTTTTCAGAAGTTACCCAACGGGCGCTGCAAGCGCTAGGAGATGCCGACGCGCCGACAGATCTTGCGTTAGCTCTGGATCATCGTATCAAACATATCATGATCGATGAGTTTCAAGATACATCCATCAGCCAATACAAGTTGATTGAAAAGCTGACTGCTGGCTGGGAAGCGGAAGATGGCCGCACTTTATTCGTAGTGGGCGATCCGATGCAGTCGATTTATAGATTTCGCGAGGCTGAAGTGGGGCTCTTCTTACAGGCTCGAAATAAAGGCATTGGCCACGTAATGCTGCATCCGGTTACGCTCAGTGCGAACTTTCGTTCCCAGCAGGGTATTATTGACTGGGTCAATTCCGCATTTGCAGACCTCATGCCCGGCCACGAAAACGTGGCGATGGGCGCCGTGGCCTATGCCCCTTCAGTTGCGATGCATGCAGCGTTGGTTGGTGATGCGGTCAAGGTCTATCCCTGTTGGGGAAGGAATGCGGAGGAAGAAGCTCGCCAAGTTGTGGAAATAATCCACAAGGCGCGATTGAACGACCCCACAGGGACCATTGCAATTCTGGTGCGAAATCGCAATCACTTGATCGCGATCACTGAACATATTGTCCAGGATCGCATCCGCTTCCGCGCAGTTGATATCGAATTGTTGCATCATAAGCCTGTCGTACAAGACTTGCTGGCATTGACTCGCGTACTCATGAATCCATCTGATCAGATCGCATGGTTTGCACTCTTACGCGCACCTTGGTGTGGTTTGTTGCTCAGTGACTTGAATGCATTAGCGGAAAGTAATCCGGATCTGATCAAGAAAGAGGTGACGATGTGGACGCTGCTCAACGAGGAAATTCGCTGGCATGCCATTTCAGTAGACGCAAGAGCACGCTTAAACCGGCTAAAAGCCATACTCCAACCTTGCATGAATCATCGACAGCGCCAACCACTCCGCGGAACTGTTGAAGCAGTCTGGATGGCTTTGGGTGGTCCGGGAGCAAATATCCAGAAGGGAAATGAAGGAGGGGGGGCTGTGCAAGATGCTCAAATCTTTCTGGATTATCTTGAAAATAACGAACGGGGAGGTATCGTGCATGATCCACTTCGTTTTGAGCAGGGGTTGAGCAAATTATATGCAAAACCCGACATTGCTGCCGATGAATTACTGCAGATCATGACGATTCATAAAGCGAAAGGACTGGAATTCGATACCGTCATTGTTCCCGGGCTCGGCCGGGCGCCAAGGAATAACAAAAAACAGTTGCTCAAGTGGATGGAGCAGCCGACACGTACATTTTCTGAAAAGGATGGTGCAAAAATGGATTTGTTGCTTGCCCCGATTCAGGAAGTTGGAGCTGCGAGTGATTCAATTTATCAGTGGATTGAAAAACTCGATCAAGATAAAGCCTTGTTTGAGGCAGACCGCTTGTTGTATGTTGCTGCGACGCGAGCAAAAAAATGTTTGCACTTACTAGGGCATACGGGTTTGTCCTCGGGTGATGACGGGAGAATGACTCCATCTCTACCCATGGCTCATTCATTACTCAGCAGGCTGTGGCGCAATGTGGCACCTATTTATCACGCCAGAGCACAATGTCATGCAGCTGAAAATAATCATGTCAATAATGTAGACTGCACTTCTCAGCATCAGAAAAATTATTGCAGATATAGATTACCCTCAAAATGGAAATTGCCTGATGCGCCTTCTTCCGTTATATGGGGGAAACCATCTGATCTTGAACATTTACAGAATGAAATAGAATTTTCCTGGGCGACTGAAATGGCTCGTCATGTCGGGAATGTAGTTCACCGCTGGTTGGAGCGGATAGCCGAAGATGAGATGCAAAATTGGACCGTTATGCGCTTACAGACATTGCGTGACCAATTTAAACACAATCTCTTGGCTGATGGCATGATCGGAACTGACCACGAAATCGAAAGTGCCCTAGATCGAATTATGACGGCTTTAACTAACGCAATCAGTGATGAGCGTGGACGGTGGATTTTAAGTACTCAACAGCATGCTCAGAACGAACTGAAAATCACCACTGCCATCGACCTTGTGCCGACGAGCTGGATTATCGACAGGACTTTTCTGGATTCGAGCGGAGTTCGATGGGTTATCGATTATAAGATTGGCAGCCATGAAGGATCTGATATTGAGGCGTTTCTTGATCGCGAAAAAATTCGCTATCAGCGTCAGCTTGATCATTATGCGCACATCATGCAACAACTGGATTCACGTGAGGTGAAACGGGGGATTTATTTTCCATTAATACGCGGCTGGCGGGAATGGTGAAAACAAGGGATGTTGAGGTGTAATTCCTAAACCTGATAAATCAATGGGGTTGGTTGGCGAAATCGAAAATAAAAATTCGGCCGATTATCAAGAATCATCTGAGGTTAACTAATGTAGCTATCAAGAGTTTGTAGCTAATACACGAGCTGGGGTGGCTGATGGGACTCGAACCCACGACAACCGGAATCACAATCCGGGACTCTACCAACTGAGCTACAGCCACCACAATGAAAGGAAAATTTTTATACTGTGGCATGCCCGACAGGGATCGAACCTGTAACCCCCAGCTTAGAAGGCTGGTGCTCTATCCAATTGAGCTACGGGCACCAAGTCGGGCTTTATGCTCTAAAAATATAGAGCTGAAATTGGTCGGGGTGGAGAGATTTGAACTCCCGACATCCTGGTCCCAAACCAGGCGCGCTACCAGGCTACGCTACACCCCGGAAAAGGCGACACTATACCGTCTTAGGTAGGAAACGTCAATTTCTTCGTGTACTTGTTTTTGATTCGCTGATGGATAAAATAGGATAAAACAGAAAAGCATTCGTTAAAAAGAAGATAATGCAGGACATATCAGCAATAACATTGAAGATATTGTTCTGAAAGTGAGTAGACTAAGCTATGAGGAAGTTTGCGATGTCTCTGCCTCTATATTTTTATCCGCTATTTTTGAAAAATATCTTGTTGTGTAATAAATTTTCTGATATTAGTATGCGTTTTTTACGCGACCGGACTTAAAACAGGAGCCATAAACAATGCCCCAAGAGCTACAAAGCAAACACGTGACTCCCTATGAACCAAAAGCGGGCGAAGAGTATATGAACCCCGAGCAGCTCATGCATTTTCGTAAAATACTTGAGGATATGAAAATTGAATTAGGTCAGGATATTGATCGGGCTGTGCATACCATGCAGGATGAGGCCACGGTTTTTGCTGACCCCAATGACCGCGCCAGTCAAGAATCCGACATGACTCTAGAATTACGTAATCGCGATCGCGAACGTAAGTTGATTAAGAAAATTGATGAAATAATCGGAAAAATAGATTCCGGGGATTATGGATATTGTGAAAGCTGCGGTATAGAAATCGGCTTAAAACGACTTGAAGCAAGACCTACTGCAACCCTCTGTATCGATTGTAAAACCCTTGATGAAATAAGGGAGAGGCAGATAGCTAAGTAATGATTTGATAAGTGTCTGTTTAAATTAATAAGCCCTGTTGTATAACAGGGCTTATTAATCATCTGATACTCATATATATGACCGAATGGTTAGGATTCTTCTGTAATCGATTCCGTGCCATTTTCAGCTAATGCAGCCTTCATACTTAACCGTAACCTGCCTTTGTCATCTGCTTCAAGCACCTTGACACGAACTTGCTGTCCTTCAGTTAAGTGATCAGAAACATTATTAACACGCTCGCTAGCGATTTGTGAAATATGTAAAAGTCCATCCTTGCCCGGCAGAACGCTGACGATTGCTCCAAAATCAAGTAGCTTTAGGACAGTACCGTCATAAACCTTGCCAACTTCAACTTCTGCCGTAATATCCTCAATACGTTTCTTGGCTAATTCTCCACCTTCGGCACTCACACACGCTATGGTTACCTGACCATCGTCGGTGATGTCAATCGTTGTGCCCGTCTCTTCGGTCAAAGTACGAATCACTGCCCCGCCTTTACCAATGACGTCGCGTATTTTTTCAGGATTGATCCTGAGCTTGATAATGCGTGGTGCATGGATGGAGATATCCTCGCGGGTTGAAGGCAAAGCTTCTCTCATGATTTTAAGAATATGCAACCGGCCCTCATGAGCC
This sequence comes from uncultured Nitrosomonas sp., assembly GCA_949281375.1. Classification (GTDB taxonomy): domain Bacteria; phylum Pseudomonadota; class Gammaproteobacteria; order Burkholderiales; family Nitrosomonadaceae; genus Nitrosomonas. The sequence continues at coordinate 41,903 of CASDLT010000054.1, forward strand.
TGTATCAGTGCAGCATGCATAATTTCTTTGGTAATACCCTGGATCTTAATGTCCATTTGTAAAGCAGTAATGCCTTTTTCAGTACCTGCAACTTTAAAATCCATGTCTCCTAGATGGTCTTCATCACCCAGAATATCAGTCAGCACAGCGAAACGATTGCCTTCCTTGATGAGACCCATTGCAATACCTGCAACATGAGCCTTCAATGGAACTCCTGCATCCATTAATGCAAGACATCCACCACAGACGGATGCCATCGAACTCGAGCCGTTCGATTCAGTGATTTCTGATACAACTCGTAATGAATATCCAAATTCCTCGGGGGAAGGCAAAACTGCGGCAAGAGCTCTTTTAGCCAGACGTCCATGACCAATTTCGCGACGCTTTGGTGTACCAACACGACCTATTTCTCCTGTCGCGAACGGCGGCATGTTGTAATGCAGCATGAACCGATCGTTGTAGTCTCCTTGAAGAGAATCAATTTTTTGCTCGTCACGTGCAGTACCCAAGGTAGCGACAGCCAAAGCCTGTGTTTCGCCACGCGTGAATAATGCTGAGCCATGAGTGCGCGGGAGAACTCCATTTCGAATGGTTATTGCTCTGACCGTGCGCGTTCCGCGGCCGTCGATACGTGGTTCACCGTCGAGAATTTGATTGCGCACAATTTTTGATTCGAGTGCAAAAAAAGCCTCCTTATAAGACTGCAAATCAGGTCCCGCTTCAGTATCAACATCTAATTCTGCAATTAAGCGCTGATTAATTTCTTCAATGGATTCTGAACGTGCTTGTTTTTGCTTGATCTTGAAAGCTTGCCGCAGATCTGCCTCAGCCAGGCCGGCGATTTTATCTTCCAACGCTGTATCTTTGGCGGGGGGCGTCCAGTCCCATGCAGTTACTCCTGCTTCATCTGCAAATTCATTGATTGCCGCAATCACGGTTTGCATTTGCTCATGCCCATACATGACGGCGCCGAGCATGACTTCTTCAGAAAGCTCTATTGCTTCAGATTCAACCATGAGGACTGCTTGTTGAGTTCCAGCAACGACTAAGTTGAGTCGAGTGTTTTTTAATTCAGAAGTCGTGGGATTAAGAACGTATTCATCATTGATATAGCCGACACGAGCAGCCCCAAGAGGGCCATCAAAGGGTATCCCTGAAAGAATAAGCGCCGCCGATGTCCCAATAATGGAGGGTATATCAGCATCAATTTCATTATCGGACGACAGAACAGTCGCTACGATTTGCACTTCATTATAAAAGCCTTCAGGAAAGAGGGGGCGGATGGGGCGGTCGATGAGTCTTGATGTAAGTGTTTCTTTTTCAGAGGGGCGGCCTTCTCGCTTGAAAAAACTACCTGGTATTCTTCCCGCAGCATAAAACTTTTCTTGATAATCAACAGTTAGTGGGAAAAAATCTTGCCCGGGTTTTATTGTTTTTGCCCCGACGACAGTAACAAGTACGACGGTGTCATCCATAGTGACCACTACAGCTCCATGTGCCTGTCTTGCTATTTCTCCTGTTTCGAGGGTAAGTTGGTGACGTCCGTAGGTGATACTCTTCTTGATGGGTTTCAATTAACAGTCCTTTTTCTGATGAATGTTCCCTTCTCTTCAGATCCTCAAATATCGATGGTACCGATATTAATTATTGAAAATCAGAGCAGGGAATGAATACTCAGTTTGCTCTCAGTCAAACATGCGAAACGAGTATTTATTTACGCAAACCAAGACGTTCGATCAGATTTTGATAAGTGTCGAAATTACGTTGCTTAAGGTAGTCTAGCAATTTCCGGCGGCGCCCCACCATACGCAACAAACCACGACGTGAATGGTGATCTTTGACATGAGTTTTAAAATGACCAATCAGGTCATTGATTCTTATGGTTAAAAGAGCTACTTGAACTTCTGGGGAGCCAGTATCTCCATCAGCTCTTTGATAGTCACGTACTATCTGTGCTTTTTGGTCTATTGTGATTGACATTGCTATTTCCTCAATTACTAATAAAAAGAAAAGCCGGAATTTTACTCTTTAAAAGTGCACTTGTCCAAGATCAGATCAGGGAATAGATCTCGATTAATAATAACTGGAGACGCATGTGATTTTATGACAAGTGAAGCTCCGGAAATCTGATGCAGAAGATCAATCAACGAAGGAGCTTTTTGAGTTGAAAGAATGAATCTGTTGGAAGCATGAAAAGCCAAGCAAAATTTTGTTGGAGAGCAAATGGAATTACAAATTCTGCCTGCTCTCCAACTTAAATATAAGTACCTGAACGATAGAAAGTATGCTTAGGTATTCAATGAGGATTAGACCTGAGAATTTTCTTCGCCATTACCTGACGGATTGGTAAACTGGTCGTTCAATGCTTGAATGTAATCATTGGCTTCATTGATAATTTCATCAATAGTTTGTTCCGTAACTTCATTCCAACCCGCCGGACCGTTTAAAAACATTGGACGATAAGCTGCTGTGCTTTTATTGAATGCTTGTGTGTATTGTCTATAGACTTCGTGATCATTTCCGATTTCGTTAGCCAATTTCTTCAGTAAACTATTGGCAACAGCGCGCCGTATAGAAAAATGGGAATATAAAATAGTGATTATCAATAATACGGTTATAACCAGTGCAGACGTTTCGCCTTGCATCAGTTCGGTCGGTAATGTTTTAAGCAGACTCCATGAATCGCTCACTGTCAAGGCTATACCCACCAATATTGTCAAAGTGGCCAAAGCTAAACCATCGAACAGGATGACTCTACTTTTCCACTTGTTCAGCATATCGGAAAGTTTGCTTACAATTTGATTTTTGATTCCTTTGGCAGTTTGCTCAAGTTTTCCGACAATTCGGTAAGAACGTTCGACTTCGATTTGATGCATGCGTGAGTTGATATCAGCCATATCTTCCAGACGTTTTTTTTCAAAACGTTCTCTGATGCTGGGGTTGGCGATGGGGACGGCAGCTTTTGGATTATAAATTCGATAAAAACGTCCCGTCACAAGCCCCACCTCAGCCAATGAACGTTGCCAAGCAGAGACGACTTCTTCAGGGTTGTCCTCCTGAGCGGTTACATCAATTTGATTAAGAATATAAAGAAACTTATTGGCGTCCGCTCGGTTAACACTGGCTGAAACCAAATAAGCCAGTGTATCTTGCATGGCCTTAGGTTCTGGATGTCGAGCATCAAAAAAAACCAGAACTAAATCAGATAAGTTAATGATATGTTGAGTTAATCGTAATGTGGAAGCACGCTGATCATCAGCATCGAAACCAGGTGAATCGATCAGTATTTTTCCGCGAATTTTTTCCGATGGACAGGTTTTTAGCTGAAGATAAGCATCAATGCGTTCTTGCCCGGCTTCGGATATTTCCTCGATGCTCCGGCTGATCTGGAAAAAAGGAAAACGTGGATCTGCATCAAGTGCAATACCTGGAAGGGTTTTTGCTTCGTTATGTCGGCTATAGCAAATGACTGTGAATTTGTCATCGACAGCTTGAGTCCCAGTGCGCTGCAGCGGCATATCCAAGTATGAATTGATATAGGTAGATTTGCCGGCAGAAAATGTACCTAGTACCGCGATCATAGGCCACCAGGTCACGCAGGTTGCATAAGATTCGTCTTTATCGAGCAGTCCCATGCTGTGACCAACATAATCCATCTTTCTAAAACTTTTTACCGCATTTGCGAGGGTAGGATTGTCAGGATGCTCGTCAGCAAGATGTTTTTGTAAACTCTTCAGATATTTATTGATTTGCGTTGAACTATGGGACATAACAGTTCCTTTTCATTCTTATAAAGTGCACCTTAGAAATTGCGAGGTGTTTTCGTGGTGATTCTATTTATAGAAAAAACGATGCTGTTTTTCGGTAAGTTATTTGGTTGGTTGTTAAGAATGTAACGCATACATAACCAAAGCTTGTTTGAATTAGAAGAAAACAGATATCGCGCCATTGGTTTGAAAAGCACAAAATTACTGTACTAATTACTGGTGTTCACAGTCAATGAGACTAGCTTGGCGATTCTACCAAGAACAAGGCGAGCTTGCTAGTAAATGCTGTTTCTAGTGCAATGGCTTGAAATCCGTTAGAATCTATTGAATATTATGCTTAATTTTGGATAGCTGAAAGATTCTGTAACAATTATTGCGGTATAAAACTATGAGGTATGAGAATTTTTAATTTTAATGTGTTAACTCATGAAGGAGAGTGTTGAATGCTCAAGTACTGGAGCAAATAATTGCTCACAAAGATAATGAGTAAGGAAGAGGCATCAGTTCTAGAGTTGGACCTGTCAGTGATTTCCAGTGTATGGTACAACTGTCAAGACTGTTCTGTTGTATGACCGCTAACACATCAAATCCACCCTGCGGTGATGGAGCAACGTTGACAATAGTTCCACAGGATTGATCTTCTATATTTTCGCTGAATAATATATCGCCGGGTTTAATTATTTCCGCTGTATCAATATGCGCCAGATGCATACGGCGTTTAATTGTTCCAAGATAATGCGTGCGGGCAACGATTTCTTGTCCTGGATAACATCCTTTTTTGAAACTGATCCCGCCGATTACATCTAAATTGATCATTTGGGGCAAAAACATTTCTTGAGTTTCCGCTAAAATAATCGGAACCCCCGCTTGAATAGTTAACCAATTCCAACAAGCAATTCCGACAGGTTTAGCTTGTGCACTCAGACGTTCCCAAAGAAAAGGTGCATTATCTATTGAAGTGATCAATTCGAAGCGTTGTTGAGGTAGGCAAATAATTTGAGTAGACTCATGCTCAATGACTTCTAGAAATTCATGACGATTGATTGGACGATTAAGGATATCTTGGATGAGCGACAAGGCATGTGTACCAGCGAGGCCTATTCTAACCAGATCAGCATTTGCAGGGGATAATTTAACCTTTGCGCGCAAGACATAGATGCCAAGCCGTTTCAATATGGAAACCGATAGATTGGCTGGTAATTCCATGATTACATCATCCTTCTGTTGCCATAGCATGAAGTTGGTCAAAATCCGACCTTTAGCAGTGCAGTAACTACCATAGCGGGCTGCGTGCATGCTGACTTGATGAATATCACAGGTTAATTGGCTCTGGAGAAAAGCTCTAGCATCGTTTCCTGAGAAACGGATCAGATCAAAATGTGACAGATCAGTAATGATGGTATTGGTTTGAGCATGTTGCAACTCTGATGAGACATCGCCAAAATGAATAACACAGTTATTTTCAATAATAGCTTGGTGATTGTGTAAATAAGATTGCCAGACGGGGTTCATGGTGCTGTGCTGATTGATAAAATGAAATGGGCGATGATTATAAGGGCTTAACTGACTGTAGTCAGTAGCAAATGTATCTCTAAGTAGATTGAAAGGATTTATCACTGAATGGCAACGCTGGCTATTTACCCGAAGCCTTCTTTTAGACTTGCCATAATTTTGATATCACTTCACTTGATGGCTATTTTCTCAATATACCTCCTGCCATTATCAGAAGAACTAAAAACGTTGGGCGTTGCCGCGTTGATAATCAGCTTGATTTATTACCTAAGAATGAATGTACTCTTGACTGGCGCTAATGCGATCAAAATTTTGGTCTTATCAGATGAGGCGCCATGTCAATTGACACTGCGTTCTGGCGAGTCTTGTATCTGCAGCGTATTAGAAGATTCTTTTGTGGCACCTTTTCTCACAGTGGTTAATTTAAAATTGGAAGGAAAATTCCTTCCTCAAAGCCTGGTGATTGTAGTAGATAGTCTTGATGTGGAAGAGTTCCGGCAATTAAGAGTGTGGCTTCGATGGAATAAGATAATTATAAAAAAACAGAAGGGTGAGGTAAATTAATTCGATTTTCTTCTTTAAAAGCTAATTTTATTTTAAATATCGATTTTGAAGTCTTATCTAAGTAATTGAATAAATATTCTAACGAGCTTTTCTCCGTTGAAAAGGCGCGTTATTTAAAGGGTATTTTATGACAAATGACTTGACTTTAAACCCCAAGGTCGACTAGCCTGCGAAGTGTAGCTGAATTAGGGGAGAAAAAAGGCTAATTTGGCTGCCGAGAAGAAAATAGAGCAGTACTAATTAATTAGTATTAAGTAG
>CASDLT010000055.1 GCA_949281375.1 uncultured Nitrosomonas sp.
ACGACGATCATCAATTCAATCAAAGTAAAACCTTTTTGGGTATGTTGCATGGTTCAGTTCTCCATCGGGTTGAAAAAGAAAACAGGATTCTCAGAGTATTGCCTGCTTCATGAATACTGCTGGGGAGTATAACGACTGCTGTCATTCCGGCTTTAGGAAAATTTTGCGCGCCCCTCATGCGCCATGTTTCCCTTTCTTTTTTCTCTTGGGTTTGGGTGGGATATTCCCATTAATTTTTAATACTTTTTTTCCCACGATAAACGACTTCTGAAGAAAAACTTCTAGCGCAGATAAAAGTTGTACTATTTCATGGGCACTGGGTTCCCATCCGCGATGGGCTGCGGCATTACCTGCATTGGTGACAATGCCGAGGATTTCCTTCTCAGTTTCACCAATCCAGCCTGATTCTTTTAATGAATCGAGCTTTTCTTCAAAAGAAATCGCTGGGTCAATCTCAAGTAGCTCGGTGCCTCTATCTAAGGCAGTTCGAAGGCCGATGGCAGTCAGAATGTATGACTCGTTATCATAAGCCGTATACATTTCAGTCAATATATTGGCGATTTGAGAGTCTGTGCTTGCAATGCTGTCAAGCCAAGTTGGCTTGCGCTTGCTTTCTGGCTTTGGATATGTACTCTTATTGAGAGTCGGTTCTCCGCACGTACTTCCTTCCTCGTCATACCAAAAGTCCATATCCTCACTGTTCCAGCTTGACCTTTCGTAAAACACCGTCTCACATCCGAGGCACTCCAGCAACGAGTGGTTGTTGCCGCCGTTTGCACTATGCCCCTGCCTATCTTCCCATTCCCAATTTTTGGTCACTTGGCCATGAATTTTGCACGTCCGCTCACCATTGCAAGTCGGGCAATGGGACTTGACTGTTTTCGATTTACTAGTTGACATGTTTTCTTCGCTGAATTGGCGTTGAGTTGTCGATTAACCGCATTAATAATATAATCAAAATAATAATGCTTGCGTCTCCGCTGCGCGGATCGCGCTGCTCCAGGTTGGCTATCCGCTCATCCCTAAAGGGGCTGGCATTCGCCAGCCTTCACCGTTCAGAACGGCTTCACCGGCACGCTCCGCACCCTGACGCTCAACGTCAAGGTCAAGCTGACTCCCAACGACAAGGGCTACAACGAGAGCGCCCCCGACTACCGCCTGCAAGCGGCAGCCACGACTTCGGCGCGGCGTGGAAGAAAACTAGCGAGACCGAGCGGAATTACCTGTCGGTGGTCATCGACGATCCTTCGTTCCCAGTGACGGTCTATGCCCGCCTGATCGAAAACAAGGACGCACGCACGACCTGATCTGATCCCGCAGCAAGCCTCAGTCATCTTGACGCTTGTGGCACCTCGCTTGATGAAGCGAGGTGCTTCTTTTCATAGCAACCGTATAAGTAGAGCATTTGGTGTGACTACTGTTTTTGTGCATTTCTTGCAGCAGCTTCCTGCTGTCGATTTATGCGTATTTCAAGCTCATCAACCAACCCTTTAGGTATGGTGTCTGATTCTCTAGGGAATCGCTCTTCGGGAGGAGTTCCTCTCCCAATACATCCATTTTCAAAGTTTATTTCTTTAACTGCGGAGCAGCGATCAGAGTTGGATCGCAACAGGGAGAAAAGTTGCCCCGCATCTAAAGAAATTGCTTGTACGGCAAAGCGGCCATCGGACTGAAATACATGGAATCGAATTTCTGTCCGTGGTGCCTCTTTGTTTTGGGTAATATAAGTGAGCATTTCTAACGAGCTGCGATAAGAATCATCCTCGTCCAGAAGGGGGACGATGTCGAATGTGAGCAACTGACTACCAGGGTGAATGATGGCATCTGAGTCATTCCTAAGTCGGATTTTTGTTGCCGCTGCCAGGTATTCGCTGTCTACCCATGCCTTGATAAGAGAGGCAGGTGCATCTCCACGATTTATTGCTACCACCCTAAGAGTTGTGCCGTCTACCGATGGCATGGTTAGCACCGCTTCTGAACGAGGCTTATGAACGACATTGTAAACAGCGGGGGCTGCAATCCCGACGACAGAAACAAGCGCAGTAAGCAGAGCAAGTGCAGTGTTGGAAAATGGAATTACGCTGCGCCAATCTTGATATGAATTGCACTTTGAGCAGATTCGCGCCCCACTGGGGATTGCACTTTTGCATTGCTTACATAGTTCTGTTTGTACGTCAGGCATATCTGTCATAGCGTCTCATTTATTAATTTCTTGTTTGCCGGCAGCACCACGTCCAGATGATGCTAACTGAGTCAATAAAAGGCTTCAAATTATTCGCGACTGGCATATTGCGATCCGCGATCCGAATGTACGATCAGTCCTTCTTGTGGCTGGTGTTGCCAGACAGCCATCTGCAATGCATCACAAACCAGTCTTGCTTTCATCCTTGTACTCATACTCCAGCCAACCACCTTTCTGAGTCTAAATGTAAGTGACATCGCTCACATAGACTTGATCCGGTCTGGCAACATCAAACTGTCGATTCAGTTTGTTCCCGAATACCGGTTGTTTGTGATTACTGTCAGTAGTTACTTTGTACTTCTTCCGGTATTTGACCTGCACACCCGCTTTTTGCATCAGATTTCGAGCCTTCCAGCGGCCAACCCGATAACCTCGCGCATTCAGCGCTTTTCCGATTCTGCGACTGCCATAGCTGTAATGGCTGGATTTCGCTATGTCCCTAACTGTTCCAAGTATTTCCAGATGACAGGAATCTGCAGAACCCTTATCAGTGCATCGGACATAATCATAGTAGGCACTCCGGCTTACACCCATAAGTTGGCACATCAAACCAACCGGGTAGGTCTTTCTCCTTTGGGTGATGAACGAGTATTTCACTTCGTTTCTTTCGCTTCAATCCCCGTCGCTTCCTTTAGTATTTCCCTCTCCAGCTTGAGCTGCTTGATTTGCGCTTTCAACTGCCGAATTTCTTCCTGCTCTGGCGTCAGTTTCCCATTACCCCGGAATGACTGATCAGCATCATCTGCCTGATATTCCCTGATCCACCTCCTCAACATATTGGACGTGATCTCAAGGTTTCGAGATACTTCTGTCGTCGTGTGACCATGATCCAATACCAGGCTGATCGCATCTAATTTGAATTCTTTTGTATATTGTTTTCTCGTTACCATTTCTTCCTCCAGTTACGCTATTTTCTCTTAACTGGAGTGTCCGGTTTCAGTAAACCATGTCATCCTGACGAACGACCTCCTCACTATTTTTTGACAGGGCGGTACGTTCAAAAAGCATGCCGTTGATCTTCTGTCGCAGGATGCGAACACTCCAACGTTCCACGCGGCACATTTCGGCATAGAACTCGCGTGCGAGCGGATCTTTCAGCGGCAACAGAGCAATGAAATGAGTCCAGGTCAATTCTTGTATCAGCGATACAAGAATTCGCTCGTCCGGGAACAACTCGGCAAATCGGCCCATCCGTGTTAGGTCTAAATAACTGAAACCCTTGCCGTATTCCAGCTCCAATTGTTGTGCCAGTGATGCAAGAATCTTCTGGCCGTAATCGCCCCGGCCATCGGTCAAATTTTCTCGCAGAAGTCGCTTATCAATACGCCAATAAGCAATGGTTAGTCCAGCATTCGCGGCGTGAGCCACCTGGTGTCGGGCATCCTCAATTAGCGCACGGATTTCCATCAGCAACGAATTGGGATGAGTGGTGGTATGCGTCATTGGTCAGTCCCCTGTTCACGAAGCCAATCCGTCTTACCATATCGATACTCAGGAAACTCATTTTGTAATGTCGTCTGCCCGAGCAACGAGCGTTTTGCCAAGGCGGCTACTTGTCCTAATTCCTCTTCATTTCTGACTTCCAACGGAACAATCAGGCTAACACCCGTCGCCCAATTCAAACGTTCCCTTTTCCATGAAAGGGAGATCTCCAGATCAATCCCTTCAGCTTCTATTTGCTGACGTACAGTAAGTAAGTGTTCGTAGTAAGCATCTTGCTCAGCCGAAGGCCGACGGGAGGTATAGCTGACGACTTTTGTGCGGGATTTGCCAACTGGCTTGAAATTGGTTGTCGCGGCTTCGAATAGCCATCCTGCGGGTTTGGGCCAACCCGGTCCCGCGATTGTTCTTCAATAACGCTACTGTAGATATAACGCGGGTGCTGCCACCAGACAATGACCCGCCGATCATTGAGAATAAACCCTACGTCGTCACACAACGAAAGGCTTTTTAGCTTGGTTTCGGCGTAGGAGTGCGGAATGTATAAGCCATCCTTATTCAATCGCCACTGATGCTTCTGATGGTATTGGCGCTGCATTCGGCCTAAGAGTTCTTGCTTTTGTTTTTCATCTCAGTACCTCGGCGGAAACAATAATGGTAACCCAAGAATTTCAATTGCTTCAGCAACTATTGAGGCTCGGAATTTAGGAGAACTGGTGCAGTCTGAGTTAGCTTATTAATTGAAAGCCAACTAGCAATCTTTGATTGCGCGCCTAGAAAGATGAGCTCATAACGCAACGATAAAATACTACAACGTATTGCCGAGGCTACTGGCACACATCTGAAGATTTCATTTGAACAACCTGACAATGCATTAGATTAAGTCATTAAAAAAATAAAAATTTAGGGGCTGTAATTTTATAACGCCCAAATATGTACCCTTCGATTATCTAGTAATGGCATCAAAGCAAAAAATTTATTAGTAATAGCTCTAGAACGCTATTTACAAAGACACTGAAGATATCGTTCTAGCCGAATATTTAAGTATTGAAATAATATCACAATCATATGACATCATAATATTCAAATATTATAAATTTATAACCTTTTCTCCCCGTGTTATTTCATCAACAGAAGGCAATCCGCGTTGTTTAAAAAGTAGATCTAATGCTTCAATAAATAAAGACTGAAAAGAAGCTTTCTTATGCCTCTCAGAGAAGACTAGAACATGCAAGGCATCGTGAAGAAGAGGATCAACATAAATCGGGATCGATTGTTTCTTTCTGACACCAGGCCGGGATTTCACATTTTCATTAATAGCGGTTTCTGTAGCTGGACTGAGCTCCTGGGGATGTTCAATATTGTCTTCAATGATTGTCGTAAGTCCTAAAGATGCTTTTCTTTTACTCATACATTGTTCCTCGTTCAGTTATATCTGTTTTCCTAGCCGATCTTCCTTGGAATAAATATATTCAAAAATTGCAGTTATCTCCCCTGCCCCTTTATCGCTTGCATCATATTCCTTGACGCTTAAATTATCAGCATAGGCACGTTTATAACATTTACGTTCATAAGTTGGCGTGTTACAAACAAGTCCAATTGCAGAAAGGCTGTTTTTAGCTTCCTGCAGGTCTTCACCGCTTGTTGGGCAACGAGTAATAACAAAGGAAAATGGAATTTTCGAATTTTTTATAATATCAACTGTGGGTAATGCACTTCGGCAATCATCCAGCGATGGTTGGCAAGGAATAATCGCAAAACTTGCTTTATCGATTGCCTCGGTATGAATAAGCCCTTCCCTACCCGCTGTATCAATAATGACCAATTCAAATCCTTGTTTTTTCGCTGCTTCTAAATTCTCTATAACTTGATTGTAGAGGCATTTAATGAGAAGTGGTTCTTCAGCTTCTCTAGCTTCCCACCACTTAGTTGCTGACTGTTGTGGATCGAGATCGATTAAAAGGGTTTTAAGTCCCCTACTGCTTCCTTCGACCGCAAGATTGGTTGCCAGCACGGTTTTACCGGCCCCGCCTTTCTGATTAGTGATAGTCCAGATTCTCATATCTATATAAATTAGATATTGTAATATTAAAATATAAGTATATCAAAATATCATGCTATAAAAACTTCTTCATATCGTGATTATAGAATATTAGAAGTACAAAATAGTATGACATCATACTAATATGATAGTGCGGTAGTGTGACAATATGATATAATAATATCACAAAATTATAACATCAACACATCAACACATCAACACATCAACACATCAACACATCAACACATCAACACATC
>CASDLT010000056.1 GCA_949281375.1 uncultured Nitrosomonas sp.
GCAACCGTAAAGCGTTACTACTACAACTCACACAATCAGCTGAAAGCCCATCTGCACAGCTTCTTAATGGCATACAACTTCGCCCGAAAGCTTAAAACACTCAGAGGCCTCGCGCCTTATGAATACATCTGCAAAATATGGACAATTGAACCGGAACGATTTATCGTTAACCCATTCCACCACACCGTGGGACTAAACACCTAACAAAAATCCTTGGAATTGGCTATTTTTGTTTAATAGAAACGGATTTTCTAAATACTGCTCCCAAGGAAAGACTCTCCGGTTTGAAATGACATCCTGCCGAGGGGCGATTTAGTGGAGCGGCGATTGATGCGCGATGTTGATTAGATTGTTATGCTGTGCGGTTGACAATAATAAATGAATGATAAATATATTGAAATTATTGTTTTTGAGGAATAAGTCAATATCTGTGAATCGTTGTGAGCGTCGGTGTTTAGCATCTGTTGCTCAAAAGCGACAACGGTTTTTTAACGCCGGATGTTGCGGAAAAGAATCATGGATGCTTCTGAAAAAAACCTGGGAGCCTTCATTAATCAGATCGGAATGACAATCTGCATTGCAGGAAAGACAGACAAAGAAGGTGATTTTCATTAACAAAATGCGTAGAGAAAATAACTACTCACTCAGGTTTTTCAAAATCATATTGAACTGGGAAAATGTTTTATATATTCTTTAGTCATCATTCCCTCAAATACCCAAAGGTTTTCTATGGACTCACTAAATAAATCCTGGTACTTGGCAGGTTCCTCAGGTAAACATAGAGTTGAGGTTTGTCCCGATGATACTTCTCAGGTTGAACAGCTCACCCGTTATCTCATGGAAGGTTTCCACAACGATGAAGCCATGATGGTGGTTGCCAAACCGGCTTTACGATCGGCTGTAATGGCGCAACTGTCTTTACTGGGATTGGATGTGCAGTCAATTAAGAATCAAGGTCAAATCCGATTTTTTGACGCCGAATTTTTGATTTCCCGATTTACGATTGATGGCGTCCTTGATGAGGAGTTTTTTCAGGAATACGTCGGAACACACGTTGAAATTCTGCGATTGAGATTCGGGAACGTGAGAATATTCGGTGGCATGGTGGCTTTGTTATGGGATCAAGGCAAATATCACGAAGCGATGCAAGTCGAGGAATTCTGGTGTAATTTGCTGGAACAACATGAAGCAAAGTTGCTGTGTTCTTATTCTTTGAGTCGTGTTGAACCGGCATTATTCCAGGAAAGTGTCGATTTCATTTGTAAGTGTCACAATCATCTGATTCCGGAAGAAAAGGGTGAAGTCGAGGTGCATACTCATCATCAGGAGGTCATGGAAATGCTGAAATCAGCATGGGAGAACGTGATGAAAAATCGAGTTCAGACGCAAACACCTCCCAGTACGTATCCGCCTCCTTTTTCAATGAATTGAAGTGCGACTGATTCAATTGAATCTGTTGAAGGCGAAGCCGGGCTATTTCTTGTTCAATAGGCTGGCATTAAGTTTGGCGCTATTGCTGATGTGTGAAATAACCACAGCGGCTGACTCTGCGTCTTTGGCGGAGACAGCCAAAAACAAAGCAGAAGTTCTCGAAGAAAAAGCCGCATCGCAAACAATATCCAAGACGCCTCCGGCTCAACTCATCACCAAGCCACAAGCGCAGGCAGTCGATCCTGCCGGCGACGAGCCACTCGAAGATGGCATTACATGTCTTGCCCGTACCATATATTGGGAAGCCAGAGGCACAGAAACAGCAGCGATGGAAGTCATTGCCAATGTTGTGATGAATCGGGTCGGACACGAAGGTTTTCCCAATACGATTTGTGACGTCGTCAAACAAGGTCACGAACAGGGTGCTTGTCAGTTCTCCTGGTGGTGCGATGGTCGTCCGGATGATGCCAAGGAAGATGATTCCTATGCGATTGCTAAAGAAATAGCGCGCAAAGCGTTGAACCGGCAATTCCAAGATCGAACGCATGGCGCCCTGTATTTTCATGACCAGACCGTCACTCCCGATTGGTCCAAGAAATATCTAAAAACAGCCGAAGTGGATCAGTTCATTTTTTACAAACCTGCCGACGGCAACGCTAAATAAACTGGCTAGCTGATTCGGATCAGCACTTTCCTCCTTGTGTACTGCAGAAGCATTTATCAGAAGTACCGTATCAATTTTTCAGCTATTGCTAGCTGAACATTTGACGCAGTTATTTGCTCGTTCTATTTAGTTTGAGCATTTTCTTTCTCTCGCTACTTTTTACACCTTCTCCTCCAATGACTGATAAAACAGTCAATTTCCCGAAAAGTTAGCTAGCGCACAGATTCGCACAATTCAACACGTTAACCTCCATGTCAGGATGATGCTTCTTGATTATTGTTGCAGATTTCTGTTTTATTTTTATATTCATTAACTTGGAGATTATTATGAAATTTCTATCATTATTCGCCAGTGTCTTGTTAATTTCATTCATGTCATTTAGCGCGCAGGCAAGCAGCAATCTCGATCAAGCGATCAAACACTCCGAAGCTGCTCTCAAGTCGGATAAAGGTACATCTGTGGCTGAACATGCGGCAGAGGCAAAAAAATACGCCCATGCCGCCAAAAATGATAAGGACAGGGTCATTGAAGGCAAGCATTTGGATGAAGGCATCAAATGCTTAAGCGATGCAATGAAAGAAGGCGAAAAGGGTAACACCGACGAAGCTAAGAAAGCGGTCAATGATGCTCTCGATCATTTCAAGCAGGCGGCGAAATAATCTCCGTCACTCTGATTTTGGGAGCATCTCAAAGAGCACATTGAAAGAATAAGGGCAAGCGCAATGTAGGGGAAATAGCCGTATGATAAAAAAATTATTACTGAATATCATCGCATCCGTGATGATGGCTTGCACGTTTCAAGCATCAGCTTCATTCGGGCCATTTCCCCAGATAGATCATTTGACCCAAGCGATCGTGCAAACTTATTTCGCCATTCATGCGTCAGATGCAAAAACCATTGTCCAGCATGCCCAAACGGCACGAGGTCATGCAAATACAATTAAGAGCGTTCAGCACGAGGAAGTCGATCATTTCCTTCTGGAACAGAGCATCGATACTTTGAATGTAGTCGTTGAAGAGGGTAGCAATGGTAATTTAGAAGCCGCGAGAGCGGCGGCGCATGCGGCATTGATCTTGATCACTCGATTTGCGAAATGATCCCAGCACAGGATTTTTCTCTTTGTGTCGATTTCTTATGGAAATCGCATCATGAAATGCTGATAGCAACTTATAATTGAGTTCATTCCTCATACGGATCGCTGCGGCGTTGATCGCCTGTTCGGCAGGAAATTATTTCGCGCAGGTGATTCATCAGCGTACAAAGGAGCATCTGAAGCATTTGAACGTAAATCCATTGCCCAGACATGACTCATGTGATCGGCATTACGCTCAATGAAGATGCTGAAGATGCAATTGGCATGATCGATAACAGATCTGGGTATCACCCCTAAAGTAATACAAAGCCGCTTCAATGCCACGTAACTAATCCTTCTGGCGCTCAGACTCACTAAAGCGCAGAAACTGGCTCGGACATACCCACTGTTGCAATTAACATCTTGGTTACGGCCGCCATGGCTATGGTGGTGAAATCCGTCTGCAGTTGTTGCCTTGGATCGGTCTCAAAATGTACGACGGGTTCTTGTGTAAACGTCTTGTGGGGCGCAACCAATTCTTCAGAGTGCTTTCCTTGCCTTGATGACCTTGCTCCTGCAGTTCACGAAAGAGCACCGCCGCCGTTGTCCATTCAGGTTCTGCCGCATTGAGGAACTCTAGTAGGTAGGTTTTGAAGGGTTCTAGCTTGTATATCCGTTTGGGACGGCGATAAATGGGCGTCCTGGCGACATTGGGCAAACAATGGCGAAACGTGTTATGTGAGCCCCCTAAGGTTCTTGCAATCTGGCGAATACTTCGCCCTTGTCGGTGTAGTACATGAATTTGCACGAATAACTCCTGAGTCAATATTCAAACAGACTACTTTTGAAAACTTCAAAAGCAGCTATTTTTTCACCAGGAAGTTCAATTTTAATTTGTCGTTAGTGGGTCAGTCTTAAATTGTCAGTGACATTTGATCAAGTTGTATCCCAACTTATTCGTGAGCTAACCGCTCAACTGAAATGAGCTCAGGATTGATTTTCGCATGCATAAAATGAATTAATTTTTCAAAATTTAATCTCAATTAGCGGCTTATAAACTGCCTCTTTCGAACGCATTTTGCAAAATGAATTAGGTGTTTAGTCCCGCTGTGTGGTGGAGTAATATACAGCCACTTACGGAGGGAAGAATTATGGGACAAATACTGCACGGAAGCGCCCGCACGACTGAGGCGGTGCGTCGAGCGATACAACATAGTCAAGAGGGTCTGA
>CASDLT010000057.1 GCA_949281375.1 uncultured Nitrosomonas sp.
GGTCACCAGCGCAAACAGCGGCATCAGCGCCATGTGTACGCGCCACAGGCCCATCCATACCTTGTCAAACTCCGGTTCCATCGAGTCCATACCATGCGAATACGCAAACGTCCTTTGGTACCATACCCAAAATATCGCTACTAAGAGCATCGTCAACATCCCCAACTTGTAGTACTTCGAGTCGTACCACAGCGACATGTCATAGTCAGCGCTCTTGCTTGCACTACTTGTACCATACGTTGTTGCCATTTTAATTCCTCCTTATTAATTAGTTATTTAATAAGATAGTTAGTAAGAAGAAATGAATCAAACTAACAATAGTTAGACAAGGTTCATCACAACGAAAGTTCCCTATGCAAATTTACGGAAATGCTGAATAGTTCGACGAACGAGATCGAGCGTACGGCGCACGGATGGCAGAAACCGAGATGTATCAACACCGTAAACGAAGCAGCAGGTGCCGTGCAACGAAGCGGTTCACTCGTGCAGCGAATTCCTTAGATCAATGCTTACATCCATGAAAGCAATAAACTATATCAACTCCTAAACGAATTAATTTTTTCTTATTTTTATAATCCAATCACATCGCAGAGGCCACAACAAAAAGTCATTGTCACAAAACTGTAACATTCTTCCTTTATAACGATTGCCAGTATTTATATGACTCATTTTTTAAATTCTGGATTAATACACTATGCAATCTTTCAGATTTTTTCTGGCAATCGTCGTTGCAATACCCCTGTGTTACATTCCCAGCGCATATGCGCTGGATTTATATGTGGACACAAAGACAAAGCAAATATTTGCCGAGCCTGGTCCTGGCCGGATTCACATGGGGTCGTATGTCAAGGAAGAAAAAGGAACCACTTCGAAAAAATCAAACACTTCCTCAAAAACTGCTGCAAAGCCTGCGCCAAATACAGAAATGACTGAATCAAGCATTGCTCAGGGCGCTTCTGCCGCTGACGAGAATGATAAAGTTGCCAATGACCGGCTTGCAAGAATACGGGAGAAGGCCGAAAAAGAGCAGCTCAAGAACCATGTTTCGGTGCTTGAAGAACGTGTGAAGGAAGTTGAAAAGATTCATGGCACTTTTGATGACCGGGGACTGCATTGGGCCACCAAGGATGGGAATTTTTCCATCGCACTCAATGGCCGGATACAACCTGCTTCTCAATACAATTTCATTAATGACCCTAATCCGGCATTGGGCACCAATACCGACAATGAATTAAATAGCGGCATGAACATTCGCCGTGCACGTTTAGGCGTAGAAGGTACTTTCTTCAAAATCTGGGACTATAAATTCGAGTATGACTTTAGTCGCGGCAATGGCTCTGTCGGTGCCGGTATCACCGATGCCTTCGTGCGCTTGAATCATACCGACGCGCTGTCATACAAAGTGGGATCGTTCAAAGAACCATTCAGTTTGGAAGAAGCTGCAAGCAATCGCTATCTGACTTTCATTGAACGTCATATGTCAGTGAACAGCTTCGTGGACAACCCCAATACCTATAAGACCGGGATAGGTCTCAACTATGCAGTGAAGCGCTGGCAAACAGGACTGGCTTTTCAGACAGAACCGATTGGTTCCTGGTCATCTGCATCCACATCAGTGAATGCCAATGGCAATCAGAATCGCAATAACGGCTCGGGTGATAGCGGCTGGCAGGGTATTGGCCGTATCAGCGGCAGGCCATGGATGATCGACGACACCAAGTTCATGCATATCGGTATTTCAGCCGGTCACACCGATGTCAACACGCAATACCGCGCCGATGGCACGATGGTGGGTGAAGGTCAGACCGGCGGAGGTGGTGGCATGTCTTTCTTCGCTTTCCCTGGCACTAACGTCGATCGTACCAATATCCTCAATACTGGCAACTTAAGCTCAGGCGCGCTCAATGATCCAGCTCGTAGACAAGTGACCAGCTATGACCGGTATGGCGCAGAAACCTGGTTCGTTTATGGGCCTTTCTCGGCGCAAGGTGAATTTCTGCGCACCAACATCAATGGTGTTGGGTATGACAGCGAGCACCTTACGGGGTACTACGGTTATGTAAGTTACTTTCTCACAGGGGAATCAAGAGCTTATCATGTCAGAAATGGAGCAGCAAACCGCATCAAACCTCATCGCCCATTCCAACTGAGTGGTCCAGGTTGGGGCGCATGGGAAATCGCAGCCGGGTATGATTATATCGACATGAACTCCGGCGTTATCAAAGGCGGCCGCGCCAATATGCTTAGATTCGGCTTGAATTGGTATCCGCATTCGAATGTAAAATTTCAGGCCAATGTCGTCCACATGCTCGACATCAACACGGCAAGAACGCCCATCACTAACACCGAAGGATATTCAGGCGGGGCGGGAGCGCGCACGAACGGCTGGGACAATGCTAATTTCAGCGCATTCTTGACGCAATGGACGATAGATTTCTAGGATCCATGCAAAAATGACTCGATCCATTACCCAGTGGCAATTCCGATTAAACTGAATGTCCGATCAATCCAGCGGGCTATTGAATTTTAGGTTGCATCTTGCAGTGAATGTGAGATTTTCACATACTGTCATGAGAAGAAACACAACTAAAATTTTCCTACCACCTTTCAGGGAGAGTGAAATGTTTCGACAGCGTCTTACACAATTGAACACAATCATCGCCATCTGGTTATTGATGAGCGGCACGAGCAGCATCCATGCGCAATCGGTCATCCGTATTGATGGTTCCAGTACTGTCTATCCGATCACCAAGACAATGGTGGATAAATTTGAGACCGCAAAAAAGAATATCGTTGAAACCTCAGTCAACATCTCGGGCAGTAGCGGAGGTTTCAGGAAATTCTGCCGCGGAGAAATAGATATCGTAAACGCTTCTCGCCCTATTCTTAAGCATGAGATCAAAGAATGCAACAATGCCCGCGTGCGATATATTGAAATACCTGTCGCTTTCGATGCCATCACGGTGGCGATCAATCCTGCCAACAGCTGGGCAAAAACGATGACGATGGCTGAACTTAAAAAAATATGGGAACCTGCGGCGCAAGGTAGAATCACTCGATGGAATCAAATCAATTCCATGTGGCCCGACGAAAGCATCAAATTATTTGGTGCAGATATCGATTCCGGCACTTATGATTATTTTACCGAGGCCATTATTGGCAAGGCCAGATCAAGCCGCACTGATTTTACCCAATCAAAGAATCATGCTGCATTGATCGATGCTATCGCTGCCGAGAAAAATGCTCTCGGGTTTGTGAACTTCGCATATTACGACGAGAATCAAGACAAAGTTGCGGCAGTGGCCATCAATAATGGCACAGGCGCGGTTTTACCTTCGGCTGAAACCGTCGAAGATGGCGATTATCAGCCACTGTCGCGCCCCATTTTTATTTATGTCAATATTCAGGCGGCCGAGAAGCCAGAGGTAAAGGAATTTGTTGAATTTTATATAAAAAATGCCTTGCTAATAGTCAAGGAAGTCAAGCTCTTCTCGTTACCGCCAAGAGCGTATGCAACCATGCTGGAACATTTCAATAAAAAAAGAGCAGGAACCGTTTTTGACGGCGTATCAGCCGTGGGACTCACGATTGATGATTTAATCCGGCGCGAAGGCCGGCTGGAATTCGAACATCATTAATAACCGAAAAACCATGACTCATGACTGGAATCATCCGTGCACCATACAATGGTGCCAGTATTTACTTGATAGTTATGCACACTGGCTCGGCCAAGATCTCATAGATCGTCTTGGCACCCCTTCTCAACAAGCCGAGCGCTTGTTCCAGAGTAATTTTGTGGTGGCGTCGCACGGAAGGGATCCGGATCCGATATTGAATTACGGCAATCAGAAAGCGCTCGTTTTATGGGCGATGGACTGGCAGCATTTTACGCAGACTCCCTCTCGCCTCACTGCCGAAGCACCCATCCGCGAAGAGCGCGAACGCATGCTGGAACAAGCCAGAACGCAGGGCTACATCTCCAACTATCGGGGCATCCGTATTTCCAGCGCGGGACAACGCTTTCTTGTCAATAACGCAATCATCTGGAACATTCATGACCCGAATGGCGTCACGATTGGGCAAGGAGCAACGTTCAACACCTGGCAATTTTTAAGCTGACCCGGTTCTGCCGTAATTACATCATCATGGAAAACAAATTTGCCCGAATTGTAGAACTGGTTTATTCTTGGCCCCCTGCTGTTTGTTAATCTGGAGAAGTGACCGAGCGGCTGAAGGTGCACGCCTGGAAAGCGTGTGTACGGCTCAAACCGTACCGCGGGTTCGAATCCCGCCTTCTCCGCCAAATAATCAATATAATTAATAACTTATTATTGGTTTTTACCACAACCAACAAAATAACATTTCTTAATTTAATAGAAAATCTCTCTATGCGCTACTCGCCATGTGTAGTTTTCTTTTGAAATTTCATTAGGTGTTTAGTCCCGCTGTGTGGTGGAGTAATATACAGCCACTTACGGAGGGAAGAATTATGGGACAAATACTGCACGGAAGCGCCCGCACGACTGAGGCGGTGCGTCGAGCGATACAACATAGTCAAGAGGGTCTGA